>NZ_CP141047.2:0-918089 GCF_034647055.2 Mycoplasmopsis felis
GTTAATTTAAAACTACTATCAAAAAGATAATCTCTTACTTTCTTAAAATTTCAATCACCATGAATTAAATTTCCATTATCAAAAGCAATTTGCTTTCTAAAGCAAAAACTATCTTCATTAATTTCTTGATCATCAATTCATGCTAAAGCAAACAGATCATCAATTTCTCTCTCATGTCTTTCTTTAATCTCGTTTATTTGATCAATCTTCAAACTTAACAACCTCTCAGACTTCTCAAAAACATTTTTCAAATTTAAATTTAAATTTTCAAATTCTTCTTCCTTCAATTTCAATTCACTTAATTTACTCATTATTTCTCCTAATTTTTTTTCAATCACGGACGAAATAATGTATAATAATTTCGTCCTGGTTTTAAGGATTAATCGTCTGGAAACTTCGCAAGAAGTTTTTTTTAATCCTTTACAAAAACAAAAAACCACAAGCACTTAGCTTGTGGTTTTTTACTCTCTTATTTTCTACGCTATCAAAATTTTCTTCAATTCTTCATTGGTTTTGGTAAATTTGAACTACTTCTTGTGGTGTTAAATCAGTTCTATTTGTTTCATATACATAGATACCATCGAACTTTTTATCTTCTAAGACTTTTTCACAATTTAGTTCAAAATCACTACGGCCTATTTGTTTAAAAAACTTATATTTCTTTGAAGCAAACATTTGTTCACCTCTAACAATTCCGTCTTTATTTTGTCTTTTCTCAAAATTATTTATGAGTATTTTGCGATCTTCTCTATCTTTAATTGCTCTTAATTTTGAATAAGTAATAATTCTTCTTCTAGTTTTTCCGTTAAATCTTTTGTTGTTTCATAATGACTTATATTCAATTTCTTTATATCTAAATTCAGAATTACCAACATAACCGTTTTGATCTAAAATATAGTTCTTAAATTCAGCGCTTCCTGACTTTGCTCTATATGAAATAATAAAATTTATACCTAAATCTTCTAAAAAACGAATATTTCTATTTGTGGACATACCTTTATCAGAAATAATGGTTATGTTATTAATTTGATAAGTTTGTTTTAAGTCTAAAATAAAAGGGATAAAAGTATTTGGATCTGCTGTATTTCCTTTGAATAATTTCATATGAATTGGTATTCCATTAATATCAGTTGCCATACCCAAAACAACTTGGTCTTCTTTAAATTTTCCGTCTTTTGAATAACCAGGAAATCTCAATCCATCTCTTTGAAAAGTTTCAAAATAAACAGTTGACGAATCAAAGAAAACAAGTTCAATTTCTCTGTTAGTAATTTTACTTAATTTATTGTTTAAGTTCTTTAAAATACCTTTTTCATTTTCTACTAATACATCTAAAAGAGAATAAAATGCATCTTTTTGTGATTTTATTGTATTAATAAAGTTATCTTTAATTTCAAAATTTCTAATGATACTATTTGAATTAATTATTCTAGAAGCAATGCAATATTCTAAAATTGATTTTAAATCCTTATGCTTGGTTTTTGATATCGATTCAAAGATTTGTAGTTTGTCTATAAATTTATAAATAACTTCTATTCCATAGTTAATTGAATTAACTGTAATTTTTTGATTTTGAATAGAATTTAGTAATTCTTGTTTAACGAAATCTTTTTCCATATCTTCTGTAAGTTCTTTTGCTTTTGTTTTTAAAATAGAAATAACATCAGGATTAATTTGTTCTAATTGTTCTAACCAACCCAAACCAATTTGTTTCTTAGTACCAGCACCATAACCACCAGAAATTCCAGCAAAAATATATATTCCTTTTGCTCTTTTGCTTTTTCCAATTATGTAATTATTCACTTTCATATAATAATTATACATTGTAATCATAGTATTCAAAACAAAAAATAAAAATTTCTATATATGTATACATATATAGATTCTAAAAAAATTAAAAATTTGGTCTTCAACTCAGAAACTCAGGAAAATTCTAAAAACCAAGATATTTTCACTAATCCACCATCAGGTGTAGAACAAAAACAATTAGATGAATTATTTATTTTAGTTAAGAATTAAGAAAATAAGGCAAATGCCTTATTTTTAAATATTGAACTTAGAGTAATTATGTTCCCTAAGTTTTTCCTGAGTTTCTGAGTTAATTAAGATAAAAAGACGAATAACCCTATGAAATAGGGAAATTCGTCTTTTTATATATCTAATTTACTATATATAAAATCTGTGAATTTTTTAATTAATACATAATTCTGAAAATCTTTTTTGTTGTTTTCATTAAATTACTTAAAATTACAAATAATTTCTTCTTTTTTCATAAAAAATATGAAAATTTTATGAAAATTTAACTTTTAATTTAATATATAGCAATTTAAATTTAAAATAAAATATAAAAAAAGTATAAAATTATTACGAATGTTTATAAATTAAGTATAAATATTCATAATAAATTCTTATATATATATATATATATATTGAATTATATACTTATAAGAAAGGTATTTATTTAAATAAATAAATTATAATGAAAAAACGTAATAAATATTTTTTAATGGTTTCTAGCATAACTGCTATTACATCACCTATTTTTATTTCTGCAGCATGTGGAACTAAAAATAGTGAACCAGGTAAGAAAACTGAAGTTGTGTCTAAAGATAATTTAAGAAGTAAAATAAATGAAGTAAATTCATTTATCGACAGTTTAAATGATGCAAAATATAATAATATTAAAGATAAAATAATTCAAGATAAAATACAAGCTCAAAGAGTTTTGGATAAAACTGATGCTACTCAAACCCAAGTAGAACAGGCATTAAGAATCCTTGAAGAGAATTTTAATAAAGCAAAAAATTCTAAGCAAACATTGGATAGTAATGGACAATCTGTAGATAAAACACAACTTATATCATCAATATCAACAGTTTCTTCGTATATTAATACAGAATTAGTAGATGCTAAATATAAATCTGTTAAAGATGATTTAACACAAAGTAAAATAGCTGCTCAGGCGGTTGTGGATAAAGCTGATGCTTCTGAAAGTGAAGTTTCAAGTGCAAAAACTACTTTAGAAAAAGCTTTAGAAAAAGCCAAATTAGATAAATTAAAAGTTAACTTGAAAGAATTAATTGAAAAAGCAGAAACATTAGATCAAACAGCTTTAAATCAAGAATTAAAAACTAAATTAACATCTAAGATCACAGAATCTAAGGATTTTGTGTCAAGTGTAACATCAACTAGGGTAGAAATTGAGGGTTCAACTTCTTCATTAACAGAAGTTATTAAAGAAGTTGAACTTGAAATTCTTAAAAATAAATCAATTGAAGAAGTTAAAGTAGAATTACAAAAATCAATTGATGCTGCAAAAGAATTAATTGATAGTATGAATGAAAGTAAATACTCTGAAGTTAAAAAAGAATTAGAAGCTGCTAAAATGCATGCAGAAGTTGCTAAATCTGAAGAAAATACTACAAAAGAAAAATTATCACAAGAAAAGCAAACTTTAGACGATGCTATTGAAAAAGCAAAAAGAGATAAAGAAAACTTACGTGAAACACCTTCTAATGTTATCACAGAAACAAAATCATTTGAAGAAACACAATACGTTTATGCTTTTAAAGATACACCAGTAAAAGAAGCATTAAAATCACAAATTGAACAAGGTTGAATCTTTGAAAATCTAGAAGAAGTATCACAACAAGACAATGCAGCAAACACTGATAATTCAGATACTTCAGGTACTCAAGAAAGCAATCAATCAGGTGTGGAAACACCAGCAGCAAACACAAACACACCTGCACAACCTAGTGCAACCACAAATGTTGATAAATTAGTTAAACCTGGTTTTGAAACATTTAGAGGCAAAAAACTTAAAGAAGGTAGTAAAACAGTTTATGACTATTTAAATGTAGTTGTTAAAGGTATAACAAAAACTATAACATATGAAACAACTGATTTAAATACACTGAGTGGTAGTTCTAATTTAGAAGTTGTTCTTGAACAATCATTTAATCACAACCCAACCAATAACCCATTGTCAAAAGTTGTTGATGGAGATAAAGGTCAGGCATCAAGATGAGACACATGAGCTTTTTACGGTAAGGAACAAAATAACAGTTATATAACAATTAAACTTCAAGCAGATGATGCAGTAGTTAATAAATTTAAATTATGAACTAGAGCCAGAGGATACAATCGTGGTCTTCAAAACAATAAAGCTTTACCAACCAAATTTATTAAATTGTATTATTCATTAGATGGGCAAACATATGAAAGAGTAAAAAATCAAGATAAAGAAGCAAAAGAACAGCTATTTACTCTAAATCAAAATGGAGAAATTGCTAGAGAAGCAAACGATAATGTTGATTATACAGAAATAAATTTTGACCCTGTAAAAGCAAAATATATCAGATTTGAATTTGAAGCTCCAGAAATAGAGGGTATTAAAGGAAAAACTATACCAGATACAAATCAAACAGCAACAACAAATTATGCTGTTGTTGGATTTAATGAGGTTGAACTAGTACAATTAACAGATTCTGGTAAACAAAAATGAGCAGAAGCAAATGATATTGAAAGATATAAAGATTCTTCAAGTATTGTGTTCCCAAATCATTTATCAATTGAATTTGATAAAACTATAAAACTTGACAATACATCTATTTTAAATGCAGACCAGGAAGCAAATAAAGTTAAAAATTATAATTTAACAAGTAATTTTGATTTAACTACTTTAACAGCAGACAAAATCAATGTTAGACATTATTTAAATGAAACTACTTCTGAAAATGTTGATGTAAATATTGCTGTTGTTGTAGATGAAATTGCAACAAAAACTTTAAGTGATAAAGTTATAGCAAAAGAATTTAAAATTTCTTTATTTAAAGATCATGAAAATAAAAAAGAATATATTCTTAATGTAATCAATCCAAGCTTATATTTAAGAGATTTTAAACCGTTTACAGATCAAATAAATGAGCAATACAATTCGTTAATGCATGAAAAATCAAGTGATGAAAGATACAATGATGTTAAAAAATTAAAAACACAACTCGATCAATTGATAAGTTCAAAACTTGAACAAGGTGTTGACCATGATTATTTAACAGACAAAGATGAAGTAATAAACAAATTTAATGAAATCCGTCAAAAAGTAGCTGAAATTGATGGTAAAACATTATTACTTCTAAAAAGTCATTCAGTGAAAAGAATTACAAATTCTAAATTTGAAATATCAGTTACTTTAGATAAAAGATTTGTCAAAACAGGTGAAACACAAGAAATTAAACTTAAAACAGATGATACCACATTAAGTGATTCTATATTAACTGTTAATAGTTCTGATTGAAATAGAACAGAAGCTATAAGTCCTAATGCTAGCCAAGGACAAAACAACCAACAGGGACCACAGGCTGCAACACCATCATCTAATACTCAACAAGACAGAAGTCAAACAGTGGTTTCACAAGTAATAACTCCTTCTGTAACTACAAAAGGTAATGATATAACAATTAAATTTGTTATTGATAAAGATGAAGATAAAACAATTAATCTTCTAGGTATTACACTCGGAAATGAAGAAATTGCTAAATTTGATTATGCTATGGAATTACATAAATTATCAAATTTAGTTCAAAATTTTAACAGAACATGAGATATTCATTCTGGTAAATATACATATACATTTGATATAAAAGGTTATAGTATTGTAGATAAAGCATCTGAACCGATTGTCTTCGAAACATCTGATGGTAATATAAACGGAACCGATCTTTCTGTTACTCGTAAAGAAAATGGTGTGAATTCATATCAATTTAAATTACAAGGACAAGAAACTCAACACGATAGTGATGGAGAACCAACAAAGAATTGATGAATGAATCAAATTACTATTAATGGACATGTATTAAAAACACAAAATAATGATGATGTACAAGAAAATTCCATAAGATATCATGCAAGAAGAATAGAATGAAAAGTTTATGATGCATACATTCAAAGAATTGGTACATGAGATAATTCTTCAAATAACAAAAGATTTACATTACATTTTAAATTAGAAAATCCAGAAGGATTGATTCAACCTAAAAATAAACTTATAAATAAATTTAAATATTGATACAATATTTCAACTGGACCTCATTATAATGGTCGTGTCCTATATGGAACTAATGCTGACTATAACATAAGCAACCGTGCAGGAGTAATTAATTTTAGATCACCAAATACCTTTAGATTAAGACCAGATGAAAATCAAAGTAAAGTCCTTAGCATTACAATAGATGATATAACAATTCCAAAAGAAAAAATTAAAACAAAAACCAGTTATGATTTAGATGGTAATAAAACTTCTGAAACAGAATTAAATTAAGAATTTAAAATTTTTAAACATAAATAATAAATTAGAATTAAATTCTTGATTTAAATTTTATATAGGTTATATAACTAAAATATAAAAACTCTGTTTTAATAATAAAATTATGAATTAAATACGTTTAGGTTCATATGATGGTCTAAACGTATTTTTATAAAAAACTTGGAAGCTCTTCTTTACCAGGAAAAGGTAAAAACAAATTAAGATTACTTTGGAATCTCTGTATTTATAGATTGGATATAATATATTTAGAAAAGACTTGATTTATTCTATGATAAATTGATTATCCCTTCTTTTTCTTGGTTAGGAATGAATAAAAAAAGTTATCAGGATTTATTTGATAACTCAAGATATTTTAAAATAGTATCAACACAAAACTGAAGTCCAAAAAAATATTAAAATTCAATAAATTAAGAGATGTTGTTCCTGAGTTTCTGAGTTGAAGACCAAATTTTTATTTTTTGTTTTGAATACTATGATTACAATGTATAATTATTATATGAAAGTGAATAATTACATAATTGGAAAAAGCAAAAGAGCAAAAGGAATATATATTTTTGCTGGAATTTCTGGTGGTTATGGTGCTGGTACTAAGAAACAAATTGGTTTGGGTTGGTTAGAACAATTAGAACAAATTAATCCTGATGTTATTTCTATTTTAAAAACAAAAGCAAAAGAACTTACAGAAGATATGGAAAAAGATTTCGTTAAACAAGAATTACTAAATTCTATTCAAAATCAAAAAATTACAGTTAATTCAATTAACTATGGAATAGAAGTTATTTATAAATTTATAGACAAACTACAAATCTTTGAATCGATATCAAAAACCAAGCATAAGGATTTAAAATCAATTTTAGAATATTGCATTGCTTCTAGAATAATTAATTCAAATAGTATCATTAGAAATTTTGAAATTAAAGATAACTTTATTAATACAATAAAATCACAAAAAGATGCATTTTATTCTCTTTTAGATGTATTAGTAGAAAATGAAAAAGGTATTTTAAAGAACTTAAACAATAAATTAAGTAAAATTACTAACAGAGAAATTGAACTTGTTTTCTTTGATTCGTCAACTGTTTATTTTGAAACTTTTCAAAGAGATGGATTGAGATTTCCTGGTTATTCAAAAGACGGAAAATTTAAAGAAGACCAAGTTGTTTTGGGTATGGCAACTGATATTAATGGAATACCAATTCATATGAAATTATTCAAAGGAAATACAGCAGATCCAAATACTTTTATCCCTTTTATTTTAGACTTAAAACAAACTTATCAAATTAATAACATAACCATTATTTCTGATAAAGGTATGTCCACAAATAGAAATATTCGTTTTTTAGAAGATTTAGGTATAAATTTTATTATTTCATATAGAGCAAAGTCAGGAAGCGCTGAATTTAAGAACTATATTTTAGATCAAAACGGTTATGTTGGTAATTCTGAATTTAGATATAAAGAAATTGAATATAAGTCATTATGAAACAACAAAAGATTTAACGGAAAAACTAGAAGAAGAATTATTACTTATTCAAAATTAAGAGCAATTAAAGATAGAGAAGATCGCAAAATACTCATAAATAATTTTGAGAAAAGACAAAATAAAGACGGAATTGTTAGAGGTGAACAAATGTTTGCTTCAAAGAAATATAAGTTTTTTAAACAAATAGGCCGTAGTGATTTTGAACTAAATTGTGAAAAAGTCTTAGAAGATAAAAAGTTCGATGGTATTTATGTATATGAAACAAATAGAACTGATTTAACACCACAAGAAGTAGTTCAAATTTACCAAAACCAATGAAGAATTGAAGAAAATTTTAGAACATTAAAAACAGCGTTAAAAGTAAGACCTGTATATGTATGAACCAATTCTCATATTAAAGGTCACTTTATCTTGTGTTATTTATCTTTAGTAATAATTAAGACAATAATTCACTTATTGAATGAGTCATTTAAAAAAGATGCAGGACTTATTGATTTTAAAATAACAACTGATAACTTTATTAAAGCTATATTAACAGCTAACAAAATAGTTAAAAAGGTTGATAACAAAATAATAGAGACATTATTTGAAACAAATGAAAATAACAAAAAAGATTTTCAGAATTATGTATTAATTAAAAAATTCACAGATTTTATACATAGTAAATTAGATATATAAAAAGACGAATTTCCCTATTTCATAGGGTTATTCGTCTTTTTATCTTAATTAACTCAGAAACTCAGGTGGATATTATTGTAAATTTATATTATTAGATTGTTCAAAATTTGGTATACCTCAAAAAAGAGAAAGAGTAATTTTTATTGGTACTAAAAAGAAAAATAAAGATAAAGTAGATAAAACAATCAAAATGTTAGATAATTATAATGAAAAGGTAATGAATGTATATGAAGCAATTTTTGATTTAAAAGATGCACCTGAAAATATTGATTTTAATCATATTTTCACGAAACATAAAAATGATTTTATCGAAAAAATTAAAAACACTCCAGTAGGTAAAAGTCCAATGAAAAATTATTCTGATGCTTTTAGAAGAATTGATTATTATAAACCATCACCTACTGTTAAAGAAAATCATGGTGGTGTTCATATACACCCAGAATTACATAGGGTTTTAACACCAAGAGAATTAGCTAGATTACAAAGTTTCCCTGATGAATTTATATTTTTAGGTACTAAGAGTAATATTTTAAAACAAATTGGTAATGCTGTTCCACCTAAATTATCAGAAGTAATTGCTAAAATGATAAAGGAAATCTTTTTCTAGATGAATAAGAGTAATAATTATTGAGTAAATTCCTTATTATTTCAAGAGAAACTATTAACTTATGTTCAAGATATTTTTGATAAATCAAACTGATAACTAGAATTAAAACTTAATGATTTTAATCTTTTAGGTAAACAAAGTATTATAGAATCGTCAACTGTTATTGGTTATTGTATAGAAGAATACTTAACTAAAAAACTAAATGACTACACAATAAACAAAGAAATTAAAATTCAAAGATTAATTGAAAGTCACAAATACAGTTATGATTGTTTGTATAAAATGATAGTGATATATTTTTAATAAATATAAAATTAGAAAAGAAAAACAACAATGCAATTGCTGCTATTTCACAACTTATTTCAGACTATGAATATTGAATAAACAAAGACAAACAAGTCCATTTTATGGTTTTAAAAATAAACTATTCATTTAATAAGGATTTAGAAAATAGAAAAATTGTAATTAATGAATTAAAATCTTTTTACTTAGAGGAAATAAACTTTGCAAATGGACATTTGCAAGACCACAGAAATTGAAGTTCTAATTATAATGCTAATTCAGGTAGATTGATTATTTCTCCAAGTTTTTATAACAAAAATAAAAATAAAGATTCGGAAATTTCATATATTAAAACTTTTAAAGAATTAAAGCAATTAAATTAATTATCTATTAATTATTTCTCCTGTATCTAAATTATGTATAATGCTTGGTTTATTAGAACCTTTACCAAAATCATATATATTTAAAATTTCTGGAAAAATCTGGTGTGCTTGATCTAAATTAATTGGTGGGTAACCAGACTTATTTGCACTCGAAACATACATTGGTCCGTTTTTAATAAGAAATTCTAATAATAATCTTGAATTAGGCATTCTAAAACCTTGATTGTTAACTATTATGGTATGAGCTCCAGGTCATAGTTTTAATGCTAATGAATTTGCTTCTTCATTTCATTCAGAAAATTTTTGAACTTGCTCCATTGACCCAACTAAAATAATAATCTTTTTGTCTAATGGTCTATTTTTTAATTCATAAATAAGTTCTAAGGTCTTTGGGTCCACTGGTCCTCCAATACCTGTTACTGTATCGGTAGAACAAATAAATAATTCACTATATTTTGAATTCATAGAAATATTATACAAAAGTATATATTATATTAATAAAGGAATTTGTTATTCCTTTATTATTTGTTTATTTTTATTCTTTTTTTCTATATTTATAATTTGCATATTATAATATGCACACACATACAAAAGGAAAATATGAAAAAAGATAAAGGGATAGAAAAGTTTATTTATTTTTTACACGATTTAATAAATTCTGATCAAAATGGAAATACAGGAGAAGAATTTGAAGAATTAATTAAAAGAAAATTAAGAAATAATGATTGTATTTCTTATTCATTTAATAATAAAGATGAAGTTTCTTTTATTAAAAATTTCTTAACTATAGATAATGATACATACACAAAAAAATTTACTGAATTAAGATCTCAAGTATTAAATAAAAATAATTTAGAAGTTATTTTGAACCCTTTTAAAGGGTACTTTAAAAATGATATATATATATATATATATCAACCATTTGGGTCACAAAATTTTCCAGACTTCTTGATTTTAACAAATAATTATGTAATTCCCTTAGAAGTTAAATTTTCTAAAAGAAGTAAGAATTCTGAACTACCTAAATGAAATAGTAATATCCCTAAATCAAATTCTATTTACTTATATGCTAATTCAAAAAAACAAAAGCCTATAGTTTTTTTAGGAGATGACTTTTTAGGGCATGAAACAAGAATTTTATTAAATAATTATTTTGATGAATTTAATCAAAATGAAAAAACAAAAAATTTGTTAGAAAGAATAAAAAAAGATGAAAATTCTTATAATCCTTTCGGTTTATTTCCTAAAATTAGAACAGACTTTTTGTATAAAGATGATTTTATTTTTCATAACCAAGAAAAATTAAATATTTTTGAATTTTCACAAATTATGAATTGAAAGGAAAATGTTTTTGCTTTCCTGGAAGGATTATTAGAATATGAAGAATAACAAATTAGACCAGTTTTATACTAATCCTAAGGTATCAGATTATTTGATTAAAAAATTAAATAATATGTTCGATTTAAAACGATATAAAATTTTTGAGCCTGCAGCAGGAACAGGAAACTTTATAGATTCATTATACAAATTAGGGATAGATATTAATAGTAGTGTTTTTGCATATGATATTGAACCAAAAAATAATTCAATGATTAAAAAAGCAAATTTCTTAGATTTAAACATAACCGATTTTATAATTAACAAAAAGAATAATTTAGTAATTACTAATCCTCCATTTGGAAAAAAAGCTAACTTAGCTATTGATTTTTTAAATAAGTCACTTATTTTTTCAGATATTGTATGTATGATTTTACCAAATACCTTTAATAGATATTCAGTGCAAAGTAAAATTAACCCTAATTCTAAATTAATTTATACAGAGAATTTACCAAAAAATTCTTTTATTGTAAATGATAGAGAATATTCAGTGAATTGTGTTTTTCAAATATGAACTAATAAAAGTTTTAAAACATGGTATTCAGATAAAAGATTAAAAAATAATAAAACTAATAAAATAAATGGTCTAGAACTTTTTATTCACAACAACACAAAAGGAACAGAAAAATATTTTAATAAAGACATTTATAATTGAAATTTTGCTATAGTTAGACAAGGTTTTTATGATTATTCAGTAAAAATAACAGATCCCAAAAAACTAGTTAAGAACAGACAATATCTTTTTATAAAAACAGATAATGAATATTTATTAAATTTAATTAATAAAATTGATTTTACAAAATTAGCAGAAAAAAATACTACTATTAAAGGCTTTTCTAATACAGATTTAATTAGTGAGCTTTATAAATTACACATAGAAAAAATACTTGAATTTTAATTATCAAAAATATAAACAGAATTATAATGAGTCAAAAATTTTAGGAATTTCTTAATTTTTTATTTCTTTATTATTTGTTTATTTTTATTTTTACTATAATTAAGGTATGCCAGAATATCCAGAAGTTACAGTTGTACAGAAATCATTAAATAAATATATACAAAATCAAAAAATACAAAAAGTTGAAATAAAAATAAGTAAATTAATTAAGAATATAGAAGAAAATAATTTTATTAAATATCTTGAAAATAAAATAATTTTGAATGTAGAAAACTTTGGTAAATTCCTTGTATTTAATTTAGATGATGGAACTAGATTAATTTCTCATTTAAGAATGTCCGGAAAATATTTCACTAGAGAAATGAATGATCCAAATTTACATTCTTATAAGCATGACTGCATTTATTTTTGATTAAATAATTGTGTTTTGGTTTATAATGACTCAAGAATGTTTGGTTCTTTTGAAATTGTTAACAATTATGATAAGAGAACTCTATATGAAATTAAAAATCTTGCTCAATTACCAGATAAAGTAGATCCAATAGAACTGTATAAAAAATTAAAATCAAGGAATATAAGTATTAAAAAAATACTTTTAGATCAATCATTAATTTTAGGGGTTGGAAACATTTATGCAGATGAAACTTTGCATAAAACAGGTATTTATCCTATGATACCTGCAAATCAAATATCTTTAGAAGAACTAACTAACATACTTAAAAACGCATCAGAAATTATGGAAAAAAGCATTTTAAGAGGTGGGTCTAGTGTTCATACTTACAGTTCAGTCAACGGTATAAGCGGAAAGTTCCAAAATGATTTATTAGTATATTCAAGAGATAAAAAAGAATGTAAAACTTGTTTAAAAGATAAAATAGTTAAAGTTAAACTAGATTTTAAAGAAAACGGAAGGGGGACAAGTTATTGTCCGACTTGTCAACCACGAAAGGAATATAATGTCTAAAAAATTAACAATTGTTGTAGATATGCTAAATGGTTTTACTAAAGAAGGTCCCCTCAGCAGTAATAGAATAAAATCTATCATACCTAATATAATTAAGGTATTAGATAAATCACAACAAATTTTATTTGTGTGTGATGCACACTCTGAGGATGATATAGAAATGGAACAATATCCTATTCATTGCTTAAAAAATACAAAGGAAGCTGAAATTATTAGTGAACTTAAACCTTATTCTAAATCAGAAAATTCAAAAATTATCTATAAAAACACAACCAATGCTTTCTATGAAATAAATCCAAAAATTTGAGATTATTATGATGAATTTGAACTAGTTGGTTGTTGCACTGATATTTGTGTGTTGCAACTTTCTTTATCTTTAAAAACTTGATTAAATAAAATAAATTCTAATAAAATAGTTTCAGTTATAGAAAATGCAGTTCAAACTTTCGACAGTCCTAATCATAATGGTGATTTAATGCATAAGTACAGTTTAGAAATAATGAGTCAAGCAGGGATTATAATTAAATAATGTCTAAAACAATAGACTTACATGGACTAACATATGAAGAAGCAACTATTGTACTACAAAAAATAGTTATTGATTTAGAAGACAAAAAAATAAATGAAGTTTCTGTTATAACTGGTTTAGGATCTGGGGTTATAAAAAACACAGTAGAACGTTTTATTAATCATTATAATTCAGTTAATAATCAAAAGATACAATATACAATTGAAAACAATGGTGGCAAGTATTTTTTATATACTATAAACAATTCATATGGATCATACTATCCAATGCAGATTAATAATTCAAGTGTAGATCAAAATGATATTAATGATGAATTTGAATTATTTTTAGATAATATTGACTTTTAAGAAGGATTTATATGATTTTTTTAAAAAACTTGTTTTCTAAAAAAGATAAAACTAATTCAATCACTATACCTTTTAAGGGTTTTTTTATTGATATTAATGATTATTTTGATAATAAATTTCACAATAATGAACTAGGTAGTGGTTTTGGTATCAGATTAAATCAAACAAGTGGTATTTTTGACTTTATTTCTCCTTTTGACGGAAAAATAAATTTAATTTTCCCTAACAAAAACGCTTTTGTCCTTGAAACTAAAAATAACTTGTCTTTATATATACAATTTGGAAATATTACAGAAAAACATATAAATAAACTTTTTGTAAATGAAAACCAAGATATAAAAAAAGGAACCAAACTATTGTCTTTGGAACTAGATAAAATTAAAGATGATAAACTAACTTCTGATATATTATTTTTGGTTCTTCTGGAAAATAATAATATGAAAATAGATCTCACACAAAATTGAATGACAAATGATTTAATTGCAGAAAATACTCAAATAAGTAATATAGTAGAAATTAAAACCTAAACTTTTTTAATAGTTTAGGTTTTAATTTTGCGTATTCAATAAATTAAATAGTTGAACTATTTCAGACACTGATAATTCTTGAATTCTTACATTTTCGTTTTTATTAAGTCATTTATATGAATTTAATATTTTTTCCTTATTATATTTGCTTAATAAAGAAAAAGTTAATTTTTTTCTTCTATTAGAAAAACATAATTTAAAAAACTCTTTAATTTCATTAAATTCATTTAGAGAAATTTCATCCTTAAAATTTAAAGAAATAATGGCTGAATCTACTTTTGGGACAGGTAAAAAACAGTTAGATGGAACTATGAATTCTATTTTGGGACTACTTATATATTGAGATGTTACTGATAACTTTGAATAGTCGTAGGTATTAGGTTTAGCACATATTCTTTGACCCACTTCTTTTTGTACCATTAATATTGCTTTACTAAACTTATCTTTATTTTCAAATATTTTAAAAAGAATATCAGTGGTAATGTAATACGGTATGTTAGCTACAACAATACTTTTTGGTAAATTACTTAAATCTGAATCTAAAAAATCTTTATTTATCAAATTAAAATGTTGTTCTTTAATTTCTTTGTTTAAGATTTCTACCATATCAGAATCAATCTCATAAGCAATTAGTTTATCTGTTTTTTTTAATAATTCTTTAGTTAGAGCACCCCTACCTGGTCCTATCTCTAAAATAGATTCATATCTATCTGGAATTAAATTTAAAATTTTTTTAATGATATTGCTATCTACTAAAAAATTTTGTCCATATTTTTTTTTAGCATAAATATCTTTTTTCATTATAAATTAAATAAAATCCTTAAATTTTTATTGACTCTGTCAACAAATTTATCCATTCCAACATTTTTTAATCCTGCTAGATAATAAGAAACATAGACAACTGTGTTGGGCTCATTTATTTCATCTATATAAGGATGTGGTCTTAAATAAGGAGAATCAGTTTCTGTTAAAATTCTTTCTAGAGGTATTAATTTGATTACGTCTCTTGTATTTTGACTTGAACCAAATGTAATTACACCACTAAATGAAAAATAAAGATTTTTAAATTCTAAAAACTTTTGTGCTCATTCTGTGTTTCCTGCAAATGTATGTAACATACATTTTAAGTTTGGATATTCTTTTAATATAGAATATACATCTTGGTAAGCTTGAAACGAATCAACTTTGTCACGAATATGTATCACAGCAGGTAAATTATATTTATCAGCTAATTTTATTTGATTTTTAAAACTATCAATTTGTCTATTTTTGTCAAGTCCATCTTCATAATAATAATCTAATCCTATTTCTCCAATACCAGAAATATATTGTCTATTTTCTAAAAGTAATTTTTCTACCTCTTGATAATCATTTGCGTTCTTTCCTGCTTCTGGATGGATACCAATACATGCTTTAAAAACTGAGTATTTCTTTGCTAATTCAATAACTTCAATATTTTCTTTAGGATGTCCTCCGTTATTTATAAAAAACTCTACTCTATTAGTTGAACTTGCATTAACTAATTCCTGGATAACTTCAGGATTCTTATAATAAGTTAGATTGATATGACAATGTGCATCTACAAATTTATTTTTCTTTTTTGACATACTATTTACCTAAACAAAAATTACTAAACATAATGTCTAATAAATCTTCTCTATTTACATTTCCTTTTATATTTTGTAAAGAATCTCAGGAATTATACAAATCAATAATTACAACATCAAAAGTTTGGCTTTCTGATAAAGATTTTTTTGCTTCTTGTAATGAAACTAATGAAGATTTGATGTGAGATAATTGTTGAGTGTTAGAAAAAATTCTTTCATCTAAGATATCTATATTTTGAAACTTCTCAATAAGTGCTTCTTCTAAATTTTTAATATCATTTTTTAAAGCTGATATAGTTATACAATTATTGCAATTGATATTATCAATTAAATCTGATTTATTCTGTACTTTTATATAAATTTTTTCATTTAACTGTGATTGTTTATAAATTAATTCATCAAATTCGTCTTCCTTTTGAGTTGGGTCAATAATATGTAAAACTAAATCTGATTTCTTAATTTGTTCAATTGATTTTTCAATTCCTATCTGTTCTATTTTTTCATCAGTTTTTCTTAAACCTGCTGTGTCTACTAATTTAAATAAAATTCCATTAATTTGATATGATGCTTCAACTAAATCCCTTGTTGTTCCTGCTATATCTGTTACTATGGCTTTATCTTCACTTAATAAAGCATTTAATATGCTACTTTTACCAACATTTGGTTTACCTAAAATAGCAACATTTACCCCTTCAAATAAGTATCTTGAATCTTGAGAAACTTTAACTATATTTTCTAATTCATTTATTAAATTATCAATACTATTTATCATAGAAGTATTATTCATTTTTTGTACATCATCATATTCAGGATAATCTATATTAACTTCACAAATACCTATTAACATAGCAATCTTATTTAAAAATGTATCTATTAAGTTTGATGTTTTTCCTTTAAACTTATTAACATTACCTTTTGCTTGTAAAATAGTTTTAGAAAAAATTAAATCGTGAATGGCCTGAGCTTTTACTAAATCCATTTTTCCATTTAAATATGCTCTTCTAGTAAATTCACCTTTTTCTGCTAGTCTTGCTCCATTACTTAACAATAATTCTAAAATATAATTTGTTGTTATTAATCCACCATGACAGTTAATTTCAATAAGTGGTTCTCCGACATAATTATTATAAATAATTGTCTCATTGCTTTTTTTACCTAAAAATCACATTATTAAAACTTCATCAACCAATGAATCTTGATCATATATATGACCATAAGTGATCTCATGATCAATACCTATTTTACCCTTATATATTTTTTTTATTATATTCAGAGCTTCTGGCCCAGAAAGCCTAACTATTGAAATTGGTTGGTTCATTCTAGAACCACTACTTATTGCTGCTATTGTGTCAAACATTATTTTTATATTATATTAAAATTATATAAAAGATTAAATTATGTAGTCATTAATAATTCAATATATGAAAATTTCATATATATAGTTTATTATTAGTCCTTTATTAGTTCTTTTATTGTCCGCTTAACAAATACTTTTATATTAGTGTTATAAATATGTTAAGGAGGGATATATAAAAAATTAAAAGGAATAATATGAATAGAGAAAAAGAAACACATATAGCACCATTCATTTTTGTTACACAAGAAACAAATGAAAATTTAATAAAAAATAAAGATAATTATAATTTTCAATTATCACTGATGAAAAAACTTTTTGATTCTTATGATAATTATAAAGACGAAATGATTAAGAAACTTCTAAGTTTAAAGTTTAAGAATGAATATTTATTGAAAGATACAACTAAAGAAATACAACAAGTTGAAAAATGCTTAGAAGATAAAAATAATGTTATTCACACGATTTTAAACTATCTAACACCAAGAAATGCTTGAATAATAGAAAAATGTTATTTAGATAAAGTAACAAAACATAACACAACTTGATATTCTGATCATTTTTCTAAAACTACTTTTTACAAATACAAAAAGGAAGCAGTATCACAATTTGTTAATTACTTCTACAACACAATCATATCAACATAATAATTTCATTAAATCAGTAATTAACTTTGATTACTTATATGAACAAGAATTTCTAGATACAGATTTTAAATTAAATTTCGAATTAGATTTAATACCTATTTTTAACGAAGAGCAATCACTGATATCAATTGACTTCCAAAAAAAAGAAAATATAAAAAAATTTTTTTGCGATTTATATCTTGATTCAGATTATGTAAACACATTTAACTTTGATTCTGAAAAAACAAATGTTTTAGTTCCATTGAATAAAAAAGAAAAGATAATGATTCTTGTTTTTAGGGACTTAAGTAATAAAGTTTTAAGAAGGATAAGGATCAAAGAATTTATTGTTAATCAAGAAATTAATAATTTTAATTCTGCCAGTGAATTAAACTTAATCCAAATACCATATAAAAATACAATAAAATTTATTGGTAATGAAATTCTTAAAAAATTTAAATTTTGGAATGTTTATACAAATTTATTGCCAATAAATAAAGAAATTCAAAACAATAAAATATCTGAAATTACTATATTTATAGAAGATGAAAAGAAATCTACTAAATATAAAATTCCTTCATTACTAGATTTCAAAATAAAAAATATTGATACGAGTTTTTCTAACTTAGACAATAATAAGACAGATAAAATATCTTTAATTTATAATAATAATCAATTAAAAGATAATGAATTAAAGTATGAAGTTTTATTTAATAACAACAAAGAACTGAATTTATTAGTTTCTTCAGCAGATGGTAGAATAAAATTGAAAAATGATGTTGTAGGTAATATTAAACAAGAATTTAAAATAGAAACGAATTATGGTAATTTTAAAATCAATAAATACTTTAATATAAAAAAAGACTTCATTAAAAAAGACAATAAATCAGTAATCATAGAAGATATTACTGAAGATAATTTACACCTGGATTCAAATGAGCTGAAATATCTAGCAAAATTAGATATATTAAAGAATATAGAGCAATATAAAATAAATCATTGATATAAGAAAAGAAATGAAGAGGATATATAAATTAAGCTTATCACTAATAATATGTTTTGCTTGTATAGGTATAGGTTATACTTTTTTTACATTATTTAAAACTAATAAAAATAGAGATTATTTAAATAATGATGTAAAAATAAATACAAATAATGAAATTTCGGTGAATTTTCCTAAATTAGATGGTGAATACTTTAAAAAATTTGTAAAGACAAATTTAGAAAACGAAAATTATATAGATGCTGAAATAATACAAGAAATTATTAAAGATATAATAAAAAGGTTTCCTACAAATGCTGGTTTTTTAGAGTTTGATTACGATCAGATATCAAATAAAGAAATATTACTTTTAATAAAGTACAAAAATAATGATTATGAATTATCTAAAAAATATAGAATAAAAACTTAGTTTTGGTATACTTAATTTATGAATGAAAAAATTAGTGAAATAATACTTGATAATTTTAAAAAAGTTTCTAAAAAAAAAGTTAACATCAATGATAATATTCGTTCGTTAGGTGTTGATTCACTTGATTTAGCAGAATTAGTTATAGAAGCTGAAGAAAAATTTAATATTAGTATTTCAGATGCTGAAATCTTAAAACTTGAATTTGTAAAAGACGTAATCGAGTTAATTCAAAACAAAATTCAATAAAATGAATTTTCAATGTAATAAATTATTTAATGTGAACTGAATTATTATGTTAAAAAAGTACAAAAATTCTAAATATTTTTTGTACTTTTTTGAACTTTTATAATATTAAATAAGATACATATAAATATAATACAGAATGACATATGATTAAGTTTTTAAAATTTTTACCAGTTAAACATATATAATAATTATTATTTGTATAAAATTAAAAATGTTATATCAAATTATAAATTTGAATATATATGTAAATATAAAATTAATATTAAGAAAGTAAAACAAAATTAAAGCATAAATAAAAGAAAATATTTTTTATTTTATAAACTTCAAATCAAACAAAGTTATGTTATTTATTAAAAAGAGGTAGTTATGGAAAACTTAAAACAATTAAAAACTATGTATGGTAGATTTTTCACTATAACTAATCCTTTTAAGAATAATTATTTCTTCAAATGATATAAAGGTATTGAAAAATATTATGATAAACCTGTTTCTGAAATGACTTTTTTAGAACCTTTTGCCGGAGAAAACAACATAATTGACTTAATTCAAGAATTAAATTTAAGTCAGCCGTTAAATTGGGATTGCTTTGATATAAACCAACCAAAAGAAAATAAAGTGCCTGAATTTGATATTAAAATACAAGACACTATAAAAGAATTTCCAAAAGGTTATAAAGTAGCTATAACAAACCCTCCATATTTAGCTAAAAATAAAGCAAAAAAAATAAATATTGAAAATTTTGATAACAATTATTCTGATTTATATTTAAATGCATTAGATAAAATGTTAAATAATTGTGATTTTGTTGCTTGCATTATACCTGAATCATTTATTACTTCTGGTCAATACCATGAAAGATTATATTGTGTTATTTCTTTAGAAATGAAGATGTTTTCTGATACAGAAACACCGGTTTGCTTAGCTTTATTTAACAAAGAAAAAACAAATGACTTTTTTATTGTCAGAAACGGAATTGACATTGGTTATTATTCTGAATTAAAAAAATATTTCTCTGAGTATAAAACAAATATTGATTGACAATTTAATGATCCAGATGGTTTAATAGGATTATATGCTGTTGATAACACAAAAGAAGCAAGTATAAAATTTCTTCCTGGAAATCAAATAAATAAAAACTCTATAAGTCATTCTTCTAGGTCTATTACAAGAATATCATTTACAGGCTTTAAATTAAGTGATAATGAATTATTGGAATTCATAAAATTAAGCAATGATTTATTAAATGATTATAGAAAAAAAACTTATGACGTTTTTCTCACTGCATTTAAAGGTTTAAGAAGTGATTTAAAATATAGGAGAAGATTAAACTATAAGATAGCTAAAAATATTTTAAATCTAGCTTATAAAATTTTTAAAGAAGGAAAATAATGGATATATATCAAGAAAAAGAAAACGAAATAAGACTTAAGAATAAAAAAGATATTTTGCTAAACTTAAGTGAATATGAAGAAAAAATTAAAAAATATGCTAAAAGATTTAATTATGATTTTGATTATTTAGTTCAAGTAATTAATGAAAATGAGTTCTTATTAAACTCTATAATTAAAGAACCTTCTAAACAAAATTTCCATGAATTAGTTGTAAAAGATTATGTATTAGAACATATTCCAGAATTTATTAACTTTATAAAATTACCAACAGACTCTAATGAATCTTTATATTTATCATCCGGTAACATAATTAAGAAAAAAGATCTTACAACTAATAACCATACAAAATCTATTGATTTTTATTGAGAAATGAATGTAAAAGGTAAAAATATTAAATTTTATGCTAGTCATAAGTACACAAAAGAATCAGGTGGAGCGCAAGATAATCAATTTAAGGATTTACAAAATTTTTTAGAACATGCTAAGCAATATACTAAAAAAGATAGTATTTTTGTAGGAATATGTGATGGTGATTACTATCACAAAAATAATCAAAAAAAATTAATTGCTCTTAAAATCGGTGTCATAAATACAAATTGTATAGTAACAAGTTTAAAATCACTAAAGAATGATGTTTTAGAATTTGTACAAGATAATTATAGTGAATAAAAATATGATTTTTTTGCAATCATATTTTTATTTATTAAACTGTTTATATTTCATAATAAAAATTCTAACTATGAACTTGTTTTCGGAGATATTAAATAAATTCCTAATCTACTTATTCCAGTTCCATGGATTTGCACATCCCCTGGATTAGGTTCAACTATTTTTAAATTTTGTCCAAATAGTGTTTCAGTAATTTCAAACTCATTCTTTATGGATAAATTAGCTATTGGTCTATTCCCTCATGAGTAAATAATTAAAAGATATGTTCCATCATCATTTTTACGCACAGTAAGTTCTGATTCATAGAGTTTTTTAGTTTCATCATTTCAAATTCATAAAATATCATTTGGATTGGTGACATATTTAACATCCATTTCTCTCATTGATTTATATTTTTTTCTAAGATTAATTAATTTAGATATTTTATGATATGATGAATTTTCATCATTTATAATATCTTCAATTGTTCCTTGACCAGAAGAGGCTTTCGTAGATATTACATTGCTATTATCTCTTGTATCAGCAAAAAACACTCTACGACGCAAATCTTTTCAATTATATGCTTCACGAACATTTGTGTCAGGAGATTTCATTGCTCCTTGCATTAATAACTCATTACCATTATACAAAATAGGTAAACCACCTCTTGATAATAATGAAAACATTGCATATTCATATGCTGAAACTTCTAAATCTGATAATTTATGTGGTGATACAGTGATTGGTATATTAAACTCTTTTTTAAAATTATTTATTCATCTTTCTACATCATGATTATCTAAAAAAGGCATCCATTCATGTTTAAAACCATCTCTTGTTAAACTATTAATAACATTAATTTCATCATTTCAGTTTAAAGAAACATTCGTAATACCTTTTCATTTTGTACCATCAATAACTGAACTAATTCCATTATTTTCTCCTCAATATTCTTTTATTATAGATTCAGCTGGGTCTCTTCATCATTCTCCAAACAGCAATGTTCTTAAGTCTATACGGTTAATATTATTTTCATTTGCTTTTTTATATGTATTTTCTACTACGTTTCTTCATCTATTAAATAAATTTCTTGTTTTTTCTGGGTCATTTGTGTTAAATTTCTTAGAATTTTCAGATTTAAAATAATGTTCAAAAGCATCATATCTAAACCCATCTACACCTTTTGTCGCTCAAAATTGATGTATATAATCTAACTCTTGTAAAACTTTTGGATTGTTTAAGTTCAAATCTGGCATACCGCTTCAAAATTCTGCTACTCATTTTAATGTAGTTGGTATTGGATTATTTTTTGTGTTAATAAAGTCATATACATTTCTAAAATATTGTCTGATATTATCTTGTCCTTCTTTATTTCTTTTTTGACCATCATTTTCATAAAAATAATAATAATCTTGAAATTCTTTATTTCCTGCAAGCGCTTGTTGAAATCAAGGATGTTCATATGAAGTATGATTTAATACCATATCAATAACAACTTTTATTCCTTTTGAATGAGCTTCTTTTATAAATTCCTCGAATGCCTGTAAACCACCTAATTCAGGAGCTACATCTGTATAATCTATGACATCATAACCATGATAACTCGAAGCAGGATGAATAGGTGATAAATATAATGTATCAATACCCAAATTAACAAAGTAATCTAGTTTATCTTTAAGGCCTATAAAATCACCAATTCCATCATTATTACCATCAGCAAAAGAATAAACAGTTAATTGATACATAACATTAGAATTATTTATATTTTTAAATGGAGCAATATATTCAAGATTTTGAACTTCATCTTCATAAGATAAATTAATTAAATTTTTTTCCTTAATTATTTTTCCAAAGTAAGGATCGCCTCAGTTTTTCAATTTTTTTAATTTGACTAGTTGATTATTTCAAGGTAATTTTCTTTCTTCATCAAATGAATAGTTTTGAACTCTATTTAAGTTAGTATCAATACTCAATTCATCTCATATTGGGTTTTCCTTTTCTACAAAATCAAGTTTAGGGTCAATAACCTCAGCAAAACCATGAACGATTATTTTCGTTGTTTTTTGATTAGGTAATGTAATTTTTTTGTCGTTAAATTTAATATATTTAAATTCATATTCTTTAGATTCAATATTTTTGCTATAAGCAAAATATTGATTTTCAAAAATGCTTTCTTTTATTTTAATTGGTAATTCAAAATCATCAAGCACAATTATGTATTCTTGGTTTAAGTCTAATGAGTTTTTTGTTTTTAAATAAAAAACACTTTGATCTTTCTTTGTCGATGAATTCGATTCAATACTTTCTAAAATTTCTAATGAATCAGATTTAGGTATTTCTGTTTTTTTAGGTTCATTCTTTATACAAGATCAAGCAAAAAAAGGTATAGTTAAAGTTGAAAAAAGACTTAACTTTTTGATAAAATAATTAATTTTCTTGTTCATTTGGTTCCTGTTCAGTATTTATTCTGTTGTATGAATCTATTCTTGACATAAAGTCTTGGTATGAAATTTCTGACCTTGTATTATCTTTTTTAGGTATTTTACCAGTTTGAGCACTTAAAGTATTTAACTCTTTTTTAATAATTGCCAAATTTAAATAAGAATTATAATATTCAATAAAGAAATTTGCTAATTCTTCTATATTTTTGTTTTCTTTGTCTTTTATTAAACTATTAATAAATCCTTTAACTCTATTTAAAACTTCTTGTTTTTTATTATCTATTGTTTCATTGTGTGTTAAGGAATTCGAAAGTGTATCAATGAAAGAATTAACAAAATTTATGTCATCACCTTTATTGGTTAATTGGTTTTCTGGTAAACCAAAGACAAAATAATCTTCTAGTTTTCTTAAATGTAAGCCTGAACCATTTTCTTTATACGGATGATAACCATTATTGAATGAAGATTCGTTTAAGTGGTCTATTCCTATAACATATTCCTTGTTATCACTTGTTTTAAATGTTGAAAAAGTGTCATAACCAAATATCTTTCCTAAAACATTCCTTAAACCTGTAATATTGGATAACTTAGATATAATATCATTATAAGCAGTTTGATCATATGTATTTAACTCTGATAATAAATTCATATATAAATCATTTGAAGTTTTTACATTTGATGAATCAAGAATTGAATCATTGTTTTTTATTTCTCAAGGAATAAAATTATTTTTATTTTTTGGGTCATTTTCAGTTGAATTTAAATTAATGCTCTCTTTAATATTATTAAATTTAGTCTTTGAATTTTCAACATATTCTTTTAACTCACTAATATCTATTTCTTCTTTTGTAAATCCTAATTCTGTTCAAATATTTTCATAATTGTGATTGATTGTTTGTTTTGAAGATATTCATTCATCATGTTTAGTTTTTAATGTATTAAAAGCAACAGTAATTTTTTCTATATGAACTTCATTTTCTTCTTTTGTATTATTTTCTATAGATCTTTTTGCTTCATTGATCTTTGATTCTAAATCTAGAAATTCAGTTTCATAATTACCTTTATTGCTTGATTTATCATCTCTTGAAAGATTAACTAAAGATTCTGCTTCTGAAATTTTATTTTCTAATGTCTTTTTAGAATCTAGTAGTTCTTTTTCATCTTTAACTTTATTAAATAAGGTGTTTAACTCGTTTAATGAATCTACTTCTTGTTCTTCGCTAGAATTAGAATTATCAAGAATACTTTTAGCTTTATCTTTACCTTCATTTAATTTAGTTTTTAAGTCTGTATGTATTTGAGAACTTAAATGTGTATTGATAAATTCTGTAATTTCATTAATTTTATTTCTTAGATTTATTTTTGAATTTCTTACATTTGAATCTATATCGCCCTTTGTTTCTTTATATTCATTAAATTTATTTATTAGTTCATTTTGTTTATTTGATATTTTTTCTAAATTATCAAGACTATCTAAATTTTCTTCTAAGTTATTCAAAAATGTCATAAGTTGATTATTTATTGTTTGATATTTTTCTTGATTATTAGATTTCACTATTTCTTTATGCTCATTAATTAAAGATAATAATTCACTTAATTTATTATTAATTTCATCAATTTTATTTTTATTTATTTTTGAATTATTTAACATTGATGATAATTCATTAAATAAATTGCTTAACTCTTCGATTGAAATATTGTCTATATTATCTTTAATATTATTTCATTCATTTGTTTTTTCTGATAAAGCATTTTTAATAGATAAATATTTATAATCTAGCAATTCATTTACAAAAGAATTCATTTCATTAACCTTATCTTCTATCAATTTTAAAATAGATGATTTGTTTTTCTCTAAATCAGAATCATTAATTGGTTTATCATATTCTGCTTTTGCTTTTGAATATAGTTCTAGTAAGCCTTCAAAATATGTTGAGTTTAGTTTTGAAGATAAATTTCAAGAATTCATAAGGGATTTAAATTCATTATATTTCTTGATAAAATCTTTAATTATTTGATTGTCAATTAAATGTGGTTTTGTGTTTATAAAACTTACAATAACATCAAAATTTTCTTTATTTAATTTATATTTTTCTAAATAAGAAGTATATAAATTAATAGAACCAAAAAGATTCAATAAAGTAGATTTAAAATTAGTTAATTTATCATTAAATACTAGATGTTCTGTTTTTGAATCATTTAACATTTCTTTCAAAATAATAATAGTGTTTTTGCTTTCTTTAATAATGTTAAATATTTGGTTTGAAGAAGAGATTAAATTGTTTTCTGTTTTTAAAATTGCTTCATTTTCTCTTAATTTGTGCTATAAATCATCTATTTGTTTAATAAATATTTCCTTTTGTTCATTACTTATTGTTTGATTATTTTTAGTACTATCAGTATTGCTTTTTTCTTTGCAAGATACAATGATAAAAGGTGTTGAGATACCCATCGCTGTAGTTAATAATAATTTTATTTTCTTCATATTTAAATTATATATGTTTTGATTTTTAGTTATTTTTCTTAACTATATGTAGGCTTTATTTTGATATATCAAGTTATAGAAAAATTTCCACATCGGGAAATTTTAATAAGATATTTTTTTCATTTCTTTTTTGGTTTTCAATAAATCTATTAAAGTAAAATAAAACTGAATTCCGAATAATGTGAAAGAAATAGTTTGTCAAATTAAAGCACCAATTAATGCTCCTTGAACACCTAAATGAACTAAGTTTAAAATTCAATATAAAATTCAAAACAAATTATTTACTTCATATAAAACATACATTCAAATTGAAATACCTTTTCAAATTTTTTTTCTTAGTGAATATATTAATTGAGGTAAAAAAGCTAATGTTGTAAATGATGGGAATATTAGTGACATTGTAGTTTGAACATCGGATTGTCATCTGTATGATATTGTAAATTTTAAGACAAAGAAAATTATTCCAATAAAATACACAAAAAGAATCCCTATCAATCCAGCTAGTTTCTGATTTTTATTAAATTCCTTTTTGTAGTGATATAAAAAATATAAAGTAATAGAATTAATTGTTAAACACACTGAGTTGGCAACAAAAGTGCTTAACAAATAATCTGAACCTAAAGAAGATCATATAACTCATAATAAAATACCTAAATGAAAAATTCAAAATGAAATGAAATTTATTTTTCCTGTTCTCTTACTTTTTAAAAGTGATATTAGTTGTGGTATACCTAAAGAAGCTACCAAACACGCTACTATTCAACTTACTATAACAATAAAGTGTTCCATAATGGAAATTATACCAAAAATTAAATAAAATAATCATTATTAAAAAGCTAGATTAACTAGTTTTTTAATAATGATTTTAATTCTGTTATATCTTGATTCCCTGAAATAGTTTGATATGTATCTTTAGTTTTGTCAAAACCAAAATAATGATTTAAAACTTTGTAAGCAAATTCTTTTGCTACATTAGCTGATTTTGCTGTAATTAATTTATTTGATATTTCAACAGAGTTAGATGTATAATTTTCTCCTATTCTATATTGAGAACTTCATACACTTGGATAACTTGTAAATTTTTCATCATTTATTACATTAAATTCTCTTAAAGTATTAGGAGCATCACAAATTGCTAAAATATCTTTATTTAATCTGAAAAATTTACTAATTAAATCTTTTGAAATTTGATTATTTCTTAACGTATTTGCTGCTTTACCACCAGGAATAAACATTAAATCATATTCATTTATATTAATATTATTTTCAATTGTATTAATTAGTGAATACCCAAATTGTCCTTGAATTTGTTTTAAATTAGGATGATAAAAAGTAATTTTATTAAAACAATTAGATTTTTTTCATATAGATAATGGGGTGACTAATTCAATATCATTATAATTATCTTCAAGTACAACTAATAAATTCATTATTTTCTTCTCCTTATTAAACCTTTATAAACTAAATAAATAATTAATACAGTTGGTAATAAAACAACAAGAATAAAGATAACTATATATATCTTTAATCACATTCTATTTTCGTTTTTCTTTAATAATTGAACAGTTTCGATGAATTTAATAGTGTTCTCGTTTTCGCCTAAATGATGGTATAAATCTTGTAATCTTTTTTTATCAAACAACACAAAAGCAATAACTGATGCAAATGAAACTAATAAAACAACAGAATTAATAATTACAAAATTCTTTGTGTTCCCAAATGCTTCATCTAATTTCTGTATAAAATCAATAGAAAGATAAAAGCCTGTTGGATTTTTTTCACCTTCTTTAACTGGTAATGTGCCTAATTCAATACTTTTTATTTGTCAATAAAGTAGTGAAATAATTAATATGAATAATAATAAATAAGTAGAAAATATTGCAAACAATCATTTAAGCCTAACTATTTTTAAATTTAAATTTTTATAAGTATCCATAAAGATTGAGTTTGCAATATTTTTTTGACTTGGATCTTTTAAATATCTTTTTTCAGATTTTTTTCAACCTGAAATTATTATTGCATATTTAATTGACAATCCTATCGATATTAAAAACGGAATACCTAATAGAATATAAATAAAAATTCCGTTATTAACATTAATTCTTGTATTAAATCAATAGTTAAAAAAAACACAAAGCAAGGTAGTTAATAATATAATAGTTCAAAATCATGCATTGACTCTATTTATAACTTTCTCTTTTTTGATGATTTTTAGAAAATCATCATTTATTTTTACTTCAACTTGAATATCCTGTTTTTGTTCATTTGTTTGAATATTATTTGGTTTGTTTGTTTTACTTCAAAACATATAACTACCTCTTAATTATCGTTAAACTGATAAATTTTTATTTGATTGGTTAAAACATTAATTAATTTTTCTACAGATAAAACTTCTTCTAGACCATGTGTTTGTTCTTTGACTGTTTCATATATTGTTTTTAATAAATCTTTATTTGAGTCTTCTTTTAGTTCTTTAAAAATATTTTGAGCTAATTCAAGTTGTGGTTTAGTGTCATCATTGACTACATATTCTTTAAATAATCTATGAATGTTTTCTGAAATATAGTTATTCACATATTCTTTTTTTGCTTCAGGTGTTCTTTGAGCATCGTATTCTAATAATTTTTCACTTCTGATTTTGGTTAAAATTTTATCTTTTAATGATTCATTTATTTCTTGTTTAATAGAATCTAACATACCATTTTTATTAATTAAATTAAGTATAGTTGGTCTAATTCTTGAATCATTGATTAGAATACCAAAATTCTTTAAATCATTAAGTATTTGTTGTCTGTCTTCTGGTGTTCTTTGTGAGGTAGGTTTTTTAAAGTATTCAGTTATTTCTCCTATTCTTTGAACCGATTCGATTCCATTTATGGAAATTGTAACCAATCCTGTTAAAGATGAACCTTTTTTTGATGTCATTAATTCAACTGATCAATTTGTCCCTTTTTGTAAATATGAATCTTTTTGACCTTTAATAGATAAAACATTAGCAAATAAAAATGTGCCAGGTATGCTTAAAACTGCATTTGTTAAACCGAATATAGTTCCTTTGAATATTTTAAATCTACGTGATATTTTTTGATTTTTAAGTTTTCTTTTTTTTCTTCTAACTAAATGAATAATTCCTATAAATATAAAAAATATAAATTTTCAAAATCAATATGTAAGTAATGCAAATAAAGTAATTACCAGTGGAATTAAATCTTTATATTCTCTATAAATATCTTTTTTCTCTAATTCAGCAACCAAATAATCATATGCAAAGTAACAAATAAAAATTGTAAAACCTAAAGCAGCTATTTTAAAGGGAATATATTTGAATCCCATAAAATAACCAACCATAAATGAAATTATTAATAGTAAAAAAATTACTATAGGTAATCATATTTCAGGACTAGAACCACCTAAATAATTTAAAAGGGTTTTTATTTTTTCTAAGAAGTTAGATTGACTTGATTCATTGGTTTCTGAAAAAACTCTTAATATATCTGTTGTCATTTGAATCCTTTATAAATAAATTGCATTTTTGCGTTTTTTTCATGGATTTTTTTTGTGTAATCTGTCTATGAATAACATACCATTTAAGTGATCTAACTCATGTTGGAAGACTATTGCCAAATAGTCTGAAACTTCATATCTCATCATTTTTTTATTAAAATAACTATATGCATCAACTATTATTCTTTGACTTCTATGAACATAACCTTCTTGATTTGGTATGTCTTCTGGTACACTTAAACAACCTTCGCCTTCACTTAATGCAACTAATTTATCACTCTTAATAACTACATTTGGGTTAAATAAAACATCTTTGAATATAACATTATTTTTATCATCTTGCAAAAATACATAAAAAACTTTTTTTAAAATCCCGTATTGAACAGCAGCAACTCCTACTCCTGCTCTAAATTTTGAATTTTCTTTTTGTGAGTCATCTATGTGATAAATCATTTTCTCTGCTAATTCTATATCTTCTTGTGATAGTGGTAAATCAATATCACTTGACATTTTTCTTAAAACTTTTTCTGGTAACTCTACTATTTTAATATCAAATTCTTTATTAATTTTCATTTTTTAATTATATAATAATAATAAAATATAAATAATAACATAATAATAGGAGATAAAATGGTTGTTTTTTTAAGTATTTTAACAAATTTTGTTTTCTTTTGTTTTGGATATTTAATTGGTTCATTAAATACATCAATAATAATTGGTAAATTGTTTTATAAGGTAGATATTAGAACATTTCATTCAGGTAATGCTGGTTCTACTAATGCTCAAAGAGTTTTTGGCTCAAAAATATCATCTATAATTTTAACAATAGATATATTTAAAAGTATCTTAAGTGTTGTTATAGCATTTTTTATTCAAAAATCTATTAATGATTTTTTGGTAAACCCTAATACTGACCCAAATGTTGATTTTGAAGCAGTTAGTTTGGTTAATTCTCAATTATATTTATACCCAACTATTGGTGGTTTAGGTAATGTTGTTGGTCACATATTCCCTTTATTTTATAATTTTAAAGGTGGAAAGGGTGTTGCATCAACTATAGGAGTTTTAGCTACAATTAATATAATTTTAGTTCCTATATTTTTACTTATATACTACTTTGTTTTATGACTAAAAAAATATGTATCTCTAGCAAGTTGTAGTAGTGTAATTATAACTGGACTTTTTATTTTGATACCTTGAATACCATCTGGTATATTAGGTTATTTTAACAATGTAAGTATGCAAGGATTTTGAATTATTTTTATAGTTTATTTACCTATTTTATTTTTAGTATGTTTTGCTCATAGAGAAAATTTTGTTAGAATAATAAATAAAACTGAACGTAAAAAAGAAATTAAGTTTTGAAAATAAACTAAATGAATGTATTCATTTAGTTTATTTTTTTTGTTAAAATGTTAATCATCATTTTCTACTTTAAATTTAAATTGTTTATTCTCTTTAATAAGTCTTGTTTTCTTAATTGGTTCTGATGAAGTAAATGATAAATTAACTTGAACATTATCTCGAATATTATTTATAGAATTTAAAAGTATTTCATTATTATTTGGGTCCTCTGTTGTTATAAACATTTCAATATTTATGTTGTTTCTCATAGATTCTACATTAATTGTATTTCTAGGTGGTATTTGAAGGGTTCCAGTTCCTGTTATTTCTTTAAAGAACAATTGATACCCTGGGTTTATATCAGTATCATCATCGAAATTATTTATAAAATTGTTTACTACTAATCTAGAATTAATTCCTAAATCTAAAACTCCTTCATTTCCTAATCCAGTAAAAATGTTTTGAGAAGATAATCTTAAAACAACATTTTTTAATGTTAGAAGTTTTGTCCCCTGTGGAATTTTGAAATTGTCAATATAATATGAAGAATTGCCATCTGAATACAATTTTATATTAATGTCTTTATTTTGACTACCAATTAAATTACCAAGTTTTCTTGCTTGGGTTTCTAATTTTATAGGAACATCGCTTTGTCCTAAATTAAAATCATTCAAAATTTCTAAGGATGGATTTATGAAAATGAATTTTACTTCTTTTATCGCTGGATTTGTTTGTGTATAAATTGATTTAAATTTTGTTTCATTATTCACAGATTTAACTATTAATTCTGATTTATTTCCTGTAATACTATTGTTGAAATTATTTGAATGTATATTAGGTCTTTCGTTACGCTGTTGAAAATTTAAAGCTGTATCTACATTATCTAAAATTAATTTATAACCAGATAAATAAATATTAGAATTTGCATTTTCTGCAGTGAAATTTAATTTTAAGTTCTTGAATGTTAAATCAGCACCTAAAACTAAATTATTTCCCCTTATATTAATTTCTTTTAAATCAATGTTATCTTCTCCTTCAAATGTTAGTGATTTATTAATGGTAAACGAATTATAAATACCCTCTGTCTGAATTACAGAAGAAGATAGCACTTTAATTATATCTCCTGATTTAGCATAATTTATTGCTTGTTTGATATCTTCGAATACTTCTTCACTATTTTGATTTATGGATGATAAATCTTGACTTTTACCTACATAAATTATTCTTTGATTATTCATTAGAGCACTTTGATTAGAATTTGTTTTATTTTTTAAATCATCTGTATCTAGGGAATTATCAGGTTCATCATTTATTGGTTCAGATATGTTTCCTTGAGATGATTGTGCAATTCCATTGTCATTTTGATTATTATTTAAATCATCTTCATTTGTTTGTTTTTTATCATCTGGTGTTTCTTCATTTATCTTTTCAGTAGATTTATTTATTCCTTTTTCATTTTTTTGTTCATTATTTTCTTTTTCTAAATCTTTTTTATTATCTATTTCTTTGGTTTCAATTAATTTTTTTGTATCTCTTTGATTTAAATCTTCTATTTCTTTAGTCGGTTCTTTTGGTTTATTAGTTTCTGTATTTACATTTGATTCTTTATTTTCAGATTTTTTTATCATTTCTTGTTTTGTACATGACAAAGAGGTTATCAAAGACGTTGATAAAATTGTTAACAATATAATTTTTTTGAATTTCATTGTTAATTGATTTCCTTTATTAAATTAATTATAAACAACTTATTTTAAATATAAAGATATTAAGATATATATGCATAAAAAAACAACAATAAATATATATTTTACATATTAACTGTTGTGAATTATAAATTATTTCATTATTTAAGTAGTTCTTTTGGACTTATTGAACCATAAATTATATATTTATATCAAAGTCCATATTTTCTATTCATATGATTATTTATAGCATAATCATATATTAAATTTTTAAAAACTTTTATGTTAACTCAAAATATAATAAAACTTGGTAGTGAAATAAGCATTTCAATGAAAAATATATGAAAAAGAGTTCTATTTGAAGATGTTGTTAGGAAATGAATTATTATAGGACTTAATAAATACATAAATAAGTAAAATCAAAAATGTATTAAAAGAACCTTGGAACCTCTATACAAGAAATCAAATAATGAATTCTTGTCATCAGTTTTTATATTAATAAATTTAAACAAAGGATGTTCTGCAAAAACCTCTAAGTGTGTTTCTAAATTAATATACTCTTCTTTTATTTTATGTGTATTATTCTTAAAATTCTTTCTGAATAGAATAATAATAATAATTGATGAAACAGACCAAACTATTGGTAAAAAGTTAAATGCTAGCTGAAATAATATATGATGTTTTAATTCTGTATAAATAATAAGTGAAGTATCAGATGTAGGAATATTAAAAAATAAAAATAAAGAACCTAATAATAAAAAACCTGCAAAAAACTCAATAGAAAAATTGTATATAGATTTAATTTTCTTGAAACAATATTGAGATTCTAATAAAAATTTAAGTCTAGTATCCATTTGAAATTATATAATGAAATGCTTTCTCTGTTTTTGATTCAAAATTTAACTCATCCATATTTAATTTTATTCCTTCGATAGAATTTATTTCGAAAATAATTTCTTTTATTTTTTCTTTAAATTCTTGTTCTAGAGTTTTATTATCTGTATATTTAGAGCGTCTTAATATCTGTTCTAATTCATCATAAAGTTTATAAAGTTTATTCTTTTTTTCTTCTAATTGTTTATTTTCTATATCATAAGTAATTCCATAAAGTAAAACACCTAAAGATACAAATGCACCAGAACTTAATATTAGTGAAATTCCACCTGTAAATGGGGCAGCAGCTAAAGCGCCAAATAATGAAATAGTACCTCCTAAACCGACCCCTTTAAATGTATTCGAAGAACTTTTATTGTATGAAATAGTTTTATCTATATCTTCTGTAAATTTTTTAATTTTATCTAACCATGATTTTATGGTATCTTGTTGGTATTCTGATAAAATAGCTCTTCTTTTTCTTTTCGGAATCATAGACTTATATTCATTGAGAACTTTGCTTTTTGTTTCATATATATAAGTGAAATTATTCTTTTCATGTTCATTATTAAATAATTTCAATTTTAGTAAATAATTAATTTGCTTGAACGTAAATCTATTAAATGACTTCATAATATTTATATAATTAATTAATACTGTTTTTCTTTTACTTAAACTTATTTTTTTTAAAGAATCTAATAATATATCTTCTTTAATTAAAATATTATTAATAATTTGTTCTTTAATTTCAGAATCAAACAATTTTATTTTAGTTTCATTTTGATTATAATTTGGTGTTAATATAACATTACCAAGTGATAATAGATTAATTAATTCAATATTTTTCATAATTACTCCAACTTTTATTTTTATCTATATTAAAATTATACTCTTTTAAAAATTATAGAGGGAAAGTTTTTCGGACATTTTAAATAAAGGAGTTTTTTATTTTTTGTTGGTTGTTAATTTAGAATATAATAAATATTAAATTTATATAAAAATCTTCTTTAAATAAATTACTTTAAAAATATAAAACTATATAAAAACTAAAAAAACTAACAACTTATATAAAGTATTTAAAAGATACTGACTTTGCTTATTTTTATATACAACTATTTCATTATCTTTTAAATTATTATTAAATTTGTATTTTAATCCAATTTCATTTAGATATTTTTTGTTTGAAAAGGCAGGGCTTATTTCAATGTACTCTCTATTTCAAAAAAAATTGTATTTTGATTTAAATTCTATTTTTTTAATATTAAGTTTCTTAAAATGGTCAAAGAAATTTTTTATGTTTTTTAATCAAACTACATTATTTTTTAATACTTGGTTAGTATCGTTTAGTTTATTTATTTGTTCAAATATTACTAATTTATTTCTTAATATATAATCATTTAAAATTATTAGATTCTGTAACTTTTCTTTTTTTATACGAGATAAATTGAATAAGTGAATTATTTCATCAGATAAATTTTTACTTTTTGAAAGTATATTTAATATTTTTAATTTGTGTATATTTTGGCTATAAAGAAGGAAATCAACTTTATTTTTATAAAAAAAATCAAAAATAAAATTATTTATAAGTATTTTGGTAAGATATTTAAATATAAATTTCTTCGTTTTGTTAACCAACAATTTATTTTTTAATAAAACCTGTAGATCAGTAATTGAATTATTTAATTTATTAAGATTAAATTTATCGTTTGTTAAATAATCATCAGATAGTAATGATGATATCTGAAAAATCTTAGCTAAAAGAGTATATTCTGGTCGTACCATATTTATCTTATTGTTTATTTTTTTATAGGTATTTTTAGGTAAAAATTTAGCTAAAATGATTTCTATTTTATTATCTAAAGAAATATCTGTAAATTTTATAAACAAATTACTATGAAAATCATATTTAATACTTTTTATCAAATTAATTTCTTTAATTATTTCAGTGTGAATAAAATCTAAATCATAATTATTTGTTGGTATTATTAAAATGTCTATATCATTAGTTTCTCTTGATATTAATTTATTATACTTTATAACATAGCTACCTTGGATAATCTTTTTATATAATGAATTTGTATTTATTAAAAAAGGATGATGAATGTTTTTCATAAATAAATTATAAATTTTATACAAGAAAAAATAACTAAAAATATGTTTGTATTTAAATTATTGTGCTATAATATTAAAGCAAAAAAGAAATGCCCAGGTGGCGGAATGGTAGACGCAAGGGACTTAAAATCCCTCGGTCGCAAGACCGTGCTGGTTCAAGTCCAGTCTTGGGCACCATAATTGTGCGTCCTTAGCTCAGCAGGTAGAGCAAATGGCTTTTAACCATTGGGTCAGAGGTTCGAATCCTCTAGGACGTACCATTTCAGAAATGACCAATCACACTAGTTTAACTAGTGTGATTTTTTATTAATATATAACAATAAAATGTAAAAAAATATAACAAATAATTTTGTTATATTTGGACAATTTTAATTGAAATGGTGCGAACGAATGGACTTGAACCATCGACCTCACGATTATCAGTCGTGTGCTCTAACCAGCTGAGCTACGCTCGCATAAAAGCATGAGTATTATACCATATAAAATATAAACTATGCTTATTATTTTTAAATAAATTAACGTTTTGAGAATTGTCTTGCACGACGAGCTGCACGTAATCCTGGTTTTTTACGTTCTTTAGCACGAGCATCTCTTGTAAGCATACCTGCTTCTTTTAAAGCAGAACGGTAATCAGCACTAGCTTCTAATAAAGCTCTTGCAATACCAAGTCTAATAGCTCCTGCTTGACCACTTAAACCACCACCTGATACAACAACAGAAACATCAAATGTTCCTTCTGTAGAAGTTAATACAAATGGTTGGTTAGCATCTTTTAAATATATATCTGAAGTTAAATATTCACGTGCTTGACGTTTATTAATAACAAAATTACCTTTTCCTGGTGTTAACTTAACACGAGCAACTGATGATTTTCTTCTTCCTAAACCACGGTATTCAATTTTTTTAGACATTATTTAACCTCTAATCTTTCTGGATTTTGTGCTGCTTGTTTGTGTTCTGGTCCTGCATAAACATATAAATTACGACGTTGTTTGTTTCCTAGTTTTGTATGAGGAATCATTCCGCTTACTGCTTTTTCTATTAATGCTGTTGGTCTTTTAACTCTTAACTTAGCAGCAGAAATACTTTTTAATCCTCCAGGATATCCTGAGTGTGAGTAATAAATTTTTTGCTCTTCTTTTTTAGCTGTTAAAACCACTTTTTCAGCATTAATAATAACTACATTATCACCCATATCAGCATTTGGTGTAAATGTTGGTTTATTTTTTCCTCTTAAAACTGAAGCAACAAATGCTGCTAGACGACCTAGTACTTGTCCTTGAGCATCTATAACATATCATTTTTTGCTTGCTTGTTGTGTATTTACAATTGTTGTTTGTCTCATACATCCTCCTATACGTTAATTTGAAATTTTAGTAAATTTTAAAATTGCTTTCATATTATACCATAAGATAATATAATAAATAAATCTAATTTTTTAAATATAAACTTAGTCTATTTTAAGATTACTAAGTAGAAAAATTCCTGCTGTTTCACTTCTTAATATTCGCCTACCTAAACTTATAATTTGACAATTATTTTCGATTGCTTTTTGAATTTCTTTTTCTGAAAAACCACCTTCAGGCCCTATGAAAAACATTATATCTTTTTGATTGAAATTAAAATCATTATTATCAGAAATTTTTTCATGTGCTATGTATTTTTGGGAGATATTTGCTTTAACTAAATCTTCGTATTTTGATAATGCTTCAAGTTCAGGTATTTTATTTCTAAAAGATTGTTCAGCAGCATTTTGTAAAATGGTTTTTAATCGTTCTATTTTTTTTTCAAATTTTTGGTGCTTATAAAACTCTCCGTTGGTATATTCAGTAATCATAGGAATAATTTTAGTAACTCCTAGTTCAGTTGCTTTTTGAATTAGTCATTCAAATCTTTCAAACTTGATTAGAGCAGCACATAAAATAACTTCATAATTTCTTTCATTATTTATATGTATTTCTTTAATTATTTTTGCTTTATTGTCTTCTAAAATACATTCATAAAATTTTTGATTATAAACACAAATAAAAGTTTGATTAGTTGCTCTGATTACTTTTAAATGTTTTAAAGTGTTATTATTTAAAATAAAATAATTATTCTGTTTTTGAAATACAAAAAATCTATTCATATTTATATTTTATTAATCCTTTTGAGATGTTTATCAATATTTCTTCTAAAATTGTTATTAACTAAAATCGGAAAGTACTTTTTATTAAACTTATTAATAAGATTACTTTCTAATTTCATCCATTGTTTATGAGTAAAAGAATTTTGATAATTTTGATTTACTTTAAACTTAAATTCATTTAAATCAAAATATATGTAACCTTTCTCGAATTCTTTATCGTGGTTTGGACAAAGTAAAAATCCGTTATCTCCGCTTGTTGTGTTTCTTATTCCATCGTTATAGGTTATTTCGTTATTTAGTAATTCTTTTTTTATGTCTGAATGCCTATGAATATGTGAAGTTATTAAATTATTTGAAATATTATAATTACAAGCAAAGCATTCTAAAATATCAATAAAATCAAAATACTTATTTCATATATTCAGTTTTAATAAATTTTGTTTTCTTATTAAATCTTTATCGAAAACTTCTATATTCTGGTTTAAAAGGTTTTTTAAATATTCTTCCTTTTCATAAAATCCATAATACTTAAATCCTAATGATTTTATTCAAGAAACTACTTTTGTGCTTGCTTTTGAATTTATTAATCAAAAAGATAAATTATAAGAATTATTTAATCGAGATATTAACATACAAGTTAATACTGTATCAGATATATTTGCACCATCTAGTTTCCCAATAACTTTTATTTCTTTATCTTCTTTATTTAATTCAATAAAAATAGGATTATTATGCTTGTTTTGTAATTTCAATGATTGTTTTTGATATACAAAATCATCTACTGTTATTTTAGGGTTAAAATTATTTATTTCTTTAATTGAATCGTCTTTTAAAATTTCCAAAAAAGTTTTAGAAAGTTCAAAACTAAGTAATTTTAGAAGTTGTAAATCATTAATTATTGATTTAGGTAAATTAATTCTTTTTATTTTATTATCTTGTTTAAATCTATAATAATCAACTGGATTTAAACACAAAAATACACTGCTTAATTTATTTTCTTTAAGTTTTTTTAATACTGGTAATGCATTTTGTTTTACAAAAGTATTTCTTGACTTTGTTTTAAAATCACTAGTTAGCAGTTGTGTAAAATAAACAAACACTGAATGTTTGGGTATTGAAATACCTATATAACTTCTATTATTTAATTCTTTAATTAGTTTAATATTATCAAAATCTTTTAAGGATAAAATCTTATCTTCTAATAATATATCAACCAAAATTTCTTCAATTGATTTCTTGATATTAAATTCTTTAAATTTTTCTTTTAAATAATCATAGTATCTTTGATGAATGTGAATTTCAGTATTAAGTGTATTCTTTTCCATCTTTTTTATAATCTACACCTTTTCATACTTGAATATCTTTATCAAACATATCATTTGCAATTCACATACTTGCAAATGATGGTCTTTGAAGATTTAAGACATCATAATTTAGGTGATCTTTAGTAAAACACATTCTACGTTTTAAATGAATATATTGTACCCTCTTAAATTTTTGTAAAAAATCACAGAACTTCTCACTATTTAAAGCTTGTATGCCAAATATTAATGCTCATGGTTTATCAAATTCTAATAATCTTTTTAACAAATTATGTTTATTCCTAAAAGGGGGATTGCTAATTATAATATCTCATTTTTTAGGTTGATAATGATAAAAATCTTTACCTTGAAAAATATGTGATGAAATTACTTTATAACCATTATTTTTAAAAACAGTAACAAAATTAGAAGTTGGTAAATCAAATGGACATCAAATAATTTTATCCATTGGAATATTTGCATTATCTATAAAAAATTGAATATCTTCTTTTGTAGTATATCATTCATCGTCATTTGCGTATCTAAAAGCCTTTGTTATGTCATTTTTACTGCGATCCTTAGAACTTTTTATAAATTCATTTAAATATTCAACAGAATTATTCACATCTGTATTATTTGAAATATTTTCAATTGCTTTTTTAAGTAAATCCATATTAATTTTCTTGTATTAATTCTTCATATTCTTCTAAAGTTCCTCTAAATAAAAAACTTCTTTGTGGACTTTGTAATTCTAAAATAACATCAGCACATTGATTAACAAATGCCCTATTATAAGTGGTAAAAATTGCACCACCTTTGTATTGTTTAACACCTTCTATAACAGAATCTATACTTTCTGTATCTAAGTGGTCTAATGGTTGGTCTAATATAATAAAATTAGATTCTAAAAGCATCATACGAGAAAACATTAATCTTGCTTTTTCTCCACCACTTGTTACATTAACTTTTTTAAAGACAGAATCATTACTGAATAACATTCTTCCGAGAAAACCTCTCATCCTTGCATCATCATTTTCTTGATTTTCTTTTTCTTTATTTTCTAGTGGTCATTTAGAAATTCATTCTAAAATATTTTCACTTGTTTGAAAATATTTTGTATTGTCATTTGGAAAATAACTCGGAGTAATAGTTTGACCTCATTCTATGGTTCCTGATGCTGGTTTTTTAATACCCATAATACATTCTAATAATCTTGTTTTTGCTATATCATCTTCTCCGACAATTACCATTTTTTCACCAGGTCTCAATGTAAAAGAAACATTTTCAAATAATATCTCATTATTTTCATTAATATAAGTTAAATTCTCAACGGATAATATTTGCTTACCGTGGTCTCTGTTCATTTCTCAACGAACAAATGGATATTTTCTGTTTGATGGTTTTATTTCATCTAATGTTATCTTCTCTAAAGCTTTTTTTCTACTTGTTGCTTGCTTTGATTTAGAAGCATTAGCACTAAAACGAGCAATAAATTCTTTTAATTTCTCCATTTGTGCTTCTTTTTTGACATTACTTTGTTTCATCATTTCTCTTGCTAGTTCTGAAGACTGTTTTCAAAATGAATAATTACCAGTATATATTTTTGCTTCATTATAATCTATGTCTACTATATGAGTGCATATTGCATCCAAGAAATCACTATCATGACTTACTACTATAACTACATTTTCATAATCAATAAGAAAATTTTCTAATCATCTTATAGATCTTAAATCTAAGTGGTTAGTTGGTTCGTCCATAATTAAAATATCTGGATTTCCAAATAGTGCTTTGGCTAATAAAACTTTAATTTTTTGATTCGCAGTTAACTCAGACATTAATACATTTCATTTATCTTTTGGTATTGATAAATTACTTAATAATTCTTGAGCATCATTTTCTGCAGTTCAACCACCTAGTTCTCCAAATTTATCTTCCAATTCTCCTGCTCTAGTATAATCTTCCATGGTAGCGTCTGGGTTTGCATAAATTGCATCTTTTTCTGTTTTTACTGAGTATAAGTCAGTATTTCCCATAATCACTACGTCTGTCACTATCATATCATTATAAGTATTATGATCTTGACTCAAAACAGAAATACGCTTATTTTTTTCTTTTATAACTTGACCTGAAGAACTTTCTATTTCCCCTGCTATAATTTTTAAAAAGGTGGATTTCCCTGCACCATTTGCACCTATTACTCCATATGTATTACCTTCCGTGAATTTTAAATTCACATTTTCAAATAACTTTTTGTCACTAAAAATTTTGCTTAAATTTTGAACTTCTAACACATTTACCTCTCTTTTAATTTATTTATTTTATAACAAAATAAATAAAAAACCTTCATAAATGAAGGTAGTTTGACAACAAGTTTTACTCGATGTCGGCTCATTAATTATATTTTACCATTAAATTATACTTTAATAAATTTTATATTAGAAATGTCATTAATTGATTTATTAAGTAGAATATAGAATTTTTTTGATTGTGTTCAAATTTCTTGGGTTTGTGTTTTTGCATATGAAAATTTTTCTATAGGTTTAAAACTTAGTTTTACTATCAAAGAATCATTATCAAAAGAAATCGAACTTACATTTCAACCCGTTTCACTATAAATGTAATTATGTTCTGAATAATCATATATTAATCCGTCTATAATTAAAACATTATATTTATTGAAATCTATTAATTTTAACTCTTCAAATTCATTATCTTTATGTTTATCTTTCGCTCTTAACTCATCTATGTTTGAAATTAAGAAGTAATTCATATTAATAAATAAATTCTGCTCTTTATTATACTTTCCGCCTTTAGAAATGTTTCCTTGTGAAATTGTAAAAACTGTTTTTTCTTTATTCCAGTAAGTACCATATTTAGGAGGTTCAGGTATACTACAAGATATTGATGTAATTAATAGAGATGAAGATATTAAAAATAAATAAAATGTAAAAATTTTTTTAGTTTTCTTCATTTGAATTCTCCTCTATTAAATAACTAAATGCAACTTGTACTTCTTTATTATTTTTTCTTTTTAAAGGTATTATTTTAAAATAATATTCTCCATCTTCATGAATATCAGATTCTATTAACTCTATATTAAAATTAGTATAATTAGATTCGTTTTCTAACACATCTTGATTCTCTCTTAAATTCTCGTTGTAGTATCAAAATTCTAAATCAATGTTTGTATCAACATTTTCCGAAGAATCAAGTAAATAAGAAATCCCTGCTCTTATTTTTTGTCCTTTTTTAAGTTTTATTGTAAAATAACTTTCTTTATTACTGTTTATTTTATAAATAACTGTATTCTCAATTGCCCTGGAAACTTTATTATAGTTTGGAATACCTGCTCCTACTTCATTAGAAATTAATTCTGTTTGATTCTTTATAGGTTCTGAACCAACTAAAAGCGCTGTTTTAAAAATTATTGAATCTGGGCCTTCTGCAAATTTCTCTTTATGTGACTGCTTTAACATACTAGCCATTCCTGTTATTACAGGAGCCGAGTAACTAGTTCCAGTTTTATTTTTTTCTTTTCAATCTTTGTTTTTGGTTTTTTCAAACACAAATTTTCCGGGTGCAACTGTTGTAATATAGTTTTTATTATTTCCTATTTGACTATAATCATATTTCTGTTTTGTTATAGAATTAAATGAGCCTATAACAATACTATTTTTTGATAATGCATTACTCTCTATTTCTTTAATTGGATTTTCTGAATCATCATAATAATTTCCTGATGCAACTATATTTATTAATTCAGGATTATTTTTAATAAAAAAATCAAAATATTCCGAAATTCAGTTGTAATTTTTATAAATATGTTCTTTTTTTAAACCTCAACTATGATTTATTATTGATGTTTTATTTAACAAATATTCCATCTCCCCACTCAAACCATTTCATAATAATAATTGAACAGAAATTAAATTTGCTGTTTTGTTTATTCCAAATTTATCTCCTATAATTATTTCTGCTACTTTATCGGCATGGTCGGAAAAACTTTCTTGAAACAATCAATGATTTCTATAATATATTTCTTTTTTATTATTTATTCCCCACTTAAATGCTTCATAAGACGTATTTATTACTCCACCTGATTCTAAAATCCCAACAAATACCTCTTCATTATTGTATTTTCTTCAATGATTCAATAGAATATCTTTAGATAATCCTATTGTTTCGAATTGAAAATTGTTATTTATAAATGAAAAATTTTGATCAAAATAGTTTGTTCAGTTTGATGTATTTTGATGGATTTGATTTTTAAATATTTCTTTGTTTATATCTAAAACTAGATTATCGTAAGTTTTTTTTGATTTAAAATCATATATTTGATTTATTGCTATTTTCTCATTTTTGAAAAAAGCAATAATTTTGTTTAATAAGTCATCATTATTAATTTTTTCTAATTTAGCAATTGATAGAATTTTTGTTTTTTCTCCATAAAATATTGGTATTTGTTCCTTATATAATTTAAATAAATAATTTTTTAATTTTTCTATTTTATTTTCAAAATTTGAAGAAATCATAATTTCTATTCTTGAAACCCCCACATTAAAATAACTGTTAGTTTCTTCGGAATTTTCATTTGAATATAAATTTAAATTAATTTCATTTATTTTGTATTCATTTATTTCTTTAGTTTCAATTTTGTTATTAAAAAATAACGGATAAATAGAACCAGAAATCGTGGTCATAAAAATTAATGAATATAATATATTTTTTCTCATAATTATCCTGTTTTATATATAAATTATTATATTATTTTATCTCATATGTTTTTCAATTTAGGTATTAATATCAATAAATTTAAGTTTAAATTATGGAAAATTGTGGAATTTAATGTCTGTATATAAAAATAACCGGTAATCTAAACATGGACACAAAAAATTAACATTTTTGTAAATTCTAACATGATAGCTGTTTGCTTTAGTGTTTTTCATTCTAAATTTGACTGAATTCTTTCTCTATTATATAAATCAACATATTCCTTTATTTTAAGATTTAATTCATCAAAAGTAATTTCAGAATAATCTAAATCATTTAATAATTCAGTTTTTATGATACAAAATCAATATTCAATTTCACGATTATCTAATGAGTTCCCAATTCTAGAAAGTGAAACTTTGCCATTAGATTTTTTGACTTTATCAATATATATTTGATTTGTATATTGAAAACCATGATCAGAATGTATTATAAAATTTGAATATTTCTTTTTTAGTTAAATATTCTAAATTTTGAATGACTAAATCTAAGTTGTTACTTTTTGACAACTTAAAGCCGATAATTTCTTTTGTTTTATGAAATAAAATAGCAGATAAATATGCAAAAGATTCTAGAACATCTTTTGGTGATTTTATATATGAAACATTAGTAGCAAAAATATTTCTGTTCTCTTTATCATCGTAGTCTCTCTTAACAAGATTTTCAATTTGTGTATTTATGTCTTTAATTTCTTTTCTTTTTTTCTTTTGTCTTACTTTACATTTTAAACCTAATAAATTCATATATCTACCTAAACTGCGTGGATTTATATACTTTTTGTATTTTTGAAGTATATAAACGCTAAGTTTTTCTCTACCATATATTTCTTTTGTTTCTTCAAATGCTTGAGGAATAATTTCACTATATTTTGGTAGTTTGCTTAGGTATTCATTTCTTTTGTTTTTTGAAACTGTTTGTCTACAAAGATTGAAAATATTTGCTAATTTAAAGTAATTCAAATTTAATTCTTTTGATTCCTTTATTTGCTTAGATTTTGGTAGTTTGTTTGTTATTTCAAAATATCTTTTTGCAATTTCAACTATATCATCCCTATTGAATATTTCCCAATTTGGTTCTTTGTTTTTTCTTGGTCTACCCGAACCTTTTTTACGTAAATTACTTCTTTTAGCCACTAATAAATCTTCCATACCTTAATTATAATGATTAATAATTTTTTTAATTCTTCAAACATTATTCTTCTTTTTGTTATTTTGAACTTTTAATGAAATTTTAAACAACATCTTTAAAGCACCATGTAACCCTGTACTATTATATTCTTGATATATTTTGTAAAACTCTTCTGCTTTTAAATTCCTTGATATAATTCTCCTTTTTTTTGATTTTTTTGAGCGGGTATATCCCCTCAAAGGTGGACAAAAAAGCTAACATTACAATGTTAACTTTTTTGTCCACCTTTGGATTATCCGAATATTTTTATTAATAAATTATTTTTTATGAGCTAGTTGAACTGTTATTTCTTGTATTATTATCCTTTACAGAATCTGTATATCCTTCCCCTTCTTTAAAGTTTAATTTATTAGCACGATATGTCAATTCTGTTGATCGATAATTATTTTGTTCAAAACCAACACTTATATAATTAACTTTAAATCCTTGAGGATTATATGGAGTATTTCTATCTAATGCATACCAGATACTAATAAATGATTCTGTTTCTTTTTGTGGATCAGTTGTACTTATGACTCTTCCGGTGTATAAAGTCAATCAAGCACCAGTGGAAGCTACCATATTCATAGGTGAATTTGTTTTAACTAATAGTTCTGGATTTTTAACAGTAAACCCTATTCTTAAATTAACTTTTGATTGATTAGGATTATTTCCTAATTCAGTAAAGACGTCTGTGAAAATTAAATCTACATCTTTTAAATGTCATTTTGGATTTTCGGGCATTCAGGTTATATCAGTATTTTCTTGAGTTCTTAAGATATTTTTATAACCGTTTTCTGTTCCATCAAAATTAATACTTAATTCAGTTAAATATAATGAATTATCATTTTGTTCTTGATTGTTTTGTTTTAGCACTGCTTGAGCAAAGAATGAATATGTATTATTTTCTGATAATAAATTAAATTTCTTAACTTCGTTATTTTGAAGTTTAAATTCAACCATTTTTTGCGGATTATCACCTAATGATAATCCTTCAGGTAGTTCAAAACCATATTTGTATGTTTTAGTTTTAATATCATATGATCTTGTAAAGTTAGTTGCAGCACTTTCTAATTTTTGTAATTTTAATTCTTTTCTTTGATCTAATGAATGTATTACATTTGTTCCTAATAATACTTTATCAAATGAAATGGTTGATAATCTTTCTGGTTGTCCTGTTATAGTAAACTTCAATGTTTTTCTTAATGGTAAATTATTTACGGTTCTTTCTGTTTGAGGAACTAATGTATTAAATTCAATTTCTGAAACAGTTATACCTTGAACTGCTTCATTATTTAATTTAAATACACCTGTTTCATTTTGTTTAATATGATGTATTAAAATATCTAGTGATACTTCGTATTTCTCTGTTCCTATTGTTTTAACTTTAAATGAATCTTCTTCTACAGATATAATGCTTTGTTTTGTTAAAACATCATTAAATTGAGATTTAAGATTCTCAAAATCATTTTGTAATTTATCATATGCATTAAATAATGATGTTTTTGTTTTATTAGTTGAATTATTTAATTTTTCTAATTTAGTAATTATATCTTTAACTTTATTTGCATATTGGTTATCTGTAAATGCAGATACTGTTGGGAAATATGTATATAAGTCTTTTAATAAAGTTCTTGTTGATTTTAGACCTTGTTCAATATCAAAATTATTATTTAAATTTTGTGAATTTGATTTTGTTAAATCACTTTCAAATTCTTTCACTGATTCAATGTATTTTGAAATATTTGCCTTAAATGTTTCTGGATTTTGAGATTTAAGTAATTCTTTTTGATTAGTTAGTTGATTACTTAATTGTTTACTTTTTTCAATAACTACTGCATATCTATTTGTAGATGTATCAGTTAAGTTTTTGTAATAATCAATTAATGTAGTTAATTTATCTAAAATATTTGTTTTTTCTGTTTCTTTAACTAAATATGTTTGTTTTAGGGTTTCTAATTGTTGATTTACTGAGTAGAATCTCACTTCTGCCAATCCTCATGAATAATGACTATTGCTTTGTGCATTGTTATTTTCAACTACTGGTCTAGGCTTTCATTGGAACTTAATATATTTAGCTAAGATTGGTTCAAAATTAATTCTTAATGTTTTTACATCTGTAATTCCTTGTACATCAGCAAGCCCACTTGTTTGTTTTAAAGTATTACTTTCAAATGTTCCTACTTCTGTTGGTGTAGATACATTTTGGTGCTTAACTCTTTCATAATTTGTTCCATCTTGAGAAACTTCTACAAAGAATTCTGCAGGTAAAACATAATTGTTTGCTTTTGTTCCTGCATCACTAATATATAAATCTAAATGAGTTAGTAATAAAGTTTGATTATTTTTTACATTAAAAACAAATCTATTTTTAATAACATTATCATCACTTTGATTTCTCTTATTATCATTTGAATTAGCCCAACTCTTAGTTAATTTTCCATCTATAACTTCATGTGGTCCAGCACCATTTCTATCTTGTCCACTAAGTGGATTTCTTGAATAAGCATTATTACTTTGATCTCTATTTACATCTAATAAATTATTAAATAAAGGAATATTATTTTCTTTAGAATAATCTAAATATTGAATTACAAATGTAAATTGAATTGATCCTTCGGGAGCCGGTGTTACTGCAGTTGTTTGTGCTTCTGATGTTTCTAAAGTTAATTCACTTTGATTTCTTTTTAAATTATATGTTTGTTGAAATTCTAGAGTTTTGATTTTTTTATCTTTTTCTGATTCAGGAACTGTTGGTTCAGTTATTGATGCATTTGTAGGTAGTTCATATTTTTTACCATTATAATTAATAACTTTTGGTAAATATTTTCCTACTTTTTCTCCATCTATTAAATATAAATAATATTTAGGTTCATATAAATTAAGAACGTTTCCTTCTTCAAATACTGTAGATAATTCATTATATACAGTATTTAATGGAGTTTCTACAGATTCAATTGTTGGTTTTGTAGATTGATTATTTGTATTTGGATTTTGTTCGACTATTCCTGTGCTTTGAACAAACCCTGAAACGGTATGAGAAAGAATGCTACCAAAATTTCTATTTAAATCTTTTAAACCTGAAATTTGATAAGTACCGTTTTCATACACCTTAAATTTAGCTGTAATAACTTTGTTTGTTGAACCTTTAAATGATTTATTTGTAATTAAAACATCTTGAGAATTAATAATTAAAGTACTTCCAATATCATCCGGAGAATCTAATTCTATATCAGAAGTTATTTCAAATAATACTTCTTTATATTTCACAGCATCGCCTGATGTTTGAACATCGATTGTTTGTGGATTATTAGCAGTAAAATTAATAGAATAATTGTCTAATTCTCTTTGTTTTTTATAAGCATTAGTTAATGCTTGTTCCAGTGTTTTTAAACCATTAACTAATTCTTCTGTTGTTTTACTTGTATTACCATTTAATGCTTGTGTATTTTGAATTACTGATTGTAAAGTTGCTTTAAATTCTTTGTATCTATTTTTTGTTAATGTTGCTAAATAACTAATTGCTTCACTTAGTTTATTTGATAAATTAGTTTTTGATGTTTTTCTATTAGTTAATTCAGTTTGTGCATTTGATACAGCAGAACGTAATTTCTCTAATTCTTGTTTTAACATATCAAATGACTTATTATTTGAATTATTTTGAATTGCTCTTAATTCATTAAGTACATTTTCTAAGTTATTTTTAATGTCATTATATTGAGGATTGTTTAACTCTCCTTTTATAAATTTTTCTATTGAACTTATTTCTGAACTAATTAATTCTAATACTTTTTGTTTTTTTTCATTTTTGCTTAAACCATTAAATTCAATTGCTTCTTTTTCTTTTTTTAATTTTTCTAATTCACCACGGAATTCTGTTATTGTTTGTTGTAATGAAGCATCATTATTTGATTCTTCAATTAATTTTAATGTTTTTTCTTTTAATTGATCATATTTAGTTTTAATAGAACTAAACCTATTATCACTAAGAGAACTTTCAAATTGAGTATGAGAATTAACTTCAGTTTTAAAACTTGTTTTCGTTTGTGAAATTCCTTCTGAACCCTCACTATTTACATTGCTTGGTGTTTTTGGACTTTTTTTTGTCAATAAAACACTTGGAACTATAATAGCTGTTCCTAATAGTAGTCCACCTAAAATGGCACTAGATATTAATAAATTTCTCTTTTTCATAAAATATTTCCTCTTGTTTTTTATCTTAATTGAAGTATTTTACAAAAAAAAAACTAATTCTTTTTTTATAGGATAAGAAATAACTTTTGATGGTAAATTTAATAAGAAAAGTCAAGTTACTAACTTGACTTTTTAGAGAAATTGAATAATTATCAAAATAAATTAAATTTTCTTTGTGAATTCTTTAAATTCATTTGATAAATCTTCAAATGTAATATGGTTTTTATTATTAGCATCAAAGACTGGGCATCCGCTATCTTTTGTGCATCCTTTTTTGATGCAACATTCTGAAGTTTTACATTCAGATTCTTCTTTATTATTAGCATCAAAGACTGGGCAACCGCTATCTTTGTTACATCCTTTTTTTAAACAACATTCAGATGTTTGGCATTGTCCTTGTTCATCTTTATGTGTTTCATTGTATAGTTTGCATCCGCTATCTTTTGTGCATCCTTTTTTGATGCAACATTCTGAAGTTTTACATTCAGATTCTTCTTCTTTTGATGAAGAATTCTCGGAATGACAAGTACATCCGTTTGTTTGACATTCTGATTTTGAGCACCCTACTTCTTTTGAGCAGTGGCATTCATTTTTACATGCTTCTTTTGAGCATTCATTTTTTGGTTTCATTCCGAATGGAATTGGTTTGGTTTTTTTTGTTTCCATTTTACATGTTTATTTTAAAATAAACTTTCTCCTTTATTTATAATATGTATGAATAGCGTGTATTTTTATTTACACATAATTATTATATAACCATTTATTTTTAAAAAAAAGAATTTTTTTACAAAAAATAGATAAAAAAGCAATTTTTATTGCTTTTTTTAACTTTTTAGTTTTTATCCTTTTGTTCTTGTAGAGATTTTAATCTTTGTAAAATGTTCTTATATAAAGTAATTAGTTCTTCTTCTTGTTCATCTATTGTTTTATATGGATCAATATTAAAAGATTGTCTAACTTGCATAAAAATAGGATCTGCTAACATTTCTTTAGTAATTAATGACTTTCTTCCTACTCTATTAGAAAATACTGTTAATAAAACTCCGTAAGCTATATCATCTAACATTACATTAAAAAACTTTGAACCTTCTTCTGTATATATTTGATATGGGTTTTTTTGTGAATATTGTACTAAGTTTACATTTGAACGTAATTTATCCATTCTATTGATATGGTTTTGTCATTTGTCATCCAAAACTCTCAATATAATATTTCTTTGTAAATGGTCAATTTCTTCTTGAGTAATATTTTCTAACGCATTAGAAGTTCATTTTCCATATACATTTAAAATTAAGTTTGCTATATATTCTGGTAAATCTGTTTCATGAATTTTTTTTATTTCTCTTAAGTTAAATGTAAATTGAACTAATTTTCCTATATTTTGATTTAGGAAATCCACTAAACCTTGATAATTGTAAAGTTTATTGTGTAATTTATATTCTCCACTTCTAACAATAGATCGAGCAGAAGCACTTATCATTCTTTTAACTATAAAACTAATATTATTTGAAGATAAAATTAAATCACGTTGTGAATAAATTAGATCACGTTGTTGTCTGATTACATCATCGTAATTTAAAACTGATTTACGTGAATCATAATTAAAACCTTCAATTTTTTTCTGAGCATTATTGAAAGCAAATCTTAAATTTTTTGAAGTAATTTCTTTTCCTTTATCGCTTGCATATGCTTCTTGGAATCCTTCATTATTTGAAAAACGCTTCATTAATTGGTCTTCTAATGAAATAAAAAACTTACTTGTTCCAACATCACCCTGTCTACCTGACCTACCACGTAACTGGTTATCTATTCTACGAGATTCAGCTTTATCAGTCCCTAAAACATATAAACCACCTAACGCAATTGCTTCAGGTGTTGGTTTAATATCAGTTCCTCTTCCTGCCATATTTGTGGCTATAGTAACAGATTTAACATTACCTGCTTTTGATATAATTTCTGCTTCAGATGCATTTTGTTTTGCGTTTAAAACTGTATGAGGTATACCTCTTTGCAATAATAGTCTATGAACTATTTCAGATTCTTCAATTTGAGAAGTTCCTAATAAAACTGGTTGTCCCTTTTGATATAGTTCAGCTACTTTGTCTGCTACTGCATTTCATTTATCTTCATAATTAACAAATATTGCATCAGGTTCATCGATTCTTGCTATAGGTTTATTGGTAGGAACAACATTAACACGCATATTATAAATATCTATAAATTCTTGTTCTTCTGTTTTTCCAGTACCTGTCATACCACATAATTTTTTAAACATTCTAAAGAAATTTTGATATGTAATGGTTGCTAATGTTTTTGTTTCAGGTTCAATTTCTACTAGTTCTTTTGCTTGAATTGCTTGATGTAAACCATGTGAATAACTACGACCTTCCATTATACGACCAGTGAATGCATCAACTAATTCAATTTTTCCATCACGAACAATGTATTCAACATCTATTTTCATAACTTTATGAGCTCTTAGAGCGTTTTGAATTAAATGAACTGTTTCTGAATGTTCTATATTAAATATATTTTTTGAATTATAAAATTCGTTTGCTTTTGCTATACCGGAATGTGTTAAGGTAATTGCTTTAGTTTCATCATCTATAACATAATCCTCACTACCTAAAGTTCTTACAAATTGATCTGCTGAAAAATATGAAGTAATATCTTCTTGTTCTCCACCAGAAATTATTAATGGAGTTTTTGCTTCATCAATTAAAATTGAATCCACTTCATCAATTAAACAAAATTGCAGACCTCTTTGAACTTTTTCTGCTTTATCTTGAACCATGTTATCTCTTAGATAATCAAAACCAAGTTCTGAATGAACTGAATAAGTAATATCACATGCATAAGCTAAGCGCTTATTATGAGTATCCATTTGAGCTTTGTTTATACCTACCGTTAGGCCAAGGAACAAAAAAACTTCTCCCATTTCTACTGCATCACGCTCTGAGAGATATTCATTAACTGTAGAAACTATCGCTCCTTTACCTAATAAAGCATTTAAATAAACTGGAGCAATAGAAGTAATTGTTTTTCCTTCACCAGTTTTCATTTCTGCTACTGAACCTAAATCTAATAATAATCCACCTAGCATTTGAACATCATAAGGTCTTTTACCTAAGACTCTTTTAGTAGCTTCTCTAGCTACTGCAAAAACATCTATTCTTATGTCTTCAAGTGTATAACCTTCTTTTAACAAATTCTTGAAGTACTGAGTTTTAGACTTTAATTCTTCATCTGTAAATTTACTAACTACTTCTTCTAGTTTATTAATTCTTTTTAAAGCATTTTCTGCAATTCTCATTTCTGTTGTTTTGAAATCAAATAAATTCTTGAATAATTTCATATTTTTAATTATATTAAAAAAATATAATATAAAACACAAAAACAAGAGTGAAAATTAATCTTTGTTTTTGTGTTTTAATCTTAAATGTAAAACTTGAGCAATCATTGCTGCATTATCTGTTGCATACTTTAAATTAGGTATTATGGTATTTGAATGTAATTTAAGAAATTCAGTTCTTAATAATGAATTAGCGCTTACTCCTCCACCTAATATCAATGTTTTTACATTATATTTTTCTAAAGATAATTTTGTTTTAAAACACAAATAGTCAATTGCTGTTTTTTGAAAACTAGCAACTACTTGGTTTATGTCTATAGGTATATTTTTCATTTTTTGTGAATTTATATAATTTAAAACTTGTGTTTTTAATCCACTAAATGAAAAATCTAATTCATTTTCAGTATATGGTTTAGTAAATTTAATAAATTCTCCTTGATAATTTTGATAAATTGAATCAATAATTTTTCCACCTGGAAAACCTAAACCTGATTTAGAACTTATCTTATCAAACACTTCTCCTACTGCATCATCAAGTGTTTGACCTATGATTTGAAAATCATCATAAGTTTTAGCCAAAATTAATTGTGTATGACCACCTGAAACTAATAGGCATATTGCAGGAAATTTTATTTCTGAATCTATTGAAGCAGATAATAAATGTCCATGTAAATGATTGATAGGAATTAAAGGAATATTTAAAGAAATGCTTAATGCACTTGCAAATAAATATCCTATTTGCAATGTACCCATTAATCCTGGTTCATTTGTATAAGCAATATAATCAAAAGAATTTTTATCATATTTATTAAATAAAACTTCTTGTAATAAATTTATATTTTTAACATGCTCTCTAGAAGCAATTTCAGGAATAGTACCACCAAATTCTTTAAAGATATCAATTTGTGAAATGGTTCACAAATCTAAAACTTTACCATCATCTAAAACAGCAATAGATGTATCATCATGAGATGTTTCAATACCTAAAATTCTCATTATAAACATCCTATTTGAGGTTTTTTTATATATAAAGGTTCAATTTCTAATGGTTTAACTTTAACAAAAATATCTTTGTATAAAGAGAAATTATTTGTCATATCTTCAAAATTTATTTGTGATAATTTTTGATCATCACAATCAATGATAGTTATAGAGTTTTCGTAGTCATTTGTTTTTTTATGTTTTAACAAGTCAAATTCATACAATTTTTGACCTTGAGCATTTAAATAAATTTTATTATCTTTAATTTGTTTAGATAGAATTTCAAATGTTCTTGTAATATAAAAATCAATTTCATTTAATAGTGATAGCGTTCTTAAAAAAACAAAACCTGCTCTAACTCCTGTGAAAAAACCTGGACCTATGTTAGTATACAAACCTTTAATTAGTTCTATTTTAATATTATTTCTTTTTAATAAATTTTCAAATTCAGTAGGTATAATGTCAACCTTCTTCTTCAAATCTTTATAGATAACTTTATCTAGTATTTCGAAGTTTTCATTAAATAAAAATAATGCAAAATCTGTATTTGTTGTATCTAAATAAATATTAAACCCATTGTACTTCATAAACTCTCTCATTATTTTGATAATAAATATTAATACTAATAAAGTTTTTTATAGTTAACTTTTTCAAATCGGGTCACTCAATTGCAATTATATTATCCTCAAAATAGTCTTCAAATTCATCTAAATCTCCTTTGTAATTATATAAATCGATATGAATCAGACCATCATATACTTTCATATAATTAAAACTTGGTGATGTTATAACTTTCTTTATATTTAGCAATTTACCTAAAACTTTAACTAACGTAGTCTTTCCGCACCCTAATTCCCCGTTTAATAATAAATATTGTTTTTCTTTAATCAAACTAAGAATTTTTGATAATTCTTTTTCTAAACAAATTAAATTATTGCATTTAAATTTATACATCTAAAAAACCTTTAAGTTTTTGATTAATATTATTTATTTTTCCAATAACTATTGCTTCAGGACCTGTATGTATAGCAACTACTGAAGGTATTGAAAATACAACTATCTTATTTTTAAATTTGTTTTTAAAGTAGTTTATGATTTCTAAATCATCGCTTCCTTTAGCAGTTAAAAGCACTAAATCACTGTTTGAATTATCAAATTTAGCATCTATTTCATTAAATATGCTCTTTAAAAATATTCTTCCCTTACCTTGCTTTTCTAATTTACCATTTTCAAATCTTATCAGCGGAACAATTTTCAATAATTTTGCTATGGTTGCAGTAGCAGGAGATAATCTACCACCTTTTACTAAATAATCGTTATGCTTAGGGATTAGAGTAATATCTAATTCATTATTTCATTTGCTACACTCATCTATTGCTTTTTGTATGTCTTGGGTTTTTGAATAAATATCTTTAAATCTATTAATTTGTTCTAATATAGTAAAAGAAATATTAACAGATTCTATTATTCTTAATTTATCAAAATCTTTTTCTAGGGTTTTAAGAAATTTATATTGACTTGATAAATATTGAGAAATAGGAAAAACAACTATATAATCATATTTTTTTGATAGTTCTGTAAACAATTCAGAAGCATAACCAATCGGAGTAGCAGAAGTGGTTGCTTTTGAACTTTTTAATGTGAAAACTTCAAATAAATTTTCTGAACTTACATCAATTCCATCTCTATAAACCTTCCCATCAACTTCGATCATTAATGGTAAATAAAATAAATCAAGTTTTTTTGCTTGATTTTCTGTTAAACCACATGATGAATCTACCACAATTGCTATATTTTTCATACATTAAATTATATAAAAAATGCTATAATTCCAAATATGATTATATGCAATAATTTAAACAAAAACTTCCCTAATAATTCTATTATTTACGTTGATTGTCAAGTTCAAATAACTAAAAAAATAGAATTAACTAATCTTGTAATTTTTGCAGACGATAATAATAAAATTAATTCTATTAATTTGCTTGATAATTCAATTTTAAATATAGATAATGATAAAAAATATTTCGCTTTAAATGATAAACAAATAAATGTTTTAAAAGATATTTTAGAAACAAAAAATCTTTTATTAGAAGTTAAACCTAAATTAATTTATGGAACTATAATTCAAAGAACAAAACACCCTAAATCTGATAATCTTTTTATCCTTTCTATAGATATAAACAAGAATGAACCAATACAAATAGTAACCAATACATTAGATTCTCAAGAAAATAAAACCCTTGTTCTTGCTTTACCTGGAACAGTTGTATTTAATGCTAGTGAAATTCTAAAAAATAAAGTTATGGATGTAGATAGTTATGGTATGTTAACGGGTTATAAAACTCTTGGTATAGATAAAGAAGGTTTGATATTTGGTGATAGTTCTGAAAAAGGGAAGGATTTTAAATTTTAGTAATGAAAAACATCTTAAATGACTTAAAAGAAAGAGGAATTTTAAAGCAATATAGTAATTTAGATAAGTTTTATAATTTAAACTCGAATGATGTAGTTTATGCAGGTTTTGATCCAACTGCTGAAAGTTTGCACTTAGGAAATTATATTCAAATTGCTCTTTTGCTTAGAATGAAAAAAGCAGGTTGAAAAACAATTGCTTTAGTTGGTGGAGCAACAGGGATGATTGGTGATCCTTCTTTCAAAAATAATGAAAGACAATTATTAGATCAACAAACATTAGACAAAAATAAAGGTAAAATCAAAAAACAACTAGAGAGCTTTGGTTTAGAAGTTCTAGATAATTATGAATTTTACAAAAACATGAATTTTTTAACATTCTTAAGAGATGCAGGCAAATTAATAAACATTGCATATATGCTATCTAAAGACTCTGTTGCAACTAGAATTGAAAAAGGACTTAGTTTTACTGAATTTACTTATCAATTAATTCAAGGATGAGACTTTATTAAATTATATGAAGATTATAATGTAAAAGTTCAAATTGGTGGATCAGATCAATGAGGAAATATTTCAACTGGTTTAGAAATGATTTCTAAAAAAATAGGGGATGATCACAAAGCCTTTATTTTTACAAGTAATTTATTAACCGATGAAAATGGAAATAAATTTGGTAAATCTACTGGTGGTGGTAATTTATGATTAGATAAAAATATCACAAAACCTTTTGATATGTATCAATTTTTAATAAAACAACCCGATTCCCAATTAGATAAATTATTTAAATGATTAACTTTTTTAAGTATTAACGAAATAAACAAGATATTAAGCATACATAATCAAGATTCATCACTACAGTATGGTCAAAAAAAACTGGCTTATGAAATAATAAAAGATATTCATGGAGAACAAGAGGTATTAAAAGTTCAAGAAATTAGTGATATATTGTTTAATAAAAATCTTGATTTAAATAATATTTCGATAAACACTATAAAATCTATTGATAATGAAATCCAAACAATAAAAGTATTTAAAAATGATAATATTGTAGATAAAATAATTGAAAATAAATTATTGAACTCAAAAAGAGAAGCGAGAGAATTTATTAGTAATAAGGCAATTAAGTTCAATTACTTATCAATTAATGAGAATTCACTGTTTAATTCTAATTATTTTAATGGTGAATATGGTATTTTACACATTGGAAAAAAACGAATTTATTTAGTTTATATAAAAAATAGTTAAATAATCTGGAAGAAAGACACTTAAAATAAGCGTCTTTTTATTATATTTCTTGGTTTTCATTTTAATTAAAATTATTGTATAATGCTTTAATGAAAATTAAAAACACAATAAAAATGTTTATAAGTTTAGGTTTATTACCAACTTTTATTGTTTCTTCTTCATGTAATGAAGTAAAAGAAATTCCAAAAGAAAAGGAAACAAACGAAAAACCAGTAGAGATTGTTTCAGAACCATCTAAAGACTTAGAACCTGACAAAGGTTTGAATGGAAGCACTAATACAGGTGGTAAACAAAGTGAAGTACCCAGTGAAACACCTAGCCAAAAACCTGGTAATGATGACAAGGAAACTTCTGGTCAATTAAATTCTGAACCTACCAATGAAGAAAAACCAAACACTAATGGACAAAGTAATTCAAACCAAACTAAAGAAGTGGATTTCACTTCCTTAGAACCATTAGAATTAAACCCAACTTCTTACATAAAGTTTTATAATCAAAAACACTCAGATGCTGCTTGAATAGAGCTAAAGAAAAATTTTAATTCCTTAATAAGTGAACTTAATATTTCACAAGAAATAAAAAACGAATTTAATCTTGAATTAGTAGAAATTAATGAAGTTTCTACTAATAAAGTAGAAGGTGTTATAAATAATATCAAAATTAAATTTACTAAAGACAATCAAAGTGTTATTAAAGTGTTTTCATTAAATGGTTTTGCTAAATATAATGACACCAAAGTAAATCACAAAAATAATTTTTTAACACAGAATGAACTAAATGAATCACTTACAAATTTATTCCCTTCTCTTGTAGCAAGAATGATGTTATATTCAGAAAAACCTAATGAATATTTATCTAACACATCTCAAAATAATTTTATTATTAATTTTGAAGCACTTATTAATAGAAATAATGATTTATTTACTTCAAAATCTCCTAGTTTTAATGCTGCATTAAAAGAAACTTTTTTTTCTAAAAACCCTGAATTCGAAACTAAATATGTGTATAAAATTGTTGCTGCTAAGTATAATGACTTAACAGGAACATTAGGTTTAGAGGTATTTATTAGTGATTCTGATGAAAATCCTTCAGATGAACCTGGTATAAATAAACAATTTATTTTTAGTGGTTTTAGACGAATTAACAAAGAAAAACCTAATGATAATGTTTTAAGTTTCTTTATGACACCATCTAATTTAAAAGAATCACTTAAGAAAAATACTTCAATAAAAAATAAAATTATTGAACTTAAAAATAACAATGAATTACCTAACAACTTGAATTCTCATTTAAGTGAATTATCTTTAAAACTATTAGAATCAAACCTTTATTCTAATTTGCTTATTAGCATAATTGACAATAAAGGTTCATATAATTTAAGACATTCTGATTTAAGAGTTCCTTCATTGGTTGGATTAACACAAGAATTTGGTCTATATCCTTTTTATACAAGATATACAAAAGATGATATTATTAAGAATTTAAATGTTTCTATTAAGTATGATAATAATAGAAATCAAAAAATTATTGAAGCATCATTTAATGTTCGATTATCTATAGCAATCCAGGAATCATACAATAACTTAGTTGATAACTTTATAACAGAAGAATATATCGAAATTCCTGTTATAGTTCAAACTCCTTTGGATACTTTTGAACAATAAAAACGCTTTTAGAACAGAGTTTGCTTTGTATAAATATGGAAATGCAACATTAAATATAGGTTTATGAGAATCAGAAAAACAGCTAATTAATAAATATTTTAAAAATAAAGATGGTCATCTTTTAGATATTGGTTGTGGAGCAGGAAGAACTTCATTTGCTTTGGAAAAACTAAGTTATAAAAATATCAAAGCAATAGATATTTCACCAGAAATGATTGGACTATGTAATGAATTCAAAAAAAGTTTTAAATCTAAAATTAATTTTGCAATCCATGATATATCAAAGCAAAAATACAAAGAAAACTCTTTTGATTATATTTTATTTTCCTTTAATGGATATCCTGGTATTCCAGATTATAAAAGCAGATTAAATGCATTGAAATTAATTAATAAGTATTTAAAAAAAGATGGTGTATTCATATTCACTGCTCATGCATTCAATAAAGAAAAATATGAAGCTAGGAGAATGTTTGAAAACATCAATGAGACTAATGAATTCAAATACCAAAGATATGGTGATTTATTATTTAGAAATGAAAATAATGAGGTTGATTTCTTGCACTTATATTCTCATTCTGAATTAGAGAATGAACTAATTAATAATAATTTTACTGTAATAGATGTTATTAATAGAGATAAGAATTTTAAAGAAAACAGTTTAGTTAAAGAATTTTCAGATAATACTAATTTCTGAATTTGTTCTAAAAAGATTAGTTAAAAAAAGAAGATATTTTCATATCTTCTTTTTTGTCATTATTATTTTTCGATTTTTACTTTAACACTTGGTCCCATTGATGCTGATACAGTTAAGTTTAACATATATGTTCCTTTAACTGCTGCTGGTTTTAATTTTTTAATTAAATTAATAAGTGTTTTTGCATTTTCAACTAATGCTTCAGTAGACATACTTGCTTTACCAATTAATGAATGTACAATTCCTGCTTTATCTGTACGATAATTAGCTTTTCCTTTTTTAAGTTCTTCAACAGCTTTTTCAGGAGTAGGAGTAACAGTACCTGTTTTAGGGTTAGGCATTAAACCTTTTGGACCTAAAACTTTTCCGTATTTTCCTAATAAAGGCATCATTGTAGGGTCTACAACCATTACATCAAAATTAAAGTCATTTTCTTTAATTTTTTGTTCTAATGCTTGAGCATCTAAAACGAAGTCTGCACCCGCTTCTTTTGATAGTTTTTGTTTTTCTACATTATTTGTACCTACTAAAACAGTTACTGACTTACCTGTACCATTTGGTAATAAAATTGCACCACGTAATTGTTGATCTGCTTTACGGACGTCTAAGTTTAAGTTAAATGCTAAATCAATAGAAGCATCAAATTTTGCATAAGAAGTTTTTTTAGCTAATTCAATTGCTTGATCTAATTCATAAGCAATTGTTCTGTCAAAAGATTCACGAGCATTTTTTAAATTTTTTGATATTCTTTTTGCCATTATTCTGCTCCTTCTTCATTTGATTTTTCTTCATCAGAAATTGTATTAACTTCAATTGATTGACCTTTAGTTTCAACTAATTTAGCTTGATCCGCTTCTAATGCAGCTTCTTTTGCTGCCGCTAGTGAAGCAGCTTTAGTTGCAGCTTTTGCTTCTGCTTTAGCTTTAAAAATATCATCATAACCTTCAACTAAAACACCCATTTGTTTTGCAGTTCCAGCTACTGTAGCCATAGCTGCATGAATATCGTTTGTGTTTAAGTCTGGTAATTTATATTCAGCAATTTCTTTTAATTGTTCTTTTGTTATTGTTCCAACTATTGTTGTTTTAGCATTTTTTGAACCTGATTGTAATTTAGCTGCTTTTTTGATTTTGTATGACGCTGGAGCTGTAAATAACTTAAATTCAAAGCTTTTATCTTTGTAAACTGTTATTTGAACAGGAACTGGCTCATCACCCCTGTCTCTTGTTGCATCGTTAAAAGCCTTAGTAAATTCTGGCATATTAACACCTACACCCGCTAAAGAAGGTCCAGGTTTTGCTTTACCGGCTGGGAATTGCAATTTAGCAATACGTTGAATTTCTTTTTTTGCCATATATTAAAATATCCTTTCGATAATTGTGGTCTAGCGATATTACATTATATCTCCCACTAGTAGAGGCAATATGTTATTATTGCTTTGTTATTATATAACAAATAATAATATTTTAAAACCTAAAGTCTATAAATTAAGAATAAAATTATTTCTCTTAAAAATAGCATTAAAAATAACAAAATTATTTAATTAAATTAACTATCTCATCTTTAAAGTTTGAAATACTTTTCATGCTTGTAATGTTTAAAGTTAGTTTGTAATTAACATTATTATTGGGGTTCATACTAACTAATTTCTTTTGATTTTCATCATCTATTTTTACTCAATGACCTCTGTTTGTTTTGTCATGGATGTATACAAAATCATTATGTTTGGAAATGATTTTGTATAAAATTTCACTTTGTGTAATTCCTATACAAATTAAATAATCATAATTATAATTAGGATTTATTCCATTAAATTGAAATGTTGGATTCTTTCTACCTTGTCTTGCTGTTTTAATTTCTAAATATAACTTTTTACCCGTGTCTACTATAACATCATATTCATTGTGTATTGTTTTATTGTTATTACTTAGAATTTTTATTCCATAATAATTAAACAATTCTCTAATAAATTTTTCACCAATTAAACCAATAGCATTCCCTTCGAATTCAACTATTTTTCAAAATATATTGTTAATATCCTTTTTATCTAATTTTAATTCTTTGTATTTTCTTCAATTATTTTTAACATTAAATCATTTTCAAACATAATTACTCCTTTTCAAAACCATTATCATATAATAATTCATAAATATGATTTTTACCTATGTGTCTACATGAATTTGTAGCTAATGAACTATATTTAACTCAATTTTCTTTTTCTATTAAGTTTTGAATTTTGTTTTTTTCTTTTATATTTGTAGTATTAATCTTAATTGCTATTCCACTACCATATTTAACATCTTCAAATTTTTTAACAACTTTGTTTTCTTTATAAAATGTAGAAGATAAATAATAGTCTGCTTGTTCTTCATATATTCATTTTTTTCCACACTCTCTATTTTTTGCAGTTGAAACAGTAAATACATCTAAATATTTCTTAAAGGGATTTTATTTTTTGTATTTATATCAATTAAATGTTTCGTTTGCTGGATTTGAATAATTTTTGGACCATATTTGAAAAACACATTTAACATCTATGTTTTTATCATCTACAGTATAAAAAGAATTTTCAGGTAGTATTTCCGAATGTAACAAATTATGATTTTTAACGCGGTATTGAATACTTCCTTTTCCTTTGCTTTGAAAAAACATAGGTAAGATAAAACATATAAAATCAGCATTAATAGAATGATTCATAAATTCTAATGCTAATACACCACGATGCCAAACGGAGGATTTCCAATGACAATAAATTTGTTTTTAGGTAATTCAAATTTTAAAAAGTCAGATTTAATTAAATCACTCCTTCTAGGTTCTAAATCTATACCTATTCTTTTATTTTTAGGTAATAAATCAAAGAAACAACCATCTCCAGAGCTTGGCTCAACTCATATATAATCTTTAATGTTTTCATATTTTGATATTACTTCTATACTGATATTAAATAATTTTTCTGCTATGTCTCTTTTGGTAAAGTATTGATCTAGTTTATTTTTTGAATTTTCCTTCATTTTCTTGCCGTTTACATATTTCATTTAACCCTCAATTTCTTAATATAATGTATTGAATAAATTATATTGATTATTAAGATTTATATAAGTAAATTTATTCATTTAATAATTAAAAATACAAGAGATTATCTTGTATTTTTAATTATTAATCTTCATCTTTTGATTGAATATTTCTACGTTTAATTATTTCATCAGCTATATTTTTTGGTGTTTTTTCATAGTGATCAAACTGCATTTGATATGTTCCACGACCACTTGTCATTGATCTTAGTTCTGTTGAATATCCGAACATTTCAGCAAGAGGAACCATTGCTTTAACAATTACTGCTCCATCATTTCTTTGTTCTTGGTCATTAACTAATCCTCTACGACGTGATAAATCACCTATTACATCTCCGATATGATCTGACGGAACAACAACAGAAACATCCATAATTGGTTCTAATAAAACAGTTCCAATTTGATCTTTTGCTTTTGTAAGAGCTTTAGAAGCAGCAATTTTATATGCTAATTCTGATGAATCGACATCATGGTATGAACCATCAAATAAGGTTGCTTTTAGGTCAATCATTGGGTAACCAGCTAAAATACCAGCTGCCATTTTTTCTTCAAGTCCTTTTTGAATTGATTTAATGTATTCTTTTGGAATTTTTCCACCTACTATTTTATCTACAAATTCAAAACCTTGGTCTGGATTTGGTTCAAATTTAATTCATACATGTCCATATTGACCTTTACCACCAGATTGTTTAATGTGTTTACCTTCAACATCTGCTGATTTAGTAATTGTTTCACGATATGAAACCTGAGGAGCACCAACTTTTGCTTGGACACCAAATTCACGTTTTAAACGATCAACAATGATATCTAAGTGTAATTCACCCATACCTGCAATAATTGTTTGTCCTGTCTCTTCATCAGTATAAGTTCTAAATGAAGGGTCTTCTGCTGCAAGTTTTTGTAAACCTAAAGATAATTTTTCTGTTGCAGCTTTAGATTCTGGTTCTAAAGCTTGTGAAATAACTGGTTCTGGGAAAATCATTTTTTCTAGAATTAGTTTCTCAGATTTTTCATCAATTAAAGTATCTCCAGTTGTTGTGTATTTTAGACCAACTGCTGCTGCTATATCACCAGCACGACATTCATCTATTTCAACACGACTGTTTGCATGCATTTGTAATACACGTCCAATACGTTCTTTTTCACCTTTTGTAGAGTTATATACATAACTTCCTTTATTTAAAACTCCACGGTAAACACGGAAGAATGTTAATGAACCAACAAATGGATCGTTCATTACTTTAAATGCTAAAGCAGCAAAATCTCCTTCATCTGTTGCTTCAACACTAACTTCTTCTTCACCTTTATGAGCTTTAATAGCAGGAATATCTAAAGGAGATGGTAAGTAATCTACAACTGCATCAATCATTTTTTTAACACCTTTGTTTTTGAATGATGTTCCACATACCACTGGGAAAAATTCTGATGTTAATGTAGCTTTTCTAATAGCTTCTTTGAAAGCAGGAATTTCTACTTCACCACCTTCTAAAACTTTCATCATTAATTCATCATCAAAAGCAGCAACTACTTCTAATAATTCTTGACGTTTAATTTCTACTGTATCTTTTAATTCCTCTGGAATTGCTGTAGCAAATTCTTCTTCTTGTGCTTCACCATTATATGTGTATGCTTCTCTGGTAACTAAATCTATTAAACCTTTAAAATCTGATTCAGCCCCTATAGGTCATTGAATAGCAACTGCATTTCCACCTAAACGTTGTTTAACTGAAGCAACAGAAGCAGCAAAATCAGCACCTGCTTTATCCATTTTATTAACATAAACAATACGTGGTACTTTATAGTTTGTTGCTTGTCTTCAAACTGTTTCTGTTTGAGGTTCAACTCCTGATTGAGCATCTAAAACTGCTACTGCACCATCTAAAACACGTAATGAACGTTCAACTTCAATTGTAAAGTCAACGTGCCCTGGTGTATCAATAATATTAATTCTTTTTCCTTTTCAGAAAGCTGTGGTAGCAGCAGAGGTAATTGTAATCCCTCTTTCTTTTTCTTGTTCCATTCAGTCCATTTGTGAACCACCATCATGTGTTTCACCTATTTTGTGAATTTTACCTGTATGGAATAGAATTCTTTCTGTTGTTGTTGTTTTCCCTGCATCAATGTGGGCCATGATACCGATATTACGGTAATCTTTTAAATCGTAATCTCTTGCCATATTTAAATTAAATAACTAGAAGATTATCATCTAAAGTGAGCAAAAGCACGGTTTGCTTCAGCCATTTTATGTGTATCTTCACGTTTTTTAATTGCTCCACCTGTTTTGTTTGATGCATCTATAATTTCATTAGCTAAACGAACATCCATTGTTTTTTCGTTTCTTAATCTAGCATATTGTACTAATCATCTTAATGCTAATGTTTGTTTTCTACGAGCAGGAACTTCAGTAGGAACTTGATAGTTAGTTCCACCAATTCTTCTTGTTCTAATTTCTAATTGTGGAGTAATATTTTCAACTGCTGCTAAAAATACTTCCATTGGTTCTTTGTTTGTTTTATTTTTAATTAATGTAAAAGCTGAATATAAAATATCTTGTGCTATTGATTTTTTTCCGTCAAGCATAATTTGGTTAATTAATTTAGTTACGACTACAGAATTGAAAACTGGATCTGCAAGTACTTCACGGATTGGTGCACTCTTTTTTCTTGACATTTGTCCTCCTAATTGATAATTTTTTTAACTAAATATATGCTTATTTTTTAGCCTTTTTAGTTCCATATAAACTACGACCTTGGTTACGTTTTGTAACTCCGGCTGCATCTTGTGTTCCACGAACAATGTGGTATCTAACCCCCGGTAAGTCTTTAACACGACCACCACGAATTAAAACAACTGAGTGTTCTTGTAAGTTGTGTCCTTCTCCAGGGATATATGCTGTTACTTCCATTGTGTTTGATAATTTAACACGAGCATATTTACGTAATGCTGAGTTAGGTTTTTTAGGTGTCATTGTAGCAACACGTGTACATACACCACGTTTAAATGGCGAAGCCATTTTTTTAGATTTTTTAATTAATGAGTTGTAGCTTAAACTTAATGCAGGTGCATTTTGTTTTTTAATTTTTGAACTACGACCACTATTAACTAATTGGTTTGTTGTTGGCATTATTTCCTTCCTTTAACATATTACATTTATAAATTTAATAATATAGCTATTTCAAAATAAATTAGCTTTATAATTATACCCTAACAACACCTCCGTGTGTTTCATATTTTTATTTTTTTTAACCCTTATATTTAGGGATAAAAGTTATTATGTTAATAATAAAATTCCAAATATTAAATAAAAAAATAAAATTCTTAACAAATTTAAGAATTTTATTTAATTAATTTTGAAAATTGTCATAATCATTTATCAAATGTTAGTAAAACTTCATCAATTAACGGCTGAACTCTTTTGCTTCATTCGAATTCTTCAATACCAATTAATATGAAATTTAAATCATTAATAATATTTTTTGTTGCTTGTTCATATTCAAATTCTTGACTTGTTAGTTCATTAAGTGAACTTAATTTTAAAACTTCATTATACGAACCTAGAGCTAAATTATTTTTCATTAATATTTTTTCTGCTACTTCATCAACAAAATCATTAACTTCATTTCTTAATTTATCAACTTCTTTATGTATTTCAAAGAATTCAAGTCCTTTAATATTTCAATGTATATTACTTAATTTTTGATAAAAAACTTGTAAATTTGCTTGTAATTTTTTTAATTCTTGTATTTCTTTCATAATAACCTTTCTAAATTTTAAATGATTTTTTATTTTTATTTATTTGTTTAAACATCTCTGTTTCTTCATTATAGTTTTTATTAAAGGTTTTATAATAACCCAAAAAAGTTCTTTCATCAATTAACTTTTCTTTTAGCATTATTTCTAGGTAATATAGAATAATTTCTTCACTAAAAAAATATTGTTCATTATTATAAAAATTAACTATTTCATTAACTGAATCAAAGATTAATTCTTTAAGTTTTTTTGGATAACTATATTTTTCTGAATTAACTTTAAATTCTTCTCTATCAACGATTTGTAAATCCTTGTTTGGATAACTCTTACAGTCTAAATCATAATCAATAAATTTAATCGTATTATCTTCAAATATAGGATATGAAGATAAATTAATATAATAAGAATTTCCAATATTTTTCTTTATCATAACTATAGAGTTATACATTGAATATTTAGGTATAAATCAAAGTGCATCATCATTGTATTTTCATCCATTAGAATTTTTTTGAATTTCAATAACTTTTGTTCCTTTTAAAGATAAAACTATATGTCTTTTATTGTGAAATATAACTTTTGCTTGACTTCATTGACGATATAAAAAACCATTATGTTTGTATGCTTGAACATTTATTTGCATACCAACTTTTATATCAGTAAAATTTCATTTCATATTAAACTATTTTTATTTTTATCTGTCCATTTTCGTTTATAACTTTATATTTCTTAAAGACAGGTTCTTTTACATTTCAACCTCTAGTAGTTGTTATATCTCTTGAAGTAGGTAGATTAATTTCTGAATCTTCTAATTCTCCTTCATCAACAATTGAATTTTGATTTTTATCATCTCACATATATATAGTTGCATCATCTTCAACATTTATAAAAGCATTTGAAATGTATGAATAAAAGTGTTCATTTAAATTATTTTCTTTTGAAGTTCCTGGATATAGTCTATTGTTTATTTGTTTTTGACGATCCTGTGTAATTTCATTATTTTGTACCATTTTTGCTCCTTGGTCAAATTCTTTATGACCAAAGAAAGAAAAAGCATCATAATAATTTATATAACTTTGACCTATTATATTGTTTTCTCTATCCTTAACTACAATACCTTCATATTTTTTGTCTTTTAAATAACCTGCAAATTTAACTTTATTTGCTTTTGTATTATCTACATTAACTGAACCTCTACTTACTCATTTTCAGTCAGATTCATAATAAATTTGTGAAATAGTTTTTCCGTAACCCATTGTGTTTAAAAATAAATCATAAAACTCTTGCGATCTAGATTTTGTTTTTGATTTATCTAGTTCATTAATTTTTCTAACATTTCTAATAATTGGATTACCTAAAACATTTGTTCCGATTCTTCTTCTTTGAACTTCATCATATCTATATGGACTTATATCAAAAACTGAATTAGGTGTCATAGTGGCATTTATTGCTCTACCTGCATAATTACCTTCTGTTTCAACTGTGTGTCCATCTTTAAACATAAATTGTCTACGAGAACTATCAAAGTTATTTAAATAAACTTTTGATCAATCTTCTGCGTTAGCAGATGGAGAAAAATATGCAGCTTCAATAGAATCAGAAGAATTAGATTTTTTAAAGTAATGAATTCCGAATCAAGAAATGCTTGGTAATTTTTTTTGTGCATTTTCTGCTGCTTTATTTTCATCATTCATTGAAAAATAAGATTCAAAAGCATACTTTGTATATTCTCTTGGTAATAATTCTGTTAAAGAATAGTTATATTTAATTTTTTTGTAATCAGTTGAAAATGAACCAGATGGAGAATAATATAATTCACCATAATTTACAGCTCTTGCATTTTCCGGTGAAACAGTACCAGAATTTGCTATGTCTCAAATACTTTTTGGACTTAGTCTTCTATATAAAAACTTCTCTGATTCAACAGGTAGAGAACTAGGAGATCAAGCACGAGCAAAATCAAACACTTCTAAGTCATTTCTAGTAATATAACCTTTTTTATCAACGTCATAATTTAATAAAGTGTAAAAATTATTTGCAAAATAAGAATCTCAATACTGTTTTGAACCATGAGTGTGATTTTCGTGAGATTCACCATATGGATTATAATAAATTGGAGTATGATTTTTATCGTTTATTGTAATTGTCTCGTCAATATTTTTTTCAGGACTTGTTCTAAGTGCAGTTTCTGGATACGAAGCAGATCAATGGTGCATATATTCGTGAAATACAGTCGGCATTAAGCCACCAATTATTTCATATAAATTAAAACCTTTTTCTGCATATATAGAACCATTAATATAAATGTTCTTTGTATTAGAAATATATAAACCATTTGCTTTATCACTAATTACATTAAAATCATTTACATTAATTGCTTCTAAGTCAAAAACTTCAGTTCCAAATGGCACTTTTCTTTTGAACTCTTGCGCTAAATAAACTAATCCATTTCTACCTAGTAAATACCTATTATTACCATCACCATCTGTATGATAACTATAATCTCTAAAAATTATTTTTGTATAAGGGTCAGAATATTGTAAATAAAATCTATTATTAGAATCTTTTTCTTCTTTAATATCATTAATATTTTTTATAGAAGTTCTATTGTAATAATCTAAAGCACTATTTTTTTCTTCTTGTGTATAAGATTTTGGTAAATAAACTTCGTTTTCATTAATTTTTAATATGTTACCGAAGAAAAAGTTAGATTCATGAGAAAAACCTAAATCATTTGATGGGGGTGGTGTAATCATAGGATTATGCGGTTCTACAATTGGTTCAGGATTAATTGAAATAATAGGTTCTGATTCAGAATCTTTTGGTTGTTTTTCATCATCAGTCGGAATAAAACTAATTATATTCTCTAATAAATTACAGCTACTTGAAATAGGAAATATTAAGGAACTTAAGAAAGAAATTCCAATTATTTTTTTAATATGTTTTCTTATTTTTTTCATGTCAATCCTTACTCATAAATTTTAATAAATTTATTAATTAATTTATTTATAAAATACAAAAATAATTTTTTTGCTATATTCAAGAAATTTTACTTTAAATATATATTATTATAAAGTAATATAATATAAATATAATGATTAGTTATTTGGGAAGTTATGAAAAAAATATCTGAAAAAAATTCCTTTGCTATTATCACCTATTGCTATAAGTTCAATAGCTATGTCTTGTTCTGAAGAGCAAAAAGAACCAAATAAAAAAAATGAAATAAGTGTACAAGATTATAAGAATAAATTATTATCTAAAATTTCTCAACTAAAAGATAAAAAGGTTTTGAAAATGCTATAAATACTAGTGCTACAAGTGAACAATTACAAAAACTAGAAGTAGAAATAAATAAAGCAATTAATGATGAATTTCAAAGTGCTTCTTTTGATGAAGTTAAAATTAAAACAATTTCTTTATTGGATCAATTAAAAAACAAAAAGGATTATCAATCCCAAATTGATAAAGCTACAACAAAAGAAATGCTTTCTATAATACAAAACAAAATCTATTCAGATCTCGAAAAACAAAATGATATCAATGGAGAAAGTGTAAGAGAAGCAATTTCTATTTTTAATGAAATTACAAGCAGACCAACATATTCAAAACACTTTACAATTGTAGAAACAGGGGGATTTAGTAGAAGAACAATGTTAGATGTTCTCCCTAGTACCATTGTCCAAAATTCTGGAAATTGAACAATCATTATTAATCCAGAATTACAATGAGCTATTCAAGGTACTCCCACTAGATTTACTGCTTCATTTACTCGTGCTAAAAACGATAATAAAACAGGTAATCTAACTGCATATATTAATTTTAAAAATAAATTAAACAATTTTAGTCAAACAGTTAAAGTTAATTTATCTGGTTTAAAATCTAATCCACTAGGAGTTGATGAAAATGGTACTTTTTTAGAAGAACCTAATGAGGATTTAAAAAGTGATTTAGAGCTTTATTATGAATCAAATCAAGATGAGAGATTTAAATTAGATGATGAAAAATATTTAAATGTTTTAAAAAGACAATTAGCAGGTAGGGAAATCGATACATTAAATAAAAGAAGACCAGAGTTAGTATCTAACAATCAAGATAATATTAAAAAATATAATGATTTAGCAGACAAATTAGGTTTATCAAATTATGAAAGTGCTGCTTGAAAAGGATTTGGTTTCCAAAATATAACTATGATGGAACAGTCCAAGGATTATCTATTTATAATCAACCAGAACCAATCAAAGCTCCAAGTTGAGTTGATTCAATCGGAAAAAACCATAATAAAATTTTAGGTTTAGCAAGAACAATAACAAATGAAAATTATGTAAGAAAAGCTAAGCAAACATTTCATATTGGTTTTTCAGGAACTAAAATTCCTGTGCCATTACACAATGGTAAAATCGCTGATAGAGATCAAAGAACAACTATCTTTTACAAAGATATTGTTAAAAAACTTGAAGATAGCAATACTAAAACAGAATTAACAAATTTTGCTAATTCTGTGACTGAACCATATAATATTTCTACAGCAGTAAAATTAAAAACTAAAGTAAATGAAGAATTACTAAAAATTAAATCCGAACAAGAAATTGAAGAAATTAAAAAATCAGTATTAAAAGACTATGTTAATAATTCAAATTTAATTCCTACTTCTAAAAATAGTTTATTAGAAGATATCAATATAGGTAGAACAAACGCAGATGGTATGTTAGACCAGTCTTCTGGTGAATCAGGAACAATATGATTAATGGATTATCAAAAAAGATCAGATGGTAAATATCCACCTAAGTTCTATTTTGGAACTAATTTACATGTTGCTGATGCAATGATAGAAGGATCATTTAATAGTTATAGTTTAGTAAGATTAAACAAAGAAATCGGAATTTTAAATACATTAAAATTAATTAATCTGGATACCGATAAATTTACATCATTTTATTTTAAACCCGAATCAATTAAAAGAGTTTTTGATGGACGTGATTATTTAACAACTTCTCCAAAAGATTTTTTAACTAACGACCAAAAACAAGCATATGAAAATGTTGAAGAATTTTTAGATTTTGCTGTTTTAGAAATCGATTTTGAAAAAGATACAAATAATACTTTTGAAAGAGATAAATCAGAATTTGCAAGAATAATAACCAATGATTATGCATCTGAAGAAAATAAAGAAAATCAAATAAAATTTAAAAATGAATCATATTTAAAAAACTATGACAAAATTAATTTTCCTTTAAGAACTAGAAATTCAGAAAACTTTGATTTTAACTCGATTGACCAGTTGTTTATTTTAGGGTATCCATTAGCTGTCAGAGATCATTTTCTAGAACCATATGTAGATGATGATCAATTAAAATTTATTCAATATGATTATTCTTTATGAACAAATGCAGATTATACATTTTATAAAATTAATCTGGGTGAAGATGATGATAGAAATGCAAAAATTATTGAAAGACTAAACCGTGGAAACTGACTATCTTATAATATAGGTTATCGTACTTTTAAAAATAAAGCCGGAATAAACGATGCATTCTTATCTGCACCAAGAATTGGTTCAAACTTATATAAATCATCTGCAGGTAACAAAGATTATGTAGCATTTGGTTTACAATATATGCCTAGATGATATGTTCCTTATGGAGGAGCATCTGTTCTTCTGTAAGAACTCAAAATAATGAATTAGTCGCTGTGTTTCATTCAGCTAATGAATCAACTAAAACTGGTCTAGCTGCTGCGTTCAGATCTGAAGGTTATGATTATAATGGTTTATTTGGTACATATAATTTACCTCAATATGACTTAATTTATGGTGGTGGAAAAACACAAAAAAATTCCTATAGACAAGCATTAAAAGAACTATACAAAACACAAAATATTCAAACTAACTTATTCCCTAACGATTTAGATGATTCTCAAATACCTAATGAATTTAGATTTGAAGATGAATTAATAAATCCACTAAAAGATAAATAATTTAAAAAAAATTAGCAATAATTTCAAAATAAAGTAAAATAACATTATGAATTTTAAGACTTCTGATTTTACAACAGAAAAGAATGAAAACCAGGTTGATGAAAACCTTGTTTTTGTGTCCTTAGTTGAAAATCAGGAGTTTTTAAATAATTTAAATTGATTTAAAAAAAATATTGATCAAGATTATTCATTTGACATAAAAAAAATATCATTAAAACCTAAATTGAAAGACTTTTCTAGTTTTAAATTTAGTGATGAATTAAATGAAATTATTAGTTCATTTATAGATTTAAAAATATCATTAATTACACCTAATGATATTTTTATTAATGATTTTGATTTATGTAACCAAGATGAATTAAACAAAATAAAAGAAATATTAGATTTAAAATAGGAAGGTAAAAATGAAAAAAGTTAACATAGCAATTGATGGACCTAGTGGAGTAGGTAAATCAACAGTATCAAAAGAAATAGCAAAGCGATTAGGATATAACTTTATCAACAGTGGTAGTGTATATCGAGCAATTGCTAAAAATGTAGTTGATAATAAAGTGGATTCTCGCGATGATAAAGGTGTTATTGCAACACTAAAAGAAGGGATGATTAAATTATTAGACGGGGATAAAATTGAGTTAAATGGTATTGAAATATCAAAAGATATAAGAGCTGATTATATATCTCAAATAACACCAAATGTTGCTAAAATACCAGAAGTTCGTCAATTCGTAGTTAATTACCTTCAACAAATGACTAAAAGAAAAAAAGGTTATATTATTGATGGAAGAGACACTACTTTTAGAATAATGCCTCATGCTGAAGTTAAGATATTTTTATGGGCTCAAGCCGAAGAAAGAGCTAAACGTAGAGTTAAACAAAATGCAGAACTGGGTTTTAACACTGAATATAAAGAAATATTATATGAAGTAAAGAAACGTGATGAGCAAGATATGAACAGAGATTTTGATCCGTTACACAAAACAGAGGATGCTGTATATATAGACTGTACTGAATTAACAATTGAAGAAGTTGTTCAAAAAATAATTAATCTTGTTAATGAAAGGATTAATTAATGAAAAATACTGTTGCAATAATTGGTAAACCCAATGTTGGAAAAAGTACTTTATTTAACAGAATTATAGGTAAAAAAATATCTATAGTTTATGACCAACCAGGTGTAACAAGAGATAGATTATATGAAAAAATTAATTGACTTGGTAATGAAATAAAATTGATTGATACCGGTGGAATAGAAATAGAAAACAAACCATTCCAAGAACAAATACAAATTCAGGCTAAAATAGCAATAGAAGAAGCAGATGTTATTATTTTTTTATTTGATGGAACAAACGAAATTACAAATGATGATATGTTTATAATGAACATATTACGTAAAAGTAATAAACCTATAATAGCTGTTGCTAATAAATTAGAAAATAATCAAGAATTTGATTATGGATGATACAAACTAGGTGCTGACTATATATACCCTATATCAGCATTACACGGTGAAGGAATTGGTGAGGTTTTAGATAAAGCTACTGAATTTTTAGATTTTTCTTCTGATGATAATCAAGAATTATTTAACCTTGCTATTATCGGAAAACCTAATGCAGGTAAAAGTTCTTTATTAAATAATTTAAGCAAAGAATATAGATCAATTGTTTCTAATATACCTGGAACAACAAGAGATAGTGTTAAATCACAAGTAGAAATCGAAAACAAATGATATAACATCATAGACACAGCTGGAATTACACGTAAATCAAAACTTATTGAAAGCGTTGATCACTATGCATTAATGAGAGCCATGAATTCTCTTTCAGAAGCAGATTTATCCTTGATAGTAATAGATGCAACACAAGAGGAAATATCACACTTTGATTCTAGAATAATTGGTTATGCATTAGAAAATGAAAAACCAATTATTATAGTTATCAATAAATGAGATTTAGTAGAAAAAGAAACTAACACAATGTCTGATTTTGAAAAGAAACTCAGAAACAAATTCCACTTTGTTCCTTGAGTTCCATTTGTCTTTATTTCTGCTAAGTTTAACCAGAGAATAAATAAGTTGATTTCTACTTTAAATGAAGTAAGGGAAAACCTTCAAAGAGATATAAAACCTTCTTTAATATCAAACTTAATTTTAGAAACTCAACTAATTCAACCAGCTCAACCATTTAATGGTGGTAGATTAAACATATATTATGCTCGTAAGGAATTAGCAAAAATTCCTACATTTACTTTTTTTGTAAATAATAAAAAGTTTCTCCACTTTTCATATCAAAGATTTCTTGAAAACCAGTTAAGATCAACTTTTAATTTTAAAGGTTGTCCTATTAAAATGAATTTTAAAAATAAAAATAATGCATTAGATTAAATTTCATAAAATTAGACTATAAAATTTCTAATAATTCTTTTGTTAGTTTCCCACTTATTTATTAAAAAAATACTTAAACTCCTGTACTATAGTGGTTTAAGTATTTTTTATTTAATTATTTATTTACAATTTTCAATGGATATATATTTTAAAAAGGTATAGAAATTATACAAACATTTTTTGTAATAAACCTTCTTTGATTTGTTTAAGTTTATTTAGTTTGGAATTGTAAAGATTGATAAGGGTATCAATCTTACTAAAGAAGTCTCCGATTTTTTGTTGTTCATATATGTTTTTACTTAAAAACAACTCTATTTTCTTAAGATTAAAAATTGCTACTGTTGGTATAGTTCCTACTGTTATTTTTTCTGCAACCTTACTTTGAAAATTTTCTGATTTAAGTAGATAATAAATAAATTCAAGATTAAACTTCTTTTTTATTATCATTCCAACTATACCTTGTTTAGTTGATAAATCTACCTTATTTATAGACACATTCCCTATTGTTGCTCCATTACTAAAAAGAATATTATTTTTGGGTATTATTCAAGCAGATGAATTCTTCAGTCCTAATTCACTTATTTTTGCTTTTGTATTGTATATATATTTATTCGCCATATCTTCTATTTTTGTGAAATAAAATAACCCAGGTTTGTAATAAATATCTTTATTTGTATCAGGTGTACCACCTTCGCTAGCAAATGAATATATGTTTTCTAATTTCTTTTCTTCTCACTCTCCCTCAAATCCTTTAAATCTTATTCTAGGTACTTTTGAATTACCTTCTGGAAACATCTTTTGTAAGAGAGTTTGTTTAAGTTGCTTAAGTTTATTGAGTTTTGATTGTTCGATGGTAATTAGATTAGAAATCTGGTCTAAAAGTTTTCCGATTTTTTGTTGTTCAATTAATTCCTTTGGAAACATAATATCCATATCAGTTATTGTGTTCATTCTAATTGAATTAACTGTAGCAGTATATGACATTAATATAGCTCTTTTATAAAAGTTTTGAGAAAAATAATAATAAAAATACTTAGGTCATATATTTTGAAATTCATAAATAAGGTAACAACGTTGATGTAAATCAAATTTTCCATTAACATAGTGAAATATTTTTCCTATGTTACCATCTCCTACTGTAATAACACCTTCAACATCAAAAATATATTTATTACTTTTATAAATTTCTTCTGACCTTATATATAAGTTATATTGTCCTCATTTATTGTTATCAGATGTATTGCTTTTGCCATTTGTGACTTTGGCAATATATTCTAATCTCTCCTCTTTTCACTCTTCATCAAACCCTTTAAATCTAACAGATGGAACTAAAACTTTTTTCATAATTACCTTTATTTATTTAATTATAACATTATAAGTCTCTAAATACAGACATATAATGAGTATATAAATTTAAATCAGTATTATTAAATAATAAAATGATATGTATTATATAACTCAAATATGTTATATTTAAAAAAGATTTTTTAATAGTTATTAATTTATTTCAAATTCAGAGATTTTATACATAGTAAATTAGATATATAAAAAGACGAATTTCCCTATTTTATAGGTGTTTTCGTCTTTTTATCTTAATTAACTCAGAAACTCAGGATAATATTTCTGTTATAAATTATTTTTTATTCTTGACTTAAATTAGTGGTTTTTTCTTCTCATTGTAGGAAATAATAAAACTTCTCTGATAGATTCTTTATTTGTTAATAACATAATCAATCTATCAATACCTATTCCACATCCACCAGCAGGAGGCATTCCATATTCTAAAGCATCAATAAAGTCTCAATCGATTTCACTTGCTTCATCATTCCCGTTGTTTTTTTCTTCTAATTGAGATTTAAATCTTTCAAGTTGGTCTATTGGATCTGTTAACTCTGTATACATATTGGCATATTCTTTTTTGTTTATAAAGAGTTCTGCTCTTTCTGTAAATCTTGGGTCTGTAGATTTTGCTGTTAATGGTGATATTTCAATTGGGTGTCCATAAACAAAAGTAGGTTGGATTAAGGTGTCTTCTATTAATTCTTCAAAAAGTGCATTAATTATATGACCTACCTTGAAGAATTTTTCAATTTTTACTTTATATTTCTTTGCTATTTCAATAGCTTTGTCTAGTGATATATTTCTAAAGTCTTCACCTGTTGCTTCAGAAACAGCATCAACCATATTAATTCTCTTAAAACGTTGTTTTAAATTAATTTCCTGCCCTTTTATCTTTATAGTATGAATATTTAATTTTTTAACAAGATATTTAAAGAGGTTTTCAGTTCTCTTCATCATACCTTCTAAATTTGAATAAGCTTCATAGAACTCAATAGAAGTAAATTCAGGATTGTGTGTTGTATCAATACCTTCATTTCTAAAGATACGTCCAATTTCATACACACGATCTATACCACCTACTAGTAATTTTTTAAGTGGTATTTCTGTTGCTATTCTTAATAAAAATTCTTGATCTAAAGCATTGTGATGTGTTTTAAAAGGTCTAGCAGAAGCCCCAGATAAATAATCATGTAAAATTGGTGTTTCTGCTTCCATATAAGATAAATTATTAAAATATTTTCTGATTAAAGTAATGATATGTGATCTTCTTCAGAATAAGGTACGCGCTTGATCTTCAAAACTTACAATTAAATCTAAATATCTTCTTCTATATCTTTCTTCTACATCGGCTAATCCATAAAATTTATCCGGTAAGGGCTTTAATGATTTAGTTAATAGTTTAAGGAATTTTGACCTGATCGCTAACTCACCTGTGTGAGTTTTCATCACAATTCCTTCTACATAAATAATATCACCAATATCTAAAGTATCATATAGTTTAGTTTGATTTTCATCTAATTTTTTATTAAAATAAATTTGATTTTGATGATCATAATCCTTAATTACTAAGAAAGGTCCTCTAATAGCTATTATTCTTCCTGATACTGCTACTTTTACTTGTTTTTCTTCTAATTCTTCCCTCGTTAACGGAAAGCATTTCATTAAAATACTGTCAGATAAGTGTAATTTTTTTAACCCATCTGCAGTTGAAAAAGGTTGAATCCCCAATTCTTCATATTTTTTTAATTTAGCACGTCTAACTAATTCTTGTTCTGTATGTTTTTGCATTTTTTTCCTTTATTTAAAGTTCATTTTACAAATTTTAAAAAGCGAGTCTTCGCCAAATTTTTTTATAAATTCTTCTTTTTGTTCTTTGACTTTTGAATTAGCACCTCAAAGAAAATTAAAGTCTCATTCTTTATTTTGTTTTTCCATTTCAAGTATGAATATATATCTTGCTATGATTGATGCACAAGCAACTGACAAATGAATTGATTCTGCTTTGTGTTGAAAGTAAACTTCAACTTTTGAGTTTGATAAAATTTGAAAAAAATTCATTTTTTCAAATTTTTCTTTATATTTGATAATTGCATTAAATGTTGAATACTGATCTATAAGGATGATTTGATTATTGTTATTTTCAATATGGTATTTTTCTTTATATTTGATAATTGCATTAAGATGAGTTAAGTATTTAATTTCATTTGAATTAAATTTCTTTGATATTATGGAATTATAACCGGATTGACTTAACTTATATGAAGTATAAGGAATAGTATTAATTAATTTTTTACCAATATGTATGATTTGATGTTTACTTAATTTTTTTGAATCCTTAACCCCTAATTCTAATGCTCATTGTTCTTTTTCTTTAGGCAAAAAAGCACACACTGAAATAATCGGACTAAAATAATCACCTACTCCTGTTTCATCAATACCTAAAACATTTTTGTTTTGATAATCAACATTTAATAAACTATCGTAAAAATTCACTATTCTTCCTCTGCTTGACTTCTTTTATATCTTTTTTCGTTTGATTTGTTTATTTCTGCTTGAGGATTATCTAAGAATTTATTAATATATCAACCAACTCCACCCTCTTTATTTGTTTTGTTAATTTTAACTGTTGCATAACGTTTTATATCTTTAGTTGAATTCCCCATTGCTACTGATACATTAGCAATTTTAAACATAGGAACATCATTAAATCCATCACCTAGGGCAACTGTATTTTCTACTTTAACATCGTAGTATCTAATTAGCATACTTAATGCTTTTCCTTTATTAGCTGTAATGTTTGTCATATCAAACACAGGACTTAATCCTTCTCCTTTTGATCAATAAGAAAATTCTGCTAAATCTCCGTATCTTGATTTTAGATAACACCTTAATTTTTCAACATCTGTTGTTTTTTTAACATCAAAAATTATTCCTGTAGGCATTAAAGGTATTTTATGAAAATCTAAACCGACTCTTAATTTTGATGTAGTTGAAAAACCAAAGACATTTTCTAAATCTTCATCTCTATGTTGTAATTGAACTCAGTCTGGGCCTTCAATTGCTAAATTTGTAATTTCGTTTTGGATTTTTTCATCACCTAAAATATATAATGCTTCATTTAAATTTAAATATTTTATGTATGGAATAAATTCATCATCATATGGATGGTGAATATGTGCACCATTGTAATTTGATACAACTGTATCTAAACCTAAAGTATCATATATGAATTTAGTACTTCTTCATGGTCTCCCTGTTAAAATACAAACTATATGTCCTTCTTCTTTTGCTCTTTTTATTGCTTTTAATGTTTGTTCATGAACTTGGCCAGTTGCACTTGATTGCAAGGTAGTTCCATCTAAATCAATTGCAAATAAATATCTTTCTTTTTGCATTTTTACCTCACTAATTATTTTTATTGAATAAAATATGTTATTTTTTTTAATTATATCATATAAAAATTACTATTTTTATATGTAATTAATTTATAAATGTGCATATTTGTTATTTTTTATTACTCTGTTTTATTTTTTGTTTATAATTATCATATAACTTTAAGAAATCTATATATGAGCATAGATTATGAGGTATGAATGATTAAATATAAAAGAATTTTAATTAAACTTTCAGGCGAAGGTTTTGCTAATAAAGAAAAACATTTAGCTATTGATAATGATTTAGTTAAAAGAATAGCTTTACAACTTAAAGAAATTGTTAATAAAGGAATACAAGTTTCTATTGTTATAGGTGGAGGAAACTTTTGAAGAGGTGCATCTGCTGAAAAAAATGGTATCCCTAGAAATAGAGCTGATTACATTGGTATGCTAGCTACCATAATGAATGGTCTTGCTTTAAGAAGTGGTTTTGAATTAGTAGGACTAAAATCAAGAGTTCAGAGTTCTTTAAATATGGATCAAAAAGTCGCAGAAAATTATATTAATGAAAAAACAATTAAATACTTAAAAGATGGTGAGGTAGTCATATTTGTTGGAGGAACAGGAAGACCTTTCTTTACAACTGATACTGCTGCTACTTTATATGCATCTGAAATAGGTGCTGAAGTCATTTTAATGGGGAAAAACGGAACAGATGGTGTTTATGATAGTGATCCTAGAAAAAATAACAAGGCAATTAGGTATGACAAAATAACTTATGATGAAATTTTAGAAAAAAAATTACAAGTAATGGACTTAACTGCTACAAGTATGGCTAGAGACAATAATATTAATTTAATTATTTTTAACCTTCTTGAAGATAACTCAATAATTAGAGCACTAGAAGGTTCTATAACACACACAGAGGTAACTAAATAATGCAATTAGAAGAATATTTATTAGAATTAAGTGATAAGTGTGAAAAAGCAATTAATCACTTTAAATTTGAAATGTCAAAAATTTCAACAGGTAGAGCAAATCCACAAATAATAAAAGGGATAAAAATTAATTATTATGATTCATTGATTTCATTAGATGAAATTGCAAACATAAGTATCCCTGAGCCACAACAATTATTGATTAAACCATATGATATTACATCAGTTAAAGATATAGCAAAATCAATCGAAAAAGCAAATATAGGTGTTCTTCCTGTAGACGAAGGAAATCAAGTTAGATTAACTTTTCCATTATTAACTGTTGAACGTAGAAAAGAAATGATTAAGAACCTTTCTAAATATACAGAACAAGCAAAAGTTGGTGTAAGAAATTCAAGACAAGACATAAACAAATTAATTAAAAGTAATGAAGAATTATCTGAAGACGAACAAGAAAGATATTTAAATTCTGTCCAAAAAACAGTTGATTCTTATATTGAAAAAATTAATGAATTAACCAAGTCTAAAGAGAAAGAATTAATGAATAAATAAAAATGGATTTTTAGCTTTAAAATCCATTTTTTTATTATAAATTCGCCATTGAAACATCTTGTTTTTGTGTAGCGGATGCTACAAATAATGGTAAAGTTTCTAGATTTAACATTGAAGCAACTATACTTGAAGGAAATGTAAATAGAATTTCATTAAATTGATTTACATATGAATTATAAGTTCTTCTTGCTGCTTGCAATTCTCTTTCTAAATATGTAGATTGGTTCATTAGTTCTTTGTATAATGAACTGCTTTGTAATTCTGGATATGATTCAGAAACAGCCATTAATCTGCCAAAAACACTACTATTTAATTTTTCTAATTCGTTTGCGTTTGCAATTCCACCTTGCAATGTTAAAGCTCTCATTTTAGTAATATCTGATAATGTTTCTTTTTCAAATTCTTTGTATGATTTTACCTGATTTACTAATTTGGTTAAAGTATCATAACGTTGATTTAAAATAACGTCAATTGAGCTAGCTGCATTATTAACTTTAAATTGTAATTGATTAAATCTATTTCTTTTTACAAAGTAGTAAATTAAACTAAAAATAACTAAGCCGATTACTCAAAAAAATACTTTAGAAGCAGTGCTTGCACTTGCTTTTTTTTCTGAATTATCTACGTTTGGTTGAAATCCTTCTGGATTACTTGGTTTTGATGTATTTATTAAATTTGACATTAATTCTCCTTTATTAAATTATATAAAATTAGTTAAAATCTGTAAATACTTCTACATTTTCTGGTAATTTTCTTTTTAATTTAGATACCAGAAATTTTGGATGAAAATTAATTTGATTTAATTCATTAATATTAATTCATTTAAATGTTAATTTATGACCATTAATGTTTGTTATTATTTCTTGTTTTTCAAAAATTTCTTTATTTTTAGGAATAACTGATGCTATTATAGATAATTCATGATATTGTTTTTTATTAAATTCATTAAAAAATGATGATTCTACCAATCAATGTTTTTTAATCAATTTAACATCTAAATCTAGTTCTTCTTTTAACTCTCTTTTTATTGCATTATTTATTGATTCAGATAAATTCACCTTTCCACCAGGTAAATATCAGTAATTGTTTCAAGGGTCACTTGCTATTAATATTTTATTTTTATTTTTTATTATTATACTAACTCTATATTTAAATTTTGTTCCGTTTTGGCCTTCAAAAAATACGTCTTCCATATTTATCATCCTTCAAAAAATATAAAAAGACCACTAGACACAACACTTCCTCATATGGCTGCTATATTTCTATCCTGACCAAGTTAGTGGGTTATTGTTCCAATGGCAAAATAATTATAACATATATATTTATTTTGCATTAGTATCAGGATATATAAACTGTTAAATAAATTAATTCAATAGTTTTTGGTTTTTATTTCCTATAGATTTTATAAGTTTTGATTAAAAAATATTTATTTCTTTTTGAAAAATTATTTTGTTTAAAAATAAAAAATTATGAGCAAATACATAATTACAAAATAAATTTATTAATATCTTATATAATAAAACCACATATGAAAAGATATAAAAGTATTGAATTATTTGCAGGTGCAGGTGGTTTGGCAATCGGTTTAGAAAAAGCAGGTTTTGAACATATAGGTTTGGTAGAAATTGACAAAAATGCTGCTAATACATTAAGGTTAAATAGAACTAAATGAAATGTTATTCAAGAGGATATTTCAATTCTTTCAAATCAAGATTTAGAAAAGAAATTTAATATTAAAAAGTTTGAACTTGATTTGCTTTCTGGCGGTGCTCCTTGTCAAAGTTTTAGTTATGCTGGTAAAAGACTAGGTTTAGAAGATATCAGGGGAACTATGTTTTATCATTATGCAATGTTTTTAGAAAAATTAAAACCTAAATTCTTTTTATTTGAAAATGTTAAAGGTTTATTAAGCATAGATAAAGGTAAAACATTCGAAACTATTTATGATATTTTAAGTTCTAAAGGTTATGAAATTAAATATAAAGTCTTAAATGCTTATGATTATAGAGTTCCTCAAAAAAGAGAAAGATTAATACTTATTGGAATTAGAAAAGATTTAATTAATAAAGTCAATTTTAATTTCCCTTTAAAAATTGAAGAAAAAATTGTATTAAAAGATATTTTATTTAATGTACCTGAAAGTTTAGGTTCTAAATATAGTAAGGAAAAAGAAGAAATATTTAAACTTGTTCCCCCTGGTGGCTATTGAAAAGATATACCAGAAGAAATAGCAAAAAAATATATGAAGTCTTGTTGAGATATGGAAGGTGGTAGAACTGGTATTTTAAGAAAAATGAGTTTAGATGAACCTTCTTTAACTATCTTAACTACTCCACAAATGAAACAAACTGATAGATGTCACCCTTTTGAAAACAGACCTTTTAACATAAGAGAATCTGCAAGAATCCAAACATTTCCTGATGAATGAGTATTTACTGGAAATATATCAAGCCAATATAAACAAATAGGTAATGTAGTTCCTTGTAATTTAGCATTTGAAGTTGGTAAGGAAATTTATAAATCACTTAAGGAATTAAATGACAAAGTATAATTTAACTTTTATCAATGAAGTTGATTTTGAAAATCATATTCTTGAAACTATATTACAATATCAAAAATCCATACAGTCTTTTGACCTTAATAAATTTTTGAAAAATAAAATAGATCCTATTAAACTTTTATTTGATAGTGTAATATACAACAATAAATTAGAAGAAACAATTAAACAAGAAATAAATAGACAAAAAGATAAAACAAACAACAACATAATTGGTTATTTTCATCAAAATATTTTTAAATACATAAAGAATTGTTATGTCCCAGAAAAAGGTTGAGATGTTATTTTTACTCATCCTAAAACTAAAATAAAATACTATATTGAAATTAAAAATAAACACAATACAAGAACTCTTCTAATGCTAAATTCATTCATAATAAAATGCAAATACATAACAAGGAAAATCCTAATGGTGTTTTTATATTGGTTGAAGTTATTTCTATGCACAGTTTTAATAAAGAATGAATAATAAATAATAGTAAACCAAATCCAAATATCAGAATTATGTCTATTGATTATTTTTATGAAATTGTTACAGATATTCATGATGCTTTATTCAACTAATTAATCAATTACAAATATCACTTAAAAACGTTTTAAATAAGTTTCCTCAAATTAAACAAAACTCTAAAGATACTGTTTTAGAAGAATTAAAGTCAATTGATGAATATATATTAAAAACTCTTTATAAAATAACTTTTGAATCATATAATCGTTTTGATTACAAGACTTTAAACATACCTATAAAAAATAATAAGAATTAAATTAATACAAAAGGAATAAATATGGAATATTATTATGCATCTATAGTTTTAATACTTTTGAATGTACCAACATTTATTATTTCTATATTTTTTTAATTTTTATTAAAAAAATAAAATTTGAACTCTTCTTTGATGTATATGATAGATTAAAAAGTATTAAAGAGGAAATTAAAATAAATGTCATTTTTAAAAAAGCATATGATTATCAAGTTCAATTATTAAGGAAATTTTTGAGAATATATAAATATTGATGCTTTTTTATCTTTTTGTTATGGATTGTAACAGCTGCTTTTTTTGTCACTTAGTTACAATGAAGGTTGATTATTTTAGCAGTATTTATGATGAAGTTTTAGATGCAACAGCTATTACTTGAATAAATTTTTTTATTATATATATGATTCACTTAATTTTTCTTTCTTTAAATTTTGATAATATCTTAAAAAAATAAGAAATTATGATTCTATAGTTGATAAATATCTGTCTTTTAAGGATAAAGGTTTTTATTTCCAGATAAATATATAAATATATGTAAGAATTAGAAAAAGAACTTATTAGTATCAACAATAAAGTTGATTCAATAAAAGAAGTTGAATGAGTTGTAATTAATGAAAGTCCCAAAACAGATTATTACTTTAATGGTGGTGCTGGTGGGAAGAATTTAGTTTTTAAAATTTAAAAACTAATGAAGAAAAAATTCTAAATGAAATGTTAAGTTTAAGTAACTTAGAATTAGAAAAATACAATATGATAAAGATTTTTAATTCAAAACTAAATGAATGGTATATAAGAAAATTGCCTAATAAAAACAAAGAGGATAATTTAGGATAATAAATATGAAAATTAAACTAAAAAACTTCTAAAATTATTTTCTTTATCTATTTTATTTTCTCTCGTTTTAGTGAGTTCTTGTTCATTATTAGAAATAATGAACCTAATCATCTGGTTTTCAAATATTTAAAACAAAAATATTGGTATAAAGATGTTATTGATATTACTGAACAATGAATTCAAGGGAAAAAAGATTTATAAATTTTTATAACATAGATAATTATTATCTAAATTATCATCCTAAAGATGAATATGAATTTATGGAATCATATAGATTTAATTCAAGAAACATCTGAGATGGATGAAATGTTCGTAAATCTAGTGGAAATCTTCCTTTCGGTTTGGACGAAACCTTAACAATATATTCAACTTATGATGGTATTGAAAATATAAGAGGTTATGATTTATTATATGTTAAGGAGAATTCATTTTTATTTGAAACAATAAAAAATTCTTTGAAGACAATAACAATTTAATAGTTATTAGAAGATATGAATATTTAAACTATTTTAATGAACCACCTAAAAAATTGTAGGAATTAATTTAAATTTTTTTAGACAAAAATAAAATAAATATGACTGTAAATCATAAAAAAGGTTTCTTATGATATGAAGATAAATTTATAAGACAAAATGAAAATATTAATTTGTCGCTTATAATACATAACTTACGAAAAGAAAAAAATTATTCTGATTCACTCAATCGATCTTTTTCTTGAACAAAATCTGAACAATGTTTTGTAATACCTACAAATAAAAATTATAAAGATTTTCAGAAAATAGATAAATTCGAAGTTCTGTTATAAGAATAATTTAATACAAAAAAATGAATACATAAATTGCTTTAAATTTATTAATGTATAATATAAAAGATTTTATATAAACTATTAATATTAAAGGAGAATTAATGTCAGCAATTAAAAAAATACATGCTCGTGAAGTTTTAGACTCACGTGGTAATCCAACTGTTCAAGTTGAAGTTTATACTGAATTAGGTGGATACGGATCTGCTATGGTCCCTTCAGGAGCATCAACTGGTTCTAGAGAAGCGTTAGAACTAAGAGATAAAGGTTCTAAATATGAAAACAATTGATTTGGTGGAAAAGGTGTAATGTTAGCTGTTAATAATGTTAATCAACAAATTGCCCCAAAAATTCAAGGTATTGAAGTAACAGAACAACGTTTAATTGATCAAACTATGATTAAATTAGATGGTACACCTACAAAATCAAAACTAGGAGCTAATGCTATTTTAGGTGTTTCATTAGCTGTTGCAAGAGCTGCTGCAAATGAATTAGAATTACCATTATACAAATATTTAGGTGGATTTAATGCTCACCAATTACCTGTTCCAATGTTAAATGTTATTAACGGTGGAGAACATGCTTCAAATACTATTGACTTCCAAGAATTTATGATAATGCCTGTTGGAGCAAAATCTATTCGTGAAGCTTTACAAATGGCAAACTTTGTATTTCACAACTTAGCTAAATTACTAAAGAAAAATGGACATGGAATACAAGTTGGGGATGAAGGTGGATTTGCACCTAACTTCAAATCACATGAAGAAGCACTTGATTTCTTAGTTGAAGCAATTAAGGTATCTGGTTATGTACCTGCTACTTCAGGTGATAAAGCAGTTGCTATTGCTATGGACTGTGCTTCATCTGAATTATATAAAGATGGTGTTTATACATTCGGAAAATTAAAAGAGGCAATCGAATCTAAACAACCAGGCTTTGAACATTTAACTAATGTTAAATTAACTTATACAACTGATGAAATGATAGAATACTTAAAAGGTCTAATCTCAAAATACCCAATTATTTCTATTGAAGATGGTTTAGCAGAAAGTGATTGAGCTGGATTTAAAAAACTAACTGCAGAAGTAGGAAAAAAAGTTCAAATTGTAGGTGATGACTTAACAGTAACAAATACTGAAATCTTAAAACGTGCTATTGAAGAAAAATCAATGAACTCTATTTTAATTAAAGTAAATCAAATTGGTTCATTAACTGAAACATTTGATGCTATTCAAATGGCACAAAAAGCTAATATGACAGCTGTTGTATCACACCGTTCAGGTGAAACTGAAGATACAACTATTGCTGATATTGCTGTTGCTATGAATGCAGGACAAATTAAAACAGGTTCTATGTCAAGAACAGATCGTATAGCAAAATACAATAGATTATTGGCTATTGAAGAAGAATTAGGTATGTCTTCAGAATTCCAAGGAAGAAATTCATTTTACAATATTGAGAAATAAACATTAAGAACCAGGAAACTGGTTTTTAATGTTTATTTTTCTTTCTCTTTTGTGAACATAACTAAGATTTTTGTTTTTTATCTAAAACAAATAAATTTAACTTTCTAAATCAATGGTTTAATCCGCTCTTGCTTATTATTATATTATGTTCTACTTCTAATCTCTTAGATAAATCTTCAAGTGAAATTCAAGGATTTTCTAATTTAATTCTAAACATTACTAATTGATTTTCTGTGAACTCGTTTGAATAATTATTACCTAGAATATAATTAATGTTTTCTATATATTTAATTGAACTGTTTGCAATTTTTTGTAAATTTGAAATATCAATATTGTTCATTCGATTTGAAGTGTTTTCTAGATCCCTATTTATTTTTATATTTTGTAAAATAAATCAAGATTTTTTAGCAGATATAGCCGATAAAAAATCTAATAGGTTATCAAGTTTTTTTATATATGCATAATATTTTTCTTTTCTTTTCAATAAATGAAAATCAAAATCATATTCATTTAATTTTTCTATAATTTGCTCAGTATGTTCTTTGTAATTAGTTTTAATTTCTAAATGATATGAAGTGGAATTTTTGTCTGAGATACTTCCGCCTCCAACAAAAATACCACCAAAAAAAGCAGTTAAAAACTCTTTGAAGTCTGTTTTTAAAATAAAATTATTTTTATGTATTTTAATTTGTGTATTTTTTGTATCAAAATTTATTTTAACTTTATCTAGTTTAGATTTTAATTTATTTAAAATGTAAGTATTTCTAATATTTAGAACGTAATAATCATCTTTTAAAATAGCATTAGAAAAAATAACTCCATTCAAAAAAGAAGTAATTTCCTGGTTTTTCTTTAAATTATTTATTACTTCTTTTTTTATTTCTCATGCAAAAGAAGATTTATTATTAGTCATTATTTTTATATTATATTAAATTTATATAAGTTTTTTATTTTAATATAATATAAAAATATGAGCAAACAGTCAAAAACATGAATAATATTAATTTTTATATATTTATTAATATTCATTTCTTTTTCAACTGCACATTTATTTTTATTTTGAAGTAAAACAGTTTCATCTGCTTTATTTAGCATAAATATTATTTTTGTATCGATAATTATTTATTTATTGAATAATAATGTATACAATAAAACAAAAGAATATAAATATAGAAAAGAAAATAATGTATTAAAAATAATCTTAATTATTTCTATGGTTATTGGCACTATTTTAATCATCATTGGAACAATTGGTTTTGTTTTATTAATATTAGAGGGTGAAAGAAAATATGCTATTATGAGTTTATATTCTATAACATTTGGTTTTATTTGTCCAATAATAGTTAAAATAGTTTATTCAGAAAAACTACCATATGAGAAGAATAAATTTATGAGAAAATTATTCACTTTTGAAAAATAAAATATCACTAAATTATTAGTGATATTTTAAAATCCGAAATTACCAAATCCTCCGAAGCCACCTGATTTAAAGTTTTTTGACATTTCTGACATTCTTTTAACCATAGATTCATAATCAGATATTAATTTGTTGTATTCTTGAGCAGTTCTTCCACTTCCTTTTAAAATTCTTTCCTTACGTGATGCTTGTTTTAGTAATTTAGGATTCATTCTTTCTCTTTTTGTCATTGAAGACATCAAGATTTGAAAGACATACATTTTTTCTTCAGCTTTATCTATTTGATCTTCACTAATTTTTGAAGATAAATTACCTGGCAGCATTTTTAATATTTTTGAAAATTTACCTAAGTTCTTTACTTGTTTGATTTGTTCTAATAAGTCATCTAATGTAAAATCACCAGAAAACATTTTGTGAACCATTTTAGTTGCTTTGTCTTCATCTATAACATCCTGTGCTTTTTCTATTAAAGACATAACATCACCCATACCTAAAATACGGTCTGCCATTCTTTCAGGATGGAATAAATCTAAATTACTTACTTTTTCACCAGTACCTATAAATCTTATAGGTATATTTAATATATATCTTAAACTCAGAGCAGCACCACCGCGAGCATCAGAATCTAATTTAGTTATAATTGTTCCGGTTAATTTTAAATTCTCGTTAAATGTTTTTACAACATTAATTATATCTTGACCACTTAATGAATCTGCAACAAAAAGTATTTCATCTGGTTTTGAAATTTTCTTTACTTCTTTTAATTCATTCATTAAAGTTTCATCAATTGATAATCTACCTGCTGTATCTATAATTATTAAATCATTATTATTTTCTTTTGCTTTAATTAGGGCATTATTAATAATATCATTTACTGGTGAATTTACACCTTGTTCATAATAATCTATCTGAATACCTTTAGCTAATGTAACTAATTGTTCAACAGCAGCTGGTCTATATATATCTGCTGCAACTACTAGTGGTTTTTGTATCATCTTTTTCTTTTTGAAGTAATAAGCAAGTTTTGCTGTAGCAGTTGTTTTTCCTGAACCTTGTAAACCTGTCATTAAGATAATATATGGTTTTTTATCTATATTTAATTCTTGTGTTTTAGAACCTAAAATGGATACTAATTCATTGTGTAAAATTTTAATAAAGTGTTGAGAGGGGTTTAATTTACCTACTATTTTTTCTTCTAATGCTTTTTCTTTTACTTTTGAAATAAATTCCTTAACTACTTGTAAATTAACGTCTGCTTCTAATAAAGCAAGTTTAATGTCACGCATTATTTCTAAAATATCTGCTTCATTTAAAGTAATTTTTTTTGAAATTTTTTCTATAGTTTTTTGCATTCTTTTTTCTAAAAAATCTAACATAATTTAATTATACAATACATATTATTTTATTATTTAATAATACTGATTTAAATGTATATTTATTTTATAAAATGTTAAATTAAAGGGTTTTATTTATACATTTGTTATATCTTACTTGATTAGTTATAATGTTATAATTAAATAAATAAAGGTAATTATGAAAAAAGTTTTAGTTCCATCTGTTAGATTCAAAGGGTTTGGTGAAAACTGAGAGCAAGGTAACATAGGAGAAGTTTTTGAATTAACAAGAGGCGAGGTTTTATCTCAACGCAAAATTAGAAGTAAAAAGATGGGTAAATATATTTATCCAGTATTTTCTTCTCAAACATTAAATAACGGTCTTTTGGGCTTTTATAATAATTTTTTATTTAAAAATAGTATAACCTGAACAACAGATGGAGCAAATGCTGGAACAGTTTTATACAGAGATGGTTTATTTTATGCTACAAATGTTTGTGGTGTTATGCTCCAAAAAACAAGCATAAAACCAAGTTCATTTTTTGCACATGAAATAAATGTTAAAGTAAAAAAACATGTGATAAAAGCTGGAAATCCTAAATTAATGATAAATGTTCTTAATGATGTCTTAATCAATTTTTCTAAAAATAAACTTGAGCAAGAAAAAATATCTATTCTTATAGAAAATATTGATAATCTAATCAGCATCGAACAATCTAAACTCAACAAACTTAAGCAACTCAAAGAAACTCTCTTACAAAAGATGTTCCCAGAAGCTAATTCAAAAGTTCCTAGAATAAGATTTAAAGGATTTAATGAAGAGTGAGAAGAAAAGAAATTAGAAAACATATATTCATTTGCTAGCGAAGGTGGTACACCTGATACAAATAAAGATATTTATTACAAACCTGGGTTATTTTATTTCACAAAAATAGAAGATATGGCGAATAAATATATATACAATACAAAAGCAAAAATAAGTGAATTAGGACTGAAGAATTCATCTGCTTGAATAATACCCAAAAATAATATTCTTTTTAGTAATGGAGCAACAATAGGGAATGTGTCTATAAATAAGGTAGATTTATCAACTAAACAAGGTATAGTTGGAATGATAATAAAAAAGAAGTTTAATCTTGAATTTATTTATTATCTACTTAAATCAGAAAATTTTCAAAGTAAGGTTGCAGAAAAAATAACAGTAGGAACTATACCAACAGTAGCAATTTTTAATCTTAAGAAAATAGAGTTGTTTTTAAGTAAAAACATATATGAACAACAAAAAATCGGAGACTTCTTTAGTAAGATTGATATACTCATCAATCTTTACCAATCCAAACTCAACAAACTCAAACAAATAAAAGAAGCATTATTACAAAAAATGTTTGTATAATTTATATAAGCTTATAAAATAAAATATATCTGTATTATTTGAATTATTTCAATTTATGATATTTAATATCAAAAGTGTCATTTTTATCCACATATACAAAATCATCTTTTCTATTTTATTTTCAAATAAAAAAGAAAAAGTATCCAATAATGTCGAACAAAGTAAATGATATAAAAAAGTTAAATGTTGTTCATTATTTCAATCTATGATTCTAAAATCCAATTGAATTTTTCTTCAAAATCATTTGATTTTAATTTCAAAATAAAATGTTGTTTATCTTTTATCAATAAATTAGATTTATATTTATTGATAAAAGAAATAGCATCATCAAATTATGTTATAACAATTTTATATTTTTTATAATTTAAATAAATATTATTTATACCTCTTATTTTATTATAAGATCATAACATTTTCTGATTTTTTACTTTTATTTAAAAATACGCTTAGATATTTTTAGTCTAAACGTATTTTTAAATAAAAGTGAGAAACTAAGGTAATTATAAAAAGTGACAAAGTTGAGGTTATTTTACAAAATAGTAAAGATTTAAAGAATTTTGTCTACATAAAAGCAAAAGAGAAATTTCAAGAAAGAAATTTATTTAGAACTGTTTACAAACATTTTAAAATAATCAAATGAATAATAAAAAAATAGCAAAAAAGATTTACAGTCTTTGTAATAAGTGAGTTCCTTTCTTTCTCAATTATATATAAAAACATAAAATATAACTTATTAGAAAAGTTTAAGTTAAAAAAAGGTGTAAATACACTTAAATTTTACTTAGGAGAAAAATGAATGTTAATCGTGATTTTTATTTAAACAAATTAATTAGTAAAATGCATAATAATAAAATTAAAATTTTAACCGGTATAAGAAGATGCGGAAAGTCATATTTATTATTTAATTTATTTAAGGAATATTTAATTTCTCAAAATATTAACACTAAACAAATTATTACAATTTCATTAGAAGATATTGAAAATATTGAATTAAGAAATCCTATTAAGTTAAATAACTTTATCAAAAGTAAAATAGAAAATAATCAGCAATATTATGCTTTTATTGATGAAATACAAATGTGTTCTGGAATAAAAAAACCATATGTTGAAAATGGTGATCAAATAACATTTGTTGATACTTTGTTAGCATTAATGAAAATCAAAAATCTTGATATATACATAACAGGAAGCAACTCAAAAATGTTATCTTCACAAGTTTTAACACAATTTAGGGGGTGTGGAGATAGAATACATGTCAATCCGTTTAGTTTCAAAGAAATAAATGGATTGTTTGAAAATAATAATACTGCATTAGAACACTATTTAGTATATGATGGAATGTCTTATATTTATTCTTTAAGTAATTTTAAAGATAAGAATTTATACTTAAAAGACTTGTTTGATCATACTTATATTAGTGATATTTTAGAAAGAAATAAACTAAAAAACAATAAAGAAATTATTGAAATTTTATTAGATTTTGTATCTTCAAATATTGGTTCCTTAACTAATTCAAATAAATTATCAAACAGGTTTTTATCTGAAAAAAAGATTAACTTAGCTTCTAAAACAATTTTGAAGTATTTAGATTGTTTTCAAGAATCATATTTAATCAGCAAAGCTGATAGATACGATGTAAAGGGTTAAAGGTATTTTTCTACACCTGTAAAATATTATTTTAGTGATGTTGGTTTAAGAAATGCTAGGTTAAATTTTAGACAAATTGAATATACACATTTAATGGAAAATATTATTTATAATGAATTATTAGCAAGAGATTACAATGTAGATGTTGGTGTGGTTGAAATACAGTCTAATATAGATAATAAACGTAAAAAAGTTCAACTGGACATAGATTTTGTTGTTAATTTAGGACACAAAAAATTTTATATTCAGTCTGCTTTTAATATTGAATCCGAACAAAAAAGGGAACAAGAGACTTTATCACTAAGAAAAATTAACGATTCATTTAAGAAGATTCCTGAGTTTCTGAGTTGAAGACCAAATTTTTAATTTTTTTAGAATCTATATATGTATACATATATAGAAATTTTTATTTTTTGTTTTGAATACTATGATTACAATGTATAATTATTATATGAAAGTGAATAATTACATAATTGGAAAAAGCAAAAGAGCAAAAGGAATATATATTTTTGCTGGAATTTCTGGTGGTTATGGTGCTGGTACTAAGAAACAAATTGGTTTGGGTTGGTTAGAACAATTAGAACAAATTAATCCTGATGTTATTTCTATTTTAAAAACAAAAGCAAAAGAACTTACAGAAGATATGGAAAAAGATTTCGTTAAACAAGAATTACTAAATTCTATTCAAAATCAAAAAATTACAGTTAATTCAATTAACTATGGAATAGAAGTTATTTATAAATTTATAGACAAACTACAAATCTTTGAATCGATATCAAAAACCAAGCATAAGGATTTAAAATCAATTTTAGAATATTGCATTGCTTCTAGAATAATTAATTCAAATAGTATCATTAGAAATTTTGAAATTAAAGATAACTTTATTAATACAATAAAATCACAAAAAGATGCATTTTATTCTCTTTTAGATGTATTAGTAGAAAATGAAAAAGGTATTTTAAAGAACTTAAACAATAAATTAAGTAAAATTACTAACAGAGAAATTGAACTTGTTTTCTTTGATTCGTCAACTGTTTATTTTGAAACTTTTCAAAGAGATGGATTGAGATTTCCTGGTTATTCAAAAGACGGAAAATTTAAAGAAGACCAAGTTGTTTTGGGTATGGCAACTGATATTAATGGAATACCAATTCATATGAAATTATTCAAAGGAAATACAGCAGATCCAAATACTTTTATCCCTTTTATTTTAGACTTAAAACAAACTTATCAAATTAATAACATAACCATTATTTCTGATAAAGGTATGTCCACAAATAGAAATATTCGTTTTTTAGAAGATTTAGGTATAAATTTTATTATTTCATATAGAGCAAAGTCAGGAAGCGCTGAATTTAAGAACTATATTTTAGATCAAAACGGTTATGTTGGTAATTCTGAATTTAGATATAAAGAAATTGAATATAAGTCATTATGAAACAACAAAAGATTTAACGGGAAAACTAGAAGAAGAATTATTACTTATTCAAAATCAAGAGCAATTAAAGATAGAGAAGATCGTAAAATACTCATAAATAATTTTGAGAAAAGACAAAATAAAGACGGAATTGTTAGAGGTGAACAAATGTTTGCTTCAAAAAAATATAAGTTTTTTAAACAAATAGGTCGTAGTGATTTTGAACTAAATTGTGAAAAAGTCTTAGAAGATAAAAAGTTCGATGGTATTTATGTATATGAAACAAATAGAACTGATTTAACACCACAAGAAGTAGTTCAAATTTACCAAAACCAATGAAGAATTGAAGAAAATTTTAGAACATTAAAAACAGCGTTAAAAGTAAGACCTGTATATGTATGAACCAATTCTCATATTAAAGGTCACTTTATCTTGTGTTATTTATCTTTAGTAATAATTAAGACAATAATTCACTTATTGAATGAGTCATTTAAAAAAGATGCAGGACTTATTGATTTTAAAATAACAACTGATAACTTTATTAAAGCTATATTAACAGCTAACAAAATAGTTAAAAAGGTTGATAACAAAATAATAGAGACATTATTTGAAACAAATGAAAATAACAAAAAAGATTTTCAGAATTATGTATTAATTAAAAAATTCACAGATTTTATACATAGTAAATTAGATATATAAAAAGACGAATTTCCCTATTTCATAGGGTTATTCGTCTTTTTATCTTAATTAACTCAGAAACTCAGGAAAAGTTCAACTGGACATAGATTTTGTTGTTAATTTAGGACACAAAAAATTTTATATTCAGTCTGCTTTTAATATTGAATCCGAACAAAAAAGGGAACAAGAGACTTTATCACTAAGAAAAATTAACGATTCATTTAAGAAGATTGTTGTTTTAAAAGATAATATTATTCCATATCATGATGATAATGGAATATATTATGTAGGACTAATACAATTTTTACTTGATGAATCAGTTATGCAATAATTACCTAGTTAAACGGGGCACAGATTTAACTACACTTCCCGTTATTAAAAAAATGTTTGTATAAAAAATAAAAAACAACTAGTTTTTTACTAGTTGTTTTATTATAAAACCTTAAAGCTCATTGTATGTAAAATTAAACTAATTCGATAATAGCCATTCTTGTATTATCACCTAAACGTTTTGGTAGTTTAATAATTCTTGTATAACCACCATTTCTTTCTGTGTATTTTGGTGCAATTGTGTCAAATAAATATTTTAATACATTTTGTTTTTCATTAACTTGAATATCACGTACATAACTTGCTACAGCACGTCTATTTGCTAATGTTGGGTTTTTAGCTTTTTGAATCATTCTCTCAGCGTGTCTTCTAACTTCTTTTGCTCTTGTTAAAGTTGTTTTAATGTGTCCATGAGCTAATAATTCACTCACTAATGAACGCATAACACCATTTCTTCATTTTGTATCACGTGAATAAATTTGTGTTGGGTTTGCCATATTATTCTTCTCCCTCTTTTAATTTATAACCAAATTCTTCAATTTTTTTAATTATTTCATCTACAGACTTTTTACCTAAGTTTTTAATGTTTTCAAGATCTTCTTTTCTCATAGAGGTTAATTGACTTACCTTCTTGATACTTGCTTTTCTTAATGCATTTAATGAACGAACACTAAGACCTAAATTGACAACATCTAAATCATCTTCAGGTTTTTCTTCTTTTTCAACTTTTGGTTCTTCGAAAATACTTACATTTTCCATTTTATCAACATCACCTATTACTCCAAAGTGACCAATCAAGATCTCAGAAGCATTTTTTATAGCTTCTTTTGCTGACACAGTTCCGTGAGTAATAACTGTAAATTCTAATTCTTCTTCTATTTTAGGTGAAGATGAGTTTAATTCTCTTACATTATAAAATACTTTATTAATTGGTGAAAATTCTGAGTCTACTGCTATAAATTCACCTTTTTTGATGTTGCTTTCTAGTTGTGATTTGACTTGTGGGTTGCTAATATAAATTTTATTTTCTTCAAATGACATAAATCCGCGTCCAACTCTTAAAAACATTTCAAGTTTTAATGCATTAGGATTTGAAACTTCTGCTATATGCACTGAAGTATCAACTACTTTTACTGAAGGATTAGAAATTTCTAACTTACCAGCTGTTATGATATTTTCTTCATTTGAATGTAAAGTTACTTTAACTATTTCATCATCTGCTACTAAGTTTGAATTATATGTGAACTTAACTTGACGTAAATTCATAATTAATTTAGGAACATCTTCTACTACATCTTTAATAGTTCCGAATTCGTGTTCTATTCCTTCTATTCTTACACAAAATGGTGCAAGAGATGTAATTCTTGATAATAAAACTCTTCTTAAAGCAACACCAATTGTATTAGCCATCCCTCTTTCAAGTCCTTGTAAGGTAAATACTGTTTCGAAGTCATTTTGTTGTTTAAAAACTGGTTTTTCTCTATAAGATAATGGTTGCATTTTTTCCATATAAATCTCCTTGAAAATATTTTGGTCTTAAATTATTTTTTAGCACGTTCACGTTTTAAAATACGTTTTGGTGGTCTAGTTCCGTTGTGTGGAACTGGTGTTACATCTTTAACTTCAGTTACTGTAATTCCAGCAACTTCTATTTGTTTTCTAGCTGCATCTTTACCTGCACCTAGTCCTTTTAATTCAACTTTAACACTTTTAATACCATGTTCTTTTGCTGCTTCTGCTGCTGCTTGAGCTGCTAAACCTGCTGCATATGGAGTTTTTTTCTTTGTACCTTTGTACCCAATTGCTCCTGCTGAAGATCAAGCTATAACATTACCATTTTCATCAGTAAATGTAACAATTGTATTTTGATTTGAAGAGTGAATATGTGCAATTCCGCTAACAATATTTTTTTTCTTTGTTTTACGTGCCATTATTATTTACCTTTCTTTCCAGCAACTGTTTTTCTTGGACCTTTACGTGTACGAGCATTCTTTTGAGTTGATTGACCACGAACTGGCAATCCTTTACGGTGTCTAATTCCACGGTAACATTTAATTTCCATTAAACGTTTAATGTTTAAAGTAACTTCTCTACGTAAATCTCCTTCTGTTGTATATTCTTTTGCTGCTTCACGAATTCTTGATAATTCTTCTTCACTTAAATTTTTAACACGAGCATCTTCACTTACTTTTGCCTTTTGACAAATTTGTTGTGCTAATGTTTTACCAATTCCATAAATGTATGTTAATGAAATAACAACACGTTTATCATTAGGAATTTCAACGTTTAAAATTCTAGCCATTTATTTCTCCTTTTTAACCTTGTCTTTGTTTGTGTTTTGGATTTATACAAATTACACGATTTACACCTTGACGTTTGATAATTTTACAATCTTTACAAATACGCTTTACACTCGCTCTAACTTTCATTAGTTCTCCTTTTTATTTGTGACGATATACTATTCGTCCTTGAGTTAAATCATAAGGACTCATTTCTACATCAACTGTATCACCTGGTAAAATACGAATATGATTTACTCTCATTTTTCCAGAAATATGAGCTTTAATTAATGCACCGTTATCTTCAAGTTCAACTGTATATAAATCAGTAGTATGAGCTTCTTTAACGATTGCTTTAAATTTTATTGCATCTTTTGCCAAATTATATTCCTTTCGTAAGAACTATACCTTTCCCATCTTGTATTAAAACAGTATGTTCATAATGAGCCGTTCTTGTATTATCAGAACTAACTATTGTTCATCCATCATTTTTTTGTTTGATATAAGGGGTTTGAGTAATCATTGGTTCAATACAAATTACCATACCATCTTTTAGTAATGGACCTGTTCCTTTTTTACCTGTATTATGAACATCAGGATCTTGATGTAGTTTCTTACCTATTCCATGACCACAGAATTCATTAGGAGTGAATAAATTATGTTTTTTTATGTATTCTCCTATTGCATAACTGATATCACCTACTCTAGCGCCTTTTTTAATTGATTTTAAACCTTCATTGAATGCTTCTTTTGCTACATTTATTAGTTTTAAATCTTCTTGAGAAACATTACCAACTGGTTTTGTAAAAGCACTATCACTGTTATACCCTTCTCATATACAACCTAAATCAACACTAATTAAGTCTCCGTCTTGGACAATATAATCAGAAGGGATACCATGGATCAATTCTTCATTAACTGAAATGCAACTTGTTGCAGGAAATCCATACAATCCTAAAAAAGCAGGTTTTGCATTTCTTTTTACAATTTCTTTAAAAGCTAATTGATCAATATCTTTTAAAGAAACCCCTGGTCTTATAAAGTCTCAAACAATTTGTTTTACTTCTGCCAAGATTGAACAACTTTTGGTTATTTTTTTTATTTCTTCTTTATTAAGAATTTGTATCATAAATAACCTCCATCATTTTCTAAAAAAGTAATAAAAATGATACTTTTATAAAAAGTATCATAATTTTACCATTTTATTTAAGTATTTCAATAACTTTTTTTGCTACATTTTCTGGTTCTTCAATTGCTGTAATTTCAACTAAATTATTATTATTTTTATAATAATTTAGAAGTGGTTTGGTTTGTTCGTTATAAATTGATAATCTGTTAATTATTTTCTCTGGTTTATCATCATTCCTTATTAACAATTGTTGGTTATCTATATCACAAACACCTTCTTTTATTGGTGGTTTAAATTTAACGTGATAACCTGTTCCACATTTTGGACAAACCCTTCTTCCGCTTAATCTTTCTAAGATAATAGATTCAGGTACAGTTAATTCAATGACTTTAAAATTTAAATCTGGGATATTTTTTAAAAACTCTGCTTGTGCAATTGTTCTTGGAAAACCATCTAAAATAAAATATTTATTTTCTTTTTTTAACTTTAAGATAGCTTGTTTTACTATTTCATTAGTTATTTCATCAGGTACATAACCACCTGAATTAACATAAAATTCTACTTTTTTTCCTAGCTCAGTTTTGTTAGATATTTCGCTTCTAAAAATACTTCCTGTTGATAAATGAACTAATTCAGAATTTTTTGCTATTAATGAAGCAACTGTTCCTTTTCCAACACCGGGTTGTCCCATAAAAATTAAGTTTTGTTTTATCATAATAAACCTTCGCTATCTTTTGAAACATCTAGATAATTCTCAAGATTTTCAACATTTTGAACTGTTAGTCTTTTTGCTTTTGATAATTTATTTGTTTTATTTCTTGCTCTTAATTGGTCAATAGTTTCTAATGATGTAGAAACTAAAATCATCATACCAGTACCACCGAACGCTATCGTTTGAGGGAGAATATTTGCCATTATTTCGATAAATTGCATACTTCCTAGCACCAATAAAAACATTGATGAAAAAACACTTAATCTAAAAACTACTGCTATTAAATAATCTTGTGTTTCTTCACCTGGTCTTATACCAGGAATAAATGTTGTATTTTTTGTAAAATCTTCAGCTATTTTATCTACTTTAGATTGCTGAATTCCCATCAATAAAGAAAAGACGAATATAATTATTATTAATATACTAAAACCTATTGGTTGTGTAAATTGTAAATTAGTATTAATTCATTGTTTTGATGGACTTGTATTAGGTAATATGTTAGCGATCATAGAAGGGAAAGATAATACCATCATCGCAAAAATTATAGGCATTATTCCGCCAGGGTTTGCTTTAATAGGTAATTTACCCATTTCTTTACGGTTTTTAGATCTTCCTTCTCCTACTTGTTGAATAGGAATATGTCTTTCAGCTATATAAACTATTGCAATAATAAAAATAATAAATACATATATAATTACATAACTAAAAAAACTGACCACACCTTTAAGTAAGGTATTATCGTTATAATCACCTATATAATAAGATAATGCTGATTGAAATTGGAAAGGTAATCTATTTGCTATACCTGCAAATATTATTAAACTAGTACCATTTCCAACTCCTTTATTAGTTATTTGTTCTGAGATAAATAATGCTAATAAAGATGCTGCAACTAATATTAAAGGAATAATAAAGTAAATTAATGTGCTTTCGCTAAAATAACTAGTTCCTACAACTCTTATAAATATTGAATCTCCAGTTGATAAGGTTCTAGTTAGCATTATAGCTTGAGGAAAAGCAATAATTAAAGTCACAAATCTAGTAATTATATTTATCTTTATTCTTCCTTGAGGTCCACTTTGACTTAGTTTATGAATCGGTGGGAAGATTTTGGATTGTAGAACCATCATAATTAATGATGCATTTATAAAAGGACTTATACCTAAAGCAAAAAATGAAAATTGTCTTAAACCACCTCCCCCTATTAAATTCAATGTATTTAAGAATGAATTTTCTGATAATTGATTAGGGTTAGCAATGCTTATGAAGGGTGCTGTAATAGTTGTTCCTAAAATAAAAATTGTTAATAGGAACAGTGTATAAATAATCTTTTTTAATAAAGTTTTTGTTTCTCAAAAACTCCTTCATTTGTGTGATAATTTATATCAAAAACGTGAAAAAATAAGCAATTTAATCTCCTCTTTAATAATATTTTAATTATATTAAATTTTCGCTTTTTTGTAAATCATTAATATACATTAAATAAAATAAAAAAATGCCCATTAGGGCTTTGTTCTTTCAAAACTGAATAGTAATTAATAATTCATTAAAATGTCTGAATACATTTTAACTTTTAAACCTATCAATTTATTAGTAATGGTCAGCTGAATGTATTACTACACTTACACTTCCATCCTATCAACCTCGTAGTCTACAAGGAATTTCAAGGGAATACTTATCTCTGAGGAGGCTTCCCACTTAGATGCTTTCAGCGGTTATCCCTTCCGTACTTAGCTACCCAGCTATGCTCTTGGCAGAACAACTGGAACACCAGCGGTACGTCCACTCCGGTCCTCTCGTACTAAGAGCAGCTCTCATCAATATTCCAACGCCCACATCAGATAGGGACCGAACTGTCTCACGACGTTCTGAACCCAGCTCGCGTACCGCTTTAATTGGCGAACAGCCAAACCCTTGGAACCGACTCCAGCTCCAGGATGCGATGAGCCGACATCGAGGTGCCAAACCTTGCCGTCGATGTGATCTCTTGGGCAAGATAAGCCTGTTATCCCCAGGGTAACTTTTATCCGTTGAGCGACTGCCGTTCCATGACGTACAGCCGGATCACTAAGTCCTGCTTTCGCACCTGCTCGACTTGTAGGTCTCGCAGTTAAGCACACTTCTACCTTTGCGCTCTACATACGGTTTCTGACCGTATTGAGTGTACCTTTGAACGCCTCCGTTACCTTTTAGGAGGCGACCGCCCCAGTCAAACTACCCACCACGCACTGTCTCCCCACCGGATAACGGTGGCAGGTTAGAAACTCAACATACCAAGGGTGGTATTTCAAGGTTGACTCCTCTAAAACTAGCGTCTTAGTATCATAGTCTCCCACCTATCCTACACATGTTAGGCCAAGTTCCAATACGAAGTTGTAGTAAAGCTCCATGGGGTCTTTTCGTCTTGATGCGGGAACCCAGCGTTTTCACTGGGACCATAATTTCACCGAGTCCAATGTTGAGACAGTTGAGAGATCATTGCGCCTTTCGTGCAGGTCAGTATTTAGCCGACAAGGAATTTCGCTACCTTAGGACCGTTATAGTTACGGCCGCCGTTCACCCGGGCTTCATTTCAACGCTTCGCATAAGCTAACGCATCCACTTAACCTTCGGGCACTGGGCAGGCTTCACCCCCTATACATCACCTTGCGGTTTAGCAGAGAGCTGTGTTTTTGATAAACAGTTGCCCCTCACAATTTACTGTGGCCAACTCAAAAAGTTGGCACCCCTTCTCGCGAACTTACGGGGTTAATTTGCAGAGTTCCTTAACATTGGTTTTCTCGCTCGCCTTAGAATACTCATCTTGGGAACGTGTGTCCGTTCTCGGTACAGGCACATATATATTTTAAATGTTTAGAAGCTTTTCTTGGAAGTATGAATTCACATAATTCAGCTGTTAAACCTTTGCATCATAACTCCCGGTTATAAAACACGCATTTAACTATGTTTTCCAGTTGTTATTTACACCCAAATCCATTAATGGGCTATGCTATCCTTCTCCGTCACTCCATGACATATATAAGTGGTACAGGAATATTAACCTGTTATCCATCAGGTACGCTTTTCAGCCTCCCCTTAGGTCCTGACTAACCCTGGGTGGACGAACCTTCCCCAGGAAACCTTTCCCAATAGGCGTTGTGGATTCTCACCACAAATCGTTACTCATACCGGCATTCTCACTTCTTAACGCTCCACCAGTCTTCACAGTCTAGCTTCAATGCATTAAGAACGCTCCTCTAACGTACTTTCGTACCCGTGACTTCGGTATCGTGTTTTACTCCCGTTAAATTATTGGCGCAAGATCTCTTGACTAGTGAGCTATTACGCACTCTTTAAAGGGTGGCTGCTTCTAAGCCAACCTCCTAGTTGTTTATGAAATCTCACAACCTTTCTGACTTAACACGATTTTGGGACCTTAGTCGACGATCTGGGTTGTTGCCCTCGCGAGCCGGGACGTTAGCACCCCGGTTCCGACTGCATGACAATACACGATGGTATTCGGAGTTTGATTATAGTCAGTACCGCTAGGCGCGGCCATTCCATATTCAGTGCTCTACCACCAAAGTTTAACATCACACGCTAGCCCTAAAGCTATTTCGAGGAGAACCAGCTATCTCCAAGTTCGATTGGAATTTCTCCACTATTCACAAGTCATCCGGGCACTTTTCAGCGTACTACGGTTCGGTCCTCCATTTGGTGTTACCCAAACTTCAACCTGCTCATGAATAGATCACATGGTTTCGGGTATATGTCAACATACTAAACGCCCTATTAAGACTCGATTTCTCTGCGGCTCCGCTTTTCTCTGCTTAACCTTGCATGTTAACATAACTCGCCGGTCCATACTGCAAGATGTACGCCATTAGCCATTAACGGCCTCTGACTAATTGTAAGTAAGTTGTTTCAGATTCTATTTCACTCCCCTCCCGGGGTTCTTTTCACCTTTCCCTCACGGTACTAGTTCACTATCGGTGTCTGGTTAGTATTTAGCCTTACCGGATGGTCCCGGCAGATTCAGACAGGGTTTCACGTGCCCCGCCCTACTCAGGATACTATCAAAAGTTCTTATTATTTCACATACAGGAGTTTCACCTTCTGTGCTTCAGTTTTCCAACTTATTCTGCTATAATAAAAATTTGTAACTTTATGTAGATAGTCCTACAACCCCAACTAAGTTGGTTTGGGCTCTTCCAATTTCGCTCGCCGCTACTGATGGAATCATTATTTATTTTCTTTTCCTGTTGCTACTAAGATGTTTCAGTTCACAACGTGTCTCGCTAATTAGAACTATATATTCATTCCAATGCAGTTAGAAATTACTCTAACTAGGTTTCCCCATTCGGAAATCCCCGTTTCGTAGCTTATATCCAGCTCCACGAGGCTTATCGCAGGTAATCACGTCCTTCATCGACTTCCAGACCCAAGGCATCCACAACTCACTCTTACTTATTTAAAAGTTATCAATATTTACCTATTGTTGATGTATTCAAAGACATTTTAATAAATTATTATATTAATATAATAATTAACTCGGTATCACAAAACAAATTGACTAATTTATTTATTGATGTCGTTGTTATATTAATTTATCTTTACTATTCAGTTTTCAAAGAACAAATGAGAGAAAGTTCTCTCAAAACTAGATATATCTTTTGGACTATTATCAAAAGCACATAACATTTATTAAATTTAAATAGTCATATAAAGTGTAATGTTACTAAAATGAATTGTAACTTGTACTCCGTAGAAAGGAGGTAATCCATCCCCACGTTCTCGTAGGGATACCTTGTTACGACTTCACCCCAGTCACCGGCCCTGCCTTAGGCAGTTGTCTCCGTAGTTAACAAAACCGACTTCGGGCATTACCAGCTCCCATGGTGTGACGGGCGGTGTGTACAAGACCCGAGAACGTATTCACCGTAGCGTAGCTGATCTACGATTACTAGCGATTCCGACTTCATGTAGTCGAGTTGCAGACTACAATCCGAACTGAGAATGGTTTTTTGAGATTTGCTCAACGTCGCCGTATTGCTTCTCTTTGTACCATCCATTGTAGCACGTGTGTTGCCCCACTCGTAAGAGGCATGATGATTTGACGTCGTCCCCACCTTCCTCCCAATTACTCGGGCAGTCTCCCTAGAATATTTAACTAAGGACAAGGGTTGCGCTCGTTGCAGGACTTAACCGAACATCTCACGACACGAGCTGACGACAACCATGCACCATCTGTCATTCTGTTGACCTCCACTATATCTCTATAGCTTTGCAGAAGATGTCAAGAGTGGGTAAGGTTCTACGCGTATCTTCAAATTAAACCACATGCTCCACCGCTTGTGCGGATCCCCGTCAATTCCTTTAAGTTTCACTCTTGCGAGCATACTACTCAGGCGGATGATTTAATGCGTTAGCTGTGCCGATAGATTCTCTATCAGCTAATCATCATCGTTTACAGCGTGGACTACCAGGGTATCTAATCCTGTTTGCTCCCCACGCTTTCGTCTCTCAGTGTCAATATGTACCCAGTTAGCTGCCTTCGCCATGTTGGTGTTCTTCCTAATATCTACGCATTTCACCGCTTCACTAGGAATTCCGCTAACCTCTATACAATTCTAGCATGCCAGTATCCAACGCGATTTGGGGTTGAGCCCCAAGTTTTGACGCCAGACTTAACACACAACCTACAGACGCTTTACGCCCAATAATTCCGGATAACGCTTGCAACCTATGTATTACCGCGGCTGCTGGCACATAGTTAGCCGTTGCTTTCTGACAAGGTACCGTCAAGATATTATCTTTTCTTATAATATTTTTTCTTCCCTTATAACAGCAGTTTACAACCCGAAGGCCTTCATCCTGCACGCTGTGTCGCTCCATCAGGCTTTCGCCCATTGTGGAAAATTCCCTACTGCTGCCTCCCGTAGGAGTCTGGGCCGTATCTCAGTCCCAGTGTGGCGGATCAGTCTCTCAACCCCGCTAAACATCATCGCCTTGGTAGGCCTTTACCCTACCAACTAGCTAATGTTCCGCACCCCGATCTTTTAGTGAAACTTTGAAGTTCCTTTTATTTAAATCTCATGTGAAATAAAAAAGTATCCGGCATTAGCGATAATTTCTCACCGTTATTCCAAACTAAAAGGTACGTTAAGTACGTGTTACTCACCCATTCGCCGCTAAGTCCTAAAAGAACTCCGCTCGACATGCATGTATTAGGCACACAGCCAGCGTTCATCCTGAGCCAGGATCAAACTCTCGAAAAAATTGACTGTCATGTTTTTGTATATATCTAGTTTTCAAAGAACTTTTTTTGTTTGCTTGAATATTATAACACTAAAAATTTTTTTCAAAATATTTTTTTAAATTATTTATAAATTTCTAAATTTGTTAAGTTTATCTTTTCTATCTTATGTCTTTTGTTTTCTAATCCATTTTTTTTTAGTGTTATGACAACAGCATTAAGTTGGGTATTGTTATTGCTGATATAGAATTTTGTTTTTTTATTTGGATTTATTAATCTATTTATTATAACTGATGTTTCTACACCTATTGCAGAATCTATTGGTCCGGTCATACCAACATCAGTAATATAAGCAGTTCCGTTAGGTAATATATGAGCATCGTTTGTTTGAACATGGGTATGTGTTCCACAAAAAGCATCTACTTGGCCATCTACATACAAAGCAAAAGCATATTTTTCACTTGTTGTTTCTGCATGGAAATCAATTAAGTGAAAATCATGATTTTTATTTTCATTAATTTCATCAAATGCATCAATAAATGAACCGGCCGTTGTTTGTTTTCAAGGTTCAAGTAATTCATTAAAAGTTTGACCTAATAAACTACTTACTCTGAGTCTAAAATTCTTTATTTCAAATATCTTTGAACCTACACCTGGATAAATACTCATTATATTAAGCGGTCTGATTACATTTGAATTATGAATAAAATTATAAATATCCTCATTTGCTCAAACGTGATTACCCATTGTAAAACAATTTATACCTGCTTTTGTTAATCTAATATAATCTAGTTCGTTAAGACCTTTTCGACCTGTTATATTCTCTCCTTGCGCTATTACAAAATCTATATTATGTTTTTTTACAATTCGTTGGAGATGTTTTTCTATAGTAACTATTCCTGGTAAACCAAAAATATCACCTATAAATAAGATTTTTAATTCCATAATATTTCCTTAATTATGATTATTATAATATAAAAAAATAGCAAAAGCTATTTTTCCATTACTTGTTCATAAATTTTATTATAAATTTCTTGGTTTGTTAATAAATATTCTCTTAGTTTAGTTTTTCCTTGTGCTATGTTATCGCCATTATAGCTATATCATGCACCGCGTTTATCAAGAATCTCTTTTTCTGTTGCTAAATCTATTATTTCACCAAGTTTATCTAATCCCTTATTAAAATAAAATTCACTTGTTCCCGTTTTATAAGGAGTTGAAATTTTGTTTTTAACTACTTTAAATTTAACTTCTGATCCTATTATTTCTTTGTCTTCAACTATTTGTTGACCTTTTCTTACTTCTATTCTTATACTTGAATAAAATTTCAGCGCCCTTCCTCCCGGGGTTGTTTCTGGATTACCAAAGATTACTCCAACTTTTTCTCTAATTTGATTAATAAAAATAATTGTAGTTTTATTTTTATTCAAGTTTCCTGTTATTTTTCTTAAAGCCTTTGACATCAAACGTGCTTGAGCACCTATTTGTTGATCTGTCATCTCCCCATTTAATTCTGCTTCAGGAACCAGTGCTGCTACACTATCTACAACAATTAAATCTAATGAACCAGTCTTTGCTAATATATCCACTATTTCTAGAGCTTGTTCACCACTATCGGGCTGAGATAAGATTAAATTATTGATATCAACCCCTATTTTAGAAGCAAATAAAGGGTCTATTGAGTGTTCAGCATCTATGAATGCTGCTACACCTCCGTTTTTTTGTACTTCAGCAATTGCATGTAAAGATAGTGTTGTTTTACCACAACTTTCAGGTCCGTAAATTTCTATAATTCTTCCTTTAGGATAACCACCACCAAGTAACTTATCTAATGTGTGACTACCTGAATGAAATGTTTCTATTGCTAAATCCGGCACTTCTCCTAATAACATAACTGATTCTTTACCAAATTTTTTTTCTATTTGGTTTATTGCACTACTTATAATATCTTTTTTGTTTTGCATTATTCCTCCGCAATTATAATAAAAAAAACTGTGTCACTTACTAAAAATAAACAAAAAAAGTGGATAACCACTTTTAATTATTAGCATCTATTAATGTATATCTAATATTTCTTCCACCGTTTAATTCATCAAAATTCGATTTTGTTGCACCAGAGTAAGTTAAATTTGCGCTTGGTCAGTCTTGAGTAGAACGAATATATTCATTTAAACTAAAATTATTTAGTTTGTTTTCTGATATTAATAATTTTGGATAAGTATTTATGTATTGAAAGACTTCATTTTTTATTATAGTTTTTTTATCTTTATTTATTTTTACTTCTAAATCTAATCTAAAGATATAACCTTCATTTGTTAAAAAGTAAATTCTTTCTTCTATTTTTTTATAATTTTCTTCATCTTCATCAACTTCTTTATTAACCCTTTCTTGAATAACATAATCTAGAATCAAATTTGATTCAGGTGAATAAAAGTCACTAAAGATTTTTTGCTTTGATTCTACTTCATCTTGGTTGTCTTGAATTGCAAATTCATCAGTTTGTATGTCTGGATATTGTATAAACTTGAATTTATCTATATTAAATAAATAAAATAGTCAATTTTCGGTTAATAATTTCGAGATTGCCTCATCACCTTTTTGGGTTGTAAAATTTCTTAATGTTTTAAATGTTTGAAAATCAAATCTTCCTCTATCATGAGGTCTAATAATATTATTTGCATATCTAAATCATGTCTTTAAATTTTTTAAATACTCATTAACATTAATTTCTTTTTGTGAATTAATATAATCATTAATTTCTTGTTCATTGCTATATAACTTATTTAATATATATTGAATATGTTTTTGATTTACAAAAGAGTTTCATTTTTCTTCATTAGCATTTACTTCTATAGTTTTACTATATTTAATTTCGTTCTTTGTTTCTTGTGTACAAGATATTGAAAGAGGAATTAAAAATGAGAAAAGTGAAAAAGTTGCTATTAATTTAATTAATTTATTTTTCATTATTCTCCTTTATAATAACCAAAAACAAATGCTGGTTCACCATATTTTTGTTTTTTGACCATTATATTTTCGAATTCATTATTTGAGTTTGGTCATTGATGAATAAACAGTGCATGTATTACAGAAGAAATAACTTGTAATGATAAAACATTTGCTTTAGAATTACCGAAATATCAATTCATTGCTTTTATTGAAATCAATGGGTTTTCTGTATCTGTTTGACTTATGATAATTCTAATTATTAATTTATCTTTACGAATATAATAAATAACTCCGCCTCTAAATTCTTTACTCTCGTCACCTTGTTGCATTGATTCTAAAAATGAATCTTTAAATTCAAAGTTTTTATATGGTGCTTTTTCATCAATTATATTTTTATATTCTGAACTTGCTGTTTTTCCATTTTGCAAACCATCATAAACATATTCTATTGTTTGAAATTCAAATTCATTTAAATTAGTTAGAAAATAGTATCAATTTTTTGAATAGAATTCATTTTGTTTTTGAATATATTCTAATTGTTTTTGACGTATTGGTTGTAATTCTAAAAGAATTTCTTTTAATCTATCCTGATTTTCTTTGATTTCTTCAGAGTTTTTTTTCGGATCAAAACGAAGTGATCTTAATTCTTCTTCAATATCTCTAATTTCTTGAATTAGTTTATTTAATTTGTCTTGATCTACTAAATTCTTAAATTCTGTAGCTACCTTTTTAAACTCCTCTTTAATTAAAGTTTTATTTTGTTCTTGTTCTTCTTTAAACTTTTGTATTCTTATTGGATTAAATTTAAATAAATCATTTAATAAATTTTCTAATATTCTTGTTGTGTTTTTTCTTTGTTTTTCTTCAGTGGTACCTAAAATTTCATCTTGGTTTGAAATTATTTTACTTAGGCTTCTTACATTTTCATGTGAATAATTGGCACATGACAAAGCAACAAAAGGACTAAATAGAAGTATGCTACTTAATGTTTTTTTAAATTTCATTTGCTGCTCCCAATGTGAATCTGTTTAATTTATTTTCAAATGATTTATTAAATTTTAAAACCGAGTTATATAAGACTTCAGAATAATTTTCATTATTAAACAAAGTCATAAATACTTCATCATTATGTTTTTGATAAATTCTCTGTCTCGCTTTAAATTTTATATATGCGGGTATTTCTATATTTTGGTTGATTTGATTTATTTGTTCATCTTTAGAATCAATATTTTCATATAATCTTCAAGCGCTTATTAATTTTCCTTCAAAACTATCTTCTTCATAATTCTGATCATTAGATAATAAATCCTTAACAAACTTTTCTAACCCTGATTTTATAAAACGAAATCTTGAAAATACTCTTCTATTTGTTTTTTCACTAGGTGGAATAGAATCAAATATTTCACCTATTTCAAATAAAATATCATCTTTTTCTTCTTCTATTTGACTTATTTCATTTAATTTAGCTAAATATTTATTAATTTCATTTTCATTAAAATACTTATTGTTTTTTATACTTTCGTCTTGTAAAAGAGTATCTGCATTTTCTTTAAAATTCTCTACTACACTAGAAATTGCCGTTTCATTTTCTTTGTTAAAAACCTCTATGTAATATTCTTTTATTTTTGAAATTAAATTATTTACATTATCAGAGGTTTTGTTTGTTGGAACTAACATTTCCGGCAAAATAAATAGTTTTGTTTCAGTTGTATTATTGTGCTCAATATTAAATAAATAAGAAATTAATAAAACACCGGTTTTATCTTCTCAAAATAATATTTTTCCTTCTTTATATTTATTTTGATCTTGAGCAATATCTCTGTATTCTTCTGGAAGAATTTCTAAGAAATCTATTTCATGAAATTTCTGGATATTTAGTTCTTTTAATTGAAATAATAAATTAGAATTATCTTTTATTTCTTGATTTTCATTTTCTAAAGATAATTGTTTTAAAAATACATCTTTAATACTTTCCTTTGTTTCTTCATTTATTATTAAAGTATCATTAAATCTTCAGTTAAATGGGTTTAGTTGAAATGTAAATTTATGTATGTTATTTAAATATCAATATCAATTATTTTCTAATATATCTTTTATTTTTTTAGACCCTCTTAATGCGTATTTTCCTAAAATCTCATTTCTATTACTATCAGAAACATACACAAATAAAGGAGCAAATGTTAAAGATGAATTAATTTCTGAAAAAGTAGTATCACTAATTTGAGATTGCTTATTAAGAAAATCAACTTTTTCTATAGTGTTTTCTTTAAAAATATATCTATTTAATATTAGATCACCCTGACTTTCATTTTTTGTTATTTTATTTAAAAAATCTGCATAATTATGATTTAGTTTTGGAGGGTTTGTAAATTCTTGTTTTCTTTGGTATCTTTTTGATAGTTCACCTATTCATATTATTCCGGTTGTTATTGATGCAAAACAAGCAAATCAAATACTAGTTTTGAATAATTTTTTCATAAAAAACATCCTCTAAACTTTTTGTTTTAACTCCTGAATAAACGATTTTTCCTTTATGAATTAATGTAAAAGAATCGACAAATTTATCTATTTCACTTAATATATGTGAACTTATAAATATAGTAGTACCATTTTGGTTTAATTCTTGTAATATTGAAAATAATTGATATCTAGCAGTTGGATCTAAGTTTGCTGCTGGTTCATCTAGAACTATTATTTCTGGATCATTTAATAAAGCTTGAATAAGTAAAACTTTTTTCTTTTGGCCTGATGAAAATTCAAAAGGTTTTTTATATTTTAAATCAGTTATTTCAAATTTACTTAATAATTCATCTATTTTTTTATTAACTTGGTTTTTATTAAGACCTGTGAACATTCCTAAAAACTTTAAGTATTCAAAAGTATTCATCTCTTTTGGAAAAATTGTGTTTTCTGGTACATAACCTAATTTTTGTCTGCTTTGGGGTTTTTGGATATTTATTCCATTGAGAACTATCTGACCACTATAATTTATATAAGAACCAATAATAGTTTTAATTGTTGTTGTTTTACCTGCTCCGTTTTCTCCTATAAAAGCATGGAAAGAACCTTTAGGAACATTAAAGGTTAAATCAAAAATACCTGCTTTTTCTTTTCTTGATTTATAAATTTTTGTCAAATTCTTAACCTGTAAAATATTTTCCATTATTTATAGTCCTTACGATAGTATAGTTTGTTATTTCATACAAGAAGTAAAATTCCCAATATTCCTCAAATGCCAAAATAAATATTTTTTTCTACTACTTTTATATTACTTCTAGAAATTTCATAAATTTCTTCTAGAGGTTGGAATAAATAGTTATCCGATTTGCTTAGATCATATCTGATAACTATCTTTGCTTGTTTAGAACCATTTATTTCTTCTTCTTGGATGATTTGTTTTGGTGTAAATGAAGAATAACCACCTAATTTGTAATTATAGTTGTCAATTTTTAATAAAAATTGTTCAGGTTCATAATTTTGTGTGTTTTCATTAAATAAGATAGCATCTAGTAACTTAGAATCATTATATGTAAAATATGCAAAATATAATAAACCAATAGCTAGATAAACTTTTTTTTCTGTTAAGTTTTTAATATTCTTGTTTTTTATTGATGCTGGATTTAAAACTATTGAACTAACATCATTTATTTGCAATAAGTGTGATGAATCAGAATTTATTGCATTAGTTAAATTTTCAATAAAGTAAATTTTTGTTTCTTCTTGTGAGAAATCTTTAATGTTTTTATTAATATCATCAAAAAACTTCAATGCATAATCTTGGAAAGTTAAGTTTTCTAATAAATCTAATAAATATGGTCATTTTATTTCACCAACTAAGTTATCAGTTGTTGTAAATGAATTATTATCCTCTGGGAACTCTACATTAAATGAATCTGCATTTTCTCTTGCATAGATAATGTTTGTATTAATTAAATTTTCCTTAATTGATTTGTTTTTTAAGGCACCGGGAACTAAGTATGCTTTTTTATTAACAATAACTGCATCTATTGCAGGTTGTGTTTCTGTTGCGTTTGTAGATTCAGTGCTTTGGCTTTTATCAATTACATTGTATTGTTTTAGATTTGATTTTGATAATAAGTCATAATTATAACTAAACGAATCTAGTTGATTATAAAATAAATAATTACTTAAATTCGTAGTGTTATTAGAACTAAAAGTGTCAAATATATTTGTGTTATTTACATTAAAAATATCTAACATTTGATATGGTGTTACTAAATAAGAGTAAATTTGTCATTCTTTGGCAGAGTTTTTTGAATTTGAATATGCTAGATTTAAAAACTTCTTTTGGTCGTTTCTAAAATTATCATTTTGATATCCATTAGGAATAATATAATATGAATCATTTTGATTATTTAAATAAAACTGTTCAGCATTCAATCTTTTTCCTGTGGAGTGATTTTCATATGGAATATTTAAATAATATGCAAAATTGTTAGCAGTAGATGTGCTCTTTCCTGAAATAACTGTACCACCTATCGCAAGAGGACTAAATAATAAAATAGGTAATGTTATAGCTATTTTAGTATTTGTCTTGTATGCTATCAATGAACTTAAATAACCAAATAATATATATGATAAATAAAATACACCAATAGTAATCAAAATTAAATTTCAATGAGTATTTAGAATGTTAAGACTTCAAATAATTATTGTATTACTAATTAATATGATTAAAGTTCAATAAAAAGCAAATAATAAGTTAGATATAGTTCTTCCTCAAATTATACTTTTTCTAGAAATAGGTTTAGATAATGTCAATAATTCTATTCCCTCTTCTTCTAAATCTTTATAAACATTAATGGATTTTAAAGCAGCAAAAAAAATAGTGATTAATAGTTCTATAAAAACTAATATATAAATAAATAGTAATTTTTGGTTGTTATTAATTTCTATGAAACTAAAAACACCAAAAAATATAAATGAACTCAATAATATAATCATTGGAATTATTATTGTGTTTTGCTTTTTTAAAATTAATTTATGTATAAAAAATACATAATGTCTAAGTGAATTCATAAAACCTTTCTATGTAATATATTACCAAATAGTAATATAATAAGATTATACAATGGAATAGATTTTTAAAAAGTAAATAAAAAGCAAATTAATTTGCTTTTTTTGTATAAATTAATATTTTTTTAATTAGTTCATCTCTTGTTAATTCATCATAACCAACTATATTTAGTTTTTTTGCTATGGAGTGTAGTTCTTCTTGTGTTAAGTCATTTAATTTTTTATATTCAAATGAATCTTCAATGTTTTCTTGATTTTTTTCTTCTTTTTTTGTTTCTGTTTTAAATCCACTGGGAGCATATGGATTTCCTGTTCTGATATTTTCCATATATTCTTTACTTAGTTCTTCCATTGCTTTTATTGTTTGGATATATACAAATGCCTTTTTGACTGCTTTAACTTTTCTATCTACAAAAACTATTAATATAAAGTATAAAATAACATTAATTATATTTATACTGAATAAAAACATACTGATTGAGAATTCTTTTAGAATAGTTGTATCAAAGGAACTAGAAAGAAAGATTATAGCTTGAATTATGTGAATCAATCCCATAATTCAGGTTAATCAAATAACTCATGAAGATAAATAAGAAAAATTTTTATTTTTTATACTGTTTTTAATTGATAATATAAAAACGACTACAACAAATCAATAAAATAAATTTTGAAACATTGTGAATACTATTTCTCTTATGTATTGTGATTCATAAACAGATGATGGGTAAAGTTCGTTATTAGATAACTCTGTCAATCTTTTTTTCATTTCTATATATTCTTGTCTTGCAGAACCTAAATAAATCAAATAAATTGTTGGTAGTAAGGTTGTTAAAAATATTAAACCCAAGTATAAAAAGACTCATAATTTAAATTCTTTATTGTGTGCTTTTCATAATTCAGATGTTGTTTTTATTTCGTTATTGTATAAATTTTTCACTTGTCTCCTTTTCTTGTTTTATGAATTCATCAAAATTAAAGTTGTTAAATACATCAAATTCTTTTGGTGGTTTGCAATAAAACTTCAAACTCTCCCTTGTTATCGGATGTTCAAATTCTAACATATATGCATGTAATCTTTGTCCAAATTCATCTACTTTTTTCCCATACATAGGATCTCCATAAACAGGATTTCCTATGTACTTTAGATGTACTCTAATTTGATGAGTTCTACCTGTTTCCAGTTCGCACTTTACCAAAGACTTAGGCTCATTATTTATATAAAAAGTATCTAATAATGTAACATGAGTTATTGCATTTTTAGAATTTATATTAGTTACAGTCATTATTTGTCTATCTGAAGTAGATCTTCCTATCGGTAGATTTAAAAGCAATTTTTTATCTTCTATAATACCATCACAAATAGCTAAATATTTTCTGTTAATATCGTGTGTAGAAAATTTTTCTGATAATAGTTGATGTATTTGATTATTTTTAGCAATTACCAACAAACCTGATGTATCCTTATCAATTCGATGTACAATCCCTGGTCTTAATAATCCATTTTTGTCTGATAAGTTGTTTTTAAAATGATATAAAAGTCCATTGGCTAAAGTATTATTTGTATGACCTGCAGCTGGATGAACTACCATTCCAGATGGTTTATGAATAACACACAAATATTCATCATCATAAATGATATCTAAATCCATTTTTTCAGGTTCTATTTTTATTTCTTTATTCAAAACTTGTAGAACCTTAATTATTTGACCTTCTCTTACAGTAAATTTGGGCTTATTAACTAAAACATCATCAACTAAAACTACTCTTTCTTCAATTAATTGTTTAATATTATTGCGCGAAATTTCAGAATGATTAGAAATATATTTATCAATTCTTTCTGTATATTGAACTTTTAATTCTAGCATTATTTTATTATATCAAATATTAAACTTATAATACTTATTATAATTTAGTGATAAATGTTAACTTATTTCATATGATAATTAACTTTTAATATAATGCTTGTATTTCTGAGTTCAATAAAATAAAATGACGAATAACCCTATAAAATAGAAGAATTCGTCATTTTATATATCTAATTTACTATGTATAAAATAATTAAAATAATAAATATAAAGATAAAAAGAAATCTATTGCTTAAGTGGATTTATTCGTCAAATTCTTTAAAATATCATGGTAAAGAATATAAGTAAGGATTTTTTGCATTAGCCTTCATTATATATGAAGCAAGTGATCTTTTGTTGTTTAATTCTAATGGATTTTCTTTATTTCAATTTATTCCGAAGTAATTAAAATCATTAGTGCTGTATGCCCAACTTTGTAAGAAAGTTAGTGGTGCACCAGAGTTAATAGTAGAAATAAATTGATTGTCCATCCCTATTACTCCGGTACCTGAATTACCAGCATTGAAAAAGGTTTGTATATAACCATTTTGTCTTGAAAAACCAACTGAAAAATCATTAGAACTTGATCTGTTAACTATATAACCATTTTGTTTTGCTAATGGGAAACCATTAAATGCATATTGTCTTCTTACTGGTCCAAAAAATTCTAAATGATCAGTTCCGTTAGTTTCTAATTTTAAAGGAGGTAATTTAAATCAATTTTCTAGTCAAGCAGCTTGCAAGAATCTTCCTGTTCTTCTTGCTTGCTTAATAAGAGGTTTGATATCTATAACAAAAACTGTCATATCAACAAATTTATTAGATTCATCACCATTCATATTTTGTTGTTTTAAACCTGTTCAAATTACTTGACTTTTTGCATTATTTACATTATATAAACCACCTCAATAACTAAACCCATTATCTATGTTATTTGAATAATCAGGAGCAGCTATAGCTAGATATCTACCACTATTTTCTCTATCAGGTATATTATCTCCTGTAATTGAATCTATATCAAAGTTATGTCCTGCTTCAACGTGATTGTTAGTGATAATATAAAATTTCCCATCTTTAGGATCATCATTAACTTTAGATAACATTGTTGCAGAACCAAAACTATAACCAAAAGTTCTACTTCTGGAGTTATCTACTATATCTAATGTATTTGTTTCTCAAATTTTATGAATAAACTCAAAATCTTGTATATATCCATCATGTAATTTATAGTGAACATTTTGATTGGGATTGTATTTATCTAAATTGTATATTTTAGGATCACTATAAAAAAGAATAGGTTGTCCTTCTTGGTTATAGTCAATTTTATTGTAATCAAATTTATTTGTTGTTATTTGGAAATTTTCTTCTTCGACAGTATTTTTATATTCTATATGAACTGCAGCACCATTATTTGCTAATAAAAATGCTTTTTCAGGTAAAAACTCGTCGAATCTTGGGCTGTTATAGAAATTAGAACCAGTTAATAAGTTCTTTTGAACATTATCAACTAATAATTTGTATTGATTACTTGTTATTGTAAAAATAAATTCTATATCATTATTATCCTTTAAATTAGCAGTTAAGCTAAAATTAATTGTAGGAGCTAATCTAGCACCATTATTTTCGAAATAAACATTAGATGTTTGTCCTGATATAGAGATAGATTTTTGAGTTTTTAGTAAATCATAATCAAAAGTAAAATCATATCCTTCTTTTTGACCTCTTCCGTTTATTCTGCTTAATCTCTTAGCATTTTGAACTAATGTATTACCAAATAAATGTAAGTGAATTTTTCTGTTATTGGAATTATTTGATTCAAAAGTCTTTTCGAGATACTTAGATTTTAAAGTTCAGTTTGCCCTATTATTTTCTTTATCATAGTTTCATAATGCATCTTTATAATAGAATTCTAATTCTCTGCTTCTAAGAACATTATTATTCTCTTCAAAAACTGTTGTAAGAGGTATTGTTTTAGAAATATTTAATTCTGCAACATTATTTGAAATATTATTAAATCCTTCTAATAAGTATCAAGTATTACTTTTTATAGTAGCACCATTTTTTACATATTTTAATTTTATATATGCTTTATTGTTTTGGTGTGGTTTAATTTCGTCTAATTTAATATTATCTGAATTTATACTAAAGTTATTGTATGTTAATGCAGTGCTTTTTATAGTAATATAATTACTAAAATTATTTTCAGTCAATTGGTTAGCACTTATTGTATTTAGATTTTGAATTGTAAAATCAGATTTTTTAATTTTGTTCAATATAACTTCTGGATATAGTTTTTCTTTATAATCATTAACTAGATTAATTAATGTTATTTTGTGGCTTGTTTTATATCTAATATTAGTATTCTGTTTGTTTATGAATCCTAATTTAAAACTCATTTCTCCTTTATTTTCACTTGTTACATCATAAAAATAAATAAAATATTTTTGATATAAACTATTTGTATCAACATCATTGGATACATCAGAATCTTTAAAAATATTAGATTCTTGAAGGGTTATAGAATTAGAATTACTTGTTTTTGGAGTTTCGTCTTTATTTGAATCTTTGTTTGTAAATGAACCATTCTGGTCATTTGGTTTTTCATCAACATTAGTAATTGTATTTTTTAGAGTTAAAACATAATTTAGCATTAAAGAGGCATTTTGTTCAATTACATCTTTTGGATCTAAAACTCTATAATGAACAGATTTACTTCCCACTTCAGCTTGTGCTTTTCTATAATCAAAATTTCTTCCATTAATTTTGTTTATTGCATCAATGTCGCTTTGAGGTAGGTTATTTGCTTCTTGGCCTAAAGGAATAGGGATAAAGTCTTGATCTGTAAAATGAGAATTATTTTTTGGTTTGATATCTCTATATTGAACTGGTTTTCAATTTTTTATAACTATACTCATTCTATCTTTAAAATTAACATCTCTTTCACTTGGATTAGGTGTTAATGGCATTTCTTTATTGTTTTCATCTTTATACCAGAAAAATATTTTTGCTTCACCTTTTAAATTATCTTTAGAAATTGTTTCTTTGGCAAAAATCTGATATTTCCCTATTTTTGGTCATATATAAAATTCATTTATAAAAGCTGCTGGATCTTTTTCAATTACCGAATGATGTCCATGAGTATTATTAGAATTTTTTATATTAATTAAATCATATAATTTTTCACCTGATTTATCATTGAAAATGTCAATAATTTTATTTTTATATTTTTCATCAACTGAATCAGATACTTCTTTGTAATAAGTTTCATTAGTTATTTTAAGTGGAATTTCTTTTGATATACCATTTTTAGAAATAACAAAGGTAAAAATAGCAGAAACTCCTAATTCATTAGATACAACATCAAATAAGGAACCAGAATTTTCTTTTAAAACTATTGTTGAGTTTTCTGGAACTACAAAATCTAGAACATCATTATCTGTTTGAGTAAATCATTTAATAAGAATTTGTTTTACTTCTTCTGAAGAAAGTTGATTATTTTGGACAGAATTATATTTTTTGTCTAGTTTCGGAAAACCTTGTTCATTGTTTGGTTTTCTTGTAGCAGATTCAACAATAAATTCTTTATTATTGAATTCATTTTTAATTGTTTCATAGAAAGGTTTAATTTTTTTGAATCAGAATCAATATCTAAATAATTGGAATTCTTTTGCTGTTTCTGTGTATGGCTTATTTTGCATTTCAGCAAATAAATTAAAATAATTTGGAGCTTTAAAATAATCGCTATTTTCTTTAAAAGTTTCTTTTAACTTAATATTTGTTTCTAATGTTTGTTCGGGAAGAAAATCTGCAACATCATTTGAATTTATTTTAAGAGTTTTAATGATAGATTCATTTAATAAGAACTCTATATCTAATTGTATTTTGTTTTCTTGGTTTGAAAATGATGTAGAATTGTTTTTTATTCTATATTTAAAATACTCATTAGTATAAGTTTTATTTTCTTTAATATAATTACTTAAATTACTTAAATTTAATTCAGATTTTTTTAAATTACTTAAACCAATGTAATCAATATCATATAATTCTTCTAGATTCGTAATACTTATATTATTAATTTTTTCATTAATATCAATTGATGAGTTTATTTCTTTAATGTTCAAAGAACCTCTTACCATCGCTGTTTCATTAGCATTATTTTTGTTAGTTGCCTTATAATTAAAATTGACTATATTTTTGTTTTCATTATTAATTGAAACACTTTCTAACTTATAATCTATTTCAGAATCATTTTGTTCAAGTAAGTATAATTTTGCGTTTTCTTTGTTAAATGAAAGTGATGATAAGTACCTTTTTAAATCATATTTATCTAACCTTGGATCTAGTTCAACTCTAAGTTTACTTTGAGCAAGGGTTTCAAAAGAAACATTTTGAATATTATATTTTTGTTTTAATTCGTTTAGTTTATTTGAATAGTTTTGTAATTTTTGTTTTGTTTCTGTTTTATATTGGCTAATGTTGTTTATATCAAAATCAATTATTTGTCCACTATTATTAATGTTAGTTAGGGTCTGATTTTCTAAATTATTCAATTCATTTATTTCTTCTTGTGTTAAATTAGCAGAATTCAAAAGATTTCTATCTATTTTATTTGATTCAAAAATTGTAAATAATTCTTGTAAAGAGTGTAGTGAATTTATTTTTTCTTGAATAACATTTACTAAATTTTGATTTTCTAGTCAAGTATTTAATTTTTGAATAATTTCAGCAGTGAAGTCCCTTAAATTTAATAAAGAATTAAAGTTATTTTTAATTTCATTTAATAAAACTAAACCATTTAATCTTCTAAATTCAGTGTTTAATTCATTTTTATATGAAACTAAGTTATTTAAATATACATCATTTTTTTGTATGTTTTCTACATCTTTTAATTCATCGTCTTCTGCACTAAAGTTATTATTATTTATGAGTTCTTCTAATTTGTCTTTGTTACTACTATTCAAATATAAAGGATCGTTATTTGCTTTTAGATTTTGGTAATTTTTTATTATTTCATTTATTCCTTCTTTGTTTGAATTTAAAGAAACAGCTCTATTTTTTAATAAATCAATATTTGCTTTGGTTATAGAATCGTTAATTTCATCTATAAATTTATTTTTTGTACTTTGTGTTAATAAATTTAAAGAGTTTAAGAAGGTTTTATTTTCGGTTTTGTATTGGTTTAGTTCTTCATTATCTGAACTTCCCCTTCTTAATTTTTTAGTAACAACATCTAGAATTTTTCAAATCTTATTATTTAGTGAGTCTAAATCGCTTATAAAATTACTTTTATCTTCTATTAATGCATTATATTTATCTATTTCTTCTTGTATTGTTATGTCATTTGGATATTCTTGTTTAATAGAATTCAATTGATTTGTTAAATCTTTATATTCTATTGCTTTTTCTAAATAATCATTAAAATTCCTTGGTGCATTAGAAAAAACAACTACTTCAGAATAATCTATATCTAAGCCTAATTCATTGAATTTTGTTATAAAGTCTTCATAGTCTTTTTTATAACTTAAGAAATTCGTTTCATGTGATTTTGCATCAAATTTTATTTGAGCAATTTTATTATTAATTTCTTTAATATTAACTATTTCAGCATTTCTATTGATAAAAGAATTTAATTCATCTAAATAACTTTTATACCCAAATACAGAGAATGAAAAATCTTTATGATCTGATTGGTAATTTAAAAATTTTTTGAATGAATCTCTTAATACTTCATCTCTTACAAAAAACTCTTGTTTTGTATTTAATTCTTCTCTAAGATTTGTATAATTTCTCAAAAACACTTTTAGTTGTTCATAATACAAATTAGTAGTAAGTTCATCATATGTATCTTGAGATTTTAAATTTTCAATGATTTTGTTCTTGAATCCAGAAATGTCTTGATAACTCTCTATAAATAAATTATTAGTTTTTTCAATAAACTCTTGATTCTTGTTATCCACAACAGGGTCAGTAGGTCTTTTTTCATCATCTGTTTTTCCTGGTTCATTGCTTGTTTCATAATTTTTCTTTAGTCCCAATGTTGAACCAATAATTATTGATGATAAAGAAACTAATGAAACAACACCACCTATAATAATTAATTTTCTTTTTTTCTTTTTATCCATTTTTTACCTTTCATTAATAATGAAATTATACATTTTTCAATTTTTTTGTTTTTTAATAAAAATATTATCATAAATGTTTTATTTTTGTTTTATATTTAAAATAATTTATATATACCTTGCTTAAAACTTTATTATTTTTAATTAAAATAAAAAGTTTATAATTTAAAGAATATATTAAATAAAAAAGGAAAAAATGCTAAAAATATTAAATCATCCCCTTATAAGAATTAAAATGACAAAATTGCGTGATAAAGAAACAAAACACAAAGAGTTTCGAAATATTTTAAACGAAATCGCATCATTAATGGTTTTTGAAATAATGAGAGAATATGAAACAAAAACAAAAATTGTTATAACTCCATTGAATCAAAAATTTATTGGCGAAACTTTTCTAAAAGAAATAATTTTAGTCCCTATCCTTAGGGCAGGATTAGGGATGGTTGAGGGTTTACTTAATCTCATACCTAATGCTAGAGTCGGACATATAGGTATGTATAGAGATGAAACCACTTTATCTCCTCATCCATATTACTTTAAAATGCCTAATGTACCTAAAGATAGTTTAATTTTTGTTGTAGATCCCATGTTAGCAACAGGAAATTCTGCGGTAGATGCAATAAAACAAATAAAAAAAGAAGGTTTTACTAATATACAATTAATTTGTTTATTAGGAGTTAAAGAAGGTGTTGAGAATGTAATAAAAAATTTTGGTAAAGACTTTAATATTTATTTAGCATCTTTAGATGAAAAATTAAATTCAAACGGTTATATAGAACCAGGTTTAGGTGATGCTGGTGATAGAATTTTCGGAACTAAATAGGAGGATTATGTCAAAATATAAAGAAATAGAAAAGAAATGACAAAATTATTGAATTGAAAATAAATTATTTGAACCTAAAAATGACTTTAATTTACCTAAAAAATATATTGTTAGTATGTTTCCGTATCCTAGTGGAAAAATACATATGGGACATGTTCGAAACTATGTTTTGGGTGATGCAATTGCTCGTTTTTACAGAAGAAATAACTATAATGTATTCCACCCATTTGGTTGAGATGCTTTTGGTTTACCAGCAGAAAATGCAGCTATAAAAAATAAAGTTCATCCAAAAGAATGGACTTATAAAAATATAGAAATAATGGATAAAGAAATACAAAAATTAGGTATTTCTTTTGCTTGGGATCAAAAATGTGTAACCGCAGATCCTTCTTATACAAAATGAGAACAATTTATTTTCCTTAAACTATGAAAGAAAAATTTAATTTACAAAAAACAAAGTTCATTAAATTGATGTGAAAATGATAATACAGTGTTAGCAAATGAACAAGTAATCAATAACAAATGTTGAAGGTGTGATAATGTTGTAGTTCAAAAAGAAATGGAAACATATTATCTAAAAATAACAGAGTATGCTGATGAATTATTGTCAGAACTTAAATCTTTAGAAAATCATTGACCTCAACAAGTGCTAACAATGCAAAAAAACTGAATAGGTAAAAAAACTGAATATAAAATTGATTTATATGTTTTAGAAAACAATTATAAAATAACAATATTTGAAGAAAGTTATGACAAAATATTGAATGCAAATTTTATATCTATTAGTTCAAAGCATGAATTAATAAAAATATGAAAAGAAGAATTTAATATTACGAGAGAACAAGAAGAATATTTAGAAAAAATAAATTCTGCTATCTCTAATAAAGATTTTAGTAAGAAATTGTGTTTAAAAACTCCGTTTAGTGTTATAAATCCTGTCAATGGTAAAGATACACCTATATATGTCACAGATTTTACAAGTTTTAATATTAATAAAAATATAAGTTTTGTTAGCTTTTTAGATGAAACGCAAAAAACTTTTATGAAATTTAATAATATAGTTTTTTCTCATAATGAAAACTCACCATTATTAAAAGAAGAATTATTAACTAAAGATACATATTACAATTTATGTGATTGAGGAATCTCTCGTCAAAGATATTGGGGAACCCCAATTCCTTTAATTAATTGTGATAGTTGTGGAACACTACCTGAAAAAAAAGAAAATTTGCCTGTTTTATTACCTAATGATGTTGAATTTAACGGTAATGGAAATCCAATTTTAACAAGTAAGACTTGACTAGATGTTAAATGTTATAGATGCAATGGTTGAGCAAAAAGAGAAACCGATACATTAGATACATTTTTTGAGTCTAGTTGATATTTTATGAGATACACCACTCCAACTCAATTAAGAGAAGATATATTATTTGAAAAGGAAAATATCAACTACTGAAATCAAGTTGATGAATATATTGGTGGTATTGAACACGCTATATTACACTTATTATATGCAAGATTTTTTACAAAAGCGCTGGCTGATTTGAAATTAATAAATTATCGTGAACCTTTTAAAAATTTACTAACACAAGGGATGGTTTTAAAAGATGGTTCTAAAATGTCTAAATCAAAAGGTAATGTTGTAGAACCAAAAGATATGATTGACAAATATGGGACAGATGCAACAAGGTTATTTGTTTTCTTTGCAGCACCTCCTTCAAAAGAATTAGAATGAAGTGATTCAGGAATAAATGGATGTTATAAATTTTTAAATAAATTTATAACAAGAATACAAGAAGTTTCTAAAATCGAAAATTTTGATTTCCTTAAGATAAAAGAACTAAAATTATCTTCACAAGAAAAAAAAGCGAGAAAAAAACTTTATTTAGGTTTAAAAAAATATATAGAAACTTTTTCTAACAAGGAATTAGAATATTCATATAACACAATCATTGCTTGAGTTATGGAAACATATAATGAATATGAAACAATAACAAATAAATTGTTATTACAAGAAATGTTTTATATCTTATTAAATATATTAGAACCTTTTGCACCTCATACTGCATGGGAATATTCAGAAAAATTATTTAAATTAAAAAATTTAACTGATTTTACTATAGATAAATCTGCTCTAATAGATGATGAAATAAGTTATGGAATAACTGTTAATGGAAAATTAAGAGGTGAAATAACTGTTTCAAAAGACTTGTCTAAAGAAGAAGTATTAAATTTATCTAAAAAACAAATCAATAGTTGAATAGAAAATAAAAAAATAGTTAAAGAGATTTTTGTACCAAACAAACTCATTAACTTTGTAATAAAATAAAGGAGACAAATGTCAAAAGAATATAAAGTATCGCGTTTGCTTATTTCTGGAATGACTAATATTTCATTTCCTGGAGCAATTCACCAAATAAAAATAAAGAAAAATGAATTGCTAGAAGCTGATGTTGACTTAAAAAATGAAGAAAAATTAAATGTCGTGATTGCTTATTCCGATGAACAAAAAGCTCTATATCCTAAAGCAATTACTGCTAAAATTATTGATATTCAGAAAATACCTAACAACAATAGTAGTGTAGTATTAACTTACATTAATACTGGATTTTTTAATTTAATTGACTATGGTTATGCTGAATTATTGTTTGATGGCAAAGTTGATCAAGATAAATTTTATTCACTTACAAGAAATGAAATAAAAAACAACAAAATTCCTTTTGGTTCTGTAACTTCATGTTATGGTCATATAGTACCGATTGCTGAATATGATAACACAACTATAATAAAAAACACTGACGAAAGTTCTATAAATATAATAAGTGAAGCAAGCAATATTTATCCTACACCTCAAACCGTTGATCATATTTATAATTTTTTCGCTGAATCTTTAAAGAAAAATATAAAAGAAGGTGTTATTGAAATACCAGATATTGGAAAAATTTTATTTGTAGAAAATTTATTTAAGAAGAAATATGGTAGAAATCATTTATACATAGAAGAACTTCTTAATGATAAATATAAAATACAAAATCCTACAGAGTATAAAGATAGATGAAGATATGTTGCTACATATTTATCTTTTATGAAGCCTGAATTTACTGAAAAAGTTACTGGTTTTTTAGCATTTGGTGATAAACAACTTTTAGCAATAACTGATTCTGTACTCAATATTGTTAATAGCAATTTTGAAATGGAAAGCCAAATGGCAAAAAAAATGTCAACGAAACTTAATGACCAACACAGAGAATTTGTTATTAGAGAAAAAATTAAATGATTACAAGAAGAACTTGAAGGAATGAATGTTCCTTTAAATAAAGAAGAAGAATACCAAAAAGAAATTAGTGATTCCATAAAAAGCAAAAGATATCCTGAATCAGTAAAAAAAATAATTGCTGAAGAAACAAAAAGAGCAAATGAAATGATGGCAGCTTCTCCTGAAGCTAATATTTCTAAAACTTATGTAAGTCACTTAAAGAAATTACCTTGAAGATTGACCCAAAAAGAACTTTTAGATTTGGAGCACTCTAAAAAAGTCTTAAGCAAATATCATTATGGATTAGAAGAAGTAAAACAACGTATCTTGGAGTACATAGCTGTAATTATTAATACAAAGGAAAATGCAAAAAAAGAATCAAACAAATTAAAATATAATAATGAACTTGAAATAGATTTAAATCTATTTAAAGAAGAAAATAAAACAAAAGAAAAAACATTCAACAATGTTCCTATTTTATGTCTTGTTGGTCCTCCTGGTACAGGCAAAACCTCATTATCAAAAGCAATAGCAGAATCCTTACAAAGAAAATTTGTAAAAATTTCTCTTGGTGGCGTAACAGATGAAAGTGAAATAAGGGGACACAGAAGAACATATGTTGGTGCTATGCCTGGTAAATTAATAAAAGGTATTTCTCAAAGTGGTGTATCTAACCCTGTAATTTTATTGGACGAAATTGATAAAATGGCTTCATCAAATAAAGGCGATCCTGCTTCAGCTATGCTTGAAGTGTTAGACCCAGAGCAAAATTCAAAATTCCAGGATCATTACTTAGAACATGAATATGATTTATCTAAAGCTATATTTATAGCAACAGCAAACTATTACGAAAATATTCCTCCAGCACTAATTGATCGTGTTGAAATAATAGAATTGTCTGCTTATACATTATCAGAAAAAATAAACATAGCTCAAGAACACCTAATGCCAAAAGTTATAGAACAAGTTGGTGCAAAAAGTAATTTCTTAAGTATTAATAATGAAACAATGAAATACATTATTCAGAATTACACACGTGAAGCAGGTGTTCGTGGTTTAAAAAGAATATTAGATAAATTAGCTAGAAAGTTTATATTTAAAAAATTAGAAAACAAAAATAAAAAAGAAGTATTCAATTTAAAAATTAGTGATTTAGAAGAATTATTAGGACCAGAAAAATTCAAAGAAAGCGATAGCGAAGATTACCAAACACCTGGTGTTGTAAATGGTTTAGCTTATACAGCTGTTGGTGGGTCATCATTACAAATCGAAGTTAATACATATCCGGGTAAAGGTGAAATAAAACTCACAGGTTCATTAAAAGAAGTTATGAAAGAATCTGCAAGTATTTCATTATCTTATGTAAGAGCAAATGCTGAAAGATATGGAATTAAAGGTTTTGACTTTGATAACACAACAATTCATATCCATGTTCCTGAAGGAGCAGTCCCAAAAGATGGACCAAGCGCAGGTGTAACTTTTACAACAGCACTGATTTCTTCTTTATCAAAAAGAATAGTTCCATCTCATTATGGAATGACGGGTGAAATAACTTTACGTGGTAAGGTTCTAGATATAGGTGGTTTAAAAGAAAAATCATTTGCTGCATCTCAGAAGAAATTAAAATTCGTTTTTATTCCGTATGGAAATATAGTAAATTTAAGGGATGTACCACAAGAAATTAAATCTAATTTAACTTACATACCTGTACATACATATGATGAAATATATGATGTTATTTTTAATAAAAAAGAACCTCTAAATAAATTAACATTTAAATTAAATGAAAGATAAGCATTTTACAGAAAAATCATTTACTTTCTTAACTATTAACTTTATTGTTGGACTTGGTTTTTTAACAACAATCACTGAAATATTTAATTTAGGTTTATGAGGTTATCTTGTAATAGGTCTTTCTTTGTTAACGGTATGTGGAACTGCTTTAGTATTCTCTAGAATGGGTAATGCATTTAAGGATCACTATGGTGGTTCTTATTCTTATGTAAGACACTTAGATAAAACTTTGTTTGAAGAGGAGTTTCCAAACTTTAGTAAATGAGAAAGAATAAAAAGAAAGCTGATTCATAATTTTTGTTTTTATGTTGGTTGAAATCAGTTTTTACAATCTCCTGTTTTATCATCTATATCACCTTTATTTTTAGCTAGCGCATTTGAATTGGCCATACCTAAAACAACACATAATTTTGAAATTATTATTTGATCAATCAGAATAATATCCATTGTTTTTTTCGGTAGCTTAATATTAATTTCAACTAAAGGTTTAAAACTAAATACTAAAGTTGTTTTTATGACTTCTGTTGTTAAATGAGGTTTTATTGCATTAGGATTGTTTATTTTAATAGGATTTATAATAAAAAATTCTGGAGCAGGATACTTAGATTTGGTTTCAAAACAAATAAAAAAACAAGTTTCTGTTAGTTTAATTTTTGTAAATGTTTTAATTTTTATATTTGCTTTTGCCGGTATTGAAGATATGGCTTCTATGGCAAAAGATGCACATTTTAAAAATTTTAGAAAAGTTTTATTTATTTCATTAGGAATAGTTTCATCTATTTATTTTGTTTCATATACGTTATTTTTGGGTTTAAAACTTAATGAAAATGATACAATTGAACATTTTTCTAAAATTTACCATTTAGCTTTAGGTTCTGCTGGTATAGTTGTGTTTATAATAGGGTTTATTTTTAATGATATTGGTTATAAAATAACACAAAGTGTATCCACAGCACGTAAATTAATACCACTAGCACTAGATAATCACATCAACCCTAAATATGCTGACCATAATCAGCATGGCGAATATAAAAATGCAATTTTATTTACTGCTATACTAACATTTTTATCTATGCTAGTTTTATGGTTACTACCTACTTTATTAAGTAAAAATTCTTCAGAAAACAACCCTTATTTTACTGCTGTTATAGGTGTAAATGCTGTTGCTTTGCTATTAGAAGATACTTTTACAACTGTTGTTGCTTTAATACTATCAAGAAAAAAAATTATTGACAAAATCCCTCTATGAGAGAAAATTATTTATTCTATAAATATAGTTTGAATTCTAACATTACTAAACATTTATCTTTTCCCTTTTATTTTAAATAATGATTGAAAACAAGAACATACTTTCGTTATAGTGGTTTATTTATCATTTATCTTAATAGGTTTTGTTTTTAAATTATCTTGAACTATAAAGCAAAAAAGAAAATCAAAAAATTAACACATTGTGTTAATTTTTTTTGAATTAATATTTGGTTTCTTTAATATAAAGAATAAAGTTAACGTTCTTTTCTTTATAATCTACTTCTTGAAACCTTCAGGGAATAAAGCTGTTTTAAAGTTATTATCATTAAATCCGTTTGAATAAATTTTTGCTAAATTCTCTCTGTATGAAGCAGTTTGAGCAGGGAACCTGTTTTTATCTGTTCCATCTATTAGATTATATGCTTTTATAGGAATATTTCCTCTAACATCTTCTGATAAAAGAAAAGGAGCAAAACCTGCATTTTTACTTAAATCACCATTTTCAACATTTGCTGAAACTGTATTATAAATTCCTACCATTTGTCCGAACTCATTATAAACTAATGAACCAGAAGCACCATAATAAAGTGATGAAAATAGTAATGAGTAATTATAACCATAATAATCACCTAATAATTTACCTTGTGCTTTACCATATGGAGAAACGTTGGAATTAGTAATTCTTTCTTCTCCTTGACTTGTAGCAAAAGAAAACGCTTTAGCATTTTTTGGTTCTCTAGGATATCATTGTATATTTTCATCATATCTTTCAGTTGGGTTGTTTACAGACCACACAGAACCATTATTTGAACTAGGATAACCTCCAATATATAAATTCTGAGCATTTCATAAATTATTTCTTGTTGGATTATTTTTTTCTTTAGCAGCACTAAAGTAATCTGTTGTTTGCATAAATGAAGAAATATTTTTATCTTGGTTAGGTAATTTATTAGTATCTTTTAATCTTTTTAAATAATTATCTAGAGCAGTAATTGATTTTTTAAACAATTCTTTTAGTGAATTATCCATGTTTGTCATATTTATTTCTATTTCAAAAACTGCAAAGTCTGTATAAATAGGAATAAATTCATTTGAATCTATTGCTCTTTTAATTACCTTATCTTCTGAATCTTCATCATCGTCTGCTACTACCGAACCGTTATTTTGTTGATTGTTTAAGTATTCTCTAGCTTTTCTTTTTAAATCTTCTTGTAAAGGTTTTATAAATTCTCTTTTAATGAAATCATAACCAGCAAAAATTAATTTCGGAGCAGAAATTCCCTCTGTTTTAGTTGTTATAGATGCTGAAGTTCCGCTTAAATTAGCATCTTTAAATTTTTCATCTGAACTTCATCATTTTGCATGATATTGTTCTGTTCCTTTAAAGTTATTTGGTACTTCAGTATTATTTCTCGATGTTTTAATTTGATCATAAGTACCTTTTGCTTTTCCTAAAGAAATTGATTTTGCTTTAAGGTCTCTAGGATCATTATAATTTAAAGATTGAGCTATATTATCTTCTAGTGTGTTTGACAACATAGAAGCTACATGTAAATTTGTAGCAAAGAATAATTTATAATTATTTTCATCTTTTTTATAATAATCTAATAATCAAGCAGTTCCACTGTCGGTTGATAAGAAATAATTTTCATCACCTGTTTTTTTACCCACTCCAAATTTAATAGCAAAAGTTCTGTCAAATATTTCATTATAAATAACTTCTTTATCAACTTTTGTGAATTCATTTACAAAATTAGGATATGTGTGTAAATTTGTTCTATCAAAAGAAGGGAAGGTAAAACCAGGAGGTAAACCAGGGAATTCTGGTGGTTGTGGGCCTGGTTGTGGTTGGATTGGATCGTTTGGTTCATTTGATGGAGGTGTTTTCAAATCTTTATCCTCTTTAACACTAAATGATAATTCTGTGGTTATTTTTTTTTCATCTATTTCTAAATATTCAATTTTATTTTCTTTATTTTTAGAAATGTTTGATACATCAAAAATTAATACCATAGTATTTTCATCAAAAGAAGAAGGTGATAAAAAACTTTCATTATGTTGAATTTTTAATTTAATTGAAGATAATATGTCTTTTATTTTTTTATTATTTATCTCTTTATTTGATATTAAAATTTCTAAAACGTTTTTGTTATTTTCACTTTTAACCTTTAATTCAGTAATTTTTAATTCTTTTACTTTTGTTTCTGGTTTACTAGGTTCTGTTGGTTTTTCTTCGGGAGTACCGTTTTCAATAGTTTTGTTTTGTTTGCATGAAATGATAGATAAAGGAAGAATTGTTCCTACAGATAAAATCGAAAGTATTTTAAATTTGTTTTTCATATTTTCCTTTCTAAATCTATTATATAACTTTTAACATTAATAAATCATATATACTTAATCTTATTAATTGTTTGAATTATTATTTAATGTAATTACTTATCTTTTGAATCAAAAATTTTCGTGTCTAAAACACCTATGTATGGAAGATTTCTCATTTTTTCTTTGTAGTCTAGACCAAAACCTACTAAAAATTCATCTGGTACTAAAAAACAAGAATAATCAGCTATCAAATCATTTTTTCTGTGATGTGGTTTATCCATCAATGTAATAATCCTCAATGATTTAGGATTTCTACTCTTTAATATATTCGTTATTTTTTCTAAAGTTATACCACTATCAATAATATCTTCTACTATTAATACATCTTTATTTTTAATGTCTTGTGCTAAATCCATAATTATTTTAACACTTCCTGTTGACTCTTTTTTTCCACTATAACTACTTGCTGTCATAAAATCTAAAACGTGCTCTATTTTTATGTTTTTAATTAATTGAGCTAAAAAAGGAATAGAACCTTTTAATAACCCAACTAAAATTAAATCATTTGAATTTTTATAAGTTTGATTTACCCAATCAGAAGCATCAAAAATTTTTTGTTCAATAAATTCTTGAGTAAACAATATTTTTTTAATAAAAGGATGTTTTTTCATTTTAAAATAAAAAAGTCGTAGAAAAATACGACTCCATTCCTTAAAGATGTTCTATTTTTAAAACCTTAATCATAAATTTATTAGGTCCATCAACTTCGACTTCTGCACCAACTTCGTTCCCTATTAAAGCATTTGCTAAAGGAGAAACGAGTGAGACTTTTCCTTCAAATGGATTAGCATCGTGTGTTCCGGTAATAGTTATAGTTTTTTCTATATTTTTATCTAAAATTAAAAATGTTACAGTAGAGTTTATTCCTATTTTAGTTTCATTGGTATGAGCTTTAGATTCAATGATTTGAACATTATCTAAAATAAACTCAAGTTCTTGGATTCTACCTTCTACAATTCCTTGCCGCTCTCTAGCTGCATCATATTCAGCATTTTCAGATAAGTCTCCTTGTGCACGCGCTTCTTTTAAAGCTTCTTGAACTAGTTTACGCTCAACATTAATTAAGTGTTCATATTCTTTTTTATACTCATCGTATTTTTGTTGTGATAAATAATTTAAATTTTGGTTATCCATTTTGCTCCTTTTTATATTATACTTTTCTTTACTATTATTAAAAATTTATTACTAAAATAAGAAATTTCGTGATTTATGTTTTGATTTTTTAAAATATTTATTAGATTTAAAATATCTTTGTTTTTGTAATATTTTAAACATATAGCTATCATTCCATTTTCATTTAAATTAGAAAAATAATTGTTATATATTTCTTGAATTTCTAGGTTTGATTTAAATACTGCAACAAAATCTATTACTTGATTTTCATAAGGTGTAATTTCTTGTTGGAACTCGTTTGGTAATTTCATTCTAACTTTGTTAAATGTTTTAAAATCAAATTCGTTAGGTAAGTAATATGAAGTTTTTTTTACTTTTTCACATAGTGCAACAAAGTTAAATAAGTCATTTGAACTAAGTATTAACAAAGAATTATATTTGTTTATATAAAATGTGTTTATTAGACCTTCAATATCTATATCATCTGATTTTGACTTAAATTCTTCTTTTAAATGAAAAGGTAAAATTCCAACATCATTCCTCATTGATTGTATTTTCATCAATGCTTCTTGTTGTGATTTTAATACAAATTTTTGACGGTATTTTTTTGCTCAAATTTGTAGACTTATGTATAAACCTATACCTAAAACAAAAACAACAATAGCAGAAATAATCAATATTGTTCTAGTATTACTCATTTTTACTCCATTTATTTTTGTGGTAGTCTAAATAATCTTGCAAAATTAATTGTGCTGCCATTTTATCTTTGATTGCTTTTCTTTTCTTTGAAGATAAACCTATATTAATTAAGTTTTCTTGGATTTTTTTAGTTGAATATTGTTCATTAACAAATAAAAATGGTATTTTAAATCTTTGATAAAGTTTTTCAGAAAATTCTTCAACCATAATTGTTCTTTCACTTTTTTGACCACTAATTTTTGTTGGATATCCAATTACAAAACCATCTATTTTGTATTCGTTCATAAATTTATGGACTTTATTAAAAACTGCTTCAAAATCTTTTTCAGACATTGTGAAATTATCCAAACCTGAAGAAATAATTTCGTTTTCATCTGTTATTGCAAACCCACATGATTTAGTACCTAAATCAAAAGCTAATTTTCTCATTTTATTTCTTTCAATAAAGTGAAAATATCAATTTTCTTGTTTAGTTTACCCATACAAAGAATAGAGTTTCCTCCACCTTTGCCAAGGTTATTGTGTTTAAAAATTAATTGACCTAATTTATTTGAATCAAAAATTTTTGAAGCAACAACTAATACCGGATTGACTTCATCTGTAGACAAAACAATAATGCTTGAAGGAAATTTTTCCCGTAAAGAACTAGCAATGTTTTTAATTTGGTTTTTGTTAATGTTTTGATTTATATATAAATTATGGTTATTTAATTTTATAAAATTTATATTTTGATAATCGAAAACAAATTCATTATTTATTTTTTTATTAATTTCTACAAAGTGATTTCTTGCTATTGAAATATGTTCTTTTAATTGTTCTATTGCTAATTCTAAATCATTATCTAATGAATAATCGAAATTATAGTTAATATCTAGTTTTTGATTTTTTTCAATTACTTTATCTAGTTCTAATATCAATTTATTTTTTTCTTCTTCTAAGTATTCATTAACTAACTCATCAGAAGAAATAGCTCTAATCCTAAATATTCCTGCCGCTTTCTTTTCAACATTAGTGATTTTAAAATTTTCTAGTTTCTTGGTATTGCTCAAGTGTGTTCCGCCACATAAATCTGTTGTAATTCCTTCAAATTGGACAATTCTTACTGATTTAGGATCCATATATTCTGCTTCTTCAAGTGTCATTATAGCACCCATTTTTTTAGCTTGTTCTGTTGTCATAGTTAAATAATTACGTTTTACGTCTTGTTTAATATAACTTCTAACTAAGTTCTCTATATTTTGTATTTCTTGTTCTGTTGGTTTTGTATCTGCTGGTAAATCAAAAGTTAAACGTTCTTCATTATTATCAGAACCAAGTTGTTTTATTTGAGGCCCTAAAATATTTCTTAGCGCACAAAATAATAAATGAGTACCTGAGTGATTACGTTCAAGACCTAATCTTATCTGTTTATCTACAAAACATTCAACTTGTTCGTTTTTATTAATGTTACCTTCTACTTTGTGAATATGGTTTCCGAATTTATCTTTAAACACATCTAAAATAATTATTTTTTGATTATTTTGTTTTATATAACCTCTATCATGTTTTTGACCACCACTAGTAGCATAAAAAGGGGTTTTATCTAAAACCACATAACTTGTTTCTTTAGAATCTTGAATTTCTCTTTCTGTATTTAATAAATATAAAATTTTGGATTTTGAATATGTATCAGAATAACCAATAAATTCATCAACTTTATTTTTTATTAAAGTCAATGAATTTATTACTTTATCCATTCCAGAAACTTTTTGGTTTTTACTTGCTAGAGAGTGTTGTTTTTTAGCTTCTTCATATGATGAGTAATCTATTTCGATACCTTCTTGTCTAAGAATTTCATCTGTTAATTCTATTGGGAAACCATATGTTTCAAATAATTTGAATGCTATATTACCTGGAAATACTTTTTGATCTTTTGATATGTGTTGAAATAATAAATTTCTTCCGTTTTCTATTGTTTTGAAGAAAATTTCTTCTTCATTTAATATTATTTCTCTTACTTTTTCTATATCATATCCGAAAGGTAATGTCTCTTTAATTATTTGTGTTAATTTATATAAAAAATTACCTGGAATATTTAGCATCATTCCAAAATAAACACTACGTCTTATTAAACGTCTTAAGATATAACCTCGACCTACATTTGAAGGTTTAGCTCCGTCTGCGATTGCGTTCACCACCGTTCTCATATGGTCAGCAATAACTTTAAAATAAGTATTAATTTGGGTTTGAGTTTTATCTTTACTAAAGTAATTAGATGTTTGATATCTGTAATTTGTGTATTTTTCTATTTCATTAATTATTGGTAAAAATAAATCTGTGTCAAAATTGGTTGGAGCGTTTTGTAAAATAGAAACTAACCTTTCAAAACCAGCGCCAGTATCAATATTTTTTTGTTTTAATTCTGTGTAATTTCCCTGTCCATCAGAATTAAAAGTAGAAAAAACTATGTTTCAAATTTCTATATAACGGTCATTTTCTATATCATTTTCCAGCAACTCTATTCCTCTAGAATCATATTTAAGACCTCTATCATAAAAAATTTCTGTATTTGGTCCGCATGGTCCTGATCCTACTTCTCAGAAGTTAGTTTTTTTATCTCCTGGAATTAAATGAGATTCTTTAAAACCGTTTTTTATTCACAAATTTCTTGTTTCTAAATCTTCTTTATAATAAGTAAAATAAAGTTTATCTTTTTCTAATTTTAAAACATCTAATAAAAACTCTTTTGCATATTCAATAGCTTCTTTTTTAAAATAATCGCCTATAGAGAAATTACCTAACATTTCAAAAAAAGTGTGATGTCTTGCTGTTACACCGACATTTTCTATATCATTTGTTCTAATTGATTTTTGTGAGTTAACTAACCTAGGACAAGGCGGTATTTTTTTACCAGAAAAATAATCTTTTAATGTGGCTACACCACTATTTATCCATAATAAAGAAGGATCGTTTTGTGGGATTAAACTTTTTGAAGGTACAACATAATGGTTTTTAGATTCAAAAAAGTCTAATCATTTTTTTCTTATTTCTTTTGAAGTCATTTTTTCCTCTCTATAAATATTTGATTCATTTGTTATTCATAAAAACTTTATCTATAATTCCGCCACCAATACATTTTTGTCCTTCATAAATTACTACTTGTTGACCAGGGGTTATTGCAAATGATTTATCATAACTAATTTTGATTTCTTTATCATTTAATATTTCCATTTTTATTGGAATATCTTGTTGTCTATATCTGAATTTAGCAGTTAAATTATTTTTATCATATTCAAAATGATTAAACGTATAATCAGTTGCTATTAAACTGTTTGATTCTAAATATTCTGGTTTGGAACTTGGTGCCACATACAAAATATTTTTGTATACATCTCTACCACAAACATAATGTGGTTCTGTCATTCCACCTAAATTCAATCCTTTACGTTGTCCTATTGTATAATAAAAACAACCGATATGTCTACCTAATATTTTGTTTGAAGTGATATCAACTATATTTCCTTCTTGAGCAGGTATATAATTTTGTAAAAATTGAGTAAAATTTCTTTCCCCTATAAAACAAATACCTGTAGAGTCTTTTTTTTGTGCAGTAACTAAATTTAATTCATTTGCTATTTCTCTTATTTGTTTTTTTGTTAGATTTTGTAATGGCATAATTACTTTTTCTAATTGTTGGGTAGTTAACTGGGCTAGGAAATAAGTTTGATCTTTTTCTTGATCTTTTGCTCGATATAATTTTCCTTTTTCTACTTTTGCATAATGTCCCATTGCTATATAATCTGCTTTTAATTTGTTAAATGCATATTTAGCAAATTTATCGAATTTAATATATTTATTACACAATATATCAGGATTAGGTGTACGACCTTTCTTATATTCTTCTATAAAATTTTCAAAAACGTTATCTCAATATTCTTTAACAAAATCAACTCTACAAATTTTTATTCCTAATTTATCTGCTACCTTTTTTGCATCATTATAATCTTGCTCTTGTGGACAAATATTTTCATTTAAATCTTTGTTTCCTAATATATCATTATTTACCATACTATCTCAATTACGCATAAACAAACCAACAACCTCATATCCTTGTTGCTGTAATAAATATGCACTAACTGAAGAATCTACACCACCACTTAATCCTATTACTACTCTTTTTTTCATATATAACTTTCTTTATTTATTATAATTTTAATTATAATAAATTTATTTTATTTTATAAGTTTATAAAATGTATGATTTTAATTTGTATTATAATAACTATTATGCGGCAAAAAAAAGTTAGTATTATTCATTTAATTATATTTATATTAAAGGTTACTTTTATCGGTTTTGGTGGTGGCAACGCTTTAATGCCTATCATAAAAAAAGAAGCAGTTGATAAAAGAAAATGAATTACTAATTCTGAATTTGATGATATTGTAATTGTTACGAATATGTTACCTGGGGCGTCAGTTATTCAAACTATTTCTTATATTTGTATACATTTATTAGGGAAATTTAAAGGTATTTTAGTTACTTTATTTGCTATATTACCTCACGTTTTAATAGCTTTTGCTTTTTTAATATTATCTAATTATTTACCTAAAGAATACATAAAGATTCTTTCTATTGGTGTCTTAATTTCAATTATTTCTTTTTTAATAGACTTTGGTATGAGATATTTAAAACAGTCAAAACAAAGCGTTTATACACCTTTGTGATTGGTTATTTTTCTTTTTTCATTTATTTATTGTTTTTTTGTCCCTTCCCCTTATAACATACCAGTTGTAGCTATTTTGTTTGTAATGATTATTTATACATTTTTATATTTTTATTTAAAAAAGAAAAACAAAAAAACAATCCTTCAAGAAGGAGAGGAGTAATGATTTTTATTGGTTTTTTAATTAGTATTCCTTTATTAATTTTAATTTCAATTTCTGTTTTTGGTGGTGGCCAAGTTTTTATGCCTATTTTTAGATGGTTGTGAACTTTTTTAAGTTCGGTTTTTGGTTCACAAATATCAGAAGAGAAAATCAATACTGTTTTTGCTATATCTAATTCTACTCCAGGGGTAGTATCAACAAAATTTGGTTTTTTTACAGGGTTTTTGGTAGCATACAATGATGATGGTTCTGTTTTATGGTGAGGCTATGTAGCAATGTTTGTAACATATTTTTTCTTTTGTTTGCCTGCAATTATTATTATGTTATTAGCAATGAGATATATTAAAAAATTTAAAAGTAATTCTTATGTTAAAAATATGTTGATTATATTAAGACCTATTATATCAGGAATTATATTTTCTTTGGCATTACAATTATTAGTTCAAATTTTTCTACCCGAAATAGAATTTAATAAAAATTCAATAAATTATTTTTCTTATACAAAAACAGAAAACAATTTTTTTATCGGATACAAAGGTGTTTTATTAAAGATTTATGTTCCATTAGGTATATTAATTTCTTATTATTTAGCAAAGAAGAAGTTTTCTTTATTTTTAATTATTTTATTAAATGTTTGTGCATCTTTTATTTTATTTGCTATACCTTATGTTTAAATAATAAAAACACTAAACAAAAAAATATTCAAATACCTGAATATTTTTTTGTTTTTTTATTCTTTTTCTATTTTATATATATTTTCATTTATTTTTAAAATATCACCTGATCTAATTTTTGAGTTTCTTTTGACATTTTGTTTGTCATTTATTTTAATAAAGTTTTCTTCTATAAAAAATTTTGCTTGTCCTCCTGTGTTTATTTCATCTATTTTCTTTAATAATTGTCCTAGTTTAATTTCATTTGTTTTTATTTTTATAATCATTTTAATACCTTCTTATAGGAGTTAATATTTGAATGTTTTCAGGGTATTTATCTGATAAAACATAAATTCTTTCGTTAGATTCATTAAATTTAATTTCTATTTCTTCTGTGTTAACAACACTTAACGCATCTTTAAAAAATTGAAAATCAACATCTATATCTACTAAATCACCATCAAATTCGAATCGGTTAGATGAAGCAGAAGATATTCCTGTTTCAGGGACTTCAAAACTAAGTTTTAATTCATTTTTATTTAATAAAAATTGTAATCTTCTTATTTTGTCAGATGATTGAAAAATAACTTTGTTTACTAAATTAAGTAATGTATTTTTTGAAATTTTTAATGTTTTATTGTATATTGGTTTTAAAAAAGGAGAAATATCTGTGAAATTTTCTTTTATTAAATTTGTAAATATAACAGTTTCTTTATAAGAAACACCTATTTTGTCTTCATCTAGAAATAAATCAACCTCTTTTGTTATTTCTTTAGGAAAAAGCTTTTTTAAACTTTTTGATTCTGCTAAAACATTAAAATCAAAACTTTCTTTAAGATTAATTATTTGAGTAATTAATCTGTGACTATCTGTTGCTGTTAACCTTAAAACACCATTATTTGATTTTAAATTAATACATTTATAAATAACGAAATTAACTTTTTCTGTATTTTGAGAAGTAGCAAGAGAAACATTGTTTATTATTTCTCTCATTTCATTGCTATTAATTTTTGTTTTATTTTTTTGTAAATCAAAATTTATATAAGGATATTTTTCTATTTCTAATTTAGTCAAAATATATTTTGTTTTATTTTCATACAAAATAATGTTTAAACCATCACTTTCAAAAAAAATTTCTTCATCAAATTTTTTAATTACATCTCTCATTAAGGAAGCATTAATCAAAAAAGAACCAGGTTCATAAATATTTATGTTATTATCTTTTGTTTTTATTATTTTTCTAACATTCAAGTAATTATTAGAACCAATCATTGTGATATTATCATAATCTATTTTAAATAATATACCTCTAAGTGGTATAAAAGCATCATTTGAATCTATATAATTATTTAAAAATTCTATAGAATTTTCTATTAGTTTTTTACTTATTTTAAATTTCATAATTTCTCCTATTTAATATAATTATTTTTTGTTTTAATAAGTCTAATAAAAACAAAAAAGTTATTTTAATTAACAAAAATAAAAATAAAATTAACTTTTTAACCTTATTAACAAGTTAGTAATTTATTAATTTATTCCATTAATTTCCCCAATTAGAAACTCTAGTGCATTCTTAAAAGAAGGATTTTTATCATCAGAATTAATTTTTTTAATAGCGCTTAATATAGTAGAGTGATCTCTGTTGAATAATCTACCTATTTGTGTGGATGAATATGTTAATAAGTTGTGGACTAACATAATACAAATATGTCTAGCAATAACTATTTCTTTTTTTCTTGACTTTCCTAAAATTTCTTTTTCTTTTACTTTATAATGTTTAGCAACAGATTTTAATATAACATCAAAAGTTACTTCTTTTTCTTCTTTTATATAATCTATAAATAAATTTTGAACTTTATCAAAAACAAAATCATCATAAACTTCAAATTCATCTTTTTTATTTATTAATTTAATAGCTGCTCCGAAAATCGCTCTAACAGATTTTGAATGATTTCTAACAATTAAATTTTTTGATCTTTCATCTAGTACTTTAATATTGAAACCTGATTGATTTAATTTATATTCCATTAATTTATGTAAATCATCTAAACTAGGATTTTGTATTTTAACAATATAACCTTCTTGAATTCTTGTGACAAACCTTTTATCAAATAATTTTTCCATACCATTAATATCTAGTTCAGATGAAATAATAGTTAATTTATTTAAAAGAATCCTATTATCTAAGATGTGATAGATAAAATTTTTTGTTTGTGTTTTTTGTCCTTCACCAAATATTTGAAAATCATCAATAAGCAAAATGTCCATATTACTTAGAAGTTCAGATACTTCTTTTATTTTTTTTGAATTGTTTTCTTTTAATAAGTTAGCAATATATATAGAAAAACTTAAAGGAGTTAAATAAAAACCGTTTTTATTGTTTTTCAAAAATGAATTCCCGATAGAATGAAGTAAGTGAGTTTTACCTAAACCTGATTGACCATAAATATAAACTGTCTTTAAGTTTAAAAAATTTTGGTCTAATTTATTGACTAAATTAAAAACTTCATCATTAAAATTAGCAACTAAAAAATTTTCATAATTCATCTGAGAGTTGTAATTATTCAAAGAAAAAAAATTACTTTTTTGATGACCTGAAGAATTGTTAAATAAAGAAATTTGATTTATCACCTTTTCTTCAATTTGTTTTTCTTTTATAGTGTTTTTAATAGTTAGCTCATAATTAATTTTTTCACCAAAAACAATTTTAATAGAGTTTTCAAAAATTTCTTTGTAAATACCCTTGAATTGTAATAAGTTTTCTTCTTTTTCTAAAGGAATGAAAATTAAAACAAAATTATCTTCTTTTTGAATTACTTTCATTTTAGAAAAAAAAGATTTTCACAACATATTATCATTGATTTCGTTCCTCAAATAATTTAATAATTTTTCAGTAAATTCATTTAAGTTTTCTTTTTTAATCATAAACAAATTATATAATAAATTAAAAATAAATAACATATTTATAAACAACTTTTATAACTATATTTAAGCAGAAAAGATACTTATTAACATATTAAGAAAAATTGTTAATAAGTATGTTAATAATTATTTAAAGTCTAGTATATACAAAAATAAGCAAAAAAAATAATTAAAGTATAATTTAATATAATTATGGTTAATTTATCTAAAGAGAAAATAACAGGAAAATTTGTAAAACTTTTAAAAGGAAGTTCTTCGCAAGGATGGGGTTTTTTGCTTTTTGAAACAACAGATAAAAAGAAAAAAATCTCAATTTATACAAGAAAAAATGTACCAGATTTATATAAAAAATATGAAATAGAGATTCAACAAAGTACAACAAACAAAAACTCTTTTGTTTTACTATCTTTTGTCCCTATATTAGAATTAGTAGATACTGATATAGAAATAAAAGAACATATTTTAAAAATTCAAAAAATAGGTAAAATAACCGCACAAAAAGTTTTTGATAAATGAGGAAAAACTTTTTTTAAAATGTTAGGTTCATTAGAAGTAAATAAAAATATCTTAAAAGAAATTTTAAATGAACAACAAATTGATAACTCTTTCAATTATTATGAACATAATCAAGAAACGATTAATAAAATTTTAAAATTAAGTGAACAAGAAAGTGAGTTTTATAAAGAAAATATCCGTTTTTTTTATTCTAATGATTTGATAGATTTATATGATTTTTTAAAAAAGAAATTTGAAACAGAGTCTATTGATTTTATAAGTAAATATAAAAATATTAATCCATATTTATTATATATAGAAGATAACTTTAATTTATATACAGTAGATAGGTTTGCGATTCTGTTGGGTTATGACATTTATTCTAATAAAAGATTTGAAGCGTTCATATTAAAAGTTATGGTTAGTTTAGAAGAAAATAATTCAACATTATTTTCTTTAAAAGAAGTTTATAAAGAGTTTTTAAAAACTATATCATTAGACCATTTTGAAGAAAATTTAAATTTATTTCAAAAAAGTTTGTCTAATTTAATAGATAAAAATAAAGTAAAGTTAATTAATAATAAAATTACAAGAAATATTACATATGAAAAAGAGTTGTTCATATCAAAACAATTGATTAATCTATCTAAAAATAAAAAAATAGGATTAAATAGTGAAGAAGAAAAAAATCTATCTTACTTATCTGATGAACAAAAAAATGCATATTACAATTTTATAAACCAGAATTTCTTGATTGTTTCAGGAAACCCAGGAACTGGAAAGAGTAATTTAATTAAACACTTTTATAACACATTAAAAATCAATAATCAAAAACCAGAAAAAGATTTTTTTATTTTAACACCAACAGGTAGAGCATCATCAATATTAAGTTCTAAAAACAAAATATTAACAAGGACAATACACAGTTTTTTAAAAATAAAAGATGATACTGAAGAAGTTGAAATTAAAGAAAACTATGATGAAGTTAAAACAATAATAATTGATGAGTTTAGTATGGTTAATATTTCCGTGTTTTATAAACTTTTAAAAACCTGTACTAATCTAGAAAAATTAATATTAGTAGGAGATAAAGATCAATTGCCCGCAATAGGACCAGGTGATATATTAAACGATTTAATTAATTCTAATTTATTTCCTATTGTAATATTAAAAAAATTTTATAGAAGTAGCTCGTTAGAAATAAAAAAATATGTTGATTTTATCAATAATATAGGTGATTATACAAACCCTGAATATCTTAAAAACATACTAACTTATTTTGAAGAACTTTATAAAAAAGAAAAAATAAATGAACAAACATTTTCTTTTATTCAAAGTAACTTATTAGCAAATAACACAAGCGTATTAAATGATTATTATGATTTAGAAGATAATTGAAATGAATGGCTAGGTAATTCATTACAAAATAAACCAGTAAACTTTTTACTGTATAAAGAATTTGAGTGAGATTTATTAAATTTATTTAAAAAATCAGTTAACAAACACGGAATAGATAATACCATCATTTTATGTCCTATGTATAAAGGTGATTTCGGAATAAATAAAATAAATAATTTAATACAAGAAAGTCATAACCCAAATGGAAAAGTTGTTCATACATCGAAATTTAATAATGAAAAAATACTATATAAAGTTGGTGATAAAGTAATTCAACTAGTAAATAGATACGAACAAGGTTTATCTAATGGTGACATAGGTTATATTCATACTTCAGAAATAAACGAAAACAATGAAATCAGAATTAAGGTAAAGTTTATCTTAGATAATAAAGAAAGAATAATTACATATTCAAAAGAAGAATTTAACTCAGAAATTAATTTAGCTTACGCAATCACTGTTCACAAATTTCAAGGTAGTGAAACTGATAATGTTATTTTTATATTAAATTATAATCACAGATTTATGTTATCAAGAAAGTTGGTTTATACTGCAATATCTAGAGCAAAAAAAGAATTATGAATATTTTCTAAAGAACAAAATTTATACTCTAAATTCTTAGTACCAAGATTTTTAGAAAAAACAGAAATATATACTAACACCCAAACCATTTTAAAAGGAGGTCTTTAATGAAGTTGATAGTAGGATTAGGTAATCCAGGGAATCAATATAAATACACTAGACATAACTTAGGTTTTTTAGTAGTAGATAGGATATGCAAAAACTTAAATTTAACTTTAAATAAATCTAAATTTAATGGTGAGTATGTAAAATTGGATGATTTTATCTTAGCAAAACCATTAACTTATATGAATTTATCAGGACAATTTATTTCTCAAATTTGCTCATATTTTAAAATAAAACCTGAGGATGTTTTAGTTATTCATGACGAAAAAGATTTTGAATTAGGAAAAGCATCCTTAAAAAACAAAGGTTCAGGTGGTTCTCATAACGGAGTTAAAAATATAATTGAGCAACTTGGAAGTGATAATTTTAAAAGACTCAGAATAGGTATAAACGCTCCTTTTCAAGGAGAATTAAGAGATTTTGTTTTAAGTACATTTACAGAAAAAGAAATGATAACATTAGATTCTATGATAGATAGTTGTGCAAATGTAGCTATTTCGTTTGTATATAATGATATAAATATATTGATGAATAAATTTAACCAATTAAATAATGGAAAAAAATAAAAAGTATTTAATTGCTGTTAGTGGCGGACCAGATAGCATGTTTTTATTAGACAAATATAAAAATAAGAACATAATTGTTGCACATGTAAATTACAATCAAAGAAAAGATAGTCACATAGATACTAATATAGTTAAGGAATATTGTAAAAAGAACAATATACCACTAGAAATTATGGAATTCAAAAAAGAAGATTATACCTTCAAAAATTTCCAAAATTGAGCAAGAGAACAAAGATATTTGTTTTTTAAGAAAATTTACTATGAAAATCATTGTGATTATTTATTAATCGCTCATCATTTAGATGATTTTATAGAAACAGCACAAATGCAATTACAAAGTCAAAGAAACCAGTTTTACTACGGGATAAAAAAAACTAACAAAGTTTATGATATGTTAGTTTATAGACCTTTTTTATTCAAATATTTCAAAAGTACTATATTAAATAAATGTATCAAAAAGTTAATACCATATGCAATTGATTATACAAATGAAAAAGAAGTTTACACAAGAAATAAAATAAGAAAAGAAAACCAGAAAAAAAATAAACTCAAAAAAATTCTTTTTTTATTTTATATATTGTTGAAAAATAAAAAAAGAAAAAGGATTTTTAATTTAGTTTTAAAAGAGTACAAAATATGAAAAGAAAGCAAATTCAACCAAGATTTATTTAATTTTTTTAATTTTAAAAATGAATTGATTTTTATGATGATTAATAATAATTTTGTAAATGTAAATTTGACTAAAGATAAAATCAATTCTATTATAAGTTTTATAGTTTCTAAAAATAGAACAAGTAAATATAAATTGGATGAAAAAAATTATTTAATTAAAAACAAAGGTCAAGTTTTTGTTTTTAATTAAATAAAATAATATAATTTAAAAAGAAAGAAGGGAAAATGTTTAAAACAAAAAAGAATATATTCTTAATTTTAATATTAATAATAATAGGTATTATTATTTTTTCATTTTTGATAAGTAATTTTATTAATAAAAATTCAGAAATAAAAACAACATTAACTGTCTTTGTTAATAATTTAGAAAAAGCAGCAAATTCAGATGATGACTCAATTTTCTTTAAAAGTATACAAATAAATAAATATGATAATACAATACATTCTGTATTTTTTGATGGAAAAAGAAATTTAAATTTATTGACATATGGTAATGAAGAAAGTTTAAGATTATTAATTCCAAATTATTCAACTGTTTTTCAAGAAGTTTTTAAAGTAACAGATGATAAAGGTGTTGTAAGCATAGTTGGTGGTTTACAAACAACACCTGCTCCAAAACCAAATATATGATTAAATATTTTTGTTTCATTGATTCCAACATTTTTATTAATCACAATTATTTATTTTATATATAGATCACAAATGAAAATGATGAATGGTCAATCAGGTGCGTTTGGAGACAAAAGTCCTGCACAAATAATTAAATCAGATAAAAAATTTAGTGATGTAGCAGGGAATAAAGAACCAATTGAAGAAATTTCAGAAATAGTTGATTATCTAAAAAACCCAAAAAAATATGAAGAATCTGGTGCTAGAATGCCTAGAGGTATTCTTTTAGGTGGTCCTCCGGGAACAGGGAAAACTTTGTTAGCGAAAGCAACAGCGGGAGAAGCTAATGTTCCTTTCTTCTTTGTTTCAGCATCTAATTTTGTTGAATTATTTGTCGGAATGGGAGCAAAAAGAGTTAGACAAGTCATAGCAGAAGCAAGAAAAAATTCACCTGCAATAGTATTTATTGATGAATTAGATGCTATAGGAAGAACAAGAGGTTCTGGTATAGGTGGAGGCCACGATGAAAGAGAACAAACTCTTAACCAACTACTTGTTGAAATGGACGGAATAAAAGAAAATTCTGGTTTATTATTTATAGCAGCAACAAACAGAACTGATGTTTTAGACCCAGCATTAACCAGACCTGGTCGTTTTGATAGAGTCATTACCGTAGGTTTACCAGATGTATCAGAAAGAGAACAGATTTTAAGATTGCATGCAAAAGGTAAAAGATTTTCAGAAGACGTTAAATTTGTTAATATAGCAAAAAGAACACCAGGTTTTTCTGGTGCCCAATTAGAAAATGTTATAAACGAATCTGTTTTATTATCTGTTCGTCAAAACGCAAAAGTTATAACATTACCTATCATAGATGAAGCGATTGATCGTGTAATGGCAGGTCCTGCCAAAAAATCAAGAACCATAACTAAAGAAGAATTAACATCTGTTGCATATCATGAAGCTGGACATGCAGTAGTTGGTTTAAAAGTTCCTGGAGGAAATAAAGTACAAAAAATTACCATAATTCCTAGAGGACAAGCGGGCGGTTATAATTTAATGATGCCAGAGAATGAAAAATATAATTATTCTAAAAAAGAACTTTTAGCTACTATAGCAAGTTTTATGGGAGGAAGAGCAGCAGAAGAAATAGTTTATGGAAAAGAAAATGTTTCTACAGGTGCTTCTGATGATATAGAAAAAGCAACAAACATAGCAAGAAGAATGGTAACTGAGTTTGGTATGAGTGATTTAGGTCCAATAAAATACCAAGAAGAAAGTGGTAGTCCATTTTTAGGAAAAACACTTGCAACAAGTTCTTCTTTATCAAATCAAATAAGTCATGAGATTGATTTAGAAATTAGAAAAATAATTATTGAAGCTCAAAAAATAGCATATCAAACCATACTAGATAATAAAGAATTATTAGAACTTATAAAAACCTTGCTTTTAGAAAAAGAAACAATTATTGCAGAAGAAATTAATTATATTGCTCAAAATCTAAAATTACCACCAAAAGAAAGAAAAGAAGAAATTGAACAAGAAAAAGATTTGGATTTAGATTTTCTAATAAAAGAATCTAAATCAGAAAACCAAAAAGAAAAAAATAATAATGATTTACATTTTGGTCCTATAAATGAAGAAACAGAAATTAATTAAATAAAAGAGGGAAACCTCTTTTTTCATTTCTAAAAATTCTATTATTTTTAAAATAATCATAATAATTTATAATTATTTATTTAAGGGAGACTTATGTGAAACTTATTTAAAGAGGTTTTTCGTTCTTTATTTAAAAACAAAATAGTAGTTTCTGGATTAACAATACTAATATTCTTAACATCTGGTATTTTTACAGTACTATATGACACAAGTAAAGCGATGAGAAATCAATTTAATTATTATAAAGATAAATCAGTTAATCATGACTTAACTGTAGATTTTAATTTACCATCAAGTGGTAATGCATATAATGGTGGTTATTATATAAACGGTCTAACAAAAGTTAGTGGTGGTTCTGGTTATGATAAAGGAATTAGATATATTGATCAAAATGCATTTTCAGAAAAAAATATAATAGATTTCACTGAAATAACAGACCAATATTTAAAGTTATCTAGTTTTAAACATAATGAAACATCTAAGAGTGATGAGTATATTTTAAGAAATGATTTTTTAAGTTTTTATAATAATTATATTAATGAAGAAACTTTAGAAGGTTTTACATTAAATTATGATAACCAAGAAAAACAAATAATTTTTAATAAAAATCAAACATTTAATTTATATAAAAAAACAAATAATGGAGATTTCATCCCAAGCAAAAATATAGAAATTTTAGACCAATCATCAATCTTTAGATTTGATAAAGAATATAATCTAAACGAAATTTCTTATATAACTAGTCAAAATCCTAAAGATATAAATATTTCTCAAATAGCAACATTATTCATAAATACACTTACAAAAGAATTAACATTTGATTTTATTAAAGGGAAAGAATGAGAAAAAGAAAGTTTTGTTTTAAAAATTTCAGGTTATGGTATTTCTTCTCTTTTAGGTTTTATACCTTACAATAATCAAAACAACGTCTTTGAATTTGATCATCAATCAGCTCCCACATTTTATGATAAACAAAAAAATGAAGATATCACATCATTATTTAACAAAAAAATAAAAACAGAATTAACATATTATGATTTATTTAAAAATGAAGAAATAAATATTATAGAAAGCAGAAAATTCACTTTTAAAAAAAATAATTCATATATACTCCCTCTCAACTGAGTCAAAAAACAAAAAACCGAATCTTTTTATTCAAGAAAACACTATGAAATAACATATAATAATTTAGACAAAGACAAGTGGACGGGTTCTTACAAAACTTTTATTGAAAATCAAATAAAAAATAACAACAATGTTTTACCAAACGATTTAAATAACTTTTCATATTGAACAAAAGAAATAAATTATTATAACATTCCATATGTTATACAAAATAATCAAACAGAATTAGGTGAAGAAAAATTACTAAGAGCACAAGAAGGAGCGTTAGATTACAATGATTTTCTCACTGTTGATTTAAGTATAGCAGACGAAAAAAATCAACCTGATAACTTCTTAAATAATATTTATTTTTATCAAGGAACAAAAAAGATAATTGAAATAGAAAACATACAGAATTTTAATGAAGAGAAATATGAAAATCTAATAGACAAAAATATTTTAACTAAAAAACAAAACATCATTAAAGAAGGTGCACTAAATATAGTTAAAAATGAAATTTACAATTATATATCAGAACAAGTATCGAAAGAAAATATAGGGATTAGGCAAAGCATAACAGTAGATGCTTTTGATGATGAAGGTGGAGAAAAAAAAGTTTTTCATTTTATTAATACAGGTAACAATGAGAGAAAAATTCACAACATTAAAAATAATATTAATTTACTAATTAATGATAATTCTCACAAAAACAATTTAAATAATTTATCTACCGAATTTTCAAAATTCTTTACAACAAAAGAATTAACTCCTTACATTTCAAGTGAAATAATAAAAAAATTAGCATCAAACATTATTCCAGATGAATCATATATAAAATTAAGTTATGAATACAATGATTTAGAGCATACTAATGAAATTAATGGAGATGTTAATACATACATAAAAAGTAAAATATATTTATTATCAAGATATACAAATAATAATCCAGAAAGAAAAAAAGATGATTTTTCTGGTTTAGGGATTGTTGTTCTTGGTGATACTATAACAGTAGTTGCCCCGGTGTATGATTCAAATAATAATATTATAAAATGAAAAAATGTTAATGTAGAAGGTTATATTAATGGGGACATACCAATTCAAGAAATTAATAATTATCTGCAAAAAAATAGATTAACACTTTTTGTGGAAATACTTAAAGATAGTTGGGTCGCAAAATCAAATTTGTTTTCTAATTCTGTTTATTTACCTTTTGTTTTCAGATCACCAGATAATACAATAGTTAGACAAGCTCTAGCTGAAAACACTTTAGCACTAGGAGTAGAAAGGATAGAAAAAAGTTTACTAGAAACAGATTTGGTTCAAAAAGGTTTTATTTCAAAAGAAACTATTTATGCAATTAAGGAAGCAATTAATATTTCATTTGATAAAAACAATTTTGCTACTATATTCTCAAGTGGACAAATAAATTTAAATATTTTACCTAAAATGATTCTAGATGGTATTTATGTTTTATCACATAACCCTAACGGAGATTATTTTAAAGAACTTTTAACTGGTTTATTAGCAAAAGTATTAGATTTATCAAATTCAAATTCTTCAGATGAAACTAATAAAAAAGAATATTTAAAAACAGAAATAAATAAGTTCTTTAACTTTATTGATTTATTAATTGGTTCTGATTTAAAAAATATATTTAATTTTAATGTTTTGATTAATTCTGCAAAAGATATAACACTAATGTTAACTTACATTATTGATTTAGTTAAATCCGTAGACTTTAAATTGTTTTCGGATTATAACCAAAACTTCTTTGATAATGAATACAATAAATTAGTCCCTAATCCAGATTTCCCTAGCGATAGAACAAAAGATTCGTTAAGAAAAATTAGTAGTTTTGAAATATTAATAAATTTCTTAAAATCTATTAATCAACAAACATTAAAAAGAACATTAATAAATATTATTAATAACATCGAAGTTCAATCATTATTTAACTTTAATAATAGCCAAAACATATTTAACATATTTTTAGGTAACTTAATAGAACCAATAAAAAGAATATTCCCTTTACTAAATTCATATAAAAACTCTATAGATTTACAATATAAAAACATTTTAGAGGGAATTAAGTTTTTAATTAATGCATTTGATTTTAATATTTTTATAGAAACTTTAGAGTCTAAATTAAAGTTAGTTCATTTTGAAACAGAAAGAATAGATCTTGATATTAACAAAAATACACAAAAAATAAAAACTACTCAAGTATCAAGCACATTAAGTGCAGAAGATTTTATATATTCTGCACTAAAAGCCTTTTTTAATGTACCAGGTTCTAACAAAAGAATTAAAGATGAATTGATTAAAATGTTGAATTTATCAAACAAAGGTTCAAGCCAAAAAATTGGAGATGAAGAATATTTAACTATCCCATCAAAAGACGAGAATAAATTAGATTATTTCGATTTAATTGCTCTTTTAAACCCATCACAACCTGTATCTGAAACACAACCTAATAATAACTCATCATTTATTAACATTAATGAATTTCAAAAAGTAGAAAGTCTGATAAATTATTTTAAGGAATTTGAGAAAATAGAATGAGAAACAATACCATCTGATTTGTTTAATTTATCTTCATTTTATTTCAAGGTTAAAAATAAAAAAGAGGTTTGAAACAAAGAACAAATAAACAAAATAATTAATGAGTGGCAATCAATAATAAACAATCTAAAAATAAACAGAAGTTCAAATTTATCTTCAAAACCTTTTTGAAGTTTAGTTGATTTATATATTAACAAAGAAAGTTCAGTTGAATCAAGTTTTTTTAGCAATTTTATATCAGGGTCATTTAAAAGTTTTTTTAATACTCAATATGAAGGATATAATTACTTAAAACACATTGTTCCTTTACTAAGTTTTTGGTGAGATTTATTCAATCCTGAAATAGAAGGCACAATCCAAGAAAAGAAAAATTTTTCAAATGAATTACTTAGTTTAATAAACACTAAAGAAGTTTTAGATTTATTTAATGATTTTAATTTGTTTCAACCATCTTCACAAAATATATTAAGATATAAAGAAACAGGTTTTGGTATTTCGAGGTCACTAGCAAATCCCGAAAAAATGAGAGAGTTTTTCTTCAGTAAAGATGACCTAGGAAGATACCAACAGAACACACTAAGAAGTATTTCTAGAAAATTTCCAAACCTAATTCCTTTCATAGAAAAAAACAGTTACAACTTAACTAGAATCATTTCTTATATTGCCTCTGATGATATGTATTTTAAATTAGATGAAAATCTAAATGAATATAATGGTTTTAATTTGAAATATAAGAACTTATTATCATCACTTACCTATTTATTTATAAATAAATACTTAAGAGACAACATTTTAAATAAATACAACGAAATTAATTATATTTTTAATAAAGATTATAAATCTATTTCTTTAGACAGATTAGGTGTATCAGATGTTTTATTAAATCCTATATTGTCCAAGAAGAATCCTCAAGTATTATTATGAATGTTATCAGATACCAATAACATAGGGGAATCAGCTTCAAATAACTCTAATTTAGCATATTTTATTAACAATAAAATTATAAATATAGAAGAACTAGTTAATGATGAAAAAAAAGCATATGACTTAATAAGTAGTTATTTTACAAAAAGCAAATTACTTGAGTCTATAGTAGAAAAAGATTATATTTATGAAATTTATTTAGATGAACACTTATTCACATCATTAACCGAAAAAGTCAGTTTAAATCCTGAAATATATAAGCCTTTTGGTATTGATTTATCTGATACGATAATTAAATTAATAAACTCAATCACAAGTTTAAATAAATTTGATACAGGACTAGTTTTTAATCAAAGTAGTTCATATGTTGCAAAACTTAATTATGCATATTTAATACAAAACAACAAAGAAATCTATACTGGTAATATTCCAGAAAACCCAATTCAATTACTTGAATTATTAAATAAACTTCCTGATAAATATCTTTTAGATGTGAATGGTTCAAAATATTTAATTATTGGTAATGATATTAGTTTTGATTATTTTTATCCCATATTAGATGAAAATAACTTACAAGTAAATACAAAATCACAAGCTTTAGTATACGTTAATGATAAAGGTTTTGATCGTATTGTGCAATCATATCAAGGTACTTTAATAAAAGAATATTTAACTGTTAAGAATAATACAAAAATAAGCAACGATTTATTAAAAAAAGATATTGAAAATTTTGTTCAAAGTAAAATAGATGATAATTCAAATTTACAAAGAACTTACCTATATGATGAATTAGATCCATTAAATCCTGAGAGAAGTTTAAGAATAAGTTCAGTAGAACAATTGATATTATCAATTTCATATGTGTCAAATATAATTTTAGGGTTATTAGTTTTTTTAGTTGTTGTGTCAGTTATATTTATTATCAAAAGATATATATCTAACAAAAATAAAGTTATAGGAATTTTATTTGCTCAAGGTTATACACCTCTTCAAATTGCTTCTTCTTTAACTGTTTTTGCATTTGTTACAATTTTAATTGGTAACTTTTTAGGATACATAACAGGATTTATGTTGCAATCTATAGCGATAAGAGTAATAGATAGTTATTGAACAGTACCTATTCAAACTTTAAATTTTTCTTTATTTACATTATTAGTTAATATTTTAATCCCTCTTATAGCAATGTCTGTGTTAATAATTACCGTATCATTAAGATCTTTAAGATATAAATCAATAGATTTAATGTCAGGTATAGTTGAACTAAGTACCAGTGAAACATATAAAAAATACACTACTTTATTTAGAAAAAGAAATATAAAAACCAAGTTTGGTGCTTCTTTAATCTTCAATAGTTTTTGAAAACTAGTTTCTTTCGGAATTAGTATAACACTAGCAAGTATTACTACAATATTTGGTTTATCAACCTTTGGAGTATTTCAGAAAACAATAAATCAAACCTATGAAAATAGAGCATATAATTATAGAATTGATTTGATTACCCCCACTGTTCAAGGTGGTTCATTTAAACCATTAAATCCAAGAGATATCAGAAATAATTTATATGTACCAGTAGGTAATATTTCGGAATTGAATCTATATCAATCGGACTACTTTAAAGCAGGTTATTCAAGTTCAATTAATGTTGATAATAAAAACGGTATACCAAAAATATTTGATGGACATTTACTAACACAATTCTCGGTGAATTTAAAAATTGATTCAAGTATTTCTATTGATCCATTTGAAATAGTTTATCAATCTTTACCTGATGTTCAAAAAGCACGTATTTTAAGTACTCGTGATGATGTAGGTAAGGCACTAACCTTTACTCAAAAAGATATTCCTTTTGAATTAGATTCGAATGGTCAAAAAACTTTATCATTCAAATTTGATAAAGTTAGAGCAAAAGGTATCGATCGATTCTTTATTTATCTACCGAATGAAAATAATATTATTGATGGTAAATTCTTTGCAATGGTTTGAGATGAAATAGAGAATAAATATACTCATCAAATAATTACAACTTCAATATTTAGAGAAGAATATAGAGAATTTCTAGTTAATGGATATGAACAACTTTATAAAGAAGGTAATGTAAGTGACTTCTTAATGATTTTTAATGGAATTTACTTTGATGAATTAACTGATGAGACTTATACATATGTTGATGCAACATTAAAAGATCAAAAAATAAGATTATATGGATACAAGAAAGATTCAAAATTAATTAAAGTTCCAGGTTACGGAGATTCAGATTTATTAAAAGAAATAAATGATGAGTTTGAGAATAATAACAACGATATAAATAAAGAAATTCCTTTAATTATAAATAGGGTTGTAGCAGATAAGTTTCATTTAAATATCGGTTCTAAAATAACATTAAAACCAAGCAATTTAACTTATACATATGAAAACAAAATTAATGAAAAATTAAACAAAATAACAAAAAAAGAAAATAATTATGTGTTTGTAATCAAAGGAATCAATCAAACGTTTATAAACAACGAGTTCATAATACCAAAAAAAGCAGCAGATAAATTAATAGGACTTGATGAACTAGTGGAAAACGAGTATCAAAGACTGAATAATATAGACTTAGAAAAATATAAATTTAATGGTATTTTATCTAAAAATAAATTGCCTATGCAACTATTATGAAGTGCAGGATTGTATTCTGTTTCTGGTTATTCAGGTTCAATAGGAAGTTTTTCAATTATAAGTTCTACAGAAAAAGATAAAAAGGATTTATTTGATGGAATTTTTGGTTCATTAAGAACAGTTAAAAACTCTAAATCACCAGGAGCATTGTCGACTTTAGGTTATACAGATCAAGAAATAATAAGTTTTATTGACAATACTATATTTGTTTCTGAATCTAATATAGAGGATATTTATAGTCAACTAAGAGAAAAACCAGATGATGCAATAAACAAATTTTCAAATATATTTGATGATAAATTGTATGTTCCGTCTGCTTATACGTTAGATTCAAAAGAAATAGAAATATCATTTACCTCTACAATAGGAAGTACAGTGCAAACAATTATTACAGCTTTAGCTTTATTGTGCTTCTTAATTTCAATCATGATATTAATTATAATTTCTACAATTTTAATTCAAGAGAACGAAAAAAACATTGCTATATGAAGCATTTTAGGTTATACAAATAAAGAAAAAGTAAAAATGTTTTTTGGTATTTATGTTCCGTTTATCATTCTTTCTATTTTAATTTCTATACCAATTGCATTTGGATTAATGTCTTTATTTGGTGTTTTCTTAGTAACTGGATCATCTATTTCCCTTCCTATAGCAATTTCATTCTTAACAGTATTAATAACATCATCTATTGTGTTTTTTGTATTCTTAATTACATCTATTTCTGCTTGAATTAATATTAATAAAATTAAAGCAATTGATTTATTGAAAGGAAAATAATGTGAAATTTTTTTAGAAGAAAAAAAGAAGAACAAACAGATAATATACAAATAGTTTCTAAAAATTCCAATATCAAAATAACTAAAAAAAATGTTTTTGATTATTTAGATAGTGAATCAAATGTTTCTATAATTAATGTTGACAATTCAATAGCAAGAATATTGAGAAAAGTCGGAAATAAAAAAAGAAAAAAAGATGAAAATATTAATTTAACAAATTCAGAAAACGCAATTATTGAAGTTAAAAATGTAAGTAAATATTACTTATCAGGAAACTCAGTAACAAAGGTATTAAAAAATGTATCTTTAACCATTAATAAAGGTGATTTTGTTATGATTTTTGGGAAATCAGGAGGAGGTAAATCAACTTTATTAAATCTAATAAGTGGCTTAGATAGACCATCTAAAGGTGATGTTATAGTTTGCAACAAGAATTTACCATATTATAGTGATTTACAATTAACTCTATTTAGAAGAAAACACGTGAGTTTTATTTTTCAAAATTATAACCTGTTGCAAAATCTTTCTGGGTATGATAATGTTCAAACAGGATCATATTTACAAAAAGATAAAAATTTAAAACTGGATATAGATAAATTATTTTCAGAGTTTGAATTAGAAGGAGTAAAAGACAAATATCCATCACAAATGTCTGGAGGGCAGCAACAACGTATTTCTATATTAAGGGCACTAGCAAAAAATTCAGAAATAATTTTTGCTGATGAACCAACAGGAGCATTAGACGAAAAAACAACAGGAGTTGTTTTATCTTACTTATATGATATCAATCAAAAATATGGAACAACCATAGTTATGGTTACTCATAACCCTGACATTGAAGCAATTGCAAACAAAATAGTATTTGTTAAAGAAGGAAAAATAAGTAAAGTTAAAACAAATCCAAATCCTGTCCATCCAAGCACACTTGATTGAAAAGGGTAATTTTATAATATAATTAACATATGAAAAAAATAGATGTAAAAATAGAAATCCAAAAAAATTCCAAAATCAAATATGAATATAATCGTAAAACTAAAGAAATAGAAGTTGATAGAATTTTAAGAGGTGATTTTGTTTATCCTTGTGATTATGGTTTTGTACCAAATGCACTAGACTGAGATGGAGATGAATTAGATGTTTTATTATATTCTTCAGAAACATTTCAGCCAGGAGTAAAATTAAGTGCAAGAATAATAGGTGCAATGAAAATGATAGATGATGGAGAAACAGATACTAAATTAATATGTGTGCATGCAGATGATTATAGATTAGACAATATCCAAAGTCTTAGTGATCTACCATCAGAATTTCTAGAAAAAGTCAAAACTTTTTTCTCAACATACAAAAACTGAAAACGTATAGGAATTACAGAGGTTTCTGGTTTTGAAAACATTGATTGAGCTTTAAAAGAATATGATGAATGTGTAGATTTAATGAATAAATATGGTTCTTTAGATAAAGAAGAATTTATTTCAAAAATGCAAAAAGAACACCCAGATAAATACAAATAAAAACAACTCAGTTTATCAATTGAGTTGTTTTTATTTGTCGATTCAAAGATCTTAAAATGGAAATTTCCACAAAAATTTCCATTTTAATGCAAAAAAACGGTATTACTTACAAATAAAAAAAAAAAAAAATACATATTATATTATAATAATAAAACTTTAATATAAGGAGTTTATTATATGAAAAAACAAATTAAAAAATTATTTTTAGGAACTGGATTAATTTCTATAGTACCAGTTTTTGCACTAGCTGCACAATGTGGAAAAGAAGGTTCAATTACTAGACCGTCAAATTATATACCAGAAAACCAAAGGGTAGCAGAAATAGTTAAAGACACTACATTTACTTTACCTGAGGAAATGGTAGGAACAAAATTAGTTGTTATAACTGACTCAGGTAGAGTTACAGATAAGTCATTTAACCAATCACAATGAGAAGCATTAAATGTATTGCAAGATCAAACAATGACTAAAAAAACAACAGAAGATGGAAAAACAGAAGATGTGTTCAATTTAAATATTAGTTCTATTGAACCAAGTGGTGATTACCCAAGTGCATACAATGCTGCTTTATCATCTGGTAATAAAGTTTGAGTTTTATCTGGATTTACACATGGTGATCACATTAAATCATACATTAAAGCAAATGCATCAAGATTAAAAAATGCAGGTGTTAAAATTATTAACGTTGACTTTGTTATAGACCCTGAAGAAGTAGGTTATGCAGATGTATATAATTTAACATTTAAAGTAAATGAAGTTTCATATGTAGCAGGTTATGCATTAGCTAAATTTATAAGCGAAAACGAAACAGAAAATAAAAAATTATCATCATTTGGTGGTGGACCATTCAATGCTGTAACTGACTTTATAACAGGTTATTTAAAAGGTATATACGATTGAAATAGAGAAAATCCTGATAAAAAAGTTACACATACACCAGTTAGATTAGATTCTGGTTTTGTTCCAGGAGAGCAACTTAATAATGTTATTAATGGTCTTCTAGCAGAAAACCCAGTATCAGCATACCCTGTTGCAGGACCTGCAACACAATCTACAATTACAATAAACAATAGTAAATCAAACTCAAAAACTAAATATATTATTGGAGTAGACGTAGATCAATCTAAATCATTAGGAACTGAATCATCAGGATTATTCTTTACATCTGTAATGAAAAACCTAACACAAGCTGTATATGATACTATTTTAGAAGTAGTCTTTAATAGTGATAAAAAACCTATTTTTAAAGGCGGAAGTACAAAACATATTAAAAAAGGTGATATAGCTGAAAATTGAGTTAAGTTAGCTGCTTCAACATTAACAAATGAAGAATTAAGAGCAAAAGCACAAGAAGCAATAACAACAGGTCAAAACAAATTTAATTCACTTTCTGCTGAAGATAAAGCATTCTTAGATGAAGATAAAGCAGAAAAAGGTGGACAACAATACGAAAATCTACAAGATTTAATTAACAAATTACTAGAAAAAGTAAATTCTTAATATAATAAAACACACATTTATTTTGTGTGTTTTATATCAATAGATTAAGAGGAATTAAATTTTAATAAACAAAAGGAATTTATGAAAGAACAAAACGCAATTGAGTTTATTGAAATTTCCAAATATTTCGGTCAGATTAAAGCAAATCAAGATATAAGTTTTGAAGTAAAAAAAGGTACAATACATGCTCTTATAGGAGAAAACGGAGCAGGTAAAAGTACCTTGATGTCTATCTTGTTTGGTTTATATGAACCAGATAAAGGTGTTATAAAGGTTAATAATAAAGAAGTATTGATAAAAGGACCAAATGATGCTAATAGATTAGGTATAGGAATGGTTCATCAACACTTTAAATTAGTTGATGTTTATACAAATTTAGAAAATATTGTTTTAGGATCAGAGGATAGTAATAAATATACAAAAATTATTGATTATAAATATGCTATTAAAAAGATTCAAACAATACAGGAAACGTTCAATTTACATTTTAATTTAAATAATATAACAGGAAAAGAGACTGTTGCAACACAACAAAAAGTAGAAATTATGAAAATGTTGTATAGAGATTCAGAAATCTTAATTTTTGATGAACCTACAGCAGTTCTTACAGACCAAGAAATTCAAGGTCTACTAGAAACATTTAAATTATTTAGAAAACAAGGAAAAACAATTTTATTTATTTCTCATAAATTAGGAGAAATAAAAGAAGTAGCAGATAATGCAACAGTTTTAAGACATGGAAAAATAACTGGTAATTTTAAGGTTGCTGATGTTTCGATAGAAGAAATGGCAAATAAAATGGTTGGTGGTGAAGTTGAAATAGCAAGGAATGAGTATTCTGATACATCAAATAATCCCGTTGTTCTTAAACTAAATAACATTTCAACTTCTTCAGAAAAACCTTTAAAAAATGTTTCTCTAGAGATTAAATCAGGGGAAATTCTTGCAATAGCTGGTGTTGAAGGTAATGGTCAAACAGATTTAGAATACGTAATAAGCGGAATGATTAAACCTACACAAGGTGAAATTCTCTTATCTAAAACTGATTTAAATAAAAAAAGAAGTAAAGAAATCCAAAAGAAAAATAAAATAAACAGTTTTATTTCACTTGGAATAAGTATTTTATCATTAGTAATTTCGATTATTTTATTCACTTTCCCAACAACAACTACAGACCAAAGACACATATTCACATTATTATGTGCAACATTAGTTATTTTGTCACTTATATTAATGTCAGTGTTTATTAATAAAGAATATGGTATTTACATAAAGAGAAAGTTTAATAACTTAAAAAAAGTTATATTAAAAAACAAAGAACCAATAATACAAAAACCAGAAAATGAGTTTATTAATTTAACAGAACATAGTGTTTCTAATATATCTCGTTTAGGAGTCTCATTTATCCCTAGTGATAGACACAAACATGGTCTAGTATTAGATTACAATATCAAAAGTAATACTATTTTAAGAAGATTATGAGACAGTGAATTTGTGAAATTTGCTATCTTACGTGAAAAATCAATAGCAAAAGAAAATCAATCAATTATACAAAAATATGATGTTAGGGGTGCTAGAAATGGTTTTTCACAAGCAAGACAATTATCTGGTGGAAATCAACAAAAGTTTATAGTTGGTCGCGAAATGAACACACCTCATGATTTTATTTTAATAGTTCAACCAACACGTGGTCTTGATGTGGGTGCTATCAAAAATATTCATGAACAAATTCTAGATGAAAAAACTCAAGGGAAAGCTATTTTATTAATTTCTTATGAATTAGATGAAGTTCTAGCATTAGCAGACAAAATAGCTGTTATAAATGGTGGAGAAATTTTAGCTATAAAAGAAACTAAAGATTTAACCAGAACTGAAATAGGTGTTTATATGGCACACAAAAAAGAAGGAGGTGTCTAATGAAAAAAAATGTTTATCATAAAAACAAAATAATTAATTATTTTGAAGGATTCAGACGCTATCTTCTTTTCGAAGATAAAAAAACAGGAAGAAGCAAAGTTTATGCTTCATTATGGTCAGTTTTCTTTGGTATTTTAATATCATCAATTATTTATATGATAATAGGTAATACCGGAAGTTCACCAAGAGGAACATCACTATTTAGTTTTATTTCCTATATGATTGATTTTTCTTTATTAAGAGATATCAACAGAACAGATTTATTATTATATTTTATATTTTTTGGTTTTGCTGGTTTAGGGGTTTCGTTAGCATTTAAATCTGGTTTATTTAATATTGGTGTAGCAGGACAAATGACTATGCCAGGAATAATTTTCTTTAGTGTTTTAATTTTATCTAGAGTGAAACCATCAGAACTTAATCCATCATTTTTAATAGGGATGTTATTTATATTTATTATTGGTGGATTTATAATGGGATCAATTTCAGGATTTTTAAAGGCTTATTTTAATGTCCATGAAGTTATTTCAACTATATTTTTAAACTGAATTGTTACTTACTTATCACAATGATTATTTACTAGAGTAAATGGAGTTTTTGGTGGATCAGAAGTAGCCTCTTGATTTGATGATATAGGGGGGACAGCAAAAATTTTTATCGCTGAAGATCAAATATATTCATTCATTTATTTTGGTTTTGCTTTCTTGATAATTTTATCTGCAGTAATTTGATATATATACGCTAAAACAACCTTAGGTTATAAAATAAAAATGGTAGGTTTAAACAAAACTAATGCAAAATATGTAGGGGTAAACGAAAAACTGATGACAGTTTTTGTAATGGCAGCATCGGGTGCATTAGTTGCTTTTGGAGGTTTCTTTTACATTATTTTAAAAGACGGTAGATTAACAGGAGAACCATCACCAATAACAATAGGTTTTGATTCAATTGCTATTGCTATGATTGCCTTAAATAGTCCTATCGGAGTTTTATTTTCTTCTTTCTTATATTCTATAATTTATACTTCTAGAACATTATTTCAAACATTACAAGGTAGCGAAAAACTAGAAAATGAATTTTTTGTGTTGCTTAATGGGATTATTATATTTGTAACGGCACTAAGTTTAATATTCTACAAATTTAAACCATTAAGAAGCATATTTAAGCAATGTTATTTAGCAACAAACAAAGAATACTGACTAAACTTTAAAACATATCATATAAGCAAATTTAAATACGTAATTCCAGAAAGAATAAAATTATTTAAAAAATATTGACAAAATTTAATTTTGAAATTCAAATTCAAGCAAAAAGAAAAAGAATATCAAAATTATGTTTTAGAAAAAATTAGCAAATCAAAAAACTACTCAAATGAAGAATTAATGAATATGTATGATTCTCTTTCAAAGAGTAAGTTTGAACACCTAAAAGAAAAAGAAAATTTTGGTTTACATGAATATACTGATGCATTAAGCAAATATAAAAACCAAAAATCAGGAAGAAAAAATAATTTTAAATTAATTAAAGAAAAAATATTTTTATCTTATTTATCAAGTATAAAAAACAACTATATGAAGAAATATAATATATCAGAAGGAGAAGAATAATGGAAATTATTATTAGTCATGCAGGATTCTTCTTTTGTTTATTATTACTAGGTTCTATTTCAGGTATTTTTTCAGAAAGAGCCGGAATTGTTAATATAGCAATTAATGGTTTCATGGTATTTGGAGCTGTTTCTTATGCTTTTTATAGTGCTTTATTTACAACTATCTGAGGAATAACTAATATGTGATCAGGTATAGCATTAATGTTGTTATCCTCAATTACAACAGTAGCACTATCATTACTATTTGGTTTTGCAACTATTAAATTAAAAGCAGACCAAACTATTTCTGGTTTTGCTATTAACATTTTAGCTGGTGGAATAGCAGCTTTATTAGTAACAATAATAACATTGCGTATTCAAAATTCTGGTTCTTATATAACATTTAACGGAAGACCAGAAATAGCATTATCACCAGATGAAAACAAATTTGCTAATTTAGTTTCGTTAAAAGTTTTTATAACTATTATTATTGCACTAGCATCATGATTTGCATTACGTAAAACAAAATGAGGTTTAAGATTTAGGTCAATAGGAGAAAATCCACAAGCAGCAGATGTTGCTGGAATTAGTGTTAATAAAATTAAATGACAAGCAATGATTATTGTTGGCTTAATCTCAGGGGTAGCAGGTTCAATATTCATTCAATCAACCCGTTTAGATAATTTCTCTTTAACAAAAGATGTTTCAGGATTTGGTTTTATTGCTCTTGCTATTATGATTACTTCAAGATGAAAAATTTCTATATCTATCTTAACATCCTTATTTTTCTCTATATTATTATCAATCTCATTTTATGGAACTATTTCATTTGGAGAATCATTCCAAAAATACAAGGATTTATTCCAAATATTACCATATATAGTTACATTAATTATTATGATAATCACAAGCAAGAATACACAAGGTCCAGCTGCAGCAGGAATACCTTATGATAAATCTAAGAGGTAGCTAAATGAAAATAGTTAATGATTATAAAAAGTTTCAAGAATATAAAGAGAGTGCAGATAAAAGTCTTTTTCCTTGAATAAAAGAATCTGTGAATAAAGTTTTAAAAGAAAAAACACCCATATTAAAAAAATACAGAATTTTAAAATATTCTTTTTTGGGTATTAGTATTTTATGATTGTTTATATCATTAATGATAATTATATTTTCTAAAAATGAAAATAATCTTATTGTTTCTTTAATTTTTTTTCTTTTATTTGTATTAACAATAGGAATTTCTGCTGTTATGTTTTATATTTATAATAAGAAAAAATATGATGTTTATGGGTTAATTAGAAGTCATATAGATAGATTATCACTTTATCAACATGCATTTACAGAATTAGATAAAGGTATTAAATATGTTGGTTATGTTCAACATGATAAATTAGAAAAAACAATAAACTTATATAAAAATTGTGAAATATTATCTGCTAAAGAATTAGATGCTTTTAAATCATCTAAAATTCCTTATGATGCTTATTTCAATAGAATATTAGACGAACATTATCTTTTAATAAATGACTATCCTGCTAAACTATATGTTGTTGAATATGAAAAAGAAACACAAAATTCTAAAGGTGAAATCACAAGATCTTATCATTATTCAGGTTTTATTAAATTAGACACAACTTATTTAAAAGAGAAAGCTTTTGAATTTACTTTACTTGATGGAAAATTTAGTAGAAAAAAATCTATTGAAACAGAAAATGATAATTTTAATAAAACATTTAATTTGGTTTCACCAGATCCAATTAAAGCTAGAATGATGTATACACCTTTATCTATGGAATTATCTTTAAAAAGATATTATGATAAAGAAGGAACTAAACTATCAGGATTAAAAATTCATTCAAGTGCTGCTTTAATTAGGTTTACATTTAATATTGATTCAAATTTTATGGAATTATCATTCCCAACATTCTTAAGTTCTGAGGAAAAATTAAGTAAACACATATACAAAGATGTATTATTAGATACATATACACTATATTACATATTATCATTAATATATATACCAACTTATTTAGATTAAAAATAACTCATTTGAGTTATTTTTAATTATAATATTTGTAATATTACTTGACAAACAAAGCTAGGAGAAACATTGAAAATAGATCATTTTATTAACAAAATAATACAAGGCGAAAATACTTATGTATTAAAAAAAATTCCAAACCAAAGTATAGACTTTATATTCGCAGACCCACCCTATTTTATGCAAACAGAAAAAGAATTATTAAGAACTAATGGTGAAAAATTCAATGGTGTAGATGATGACTGAGATAAATTTAAAGATTTCAATGAATATGATGAATATTCATTGAAATGATTAACAGAATGTCAAAGGGTTTTAAAACCTAACGGGACTATTTGTGTTATTGGTTCATTTCAAAATATATTCAGAATAGGCTATTTATTACAAAATTTAGGTTTTTGAATAATTAATGATATTGTTTGAAGTAAAACAAATCCAGTTCCAAATTTTGCAGGAACAAGATTTGTTAATTCTCATGAAACTATGATATGAGCTGCAAAATCAAAAAAATCTAAATTTACTTTTAATTATAAAACGATGAAATTTTTAAATAACCAAAAACAAGAAAAATCAGTTTGAAACATTTCTTTATCTACAGGAAAAGAAAGATTAAAAGATTCAAATGGAAAAAAAATACATAACACTCAAAAACCAGAAGCATTATTATATAAAATAATCTTAGCAGCAACAAAACCTAATGACTTAATTTTAGACCCATTTTTTGGGACTGGAACAACCGGTGTTATAGCAAAAAAAATAGGAAGAAACTGAATAGGTATAGAAAGAGAATTTAAATATATAGAACCTGCCCAAAAAAGAATAGAAAATACACAAATAGAGAGCAATAATATTACTAACTTAGATTTAGAAGTTCAACCTCCAAAAGTTTCTGTTCAAAAATTATTAGAATTTCATTATTTAAAACCTGGAGATTCTTTATATGACAAAAATAATAAGAAAATATGTACTCTATTAGAAACTGGTAAAGTATGGGATGGTGAAGAAGAACTCTCTATACATAAAATGAGTGCAAAAAAACTTAATAAAATAAATAATAATGGTTGAGATTATTTTTATGTTGAATATAAAAATAAAATTATTTCTATTAATGATTTAAGATATTTATTTACTGAGAAAAATAATGATTAATAAAGATATAAAAAGATTGATAAGAGAAGCAGTAAAAGAAATAATTAACAAAAGCCTTTTAAAAGTTAATTATTTATCCCAAAAACATAATAACAAAATTCACTTCATTCCTAAAAGATATAGAATACTTGGTGGAATATTACAAAGTATGAACATTCAGTTTGGTAATTTTATAGAAATATTGATTCAGAATTTGATAAAAGAAAATCCTAGATATGAAATAATCTCTAAATATTCAGGGAAGAGATATAATAATTTTCTTATATCTCAAGCAAATGAAAAACAAATAGATGAATATATAACAAGATGCCAACAAGATTTGAATATTGATTTAGATAGAGAATACCATAATCTCTTGACATCTTTAAAAACGAATATAAATAAAGGTAAATTCATAAAATCAAGCCATGATATTGATTTATTATTCAAAGACAAAAAAGAGAATAAAATTTATTATGTTGAAATTAAATACAATGATGATCATGATACTGGTAAATTTATAGATATAAATAGAAAATTTCTAAAAACTTATTGTTATTTGTTAAATGAAGAACTTGGAGTAAATACAGAAATTATTCCTATTTTGTTTTATTTTAATAACAAAATAATGAAAGGGAATATTTATTTACCAGAAAAGGAAGTAATTTATAGAGGAAAAAGATTTTTTGAGCAATTTTTAACAATTGATTATAAGGAATTAGATAATTATTTATTAAAACTATCAGAAAACCAAGAAACAATTAATATGTTTAATAATATGTATAATAATATACTTAAAAATAATTAGTAATTTTATTTAATGTGATGTTGGTTCATATAAATAGAAAACAAAATTTCTTATTATTTATTTTATGTGTTAAAATAATAACAGAATATAAAGGAATAACAAATGCAACAATTAAACACTTTAGTAATTAAAAACATTAAAAAAGCTATTAAATTTAATAGTTGTTTTTGTTATTTGAGTAATTATTAATAGTTATTATTTTTTATTTTAATTAAAATAAAACCTTTTACTCAAATAAGTAAAAGGTTTTTTCTTTATATTCATCAAATCAAAAAGAAGGAGAAGAAATGAACGAATTATATAATTATAATTTTGTTGACACAAAAACATTAAATACATTTCCTATAACAGAAATAGAAAATCTTGGGGATGGAAAATTTGCAGCAAAGAAATATACAATTTTTTGTGAAAGTACTTTTACATTCATTTGTAAGGTATAAAATATGAAAAATATAGAATTCAAGTTAAAAACACCAAGAAATTTTAAAACAATTGAATCAGGTGTTTTTAAATTATTCAAATCAACATCATATAAGTTGCCAGAAAAAGGTTGAAAAATCCATGTATCTTCATTTACAAATGATTTTAATGAAATATTAGAAATAACAATTAATTTTCTTTTCAAAAATAATATAACCTTTAAATATATTTCAAATAAAGAGGAATTTGTAAAATCAATATTTAATAAAAAACCATCAAATTTACTAGGAAAATTTATTACAATATATCCAAAAGATGAATCTCAAGCAAGTTTTATTTTAGAAAATTTAGAAAGTAAATTAAAGAATTATGATGGACCAGGAACATTTACAGATAGACAATATAAAAATTCTATACTACATTATAGATATGGAAATTTTATAAAAGAAGAACAAAGAAATCTAATTAAAAAATATAAACCAGATGATATAGTTGACCCATTTCAAAAAGAAGTAAAGATAAAGAAGAATATAAATAAATATGAAATAGTTGGTTTGATTTATTATGATACTTACTCAAATGTATGACTAGTAAAATATAAAAATATTTTTTATATTTTAAAGGAACTTAAATATAAGAATTTTTATAAAGAGGAAAATCATCATAAACAAAATGAATTTCTGATATCTAAAGATATCAGAAGTAGTTATTTTCCTAAAGCTGTAGAATGTTGAGAAGAATATAATAATTCATATTATTTATATGAATTCAAACAAGGAAGTAATTTATTAACTTTAAAAAGTCACTTTTGTACATTATTTGGTATGGAAAAAGATGAAAAGGTAAATCAAATTATTTCCCTTTTAAGTAATATTAAAGGTTTATTAAAATATTTAAAGAGAAAAAGATTATTTCTTAATGATGTGAAATTAGATAATTTTATTTGAAATGATGAAACAAAAAGATTAAGTTTTATAGATTTAGAATACTCATATTTGTCAAATAATAAAATAGAAAAAGAAGGTTTTTATAAAATTATTAATGAGTATGATGACAAAAGTTCATTATATTTTAAAAATGATAAAAATAAACTATTTTGAATGTTGTGTGATTTATTGTTTGATTATAAACTAGAATCTGAAATTAATTTTTATAAATATATATCAAATTTAACTTATATAAATCCTAGAATAGAAAAAATTATAAAAGAATTATTTACAATTTTTAATTTAGAATTTAATAAAAATATATCTTATCAAGAGGATTTTATAAAACTAGAAAGTTTACTAAATCAAAAAGAAAGTAATTTATATAATTTGTATAACTTATCAGAACCAAAAGAAATTTTTAAAATTTTGAATAACGAGTTAAATAACAATAATTTTTTATTTTATGAACATCTTAATGTATTAATCACACAAACAAAAGAAGATGCAAATCATTATCTAAACAAATGATTTATCGAAATCAAAAAGAACTTAAATGCAGAACACTTATTTTTTAATGGAAAAAATAACTCACCATATTTATTAGATGGAACTATGGGCATTTTATATTTACTTTGTTTTTATTCATTTAGATTTGAGAATAATGATTTCTTTGATGAAATAGAAAAAATAAGCAAAATTACATTATTATGATTTTCAAGAAAAATAGGATTAGGTAATGGTTATGCAGGTATCTTATTAGTTAATCATTTGATTAGCAAAATATTTTTAATTGATTATCTTTCATTAAAAAATAAATATCTTATTGGAAATTTCTATCAATATGTTAAAGATGAAAAGATATTAGATTATGATTTCAAAGAAATAGACAATAGTTTTTTAAAAGGGTATAAAGGACTATATTTCTTATTATCGATTTATAAAAAAGAAAGTGAGGTGAACTAATTTGAAAAAGTACTTTAATAAAAAAATTTTGTTATTATTTATTTCTTTATTTTATTTCTTAGTTGTAATAAGCAGTTCGTTAATTATTTTTTTCACTACTGAATTAATTTCTAATCTACAATCACACAATCAAACTAAAGTAAATTTACACATTATATTGATAACAGTTTTTGTCGTTATTTTCATAATAAGTTCATTTATGAATTTATTATGAAAAAATAAATGAAACTATTATATTAATTTAAATTTAAACAATGATGTTATTAATAAAATAAGTACATTAACATCATTAGAAGTAGAAAAAAATGATCAAGGTAAATATTTAAGTTGAATAAAGTTTAGAATACCAGAAATAAGGAGACTTGTCTTTAATATGCTTTTTTCAACTACATTAAATTTTCTTACGAATTTAATAACACTAATTCTTTTATTTATCGTTAGTTGAAAATTATCTTTGATTGGTTTAAGTATATTGTTTATGAGTTTTATCCTACCAATATTTTTATCAGTTATAGCAGGTTCAATACATAACAAGTTTAATAAAGAACAAGAAAAAATCATGTCATTATTTACTAATGTTTTTAAAGGTTTTGAAATGTTGTTTTATTTAGGAAAAGAAGAGAAAATTTTATTATTTATTGACAACTTAATTTTAAGATTAATAAAAAGTATAGACAAAAAACAGTCTAAAGTAATCGTTATAGAGTTATTAAGTAGTTCTGTTCAGCAACTAAGTAATACTTTATTCTTATTTTTAATTGGTTATTTTATTTTATTTTTAAATGAACCTATAAGTTCCTTATTTGTATTACCATCATTATTTTTAAACTTTAGTATAAATTTAAGAGAGTTTTTATTTTTATTACAAAATGTTATATCCTATAAAACATATATAAAAGAATTTTCAAATTATTCATTGCCAAATAATAATTTTGAAAAAATTCAAATAAATGAAATAAGATTTGAGAATCTATCATTCAAATATAACGAAGATTATGTATTCAAAGATTTTAACTTTACTTTCCTGAAAAATAAAAAATATGCAATTATTGGCAAATCGGGTTCAGGTAAATCGACCTTGATAAAAATACTTTTAAAACAAATAAATAATTATGAAGGTAACATTTATATAAATAATAAAAATTTAAAAGAAATTCACACTAATGATTTAATAAATTCTCTTACATTTTTAGATACATCAGAAAATTTATTTTATGATTCAATATATAACAATATTACTTTGTGAGAAGAAAATCAATTTGAGAAAGCAATTAATAGTCTGGAAAAAGCTGATTTAAAAGATTTAGATATAAATTTAACAATAGATGAAAATCAAAATCTATCTACTGGTCAAAAACAAAAAATTAATTTTGCTAGGTTTTTTTATAGAAACCATAACACACTAATCACAGACGAGAGTTTTTCTAACATTGATAAAGATAGTGTTAAAAGAATATTAAGTAATTTAAAAGAAACGTTATTAATCAATATCACACATAATATTGTCGATTCATCTTTATATGATGAAGTTATAAACATAGAAAGGAATTAATGCAAAAAATTCTAAAAGATATAAAAACACCATTTATAACATTTTTATTTTTAGCAACAATTTTATTGTTATTTGAAACTAGCATTAACATTTTAGAATCTTTTGTAATTGATTCTATTGCTAATAATTTTGAAATAATAGAGAACAATTCATTTTTATCATTTTTATTATTAATAATTTTTATAATTATAGGACAATTACTAAACTTATTCTTTAGCTATTTCTATTATAAATTAAATAATAAGTTTAGTTTATATGTGGGAAGGTCAATTTCAAAAAATTTTTACAATCAATATAAAAAAGCTGATATAGAATCAGTCAAAAAATACTCACCTGAACAAGCATTTAACTTCATTTTTAATAATTCAGGTAATATTTTACAATCATCATTATTACCATTAATAAGTATAATATCAGTTTCTATAAATTTTATTTTTATAATTATTTACTTTGGTTTTTATAATTGAATTATATTATTGTTAGTTTTATCATTGTTAATTCTAAATTCCTTTTCCAAATTTTTATTTTTTAAGAAAACAGAATTTTATGTGCAAGAAAATCAAGAATTATTTAATAGATTAACTTCTGAAGTATCATATTACTTAGAAAGATATTCAGTGCTTTATTTTGCTAATAAACAAAATTTATTAATTAAAAAACTAGAAAATTCTATATATAAATACTGTCAAATTCTTTATAAAAAAGATAGATTATCTATTTGAGACTCTGAAATATCATCAGCAATTTTAGAATTAACAAAACTTGTGGGTTTGATTTTATTATCATTATTTTACTTAAAAAATCAATTCGGAATCTCATTAGGAATTATTTACTTATTTATTAAAATCATTACTGATTTAAAAAGTGAGTTTATTACATTAATCACTGACTTTCAAAAGTTTTTTGCTTCATTAATTTTATATAAATCACTTGATTTAAAATTAAAAGAAGAAAAAAATCATAAACAAATAGAAGAAATAAAAACTATAAAAATAAAAAACCTAACTCTAAAACAAACAAGTAAAACACTTTTTGAAAATCTTTCTATTGAAATTCAAAAAGACAAGAAATATTTAATTATTGGAGAATCGGGAGTTGGCAAATCTACATTTATAAAATCTATATTAAATATGCATAACAACTATGAAGGTTCAATCTATATTAATGAGTATAAAAGCACTGAATATAACACTAGAGAAATATTAAAAAGAATAACCTATTTAAGTCCTGAAAACTTTGTTTTTGACTTAGACATAAAAAATAACGTTAATTTATTTGATGACAAAAAAATAGAAGAGATTTTAGACTTTTTTGAATTAAAAAACGAAGTTATTTATGAATTAGAAAATCAAAATTTTGTGTCAGGTAATCAATTATCTTTAGGTCAACAACAAAGATTATCATTAGCAAGAACATTTTTTTATGATAAAGATATATATATTTTAGATGAATCATTATCTAATTTAAACAAAGAGTTAAGAAATAAAATTTTAAAAAAATTAATCTCATTAAATAAAACAATAATATTTATTTCACATCACTTAGACACAGCAGAAATTACTTTATTTGATGAAGTTATAAATTTAAACCATTATGTAAAAAACAACGAATAATTATAATTTTCATTTGTTTCTCCATAATTAAAAAATAAATCGATACTACTAATATATAGAAGAAAACGATTTATTTTTTAATTATAATTTATTATTAATTTTATTAACCTTTGGATTTAAATTCTTTAAAATTCCATTTTCTAAATCTTTAATATTATATAAATGAGGAATAGTTCCAAATACATCTTCTAAAATTTTTTTAGAACCTTTTCAACCAATTCCGTCTGTGATTCATATAAAATTAAAACCATCGATTCTTTTTGATTCTAAATATAAATTTTTGTAACTTCTTGCTACTTCATTAAGTTTTGAACCATTCTTTTGATAGAAATTACATTCAATACAATAAATATTATTAAATTTATCTAATAAAATAAAATCAAATTGTTTCTCTAATATATCTTTATTAAAAGAATTATTCAAATTTACACTAGTAAAGACTTTTCTTAATGTTGTTTGTTTAAAATATGTATGATTTTCTATATAACCTGACTCAAGAATGTGATTTTCAATTATGGCCTCCATACTTTTACCAGTTCTATTTTTTCTAGAATTAGAATCTAAACCAACTTCAACTCCTAAAACATAATCTACTAAATTATTAATTATTTTGTTCGAAATTAAATCTAACAAACCAGTTTTATCTAAAAATAATAAGTATTCATCTAAGCTATTTCATTTATCCTTAAACCTAAAAATGCAATTTGATTCTTTTGTCAGAATTTTTATTTCTTTTTCTCTTGTAGCCAATAGAATTGGTATAACTTTTATTGTTTCTGGATACTTAATTAATATATGTTTGAATTCTTCTTTAATGTTTTTTGACCCTATCAACGAATTTAAAATATTTAATTCAACCTTGTATTTTTGTACATTCTCAAAAGATTTTTGAAAATCAACAAAATACTTTCAACCAGTAATTGTGTCTTTTAAATCATTAAATCAATATTTAAAATCTCTTTTATTTTTATCTTTCATAATTAATAATTAACACTTCCTCAACTGTTCCTCTACCATCACCTTTTGAATTTATATTTCTTTTAGCATGTACAACAAAAATTTTATAATCTTTGTATAAATTTTGTATGAATTCTGTATTATGATTACTTAACATTAATTTCACACCTTTTTTATCCAATTCTTGAAATACTTTAAAAAGTCTTATTTGATCATTTTTATTGAAATTATTTTGATCATATGAAGTAAACGTTATTTTATTTTCATAACTATCATAAGGAGGATCTAAATAGACAAAATCACCCTTGTTTGCGTATTTTAAACACTCTTGAAAATCTATGTTCATTAATTGATTGTTAGAATTTTGTAAATATTGATGAATTTGAAGTATATTATTATAGTCATATAAATTTACTTTTTCTTTCTTTCCTGAGGGAACATTGAAAAAACCTTTTGAGTTAACTCGATATAAACCGTTAAAACAAGATTTATTCAAATAAATCATTCTTGCTGCTCTGGTAACTTTATTAATTGAATTAAAATCACTAACTCTGTCCATATTTCTGATTTGATAAAAATACTCTTCATTATGATTATTTTGGTGAATTTTTAAATTATTTAACAAATCATTAAAATATTTTCTATTTTTTATTACTTGATATAGATTAATTAATTCACTATTAACATCATTTATAATAAAATTTTGAGGTTTTATATTAAACAAAACTGCACCACCACCAACAAAAGGTTCAATATATGTGTTAAAGTCTTTTGGGATTAATTCATTAACTTTATTTAATAATTGTGTTTTACCACCAACTCATTTTAAAAAAGGTTTCATAATTCTCCGTTTAAAGTATATCAACATTTAATTTTAAAAACATAAATAAAAGATACGTTATAGTATCTTTTATCATATCTTTACACGTTTTGATGGTTTTATGTACATTTTGTCATTTTCGGTTATTTTAAAGAAGTCTTGAAATTCATCCATATTAGCAGCAACTATATTTGCTCTGATTTTAGCGGGTGCATGAACATCAGAATCTAATAATCTTTTTGCAGTTCCTTCTTTATAAACAGATCTTCATGCTTTTGCCCAACTTATAAAGAATTCTTCAAGAGAAAAGTCTGGTTCTCTTTTTGCAGCTTCTAAAGCACAACTTAGTCCGCCGATATCTGCTATATTTTCAGAAACAGTTAATTTACCATTAACTGGACCATATTTAGTTTCTCTTTTGTCATACAATTCAATGACACTTTGAGTTCTATTTTGAAATTCTTTTAAATCATTTTCAGTTCATCAATTATTTAATGCACCATTTTCATCAAATTGAGCTCCATTATTATCGAACCCATGAGAAATTTCATGAGCAATAACAGCACCAATTGATCCATAATTAGATGATTTAGATGCATTTATATTATAAAAAGGAGAAGAAAGAATTCCAGCAGGAAAGACAATGTGATTTTTAGTTGGATTATAATAAGCATTAACAGTAGCAGGTGACATACCTCATAATTTCTTGCTTTCACTCTTATGATATAAAGAAAGATTGTAATTAGTAATATGTTTACTAAATTTTCTTATATTTTCAAAAATATTTGAACCATCTTCATATGTTTTAACCATAAATTTCTCATAATATGGTCTTATTTCTTCTGGGAATCCAACCATATAATCAAATTTATTTAATTTAATAATTGCTTTTTGAATTGTTTCTTTTGAAAGTCAATCATTTTTTTGCAATCTTTCTTTGTAGATTTCAATCATTGATTTAACCATATATTCAACATCTTCTTTTGCTTTTTTACCAAAATATTCATGAGCATAAAACATACCTAAAGGCATTCCGAAGTATTTAGATGTTAAGTCAAAAGCATAATCTGATAAACTTCTTTCTTTATTTATTGAATAAACAGTTTTTTTGTATTCTGTTGCCTTAATTCTGATTTTTTCTGATAAATAACTTGTATTACTTAATAAATTGTTTATAAATAATAAGTCTTTGTATAAATCAAAATTTTCTTCAGAGAAAATTTTGTCAAAATTTTCATATAGTCTTAAATTAGGAATAGATGCTTCTGTAACCTCTTGACCAATAATTAAATCTAATAAATTAATAAGATTAAATTTATTGATATAACCATTTAATTCATCTCTTTGTTTTAAATTATATAAAGCAACATAATTTGCTTGTTCTACAGAACTTAATAAATAATCTTTTAATAAGTCATCGAATTTGATTGCGTTTTCTACCATAGATTCAGATTTTTGCTTACTAAATCCATAATCTATTAATAAATCTACAACCATATTTTTTCAAGAAGTTAATAATTTAGTTTTTTCAGTTTCTTGTTGATATGTTTCTTTAGAAGGTAATATACAACTTAAAGAATCTAACCAAACAATTTTTTTGGTATTTTCTATAAAATCCTCATAAACTTGAATTTCTACAGGAAGTGAATTATAAGATAATCAAAAATCCCTATCTTGATTATATAAATCAGAAAATGAGTTTATTTCTAAAAGTTTGTTTAAGTAGTTTTTGATAGGTTTTCAAGAAAGTTCTTCACGTTTATTCTCATCTAAAATCATTGAATGAAACTTAATCATTTCTTTTAATAAAGGATATTTAGACGGTATTTCCTTTTTATTAGTACTTCAATCAAAAATTAAATTTTTTAAAAGTTTCTCTAATTTCATATCTAATTCCACAAAAGAACCAATTGATGATCTATCATCTGGTATTTTTGCTTCTTTTAATCATTCATAGTTAACATATTCAAAAAAATCATCTTTTAATAATGGTTTCATAATTTCTCCTTTTTATTTTTTAGTTTCAATGTTTGTTTTTAAAACAGATAAGAAAGCTTCTTGAGGGACTTCAATACTTCCAAGTTTCTTCATTCTCTTTTTACCTTCTTTTTGTTTTTTAAGTAATTTTTGTCTTCTGGTTACATCACCACCATAAAGTTTAGCAGTAACGTCTTTTCTATATGCTTTTATTGTTTCTCTTGCTATTATTTTACCACCAATAGTAGCTTGAACTGGTACTTCAAAGTTTTGTCTAGGGATGGCATCTTTTAATTTAACACATAATTCTCTTGCTTGTTCATATGCTTTATCTTTATGTGCAATAATAGAAAAAGCATCTACTTTATCACTATTTAATAAAATATCAACTTTAACTAAATCACTTTCTCTATAACCAATTCACTCATATTCAAATGATGCATATCCTTTAGTAGTAGATTTTAATCTATCAAAAAAATCAAAAATTGTTTCTCCTAAAGGAAGTTCATAAACAACAGAAGAACGCTTAGAATCAATCATTTCTAAAGATTTATAGATACCTCTTTTATTTTGACATAGTTCCATTACATTACCAATATATTCATTAGGTATAAAAATATTTGCTTGTATGTAAGGTTCTTCTATTTTTTCAATAAATGTTCTATCAGGAAGCAAAGTAGGGTTAGCAATCATTTCTATTTCACCTTTGGTTGTAGTAACTTTATATTCAACACTAGGACTAGTAGCAATAATTCCAACTTTATATTCCCTATCTAATCTTTCTTGAAGTATTTCCATGTGCAATAAACCAAGAAACCCTACCCTGAAACCAAAACCAAGCGCTTTAGATGTTTCTTGTTCTCATGAGATTGATGAATCACTCAGTGAAATTTTCTCTAAACTTTCTTTTAATAATGAATAATCTCTTGTATCAACTGGATAAAATCCAGTAAAAACAACTGGTTTCATTTTTTTATAACCAGGTAATGCAGTTTGTGTAGGATTATCTATTAATGTTATTGTATCACCGACATTAACTTCTTTTGCATCTCTAATTGCAGCAGATACTCAACCAACTTCACCTGCTTCTAATCATTCTTTTTTACTTTCGTGTGGATTTCTTATTCCTAGTTCAATAACATGATAATTATTAGCATCATCTTTCCGAGACATAAATTTAAATTTATCACCTACTTTTAGTTTACCCTCAAAGATACGTACTAACATTACAACACCTCTGTAAGAGTCAAAATAACTATCAAAAATTAATGCTTTTAGAGGTTTGTTATCATCTGCATTTTTAGGTACTGGAATATATTTAATAATTGCATCTAGCAAATTATCAACACCTAAACCAGTTTTAGCAGAAACTAAAACAGCATTTTCAGTAGGTATTCCAATAACATCTTCTATTTCTTTTTTAACACCATCAACATCAGCAGATGGTAAATCTATTTTGTTTATTACAGGAATAATTTCAAGATTATTTTCTAGAGCTAAATAAACGTTAGCTAGTGTTTGAGCTTCTATTCCCTGAGTTGCATCCACAAGTAATAACGCACCTTCAGATGCAGCAAGTGATCTAGAAACTTCATAAGTAAAATCAACATGACCAGGAGTATCTATTAAATGAAAGACATAGTCTTTGTGTTTTATTTGAACAGCATTTAATTTTATTGTTATACCACGCTCTTTTTCTAATTCCATTGAATCTAAAAATTGTTCTTTTAAGTCTCTAGAAGCAACGGTGTTTGTTTTTTCTAAAATCCTATCAGCTAAAGTACTTTTTCCATGATCTATATGAGCAATAATAGAAAAATTTTTAATTTTTGATTTATCCATAATTATTAATAATAATATCACATTTTAATCTAATATATCTATATATACTCAAGTAAACAAATCATATTTTAAAAATTCATTTAATTTTGTTTATAAAGTGATATATTAATTAAATGAAAACAAAATTTAAAAAAAGAGAATTATTGTTACTTATATTTGGTTTATTAATAATTTTCTTAACTTCTTTTTTTGTTATAGAGAATATTGTTAACTTTAAACCAAAAGAGTTCAAAGAAGGATCGAAAATAACTTTTCATATAATTTTTCAAAACTATACATCTTTATTTTATTTTACTAACCAAAGTAATTTATTTCTAGGTATAGCAATGTTATTATTATCACTTAAACCAAATTGTAAACACAGAAAACAATTATTCTTTGGAACAACAGTTTTAATAAGCATAACTTTTATTATTTATTGAGCACTAATTTCTTGAAGCTCAAATTGAAGTGACTGATTAGGTTCAATTAGGTCAATAACAACTCATTGCATTCATCCAATAATAGGTTTTATCTTTTTATGATTTTACAAAAAAGAAATTGAATTGAACAAAAAAGTATTCACCTATACTTCAATTTATGTTTTAGTTTACTTTTTCTTTAGTTTCATATTGTTTTTTAGTACATATAAAGAATGATTTGGTAAAAAACAAGGAGTTATAATATATTCATTTCTAGATTTTGTAGAACCTTTATTCTATAAAAAAGGAAATATATATTTAGTTGTATTTTTAGATTTATTGATATTTGTTATAGGATTTATGATACCTTTTGGTTTATCGTGATTTTGAAAATCAGTTTATAAAATTAAATATAGTAAAGAAAAATTTTTAAAAAGAAAAAATGATGTATAATATAGGTGAACCTTGTTAATTAAACAAGAATGAGATATATTATTCTTATATATCACTGCTTGAGATAACTCTCCTTTCTCATAATAATTTCAAAAGACAGAAATGTCTTTTTTATTTACCTTATAAATTTTTAAAATTTTAAAAATATTATAAAATAAAATAATATTTAAATTTTTTATTATATATAAAGGGAATTATGAAAAAAATTAAAAAAATCATTTTATCATTAGGTTTGGTTTCTTCAATTGCTTCGGTTGCAAGTGTAGTATCATGTAAAGATGATAAAGAACCAGTGACAACAAAGACACCAGAACCTGAAAAAATTGAAACACCAGAAGAAAGAGAATTAAAACAATTAAGATCTGAATTAAATGAATTATTGGGTAAAATTACTGAAAAAGGTGATTATGCACAACAAATAGAAAATGGGGATAAAAATAATTTATCATTATTAAAATTAGTCTTACAAAGTTTATTAACAAGTGAAATTTCAAAAGAAAAAACAACTTGATTAGAAACAGTTAAAAATGCATTTAATGACTCATCTTTAGTAAAAACTGAATTAATTACTAAACTGTCTTTAGCAAGTAACAAGGAAGTAATTACTGAAGTAATTCAAGAATTTCACAATCACTTTAATCAATTAAAAACAAATATTACAGAGGAATGATTAAATAAAATTAATAATAAAGATGAATTAGTTCAGGAAATGAATTCATTAGAAGAAAGCGAAGTAAAATTTTCAGAATTTGTTCAAAAAGTAATAAATAAATATGATGAAGAAAAACAGCCCGAATTAGATGGTAAAAAAACTTCAGTAAACGAAAAAATACAAGCATTAAAATTAGATGAAAAAGGAAAAAAAGAATTAACTGATAAAGTATCAGAAATCACTAAATATTCTGAATTAATCAATTTTGAAACAAAAGAATTAGAAGCAATTATCCAAAGAGAAAAATTAGATGAACAAAGAGAACTTGAATCTAAAAAATTAGAAATAGAAACATATTTAACATTATTGACCACTGAAGAAATTGGAGATAAAGATTTTGCTTCTAAATTAACAAGTATTCAAAATTCAACTGAGGCAGATTCATTGTTAACTGAAGTTAAGAACGCATATGGAAGTACATCAACACAAGAAAAAATAAATAAAGTAAAAGAATTAATTAATCAAGAGGTTAAAAAATTAACAACAACCGAAGGAAATAAAATAAAGAAAAAAGTTACTGACAATTCTACATTAGAAGAATTACTTACAATTTTTACAGAAGCAAGAGCAAAATATCAAGAAGAATTTAAAAAAGATCGCGACTTGACTTTAACAAACGAAAAAACTCTTAGAAGTTATGAACCAAATAGCAACTATGATTTTATTTCTCAAATAGATGCTGCAAAAACAAAAGAAGAACTTAAAACAATACGTGATGAAATAGTTAGATTAATAAGAACACATAAGCCACGTTTATTTGAAACAGAAAATGCGTATACAAGAAATACACCTTATTCAGCAACTAGAGTTCCAAGTGATGCACCTGCTGTTTTATCAGATGGTGCATATAGAGTTAATACTATAACTACAACTAGAAATAATAATTACATTGCTATTTATTCAAGTACACCACAAATGGTTAGAACTTACAAACTAAATGAAGAAGAACAAACAATAAAAGAGAATTTAATAGCATTAAAAAATAGAATTCTAAAAGAATTTTATGATCAAACACCTACAAATGGATCAAAAACTTATACATTTAAAGTAGCGTTCCAAAATAACAGAGCAAGAGAAATCGCTGCTTCTAAATTATTATATTCAATAGATAGAGCATTAATTGATGGATACTTTTATCAAGAAGTTTATGATAAATATTTAGGTAAAGAAGAAGATGGTAAAACATTTGGAGCAGCACCATATCATTCATTCTGATATTTAAAAAATACAACTCTAGGTAATACAACAAACTCAAATATATAGAAAAAAATGTGGAAAAATTCATACAAAAAAATTATTGTGTAAATTTCCACATTTTTTTATTTTTTATATAATAAATAAATGATTAATAAAAAACAACTTTCATATAAAGATATTTCAGAAGAAACTGGTGTTTCAATATCAACAATTTCAAGATTTTATAACAGAGGTTATGTTTCGAAAAAAACAAAAGAAAAAATACAAAGAGTTGTAAAAGAAAAAGAATATTATCCAAATCATGGAGCAAGATTGATTAGAGGAAGAGATAATTCAGTATTTATTATAATGCCAATTTGGGCGCAAAACCTATATGCAAGTATTGTCAGTGGTATTAGTATAGCTTGTGTTAAGTCAGGAAGAAAAGTAAACACTACTTATTCTGGTCCATCAACAAAAGAATATATTGAAACATTAAGATATGTTATGTCTTGGAAACCAACTGCTATTGTTGTGTTTATTCCTCAATATGATAAAGAATTGTTTGATTTCATAAGAAAAATAGAAGATATGGCAGTTATTATATATGGACACCAGGTTGAAAATTGCAATTGAATTAAACCAGATATCACAAAAGGTTTTTTTGATTTAACTACCAAAGTTGTTAATAATTCAAAATTTAGTGAACGCAAATCTATTTTTGTAACTGATGAGCGTTTATCAGAATCTCAAGCAATAGAGCGAAGACAAGGTTATGAAAGAGCTTGTATCGAAAATAATTGAGAAATTCATGAATTTAAATTAAATTCTAAAAAAGAAATTGATGATGTAATTAAATTGCATAATTATATGAAAGAACATAAAATTAAAAATGTAATTTGTTCAACTCATGAAGTTTTTGTTTCATTGGCATTAATTTTAGGAACTCGTGAATACTTTTTTACTGATATAGGTTATCAGTCAATTTATGATAATATTAAAAAATATACAGCAAAAATATTTATAGATTATCCAAATATAGGTTTTAAAATAGAAAATATGATTACTGTCTATAAAGAACATAGAGAAACTGTTTCTAAAATAATTCCTATAGAAATAGTAGATCCAAATAGAAAATAATCAGAATTTTCTGATTATTTTCTTATTAAATTAGGAGAAAAATGCAAAAAATTAAAAAAAAATATGATAGTTTTCATATATTATTAACAAGTATTGTTTGATCTACAAGAGAATTTGATAGTCAAATTAAGTTAAAATTAAGAAAACTGAATTTATTAAGATTAGTTTATGTAATTTTAGTTATTCTGACTTCCTTGATTTCTGTTTTTTCATTACTTACACCACCAAAATCTATTCAAGAGGAATGAGGAACAATGGTAATTGTTTTACAAATATTTACCTTTTTCTTCTTTTTATTTGATTATGTTACACACTTTATTACATATAGAAAATATAAGAAATTAGACAAAAAAACTAGAATCTGAAAAAGCACACTAAAATATATTTTTTCATTTAAAGGAATTCTTATTTTATTATGCATATTAACATCACTTCATGTTATAGAATATATAGCATATATAGATAATGAGACATTGAAAACAGTTAATTTATTTAAAATCTTAAACTTATCTAGATTTTTAAGATTGTTTATTGTTTTAACTTATTTTGCACCATTTGCAATTATAGTTAATGCTTTTTCAAAACAAAAGAAAATACTAACTTATGTTTTATTAATAGCATTTTTGTTAATTTTAGTATTTTCTATATTAATATGAAATACAGAAGGTGTTCATTTAGAAGAAACTCAGTTACAATGATTATCAGATAAAAATATTAATCAATCTCATTGAAAAATTTATTTAACTTACTTAGGTTTATTTGACAATGAACAAGAAATATTTTTTAATAGCAATAAAGAAATTCTTGAACCAAACTTAAGTAGATTTAATGAGATATTACAAGAATATAAAGATTTATCTAACGGATACGTTGTATCTTTTATTGATGCATTATACTTTTCTACAATAACACTAACTACCATTGGTTATGGTGATTATTTACCTCATTCATCATTAACTAAAATAATAGTTTCATTAAACGCATTAATAGCTTTAGCTATTATAGCAATTCCATCAGGGGTTATTGCTGGCGCATTTTTAAACGAAACACAAGAACATATCAAAAATAAATATAAACATAAAGGAGAAAATAAAAGTGATTAAATTGGGGTCTCATATTTCTTTTAAAGCACCACATTATTTACCTGGAGCAGTAAAAGAATCTTTAGATAATAAGGCAAATACAATGATGATTTATTTAGGTGCTCCACAAACTACAAAAAGAGTAGATGTCCAAAAATATAAATTAGATGAATATTTAAAGGATTACTCAGATAAAATAAAACAAGAAGATATTATAGTTCATGCACCATACATCATTAATCCTGCTAGTTTAACAAAATATTCTTTCTCAAACGATTTTTTAATCCAAGAAATAAAAAGAATGAATTATTTAGGATTAAAATACTTAGTTTTACATCCTGGAGCACATACTGAATTTAGTGTTCAAGAAGCTTTAGACCAATTAATTGATTCATTAAAATATATTTTAGAAAACACAAATGACGTAGTTATTTGTATAGAAACAATGAGTGGCAAAGGAACAGAAATAGGAGTTAATTTTGAACAAATTCGATATATCTTAGATTCAGTTAAATCTGATAGAGTTCAAGTTTGTTTAGATACATGCCACTTATGAGATTCGGGTTATGATATACAAAACTATGAAGAATTTAAAAAAGAATTAAAAAGGTGAAATTTATTAGAAAATGTTAAAGTTATTCACTTAAACGATTCAAAAAATGAAATTTTCTCTCATAGAGACAGACATGCAAATATTGGTGAAGGTACAATTGGAACAGAAACGCTAAAAAAATTCGTTCATGATAAAGACTTTGATAATATCCCAATTATTTTAGAAACTCCATGAAAAGAAACTGGACCAATTTATAAAGAAGAAATAGAATTATTGTTAAAAAAATAATCATTTTTTATTTTAAAAAAAACCCTTTTAACTTATAATTTTATTAAGAATATTTATATAAAATAATATTAAAGGAGCAACATGGCAAGAGAAGGTTACACATTAGCATGTACAGATTGCAAAATGGAAAATTACATTTCTAAGAAAAATAAGAAAACTCATCCTGAAAAAGTAGAGTTAAATAAATATTGTTCAAAATGTAATGCTCATACTTCACACAAAGAAAAGAAATAATATTAATCACACATGTTGTGATTTTTTATTAATAAAGGAAAAATATGAATAGAAAAAAATTAGATGAAATGTTTACAAAAACTGGTGTTGATGCTTTGATTTCGGAAGCACCACAAACTAGATTATGATATACAGGTATACAAACTACTGATGGATTTATAGTTATTGAAAAAAATCAAGCAACATTATTTGTTGATGGTAGATATATTGAATATGCACAAAAATATGCAAAAAATGTTGAAATAGTTTTAATTCAAGGTAATGCAATGTCTCAATGATTTAAGAATAAAAATTTTAAAAAAATTGCATTAGAAAAAGAATATTTAGTTAAAAATATTCAAGATAGAATAGTCTCTTTAGTTCAACCAGAATCAATAGAATGAGTTAGTGCTCAGGAATTAAGAATACTAAAAGATAAAGAAGAATTAAAACTAATTCAAAAAGCAGTTGATATTTCTTTGGGAGCATTACAAGAATTAAAATCATTTATCAAACCAGGTATGACAGAAAAAGAAGTAGCTGCAAAATTAAATTATTTAATGAAACTAAAAGGTGCAGAAAAAGAAGGTTTTGATGAAATAATTGCAACGGCAGAATCTTCTGCTGAACCACACCATCATCCAACTGATAAACAAATAAAAAACAACTCTTTATTAAAAATAGATTTTGGTGCACAATATAAAGGTTATACAGCAGACATTACTAGAACATTTATTTTTGGTGATGAAGAACTAGCCACTGAAAAAGAAAAAGAAATTTTAAAAATAGTTCAAGAAGCAGCAGCATTAGGTAGAAAACATGTTAAACCAGGAATTAAAGTATCAGAAATAGATAATGTATGTAGAGAATATATAACTCAAAAAGGTTATGGTCAATATTTTGTTCATTCAACGGGACACGGGTTAGGTATTGATGTTCATGAATTACCTAACGTATCTTCGCGTTCAGATTATATTTTAGAACCAGGAATGATAATAACAGTTGAACCAGGTATTTATATTCCTGGTTTAGGTGGTGCTAGAATAGAAGATGACGTTTTAGTTACAGAAACAAGTTATTATGTCTTTTCTAGGCCGGAAGAAACTAACGAAAAACCATTTTAATTAAAAAAGAACTTTCAATAAACATCTATTTAATTATTGAAAGTCTTTTTTTAATAATTTTTTATGAACAAAATATATAAATAAATTACTATATAATTTTGATATGAAATTCGAAATTTTTGATGAATCTTTTTTAAATCAGTTAAAAATAAAGAAAAAAAGAAAAGTTTTAAATAACTTAATTGATTATATTGAAAATAAAACAGATAAATTTTTACAATCAAATACATTGCAAATTTCTGAGACTTTAAAAGTTTCTCAATCTGCTTTATCTAGAAACTCAAGGTTCTTAGGTTTTAAAAATTTACAAGAATTAAAATTATATGTAGCTAGAAAAACTCAATATTTAAAAGATAGAATATTAGAAAAAGAAAATCAATTTAACACAGTTGAAGAAACATTTAAAAACATAATGAATCATTATTTGTTTGCAATAGAAAAAACAGCACAAAAAAATTTAGAAACTCATAACGTAGAAAAATACATAAAAACTCTTCTAGATTTTAAAATTCAACTTGTATTTGGGATAGGAGAATCAGGAATAGTAGCAAAATACTTTTCTACTAGTTTAAGAAAAATAGGGTTTAATGTTATTTTTGCAGATGATATTCATACATTTTTTAGTTTTGGTGGTTTATTACAATTAAAAAAAGTTCACGTTACTTTAATTTCAAGAAGTATGAATACATTGGAAATAAAAAATATTCTTAAGTATTTGAATGAAAATGATTTACCTTATTCTGTATGAACAAGAAACACAGAATTAAGTTTAAAAAAAGCATCAAACGTTTTATATATAGATAGTATTAATCAAACATATCGTATAAGTTCTTTAGGTTCAAAAATTTCTACTTTCTTTTTAAGTGATGTAATATTTTCATATTTATCAAAAAAGATAGATAAGAACAGAAAGATTTTTTCAAGTATTAATGATTATATTAATAATTGAAATTCATTATTACCAAATGTAAATAGCGAAACAAATAAAAAATAAATATTAAAAAAATAATTTATATTTTTTTAATAGTTTTTAAAAATAGTGCTATAATAATAAAGCAATCGCTAGAAAGTGCCGATTTAGCTCAGCGGTAGAGCAGCTGGCTGTTAACCAGTTGGTCGTTGGTTCAATCCCAATAATCGGCGCCATTTATGGTCTGTTGGTGAAGCGGTTAACACACATGGTTTTCATCCATGCATGCACGGGTTCGATCCCCGTACAGACTGCCATTTTGGAAGATTAGCTCAGCCGGGAGAGCGTTGCCCTTACAAGGCAAATGTCATGGGTTCGAGTCCCTTATCTTCCACCATGCCGTCTTAGCTCAGTTGGTAGAGCAACTGACTTGTAATCAGTAGGTCGTAGGTTCGAGTCCTATAGACGGCACCATAGCGAGTGCTTTTTTTATTCAATAATCAATTTTGCGCGGATGGTGAAATTGGCAGACACGCTAGATTTAGGCTCTAGTGCTTTACAGCATGAGGGTTCAAGTCCCTCTTCGCGCACCATAACAAAAAATAATATTGTCAAATCAATATTATTTTTTTATCAAAATATCTATTGTATGTGTTTTCAGGAGATTTATAAAAAAGTTGATTTAAAAAATATTCGTTCTTTTAAAGCTGGACAAAAAAATTAACATTATAATGTTAACTTTTTTGTCCAGCTTTACAATTCTGTGTTTTATAACACGATTTAATATTCTTATATAAACCTAATGATTAAAATATTAATTATATAAAATAAATTTTTATTATAAATTTGTCATCAATCTATTATTTTCTTGATTAAATTATAACAGAGATTAAATAATTTACTTTTTTATAAAATAGCAAAACAAAGGAATGCTACATCAAAAATATAAAAATTTATAAGATTATAAATTAATTCAGAATCAAAGAGTGGAAAACAATATTAGTTTTCGATTTTTTTAATTTTATTTTTTTCAATTTCAAAATAAAGTATTTTTAATTTTAATAAACTTAATTTTATGAATTATAAAAAATAAAATTTTATTAATTGATATAATTTAAAAAATAATAAGATTTTAAAATAAATAATAAATAATAAATAATAAATAAAAAAGACTGACTTTAATTTAGACAAAATAATTTTTTATTATGTTTAACTTTAAGAAGTTTTTTCTATTTTTCACAGGAGTAATTAATGGATAATAGTAAAATGCCAAAACAAAAACTAGCTTCAATGATTTGGGAATCAGCAAACAAATTAAGAGGAAATCTAGAAGCAAATGAATATAAGAATTATATTTTAGGTTTAATTTTATATAAATTCTTGTCTCAAAAACAAATAGATTATATGATTAAAAGAGAAATAGATATTGAAGATTTTAAATATTTCGATTCTAGCATTAATCTCAATAAGATTGATTTTGATAAAACAGTAAGTCTTAGAGGTAAAGATGATGTTTACAATCATATAGAAAATATTAAAGAAGATTGTGGGTACTTTATTCCATATAATTTCTTATATCAAACTTGAAAAAATAAAGATTGAAAGAAAGAAAATAATTTTAGTTCAAAACTATTAAATGATGCTATTACAGAATTTAATAGAAATATTGCAGAAAAAACAAGAGACTTATTTGAAGGAATTTTCCAAATATTTGAATCTGGCTTATCAAGTTTAGGTAGTTCAATTACAGAACAAACTAAATTATTAAGTGAATTAATGGATACAATAGATGACATTCCTACAAACAAGCAAAATTATGATGTTTTAGGTTTCATTTATGAATATTTAATAAGTAAATTCGCTTCTTCAGCTGGAAAAAAAGGAGGAGAATTTTACACACCTCATGAGGTTTCTGTTTTAATGTCTCAAGTTGTTGCTCATCACCTAAAAGATAGAGAAACCATTAGTGTTTATGACCCAACATCAGGTTCTGGTTCGCTTTTATTAACTATGGGTGAATCTTTTAAGAAATATAATAAAAGAGAAAATTCAATTACTTATTATGCTCAAGAGAAAATTCAATCTACATATAACCTAACTCGTATGAATTTAGTAATGAATAACATTAATCCGGTTGATATAAATGTTAGGTGTGGAGACACATTAGAAAAAGATTGACCTTTCTTTAAAAATAATGATGATAACCAGTATATTTTCCGATCTGTAGATGCTGTTGTATCTAATCCTCCATATTCATTAATTTGAGATCCTACTAACAAAGAACATGATGCTAGATTTACAGAATATGGTATAGCACCTAAATCAAAAGCAGATTTAGCCTTTCTTTTACATGATTTATATCACTTAAAACCTGATGGAATAATGACAATAGTTTTACCTCATGGAGTATTATTTAGAGGTGGTTCTGAAAAAGACATTCGTCAAAAATTAATCGAAAAAGGACAAATAGATACAATTATAGGACTTCCTTCTAACATTTTTTATGGAACCGGTATAGCTACAATTATTATGGTTCTAAAAAAACAAAAAGAAGGTAGAGATATTCAATTTGTAGATGCTTCTAAGTTATTTGTTAAAGAAGACAAAAATAACAAATTACTTCCTTCACATATTAAGAAAATTGTGGATGTTGTTAACAATAAAAAGGAAGTTGAAAATTTCTCAAAAGTTATAAGTTTTAAAGAAATCCAGAAAAATGATTATAACCTTAATATTTCAAGATATATAGATAATTTTAATAAGTCAGAAGAATTTGATTTATATTCATTAATGTTTGGTGGAGTTTCACAAAATGAATTAAAAAAACTTAAGGAATTTTGAGAACAATTTCCAGGACTTAAAAGCAAACTTTTTAATAGTGGTTTGAACGACTATAATAAGATGATAAAAAACGATGATAATAAAATTAGAAACACCGTTTTAGAGAATCAAGAAATTAACTTATTTTTAGATAAGTTTAGAAGTATTGGACGATCACTAGAAGAACTTTTCAAAACAAAGTTTAAAAATCTTTCTGATGTTCAAAATATTTCAGAACATGATTTTGAAGATGAAATTACAGAATTTATCTTTAACTTAGTTAAAGGTCTTAAACTAGTTGATTCATATGGTATTTATCAATTATGAATGAATCATATTAACGAATTTAATGAAGATGTTAAATTAATCCAAAAGTATCCAGATATTTCAAAACCTGAAACATTAAAAGAATTACTATTAGAACAATTAAATGTACAGTTTGACAAAAAAACTAAGCAAGTCATTACATGAAACTCGTCAATTTTTTCATATGAATTATTAGGAAATAAATTCTTAAGTGATTCATTTGATGAAATTTCTTCAATTAAAGAACAAATCGAATCAACACAAAATGAAATAAAAGAAATATTTGAATCAATCGAAGACGAAGATAAATCAAATGAATCATTGTTTAAAGAAAATGAATTTGATAAAAAAGAATTAGAAAAACAAGTCAAAAATATATTAAAACAAAATAATACATATCCAATCGATTCATTAGAGAGCAAATTAATTCAAGCATTTGATTTATACAAAAAAATATCAGAATACAACAAATCAGTTAAAAATAAAGAAAAAGAATTGAATCAAAATTCTTATGAAAAATATTTATCTTTAAACGAATTAGAATTTATTGACTTATTAATCAATAAATGAACTTCTGGTTTTAAAAATCAAGCAAATGAGTTAGGAATAAACATAATTGAGGATTACATTTCTAAACTAGAACATTTACAAGAAAAATATAATGAAACATTATTTGATATTAATCAAAATATTTCTAATAGTCAAAATGAATTATCTAATATGTTTTCAGAATTGACAGGTGATGAAACAGATGTATTAGCAATAAACGAATTAATTAATATCTTTAAAGCAAATAAATAAATTTGTTACTTTTAAATAAAACAAAAATTTAAAAGGGGTTATATGCCAGAATTTAAAAAAGAATCTCAATTTGAAAAAGAACTAGTTAATTCATTGATAAAAAATGGATGAACAGGATTTTCTCAAAAGAGTTTTTCAAATAAAGAAAATATTGAAGACTTTAATAAACAAAACAAAGTTGTATTGTATAATGTATCAGAAAAAGAACTTAATGAAAACTTAAAAAATATAATTTTTATAAATAATAAAGAGAAGTTAAATAATATTGAATTAACAGATACTGAAATGGGACAAATAATTCAGAAATTCAATCAATTAGGTTCTTTTGTTCAAGCAAATAAATGCTTAAACGGTGAATATATAACTATTAAAAGAGATAATCCAAAACATATTGAAAAGTATGGCAAAGAAGTTTTCTTGTATATTTTCGGAAGGAAGGATATAAGTGCTGGAAAGAGTGTTTATCAAGTTGCTAGACAAGTTCAATTCCCAGGAAAGAGACATTCAAAAAGAGCGGACTTAATGTTATTAATTAATGGAATACCGGTTATTCACATTGAGTTAAAAAAAGATAATGAAAGCATAGGTGCAGCAACAACACAAATAAAAAATTATGCTTCAGATAAAAGTTATACTGGTATTTTTTCATTAGTACAAATTTTAGTTGCTATGCAACCTAATAAAATGGTGTATACTCCAAATATAACCAATATTAAAAACTTAAATCATAATTCATTTTATAGTTGAACAAATTTTGATAATATAGAAATTACTCATTCACAAAAAGTTGTAGAGAATTTTTTATGTATTCCTATGGCTCATAGATTAATTTCTGATTTTAGCATACCAGATTCACAAGATAATGAATTAAAAATTCTTAGAGGGCATCAATTTCATGCTATTAATATCATCGAAAAAAAGTTTAAGAATTTAGGTTCTAAGATTTGAGAACAAGAAATTGAAGGTAAAAATATTAAAGGTATTAAGGGTGGACACGTTTGACATACAACAGGCTCTGGTAAAACATTAACTAGTTTCAAATTAGGGCATTTGTTATTAGATTATAAATACGCAGATTTAGTTATTTTTGTTGTTGATCGAACAGAGTTAGGTACACAAACATTTAGAGAATTTGGATCATTTGGAGATCAAAATTCTTTAAATGTACTAAAGGTTAAAAGTACAAAAGAATTAGTTAAAACTATATTAAAAAATAGTAATAGAAATGCTTTAATTATTAGTTCAATTCAAAAACAGAATAATATAAATCCAGAGAATTTTGATCAAAAAACTCTTGAAAAACTAAAAGATAAAAGAGTTGTTTTTATCTTTGATGAATGTCATCGAAGTACTTTTGGTTCGATGTATGATAATATTATTAATTCTTTTCCAAAGTCTATTCTATTTGGTTTTACAGGAACACCTATAAAAGTAGAAAATAACAAAAATGGTTTAAGTACTATTGATAACTTTGGACCCGAACTGCATAAATACACAATTAAAAATGGTATATATGATAAAAAAGTTCTTCCATTTAATGTTCATACAATATATTTTCCTATTTTGATTGAATTATTTTTAAAATTGGGTGTTGGAAACCAATTAAAAAATAAAGAATGAACTATTAAAGAACTAGAAAAAGAGGTTGAAAAAACTTCTTCAAATAAAAGTGAAGAATCTCAATTGGATATCTATAAAAAATTAAATAATTTAACTAATTCTAATCAAGATAACGTCAACAAAAATATTGAAATAGAAGATACAGAACTAATTAATTTTTGAGAACAGCGTATGCTTAAAGCGGCAATAACAGATGAAATAGTTAAACATTGAAAATATCGTAGTCATGGTAATTTCTTTAGTGGGATATTAGCCGTTAACTCAATAAAAGATGCAATTAAATATTTTAATTATTTTAAACAAGTAATAGAGAAAAATAGAAGTAACATAAAGCACACTGTTCTTTTTGATCCTTCGATTGATATGACAAAAGAAGATGTCGACTATAAAAAAGATGCATTAGTAGATATTCTTCAAAAATATAATGCAGATTTTGGAACAAATTATAATTTTGAATCTTATAAAGAGTTTAAAACAGATGTTGCCAACAGATTAGCTCATAAAGGAAGTTTTATAAATATAGAACCAACACAAAAACTTGATTTATTGATAGTTGTAGATCAAATGTTGACAGGTTTTGACTCCAAATACATAAATACAATATACTTTGATAAAATAATGGAATATGAACATTTAATTCAAGCTATCTCAAGAACTAATAGAGTTTTAGATAATAACAAACCTTTTGGTTCGGTTTATTTTTATAGAAAACCTAACACAATGAAAAAAAACTTAGATGAAGCACTTAAAATTTATGCTTATGCTTCATTTGAAGAAGTTCGTTCAAAAGACATAAATGAGTATATCAATAAGATAAATAAAAATTTTGAAAAAATAAAAGAAGTATTTAAAGATTGAGGTTTTGAAAAATTTGAAAGTATTCCAATTATAAATGAAAATCACATCGAGGAAAAAGAACGTGACAAATTTAAAAAATTAGTCTATGCATTTTTAGAGATTCATAATGATATTAACTCAGCAAAAATTCTTGGATTTACTTGAGAAAATTCAAAAGAATTAGAATTAAATGAAGACGATTTTTTAAAAATAAAAGCAAGAGTTAAAGATATCCCTAGATGAATAATAAAAAAACCAGGAACTAAAGGTACTGATTCTATTGATGAAATCAAAATTGCATTTGATTATGATGAAGTATTTTCAGAATATAATACTTTTAATGTGGATAATTCATATATTAATGACTTATTACAAAAAATAATTGATAAAAGAAAAAATAGTATAAACATTAAAGAAGAACTTGAAAAATTAGATGACAAATTAAATGAACTTCCTTCAGATTTAAAAAAATATGGTGAAGAGTGTATTAAACCATTTAAAGAAGGAAACTATAAAAATTTAAAAGATTTTAAATTAATGGATTGTATTTATATCAAAAAAGAACAAACAGAAGAAAAAGAAATAGAAGATTTCTGTGAAATATTCAATATAAATAAAGATGATTTAAAAAATATTATTAATTCATATGAGGATATAAATGCAAATGGTAGATTTGAACACTTAACAAAATTCTCTTTCAATGATTCATCTAAGGAATATGTTACTGAAGTAAGGGGTTATCCAAAAATAAAACCAGCAAGACATTCAGATGTAAATGATTTTATTAAAGAATGGATAGAAAATAAAAGAAACAACAGAAATTAATATGTTGTTTCTTTTATTACATTATTTTAATTTTGTCACTATTTTCTCCTGAGTTTCCCAGAATCTCTAAAAATAGTTAGTTTTTAGAGATTTTTATATAACTATGTTATATAAACTTTTTAGTTTTTATACTTGTTATTACTTGTTATTATGATATAATTAAATTATGAAACTTATGCTTTACAATACATCAGGTAAAAATACAGTTTATAAAAATATTGGATATTTTGATAATTCGGGTTCTTATAGAAAAAATGTAAAAATTTTAGGTTTGGGAAATAGTTTATATTTGAAAGAAATAAATCCGGACTATGAAAAAATAATAAAAAGAATAATAACCAAATATGATGAAAGAGTTAATGTAACTTATTTAAAAACAGAAATTTTCGATGCTTTAAAATATGGAGAAACAGGGACTAAAAATATATTTTGTGGCGGAGAAATCATAAATAAATTTATAGATAAAAATAATTTATTTAAAAATTTTTCTTTTGGAAAAACAAAAGGAATGATTGACATTTTGAAATATCAAATCACTAATAGAATAGTAAATCCTGGTAGTATCCTAAATTCATATTTAAATAAAGAAAAAACAGAAATAGACTTAAACTATTCTAAAAACAGTTTTTATAGATCACTAGAAGTATTATTAAAAAATAAAAATGAAATTATTAAGAATATGAATGAAATCAGAAGTAATAAATCTAAAAAGGAAGAAGTTTTCTTTGATTCAACAACAATTTATTTTGAAAGTTTTCAAAGAGAGGGTTTAAGAATACCAGGTTATTCCAAAGATGGAAAATTCAAAGAGGACCAAATTGTTATGGGTATGGCATGCGACATAAATGGTATTCCAATATTTTATAAAGTATTTCCAGGAAATACTGCAGATGTTAAAACACTTATTCCTTTTTTTAATGAGTTTAAACTTTTATTTCCTGACAAAAAAATAATTGTTGTTGCAGATAGAGGAATGAGTTCAGCAGAAAATATTAAATTTCTAGAAAGAAATCAAATAGATTTTTTAATTTCTTATAGAGCAAAAGTAGCATCTAAAAAATATAAAGAATATTTACTCAATGAAACAGATTACGTTATTTTGAATGATGATTATAAATATAAAGAAAGACAAATGTTAATACAACACAACAAAGATGATTCTAAACTTTATGAAAGAAAGCAAGTTATTTCTATTAGTAAATTAAGAGCAAAAGTAGATGCTTATAATAGAAACATCGAGATAAATAATTTTAAAAAACATCAAAATGCAGATGGTTATGTCAATGAAAAAGCAATGATAGGAAGCAAGAAAGCAAAATACTTCAAACAAATTAATAAATCAAAATATGTATTAGATGTAGAGAAAATTGAATATGATAAGCAATTTGATGGTATTTATGTTTATGAGACTTCATTAATAAATATTCATCCAAATGAAATTATTTCAATGTATTCAGAACAATGAAGAATTGAAGAAAACTTTAGAACATTAAAAAATAATTTTGCAATAAGACCTATGTATGTTTATACAGACGAACATATTGAAGGTCATATTCTACTTTGTTTTGTAACATTGTTTGTATTTAAAATGATTAAAAAATTAGTTAATGATTTTTATAAAAAATGAGGAGTAATAGATAAGTTAACAGATACAATTCTTATTAATTTAATTAAAAATTTAAACAAAACAGCTTTAATTGATAATTACAGTCAAACAACATTAAATGTATGAAAAAATATAGATACCGATTCAACTATTAGTTGAAAATTCTTTAATGAGTTCTTAAATTACATAATAAATTCTTAAAATCGCAAGTAAAAAAATAAACTTTTTTCCCTATATTTAAGGGCGAAAACGTTTTTTTTCTTTAACTGGGAAACTCAGGGAAACTATAAAAATTTAAAAGATTTTAAATTAATGGATTGTATTTATATCAAAAAAGAACAAACAGAAGAAAAAGAAATAGAAGATTTCTGTGAAATATTCAATATAAATAAAGATGATTTAAAAAATATTATTAATTCATATGAGGATATAAATGCAAATGGTAGATTTGAACACTTAACAAAATTCTCTTTCAATGATTCATCTAAGGAATATGTTACTGAAGTAAGGGGTTATCCAAAAATAAAACCAGCAAGACATTCAGATGTAAATGATTTTATTAAAGAATGGATAGAAAATAAAAGAAACAACAGAAATTAATATGTTGTTTCTTTTATTACATTATTTTAATTTTGTCACTATTTTCTATTACGTCCAAAAAATAATAATAAGATGTGGTAAAACAACGCTATAGAACTACTAAACAATCTAACACCTAAATATAAACCAAATAAATTAATTTCTTTGATATCTAAAGAATTCATTGATTCTAACTCTTTTTTTGCTGTATAAATTTCTATTGCTACAAAGATTGATATCAAGAGAATTGAGATAATTGAATATAATGGTTGAATATTTAAAACAAAAAACGAAATTATAAACATTATTAGCAATCCAAAAGATAACAAGGAACCTAAAATAATTAATACTTTTTGTTTGATTAAATCAAAATAACCGATTAGACCGCTAAGAAATAAGATTCCTATTGGTATTAATGAAACTAATAAGATATTTTCTACATTAATGTTTTCATTACTAAATCTTAAATAAGATAGCAAACCAGTCAATATACTGATTCAAAAAATAAATTCAAAAGGAGCAGAAAATAAAACTTTTTTTTGAATATTTCTTGTAAAAATTACTGAGATTCAATTTACTAATAATAAACCTATTACCCCAACAATTAATAATATAAATGAAGTATATATTTTATGTTGTAAAGAAATATCTGCTGTATATAACAGTCATGAACACAGGGTGCTTAACAAAATTACACCTATAAACATAATACTCATAACACTAAAAGAAATACCTCAAACTTTTCTTTTTACACTAGAATTTGTGTGAAATTTAAAATCTAAATTGTATTGTTCATTCATTATAAATCCTCCTTATTAATAATTTGACTACTTAATTTTAAATCATATGGACAAGTTAATAAATTGTTTTGAACATCATATTCAACAAACTTTATATCATAATCATATTGTCTTTGATAAAATTCACCATTTAAAAATTTAAATTGTATTGTAGGAACTACAAAAACCTCTCTATAATCTGCTATATCATTTAATTTAAATACTGATGTATATTCTATTTTATAATCAATTAATATTTTGTTTTTTAATAATTCTTTTTCTTGTTGAGTAAAAAACTCCATAATATTCATATAATTTAAATTAAGAATTTCTTCCGTATTTTCTTGATTTTTTTTATCTTTATAAAATTCATCGAATTCATTTTTATCTAATAAATTTTTTTGAAACTTTTTAAAATCTTCTAAAAATAAACTATAAATTTCTAAAGATTTATCAAAACCAAACATATACATCCAATTTCCTAAACATATATTGCATTTACTATATATTTTAACAGACATATTTTCCTTTTAAAAATTATAACAAAGTAATTTATAAGACAACTTTAATCAATGTAAAATTATGTTATGTTAGATTATGAATTAAAATTTTTAAAAAACTATAAAAATATAGCAGGTACAGATGAAGTAGGTAGAGGTTGTTTAGCTGGTCCTTTGGTAGTTGCTTGTGTTATATTACAACCAAATTATATAAATCCAGAAATTAAAGACTCTAAAAAGTTATCAAAAACTAAAAGAGAAAAATTATATGACGAAATAATTAAAAATTGCTTAGAATACAAAATAATAACAAAAGACGTAAAAGAAATTAATAATTATAATCCAAAAGAAATGTCTATTCAAGGAATGGAACAATGTATCATAAGTTTAAATAATAAACCAGACATTGTATTAACTGATTATGAAAAAATTAATATACCATATAAACAAATTAACTTAACTAAAGGAGATAGTGTTTCACAAAGTATTGCTGCTGCATCTATCTTAGCAAAAGTATATAGAGATAAACTAATGGATGATTATCATAAATTATATCCAGAGTATGATTTTAAAAATAATAAAGGTTATGGAACAAATAAACACTTAGAAGCTATTGAAAAATATGGAGTTTTAAAGGATTTTCATAGATTAAAATATAAACCTATAAAAGATAAATTAAATAACTAAAAATAAAATAAAAATATAAAATTATGTTGGAAGGTGGTTTTAATGAATAAAAACGAAACAGTATTATTTGGAATGAAAAATGCTGAAAAAATAGCAGAAAAGGTATCAAAATTAATAAATGTTCCTCTATCAAAAATTAATAGAACAGTTTATGCAGATGGCGAAGTAATGTTAGTATCAGAACCAACAGTTAGAGACAGAGATGTTTTCATAATTGCAAGTACTAGCAAACCAGTTAATGATAATATAATAGAACTATTATTATTTATTGATTCTTTAAAGAGAGCAAGCGCAAGAACAATTAATGTATGCTTAACATATTATGGTTATGCTAGACAAGACAGGAAAGCAAGTGGTAGGCAACCCATAGGAGCAAAGTTAGTAGCAGACTTATTACAAACAGCCGGTATTACAAAAATTACTTGTGTTGACTTACATAATCCATCTATTCAAGGTTTTTTTAATATACCTGTAGATGATTTAAAAGGTCAATATCCTATTGCGATTGCTTTAAAAGAAACAGGAGAAAAATTCACAGTTGTATCTCCAGATCATGGAGGAACAGTAAGAGCACGTAAATTAGCAGAACTAATTGCTGATACTGTGCAAATTTGTATTATTGATAAAAGAAGAACAGGTGTTAATCAAACAGAGGTTATGGGTATTTTAGGTAATATAGAAGGCCAAAATGCAGTTATTATTGATGATATTATTGACACAGGTGGAACTATATTAAAAGCAGTTGAAACACTTAAAAAACATGGGGCTAAAAAAGTTATAGTAGCTGCAACACACGGAATTTTTACAAAAGGATTTGATATATTTGAAAATCATCCTGATGTTTCAAAAGTAATAATAACTGATAGTATTGATAATTATGAATTATTGAATAAGTTTAAAAAATTACAAATCGTTTCTCTTGGTGATTTCTTAGGTAGAGTAATAAATGCTTCTTTAGGTGGTGATAGTATCTCACAAATTTATATCGACTATAAAAAAGAAATTTCAAGGATGTAAAAAATAATCCATTAGGATTATTTTTTTTCATTAATTAATTCACTAAGTCTCTTGAACTCAGGAATAGGGAAGAAGTCATTAGTTGTAAGATTTCATTTATATATTCAGTATAAATTTTCTTTATTAATTTGATAATAATCTTTGATTATTGTATTTTCTCTATTAATAATATTAATATAATCATTTATAGGTATTATACTTGGGTCCACTACTTCTTTTTTTTTAAGTAAAGTATCATATCCTTCTATATTATGCTCTAGAAAATCTAAAGTTGTAAATAAAACAGTAGTGGTACCTTGTAATGAAAACAATTTAAAATCAGGAATAATTTTATTATTCTCTTTTTTAAAGAAAACAGATTCATTTTGATTATTTAATAAGTTGTAATAATCAATTGACATCATATTTTCTCAAGAAATAGAAGGATTTAGAAATATATAGTCAGATATATCTTCTTTTCCTAATAGTGTTTTTATATAATCTATTGAGTTTTCAAGTTTGTAATGTGGGTGAAGTTTAAAGAGATAGTTATATTCACTTTTTGGATATAATTCTTCTATTTTTCTAAAATATTTTATTCCAGTTTCTCTTATGTTAGAATTATTTTTATATGCACCATTTCTAAAAAGGGAACTACCAATAAAAATCATATTCTTCTTATTTTTATCATATTTATCAGAGTCAGATATCATAAAATCTTTTGATGATTTAGTTGTATTTTGTGTTTTTAAATTATTAAGATAAAATATATCATTTAAGTAATCTGTGTTTTTTAAAAAACTTTCAGAACTTAATTTTAATAGTGAAGTTGGATATGAATGAACATCAATTTTTGCTCATGATTTATTTAATTTATCAAGAATTTTATTAAAACTTATACTATAACTACCTTGAAAATTAAATATTTTTACTTTGTCTATTAATCTTAAATATTCTCTTGTGTTGTATTTTTTAATATTTTCCTTGGTATTAAATGAACTCTTTATATCTTCAATTTCTATCGGTTGTTCTTTTTTTGTTTATATATTCAAAATATTCTGGAATAAATTTATTCAATTGAGCATTACCATAAGAAATAATCGTTAGTTTCTTAGTGTGTTTAAATAAATATTCTTTTGCATCTGCTTTTAAACCAGTTAAAGATATATCAAGGATAACTATATTAAAAAGAGCATTAGGATTATCAATTAAAAAAGGTTTAAAAATATACTCTAAGAAATTTTTACTAGGAATAACTTTATATTCTTCTTCTGTTGAGTTAAATAAATAAGAAAACTTCCCAGTGTCTTTTACTAAATGAAATTTGTTATCTATTAAACTTTCACCATATTTTTCTTCTAAATAATTTAAATTAAATCTATTTCCATCCTTTAAAACATCGCTATCACCAACATAAATTAATTTAGTATTATTATTTTTAATTTTGTGTGAATAATTTAAAACACTTATAGCATGTTGCATACTAGTATTTCAAACTTGTCCAGCATTTCTATTAAAGTAAAAAGTAGGAGAGTTATCAATAGCAGTTTCTTTAATATCATCAAAAAATACATTATATTGGTTTTCTTTGTATTTTTGGATTTCTGGGTCTAGAGTAAATTCTCTTTGCTCAATGTCTTTAATACCATTAAAATCTAAATCCTCATAAACATTTAAATCGCTTTTTACTTCTTCATTTATTTTTATTTCTTTATCAATACATGAAGTAATATATAAAGGGGAAGAAATTAAAGATAAAAACATTAAAATTTTTTTAAATTTACAGTATTTGCTTATAACAAAACTATTATATATATATATATATATATATCAAAAGAAATTTATAATCTTTTTTTTTGATTTGTTATTAACAAATATATTTTTATAATATTGTAAAATTCTTTTATGAATAAAAATCAAAAAGTAGTATATGAACTATGTCTTAAAAATAATTGAAATTATGAAAAACTAGAAAAATATGTAGAACTCATTGAAGAAAAAAATAAAGTTATGAATTTAACTGGTTTTTCTGGAGACAAACTATGAGGAGACGGAGTTTTAGAATCATTAAATTTTATGAAAACTATAATTAATGACCAAAATCATATTAAATTCCTAGATATAGGTTCAGGTGTTGGTTTCCCTTCCTTACCTTATTTTATAGCCAACCCTAATTTCGAATTAGACATTTTTGAACCCTTACAAAAAAGAGTTAATTTTTTAAACTTAGTTAAAGAAGTTCTGAATTTAAAAAATATTAATATCTATAAAAAAAGAATGGAAGAAGAAAAAAACAAAAATATTTATGATATAGTTTCTGCTCGTGCAGTTGCAGATGTTCAAACAATGTTACTTGCAGGTTTTCATTTAGTTAAATTAAATGGAACAATGATTTTGTTAAAAAGCAAGAATATCAAAAAAGAAATTCAAGAAGCATCTTTTCCTTTAAATAAACTAAAAGCCGAAATATGAATAAAAGAATTATTTTCACCAAATATTGATAGAGACAATAAAATCCTTTTTATAAAGAAATTAAGGAGTACTCCAGCAAATTTCCCTTATCCATGAAAAGAAATAATAAAAATAAAAAAGCACCAGAAGTTACATTAGATGCTTTTTCGATAATGTATTCACAAGAACAACATTATTTTAAATTAAAAAACATATAAATATTATGAAGTATAAATATTTACTTAAGACAGATGCTTAATAAATATTGAATAAAATTAAAAAATATATTTATTTATTAAAATAAATGTATTTTTTAATAATTATTTTATTTTTTTGAAAAGAAGTTTATTTATAAATCTCAATATTTTTTAATTTTATAACTCATTTTATTATTAAAAGTGTCAAAAAAAACACCGAATTAACGATGCTTATTGATTAGTATAAATAATTTATAAAAATAAAAACATTATAACAATAAAAAGGAGAAAATACTCAAAATAACACTAAAAAACAAGAGAGAGAATGGAGCGATGGTATTTATGTCCGAATTCTAAAGAATAAAGATAAAACAGTTTAACACATTAAAAAAATAAAATTTGGTGACTAAGTATTGAATTAAACAAAAAAAGGAGGAGTATCTGACTGACGCTCATTATCAGATATTAAAAATATAATTAGAAAAGTTTTGTTTGTGCTTCTTTTCAATCTTTCAAAAAAAACTAACATATAATTATAATAAAGTCAAAAAAAAGTTTAGGAATAAAAATATATAGAAAGGAGACATATGCCTAAATATATTTATACTAAATAGAAAATTATTATTTTCTGTTCTTGTTGGAACTGTATTATATTTTGTGTAAATTCTCTTTAACTTACTTTTTAAAGTAAGAGAAAAGTGATAGCAAAACACAAATCTGGTTCTATTATAACAGAAAAAACCAAACAAAATGTCAAAAAGACGGAATGTCATTTCCGCTTTTTGACATTTTGTTTGGTTTTTGTTTTTTTAACCCTTCCGTCCCTTGATTGCAATCAAGGGATACCTTACTTTTTTAAAAAAAGTAAGACAAAAAACTTTAATTTTAAAAATAATTTTTAGTTGTTTTCTTTAAATATTATTAATAATTGACTTAAGATTTGTCCTCAGTTTGGAGTAATTTTATCTCATTTTGCAAGTTGATTATTTATAGCAAAATATACTGATTTCATAAGTGATTCTTCTGTTGGAAAAGAAGTTTTTGTTTTAGTAATTTTTCTTATGTTTCTATTAAGGTTTTCAATAATATTAGTTGTATAAATTAACTTTCTTATTTCTTTTGGGAAATTAAAAAATGTAACTAATTCTTCAAAATTATCTCTTCAACTTTTAATGGCATACATATATTTATCTTTTCACTTATCTTCAAAAATTTGTAAAAATCTTGTTGCTTCATCAATATTATTTGCCTGATAAATATTTTTCATATCTTTTGTAAACTCTTTTAAGTCTTTGTAATTAACAAATTTAACTGAGTTTCTGATTTGGTGAACTACACATTTTTGTATTTGGGTTTTAGGAAAAACTGCTTTAATAGCATTTGATATACCTGTTAAGTTATCACTTGAAATAATAAAAATTTCTTGTACACCCCTTAATTTAAGGTCATTTAGTACTTGCATTCAGTATTTTGCACTTTCAGATTCACCTATTCAAAAACCTAAGACATCTTTTTGTCCTTCAAGTGTATAACCCATAACTATATAAACAGATTTTTCAACCAATCTATTTTCTTCTTTAACTTTAAATCTAATCCCATCTATAAAAACCATAGCATATTCTTTTTCTAATGGTCTGTTTCTTCACTCAATTATTTGTGGCATTATTTTATCTGTTATTCTACTTACAAATGATGGTTCAACATCAATACCATAAATTTCATGTAATGTTGAAGAAATATCTCTTGTGGACATACCGCTGCTATAAAGTTTAATTACTGCACCTTCAATAAAAGAAATATCATATTGAAATTTTGGAACTACTTGTGGTTCAAACTCAGCGTTTCTATCTCTTGGTATTTTTAAATTTATATCACCAAATTGTGATCTAACTTTTTTATCATATGAACCGTTTCTGTAATTATCTTTAATTGCTTTTTCATGTTCATATCTATCATAACCAAGATAATTTTTCATCTCTTCTTGTAAAATTTTTTCAATTAAATCTTTAGTTTGAGACTTAAGAATTTCTTGAACGTCTTCAATAGTTTTTGGTTTATACTGATTATATAATTTTTCAGTATCAAGATTAAATGTATTTTTCTTTTGCATAAAAAATCTCCTAATATAAATATTTTAAATTAAATATTTGCTATTAAGAGAATTTACACAAAATTAACTACACTTCCTTCTTGTTAGACATAAACAAGAACATATAATTATACATAAAGTAATTGAAAGACGTGAAAAATCATTCAGTTAATTATAAATTCTTGTTTGTTTTAACTATTTGTTCCATATATGAAACATCTTCTATACTAAAATCAATATGGTTGTCAATTCATTCTTTCCTTTTTGATGAATCTTCTCCCATAAGAACAGAAACTCTTCTCTCAGATAATATTGCATCTTGTAAATTAATTTGAATAAGAGTTCTAGTTTCTGGATTCATAGTTGTTTCTCAAAGTTGTTCAGCATTCATTTCTCCAAGTCCTTTATATCTTTGTAATTCACAAGAACCTTTTTCTTTGCTTAATTTTTCTTTTAATTGTTCTTCATCTCAAGCATAGGAAATTGTTTTTCTTGTCTTGTTTGTGATTTTATAAAGAGGAGGAATAGCTATATAAACTTTTTTAGCTTCAACAAGAGGTTTCATAAATCTATAAAAGAATGTTAAGAGTAAAATTTGAATATGAGCACCGTCAGTATCAGCATCTGTCATTATAATTATTTTTCCATAGTTTGATTTACTTAAATCAAAGTTGTTTCCGTATCCTGCACCAATTGCATTAATGATTGTGACTATTTCATTGTTTTTTAACAGATCGGTTATACTTTTCTTTTCTGAATTAATAACTTTTCCTCTAAGCGGTAAAATAGCCTGATAGTTTCTGTTTCTACCACTTTTTGCAGAACCACCAGCAGAATCTCCTTCAACAATAAATAATTCCCTTTCAGATGGTTTTTTAGATATGGCAGGGGTTAATTTATCACTGATTATACTTTTTTCTTTTAATGATTTATTTGTTTGTCTTCTTTCGTCTTTACGTTTTTTTTCTTCTATTTTAAGTTCATATGCTCTTTTTATTTTTTCTAATAATTTTTTGAATGTTGTTTTGTTTTCACTTATTCATTTTTCTAGATATTTATAAACTATTTCTTCGGTAACTAGTTTTGCCTCAGGAGTACCCAATTTGTCTTTTGTTTGACTAACAAATTCTAATAAATTCTCAGGAACTTTAAGAGAAATAACACAGGTCAAACCTTCTTTTATTTCATCGAAATCAAAGTTATTTTTTCCTTTTAAAACACCTTCTTTAAGAGCATATTCATTAATGATTTTAACAATAGCATTTCTTAGTCCAATTTCATGAGTTCCACCATCTCTAGTTTTTACATTGTTAACAAAACTTAAAGTTAAGTGTGAATATGAATCTGTTCATTGAAAACCGAATTCCACTTCTATTTCTTTCTTTTTATCTTTGAATGAAATGGATTTAGTTATTGGAGATTTAGTTTCATTTAAAAAATCTATAAAAGCAGTAATTCCATTGCTATATTTGTATGTTTCTTTAAATTCTTTTATTTCATCAACAACAGTTATTTCTAAATTAGAGATTAAAAAAGCGCTTTCTTTTAATCTTTCTGCTATTGTGTCAATATTTAATTTAACTTTCTTAAAGAAATCATAATCAGGTCAAAATTCAACTACTGTTCCTCTTAGTTTAGTTTTACCTGTTTCATGAGTTTTTTGTACTATTTTTTCACCATTAAATTCAGTTAAATAAGTTTTACCATCTCTATGCACAGTTGCAATAAGTTTTTTAGAAAGTGCATTAGTTACACTGGAACCAACCCCATGCAAACCACCTGATGTTTTATAAGCAGAAGAATCAAATTTTCCTCCTGCGTGTAATTCTGTAAAAACAAGTTCAACAGCTGTTCTATTATCACCTTTAACTTTATCTACTGGTATTCCTCTTCCATTATCTGAAATAAGAACAGAACCATCTTTTCTTAAATTTACAAGGATTTTATTAGCATATCCAGCTAATGCTTCATCAATTGCATTATCAACTATTTCTCAGACTAAGTGATGCAATCCTTTTTCATCGGTTCCACCTATGTACATTCCAGGTCTTTTTCTAACTGCTTGTAACCCTTTTAGTTGTTGAATACTATCTGCATTATATTGTTTAGTCATATTTTTAATTATATAATACATAATATAGATTTATTAAATATGAAAATATTTTTTATTTTATTTTTTAATGGTATAATAATTTAGCAATATGGGGGGATAGCAAAGCGGCCAAATGCGGGTGGCTGTAACCCACTTTCTTAGGATTCGGGGGTTCGAATCCCTCTCCCCCCACCATTTTGCCCCATAGCCAAGCGGTAAGGCATCGGGTTTTGGTTCCGACATGCGTTAGTTCGAATCTAACTGGGGCAGCCATATCATCTCTGCAAAGAGGTGTTTTTTTATATCCTTTTACCCCTTTTTTATATATAAAAAAGTGTATAATATGCAAACTATGAATAAAGAGATAGATAAAATTACTCCACTTGAACAAGATTTTGCAAAATGATACACTGACGTAGTTAAAAATGGTAATTTAATTGCTTATGGACAATCAAAAGGTTCTATTATTTTTAAACCAAATTCTTATGGAATTTGAGAGTTAATTCAAAAAGAATTGAATTCTGTTTTTGCTAAAAAAGGAATTAAAAATGTTTATTTACCTCTTTTAATCCCAGAAAGTTTATTTAAATTGGAAACAGAACATGTTGAAGGATTTAATCCAGAACTAGCAACTGTAACACACGTGGGTGAAAAAGAATTAGCAGAAAAATTCTATATACGGCCTACATCAGAAGTTCTTTTTGCTGATTTATTTAAAAAATCTATCAATTCTTATAATGATTTACCACTAGTTTACAATCAATGAGCAAATGTTGTTCGTTGAGAAAAAACTACTAATCCTTTTTTAAGATCTAGAGAATTTTTATGACAAGAAGGCCACACTTGTCATTCTGAACCATTAGAAGCTAGAAGATTTACTCGTGAAATGATTAAAACATATGCTAAATTCTTAAAAGAATATTTAGCTATACCAACAATAATTGGTAAAAAAACTCCAAAAGAAAAATTTGCTGGTGCTTGTTCTACATACACAATTGAAGCAATGATGAAAGACGGGAAAGCGCTTCAATCGGGAACAAGTCATTACCTAGCACAAAATTTTTCTAAAGCATTTGGTATTACTTTTAAAAATAATCAAAACACAGAAGAATATGTTTATCAAACATCGTGGGGTGTATCTACAAGATTATTGGGTGCTATTATTATGACTCATGGAGATAATAGAGGAATAATTATTCCACCAAGGATTGCACCTACTCAAATTGATATTTTAGAATTCTTTTCAAAAAAATCTGAAAAAGTACAAAAAATTGCTAAACAACTATATGTTGATTTAAGTAGAAAATACAGAGTTAACTTAGACTCATCAGATAAAAATCCTGGTTTTAAAGCTTCTAATAGTGAAATCCAAGGTGTTCCAGTTAGAATAGAAATAGGACCAAGAGACGTTGAAAATGATATTGTTACAATAGTAAGAAGGGATACATTAGAAAAAATTCAAACAAATATAAATGATGTTAAAAAAACTATTGATTTCTTAATGGATGATATACACGAGAACCTTTATAATTCAGCAAAACAAAGATTAGACAATAATACAGTGTTTGTTACTGATTATGAAGAATTTAAAAAAGAAATAAATAATGGTAAATTTGTTTATTCTCCTTTTTGTTGTTTAGATTATGCAGAAGAAAGAATCAAAGAAGAAACAGGGGCATCATCTAGATGTATTCCAATAAGAGAATTTGAAAAACCTGATGAAAAGCATAAATGTATTTTTGAAAATTGTGACAACAAAACAAATAGATATGTAATTTTTGCAAAAGCATACTAAAAAATAGGAAATTGAATTCCTATTTTTATTTACCTAATGTTAATAATTGAACAAAACTATTTGCATCCAGTGAAGCTCCACCAACTAAGAATCCATCAATATCTTTTTGTGAAGATAATTCAGATATATTTTTAGGTGAAACACTTCCACCATATTGAACTATTAAATTTTTAGAAGTAATTGAATGTATATATTCACAAACATCTTGAGCAATTTCTGGTGTTGCAACTTTCCCAGTTCCTATTGCTCAAATAGGTTCATAAGCAACGATGATTTTTGAATAGTCTAAACTTTTTAAAGATTCTTCAATTTGTTTTTTAACAATTTCTTTTGTTTTTCCGTTTTCGTATTCTTCTAAAGTTTCTCCAACACAAATTACAGGAATTAACCCATTGCTTAATACAGTTTGTGCTTTAGCATTTATAATTTCATTGGTTTCACCATAATAACTTCTTCTTTCAGAATGACCCAAAATAACATATTTAGTGTTTAAATCTTTTAACATATGAATTGAAACTTCACCAGTATAAGCACCTGATAAATGTTGAGAAACATTTTGTGCTGCTAATTTTAATTCAGATATTTTATTTTCTTTAAATGCAAATAAATTTGTAAACGGACTAGCAACAGCAAAATCTAGTTTATTATAAATTAAACTCTCTTTCTCTTTATAAATTTTTGCAAATTCTTTTAAGAATTCTTGTGTTTCTGAAAATGTTTTGTTCATTTTTCAGTTTCCAATAATAACTAATTTTTTCATATAAATTCCTTGTGTATTTTATTTATTTAAATTCTATTATTTTTATTTTAAACTAATAGAAAAAAAATAATTATATATGGAAATATTATGCAAAAAGCCTTTAAAAAATTGTACTTTTTATTGAATATTATTTATATGAGGTTCATAAAACTAAATGTCTATTATAATTATGGCAGGAGAGAGAAGTGAATTTTAAAAAATACAAAAATAATTTTTTGGATTATGTTTTAAATCAAAGATATGGAATATTAACAGAATTATATTCAGAAATTTATTATTTAACTTATAAATGAATGAAGAAAAATAACATAAAATGTGTAAACTTACCAATTACAACTCAAAGTGTTTCAAGTCCTATGGGTTTAGGAAGTGATTCATTACCTTATAAAGTTATTTCTAAGAAAAACAAATATGAATTTTATCTTGCAGATAGTATGCAATTTTATTTAGAATTATTATTAAGAGTTAGAAATGTTGAATCTGTTGGTTATATTTCATCTTCTTTTAGAGGTGAAGAAGTTGATAAAAGACATTTACATCAATTTAATCATTTTGAAGTTGAGTTTAAATATGACTTAAAAAAGTCTAAAAAACTTATTATTAAATATCTAAAGTATGTAGTTAAAAATTTATTAAAAACTCATAAGAAAGAACTTGAATTTTTTGATAAAGATAATTCATGAAGATTAAATAAATGATTAACTAACAAAGTTATCAATCTTTCTTTTAATGACGGAATAAAAATTTTAGACAGAGAATGCAAACAAGGGATTTCTCAACAAAATAATTTTATTTCAATCAATTCTATTGGTGAAAAATATTTAATTGAAAAATTTAAGGAAAAAATTATTTGATTAAATAACTTCCCTGAAATACTAGTACCTTTTTATCAACAATCAATAAATGGTTATGCAATCAATTCTGATTTGTTAATTGGAATAGGAGAAACTATAGGTGGTGGCCAAAGATCTTTTGATTACAATGAAACAATAAATTCAATTAAAAAACATAAAAATAATCCAGAAGAGTATGAATGATACTTAAAAATGAAATCAGAAAAACCATTATTAACTTCAGGTTTTGGAATGGGAATAGAAAGATTTATGTTATTTTTGATAGGTGAAGATGATATTAGAGAAGTGCAATTAATTCCAAGAGAAACAGATTTGGAGGTATTACCATAATGAAAACTATACTTAACTTAATTTCAGAAAACCTTGAGAAATTCAATGAAGCAAATAATAGTGATTTACATTTAATATTAAAAGGAAGTTATTTGTTTTATGAAAAACAAATGACAAAAAGAATTCCTAATGATTTAGATTTTTCTTTTTATGGTGAACACTCTTTTAATTTAAGAAATAAGTTTATCAATTCCTTGAAGGAAAATAATGAACTTGAAATTATCAAAGAAGATGAAAACCTAAATATATATAAACTCAACGGAATTAGCATTGAATTTATATTACTTGAATCATTAGATTCTAGTACAACAGTAAAGAGAGAACAAAAATATATAGATCAAATAAATTTAAGTCTTGCTTTTAATCAAAAAATAATGATGATTTCTTATGTTTTAGATGATGTATATCCACATAATGCTAATGCGAAAATGACAAATATAATTAATGATTTAAATGAAATATGACCTAGTTTAATCAAAAATAATCAATATGAAATTATTTCTGACAAAGTTTTGTATAACTTATTTTGAAATAGTTTTTATATTTATTGATATTATGACTATGATAGGATGTTGAACCTTAATTTTGATTTAAACAAAATTAAAAAGTTTGCAAATTTAATTAAATACCCAGAAATTTATAAGTCAATCTATAAATTATTTGATTATATTAATAATCACCCAAAAATACAAAAATTGATGAAGTTTATGGATCGATTGTTAAAAAACAAAGAAAAAATTCTCTCGGATTTTAAAAATTATTTAAATTTTCCAAGTCTTCCTGGTTTTGAAAAAAATTTCATAAACAGATATTTTAAAAATAAAATAACTTATGAAAATAATGCTGCTTCTTTTGTTTTAAAAAATTCCCAAAACAATATTGTGTTTGTTAGTCATTGTGATGAAGTCGGTGGCTTAGTAATAAATAAAAATGTTTATAATCAAGGTACAATGTATTGAGAAGATGGAGATTACATTTTGTATGATGAAAATTCATCAGAAATTAAATCAGTTCGTTGTTTTAAAATCGATAATTATATTTATTCAGAGGAAAAGGATAGAAAGATTAATAGACCACACTTAATTTGCAATAACCTAGATAATAATATTTATCAAATATTACCTAAACAAGAAGTATCTGTTAGTGGTTTTAAAATAAAATCGAGAAATCAAGATAATAAGATATCAAATATCTTATTAAATAATTTATTAGATTACGGAGATATAAATGTAATTTTAACAACAAAAGAAGAATTATTATTACAAGGTTCTAAAGATACTTCTGTATTAAATGAATTAAATAAATATAAATACATAATTAATTTAGATGTAAATCAATCTGATCAATGAGATATAGAAGGTATACAAATTAGAGTAGCAGATAACTTTACTGCTCCTAATGTCAAACTTATTAATGAAATATCTCAAATTTGTCTAAATAATAATATTCCTTATTCTTTACACTTTGGATCAGGTTCAACAGATTTAACGAATTTTCAAAATTTAAATGCTATTACTTTATCAATATCTGCATCGCTGATTCATTGTATAAAATCAGAAACATTATTAAAGAATTTCTTTTATTTATTATGGATTTGCCTGGAGTTAAATGATGAACTTTCTTAAAAATTCCATTAAATATACTTCCTCTCTTTCTATTTCTTTAGTAGGTTCTGAAACATTTAAATTCGCTTCTTCATTATATATTTATAAAATAACAGGAGATTTTTGACTTGTTACTATATTGTATTTATTAATACAAATACCATCTTTGATTATCTATTTATTGAGTTCAAAAATAACATCATTAAAATTTAATAATAAATATGTTTTATTCTTCTGTGATGTTTTAAGTTTTTTAACATTAGGTATTTTATTAACATTGTTTTTTGTATTACCAAAATCTGAAAGTAAAGCATTTTCAATTATTTTAATTACTTTTAGTACTATATTAGGTTTTATACATTCATTAAGATTTATTTATTTAAAAAATATTGTTTATTATATAACTTATAATAATAAACAATTACACAATATTAATATTTTATCTACATTTAGTACTTCTTTTGGTTTCTTAATATCATCTATATTAACTATCTTGCTATATAATAAATTGGATTTCTTTATTTTAATAATAGCTAATATGATTACTTATATAATATCAGGTTTATTATATTTATGATTAAGTTTAAGTTCAACAAAAACAAAGTTTGATTCAGAAAATAAAGAAACTCAGAAGAATAAAACAACAACTTATAAATGAATATTTATTTTATCAAGCAGTTTTATTATAGGTATTTTCTTGATGCCTAGAAATGCAAATTTAACTCCATTCTTTAAATATATAAACTCTAATGAGTTTAAAATAGATGAGTGAGGTCCATACTTAAATTTAATATTTTCTGCTTTTTCATTAATTGGTACTTTATTGAATTATTGAATATTTAATTCAATAAAGAAAAAGATTAATATTAATTACATTTTGTTTCCACTTTTAATAACAAATATTTTATGATTAATTTTCGGATATATAAATAATACACAAGTACAATTTTATAGTTATTTATCAATTGTTGCAATTCAACAAATATTATTTAGTATATTCTTATCTACTTTTTATAGTATGTCTTATATTTTATTTGACAAAAGTAAGTTTCATACCCAAAATGGTATTTCTCTTGCATTAAGAATTATCTTTTATAGTGTGATTTCTATTACAAGTACATTTATCACAATTTATTCTTCATATTACTTTTCATTCTTATTCTTTACAATTGTCATTGGTATACTTTGTTTTATTTCAATTTTGGGAAATTATAAAATTAAAAGAAATGAATTAAAAACAAAACAAGAACAAAATTAGTTCTTGTTTTGTTTTTAATTCTCTTTTTGATTATTTACAATATATGAAAAATAAAGGAATGTTTTTAGAAGCGGTTATAAATAAAACAATTAATTATTTTTGACAAAATAATATTGCTTTTATTCAAAAGAAAGGTTTAGATTTAAAGATTAATAAAATTCAAAAAATTAATAATAAATTAGTTGTTAATGATTCAAATATTTATAAGAAAAGTACTGTTGATTATATAGGTTGTTATAATGGTTCATTTATTTGTTTTGAAGCAAAGAGTTGTAATGAAGATAGATTTGATTTATCAAACCTTAAAGAACATCAGTTAGAGTATTTGAATTTAATTCATAACAACAAAGGGATTTCTTTTGTTATTTTATTCTTTTCTCATATTAACAGATTTTTTAAAGTAAATATTAATTATCTTAATGCATTATTTAAAAATAAAATCAAATCATTGCATATAAATGATTTAATAAAAAATTCTAAGGAATTATTCTTAGAATTTCCATGTATATTAAATTTTTTGGATTAAGCACCAAAATCAACTAATTCTTTTAAGTATTTAGAAGGTTTATATCTAACAGTTCTTTTTTGTGGAACAACTTGTTCTTTTCCTGTGAATTTATTAACAATTGTACGTTGTTTTTTAACAACAGTAGAGAAAATTCCAAAATCAGATAATCTAACTGTATCTTCAGCAATTAATTGTTCTTTTAAAACAAATAACATAGCATCAAGAACTTGTTCAACTTCTTTTGGTTTAACTTCTAATCTATCAGCAACTTCTGCTAAGAATTCTTTTTTAGTCATTTTAAAAAATCTCCTTGTAAATTTATATCTATATTATAATATTTTTTACTAAAAACACTATAATTTAAGGAAAAAGAAAAAAACTTTTATTTAAATAAAAAAAACACAATCTGCAACATTGTGTTTTTTACCCTCCTATTAATTTTTGAATAATATATCCCTTATTTATATCCTTCATTCTATTATTCAAAAATCTTCCTTCAATTAAGTTATATAAAATAACCTTTTAACTAGTATTTATTGAATTAATAATATTATACCACTTTGTCTGATTAAATTATTTTAAATTACTATTATTTCTTTTTATATGTAATGATATTTGAGCTTAAGAGTTGTTGATTAAAAAAATACTTAAGCATATAGAACTTATGTTTAAGTATTTTTTTATGGATATCTAAAATTTAATAAGGTATATAAATTATACAAACATTTTTTGTAATAATGCTTCTTTTATTTGTTTAAGTTTATTGAGTTTGGAATGGTAGAGAGTTATGAGGGAATCTATCTTACAAAAGAAATCTCCGATTTTTTGTTGTTCAGAAAAATTTCTTGATATTAATATTATATTATCTTTTAACTGATTTGAATTCATACTTGGGATACCAGCTTGATTAAAAGAAAAATTAATTTGACTAACTGAAAGATTTAGAAAGTTAATATTCATGTTTTTATTATATGGTAATAGAGTTTTTAATCTTATTATAGGGGTGAAAAACATTTTTCTAACAACCGGGAAACCAATAGTACCAATTGAAGAAATTGTTATTGCTTCTGTGTTTATTGAATAATTGTCAGAAAAACCTCATATCGCATTAGCTTCTTGTCCATTTGAATATATAGGGTATTTATACATACCTACTGGATGTTTTGAGTTTTTATAGTTTTTAGGTGGTTCACCACCAGTAATAACTTTAAAAATATCATCCAATTTTTCCTCTTTTCACTCTTCATTAAATCCTTTAAATCTTATTCTAGGTGTTTTTGAATTACCTTCAGGGAACATCTTTTGTAGGAGAGTTTCTTTGAGTTGTTTGAGTTTATTGAGTTTAGTTTGTTCGATGGTAATTAGATTAGAAATCTGGTCTAAAAGTTTTCCGATTTTTTGTTGTTCAGAAATATTCGGTAATAAAATATTTAGTTTCATAAATCTTCTATTAGATATATTAAATCTTGAAATACCTTGAGCAAGTAAAACTATGTCTTTTCTTAGTTGATTGTTTCTTAAGTTGTATGCAAGGAAGTTTATATAATAATTATTTATGTTGTTTAACCTTATGCCAAAACAAAATGAATTTAAATATATATTTTCCTTATCTTTAAAAGGTCAAATCGATGTCATTCCAACTTCTTCTGGTATTTCAGAAGAAGTTGTAACAAAAATATCTCCATACTTTACACTGTTTTGCTTACAGTCTTCTTCGATTCTATCTAGTCCTTTAAGATTAGCAATGGGGTTATTAAAAATATTTAAATATGTAATATACCTTGAATTACCATGACCAAAATCTTTTTTTGTTTTACCCGACAAACCAGTATATGTTTGTCCTATTTCTTCTAATTTCTCCTCTTTCCACTCTTCATCAAACCCTTTAAATCTAACAGATGGAACTAAAACTTTTTTCATAATTACCCTTATTTATTTAATTATAACATTATAAGTCTCTAAATACAGACATATAATGAGCATATACATTTAAATCAGTATTATTAAATAATAAAATGATATGTATTAAATAACTCAAATATGTTGGTATTTAAAAAAAGATTTTTTAATAGTTATTAATTTATTTCAAATTCAGAGATTTTATACATAGTAAATTAGATATATAAAAAGACGATTTTCCCTATTTTATAGGTGTTTTCGTGTTTTTATCTTAATTAACTTAGAAACTCAGGATAAAAATTTAAAAATACTTGATAGTTGAAATAAATAACAAAACACCTAATAGCTAGGTGTTTTGTTAAATTGGTTTTGGTATCTTTCAGGATATAAATATGATAAATATCTCATTCTTTCATAGAATGAAGAAGTATTAAATGGTGTATTTCCATTACCTAAAACTGTTTTTTCTTGATTATCTAAAATAAATGCATATTTATTTGAATACCCATATTCATCAAGATCTCCAAGAACATGATGACCAGCAAAGTTTCCTTGAGAATCGTACAATCCACTACCAGAAAAACCAGCACTTATATCAACTGTTTGTGTGTTTGTAGTAATAAAAGGATGATCCATTTGAAAACATTTAAATCTAGCATGACAATAATTTGTTGAGTGTAAGTCTAAAATAGAATTACCTACTAAATATTCTCTCCATCTTTTCTTATTATCACCAACAGGTGAAAATTCATTTGATGTTTGTTTTGCTGGAAAACCAGCTATATAATAATTTAAATTAATAAAATTACTTAAATGCCTATTTAGTTTTGAACTATTTAATAAATCTAAATTAATTAAATTATGAATGAATTGGACTATTTCTTGTTCATTTTGATTTAAAGTTTGATTTTTGTATTTTCAAGAATTAGGTTTGTTAATTTCAAAATTCTCAAAAAAGAATTTAAAATTAACAATAGCTATAACATTATCAGAAAGTTTAGAAGTTCCGCTTGCTACTGATAAATCATTTTTTTTAAAACTATTTAGTTGTGGGTAATCAGCGTGATTAAAGAAGTTATTTATCAATTCAAATTCATATTGAACTTCATTATTTCATTTAGTATCATAATCACTTACTATTGTTGAACTTATATCATTTGTAGCAATATTTTTATCTATTACTCTAGGAACTTTTAAATCAAGTTGTTTATCAATTTTAGTTATTCAAGGATTATTAAATTTTTGAATTTCGTCAGCATTTGCAAATGTTTCTCAAACATGGTCGTTAGTTGTAACAAAAAATCTATAATCACTTGGGTCATTAGGTTTAACTTTGCCTAAAACAGTTCATGAACCACCATTACTTTTAAAAGTAAAAGCACGTGAACGGTATTGATTTATAACTTTATCAGTATTTTCTTTATATAATCTTTTAGTTGAATTTATTGGTTGAGATATTTGAGAAGTTAATTCATTATTATTAATTATTTGCTCATTAAGACCAGCGGATTCTTGATTTTTTAAAGGCTTTTGGGTATATATTAACTCATCTTCACTTAGATAATTGATTGAATATAAAACATTACTAATAAAAACAGATTTTGTATTAGATAAATTATGTTCTACAATCAAATCATAAAATTTAATATCTTCCTTAGGAATAATCTCAAGTGTTAAATTATTATTATTTTTTCTTATATTAAAACTAAATAAAGAAGAAATTAAGTTTTTTTGTTCTTGCAACTGTTCATAAGTCATAAAATCACTATACACATCAAAATAAATATTATTAATTTGATTTTGATTTTTTATAGCATTATATGGAATCCTAATATTTAAAAATGAATATTTACTGTAATTATTTTTATAATAATCCCTAACTTTTTTAAAATTGAAATCAAATTCAAATTCAAAATTTAAATAAATTTCATTTGTAGATAATTCTTCTAAATTAGTAATTTCTGACAAATCTTTTGTAATTATTGCTTTATTATTTTCAATATTAAAAACAGTTTTTTCTAGTATTTCTCTAGGAGCAAAGCTTTTTATAATTTGCGTTTTATCACTTTCATCAATTAATAAAAAGTTTTTAATCGGTCTGTTAGAAGTTTTGCTGAAAAATGTTTTATATAATTTATTATATTTTAAAACAGAGGATAGATTTTCCTGTGAATAAGGTATTAAATTTTTGGTTTCATCAGATAATCAAATGTTAATTAAATCATCTAGATTAAGGTTAGTTTTTTTAGTTATTAGGCCTTGATTATTAGAAGAAAATTCACTATTTTCTTGATTTATTAAATCATTTAAATTTGATTTATTTATAACATCATTATTTACAAAGTAATAATTTGTTTCATTGAAAACAACATTATTTACATAATCTTGAAGTGTATAAGGTTCAACAACTTTAATTGAGTTTAGTGTATATTTAACATTATTTAAAAAGTTTGATAAAGGAAATTTACTTAATTCATTAAATTTAACATAAACTACAGGATTATTAATAAAATTAATTTCATATTCAGATGATAAATAATCAACATCAAATTTTAATTCAAAAAATTTATTTTTAAAGATTTCAATATTTTCATTATTAAAATTAAAATCTAATGAACCAAAAATTTGATTATTTGTTTTATCTTTAAAGACTTTAAATGAATTTAATTTTAAATTTATGTTTTTTGGTACATTAAATTGGTTATTATTGTTTAAATAATACTCATTAATCTCTTTATCATTTATAACAGAATTTGTTATAACAAAGCTCTTAATGTGTTTAGGTAATAAATCTTGAGAAAATGATAGTGTATTATTGTTTTTATTTATATTTGTGTTTATTAATTTAGATCATCTGTCAAAGGGATTATTTGATTTAATTAATAATTGAACTTTATTTAAGTTATCAAATAAATTTGAACTATAAGAAATTTTAATTAAATTATTTTCTATATTAATTCTATTTAAGTCAAGTTTATATTTATTTTTAGCTGTTTTGAAATTATCTTTCGTATCATCTAATAATTTTATTTGTTCTTGGTCATTTATATAAAAATAATTATTATCTTCTTTAAAAAATAAACCTAGGGAGGTTAAATAATTATCCTTATTAGTTATTGTCCCTTTAAATAAACCTGTTAAATTATTTCCAGATAGTTGTGCAGATTGTATATGAAAGTTTTTATCAAGATATTTCCAATATATTTCTGGATAATTAGTAGAATAATCTTTTAAATAAATATTAGAACTGAATGATAAAACTTTATTACCATTTTGTGTTTCATCATATGCATAAAAATCAAAATTATTTAATAATTTAAAATTATCAGAATTTTGATTTTTATTTTTCTTAAATAAAAGAATTTTTTCTTTATTATATCTGAGAGGTGAATTGTTTTTTGTAATATTATCAATAATTATTATATTGTCATTTATATTATCTAAGTTAAACAAATATTGTTTGTTAATTTTTGTTAATGGTTTTGAATGCGTTGTTATAGTGTTGTTTGGATTAATAATCTTATAATTAATTACAAACTCACCATCATCATAAATAGAAAAATAAGCATTTATTTGATTGTCATTAATAAAATAATTATTTAGTTTATATTGGTCTTTAAAAATATCTAAATTCTCATTAACTTCATCATTATTCATATTATTAATAAAGTTTTTATAAACTTCATTAATTTCTATAGGCGTTTCATTAATATCTAAAATATTAAGAGATTCAGCATAATGTTTATGAATAGGATTTCTATTAGGGATATCATAAGACCTAATAAAATCATTTTCTGGCGGATTGCTTAGTGTATTAAAAGAATATTCTTTTGTTAGTTCAATTTCTTTATTGTTTAGTTTTAGTTTTGTGATTTGATATTTTGTATCCGGATTTAAATTATTAATAAAAAATTTAAAGTTATTTTTAACTGAAAATATTTTTTCAAAAATTAAACTATTGTTTAATTCAACTAACAAGGTATTTTGGTCTTGATTGATTTCATTAAAAGAAATTAATAAAGAAGCAGAATTATTAGAAATTTCATTTATTTGTATGTCTTGAACTGTTATAGTATTTTCTTTTTTATTATCTATATTAGTTATAGTTTTTAATGTTTGAAAAGTTAATTGAAAATTATCAACTTTAACAATAATATTGTTTATTTTAATTCAATTTATTTTGTATACAGTATCTTCTAATAAGTTATTTAAATTAATAGTTGTTTCTGGTTGATCTAAATTATAAGTATAAGTGTTTTGATTTAAATTAATTAGAAGTTCTATGTTATTAACAAAGTTTTCTAATTTAAGATTTAAATTCGCTGAGTTTTGAGTTATATTAGAAAAATTTAAATCTTTAACTGATACTTCTTTTTGTAATTTCAGAGTTTTATTAAATTTATAGTTTAATTCTAAAGGGTTTGTTAGTTCTTTATTATCTATAAATATACTTTTAATTTCATAAATTCTATTTTCTTCCAGATTATTAAATGCAAGAATTACTAAATTATTTTCTTTTTTTATTTCATAACTTAAATTGCTATTAAAGTTAATTTTTATATCTTTATTAATTATTTCCTTATTAAACTTAATCTTCAGTATGCTTTCATTTTCATTTGTTTCAGTAAATTCAATTTCATTTATTTTGTATTCTTCTTTTAAAGGTTCTTTACATGAAACACAAGAAATAACGCCTGTCACAGGAACGGTTAAACTAAGCATTTTAAATAAATTCAATCTCTTTTTATTCATACTGCTATTATACTTTTAATTTGAAAATAATTTTTTGTTTTTCTTGTTAAATTGAAAAATCTTTTTCAGATAAAAAAAGATAGCATTTTATTTATTTATAATAAAAATATATAAATAAATAGGAGGCAAAATAAAAATTTTTTCAAAGGAAACGATTTTCTTAGATAAAGAGTTTCATAGCAAAGAAGATGTATTTCAGTTTCTTGCTCAAAAAGTAAAGAAATCGGAATAACTAACAATCCAAATGAAGTTTTTGAAGCTTTATTGAATAGAGAAAATCAAGTTTCTACAGGTATGGAAAACGGAATAGCAATTCCTCACGGACAAACTGATGCTATTTTGGAACCTATATTATTTTTTATTAAATTAAAAAATAATATTGAATGAGAAACATTTGATGGTTCAAAAGTTAAGTATCTTTTTAGCATACTTGTACCAAAAACAAATAAGAATAATATTCATTTAGAAACACTTTCTAAAGTTTCAACAATGTTGTTAGATAAAGATAATTTAATTAAATTAAAACCAACAACAAGTGAACAAGAAATAGTTGATTTGTTAAATTAATATTTAACAAAAGAAAAAGAAGTAGTTCAATAACAAGGTAAAAAAGTAATTGGTATAACTGCATATACTGTTCTACAAAATTTTGATGAACCATTTATTTTAGGTTCAAAAACACAGGATATTAACGAGTTTAAAAGTGTTATTAATACAAATCTTGTAGAGATTTATTTAAATAAAATTAATTTAAATAACAAGGATTTGTTTATATTGATGCAGGAATGATTTATGGTCTTCCAGGTAATTTAATGGTCTTTGAATTACAACAATCATCAGATATTACATATGGAATTTATGATTATGATAGATTAGATATAAATTGTAAAAAAAGAGATATTCATATAAAAGAATCTTTAGATACTATTAAATTTAATTTAAAAGCATAAATTCAAAAAGAACCAGATGAGAATGTATTTTAAAAATAAATTATTTCAAATTACAGAAATTAGACTTAAAAAATCAAGGTATTAAAATAAATACTGATTTAACTAATCATTATATTGAACTAGTTGTTTTAAACGGTGGCGGTTTTATCAATGATATTCATATTAAAAGTGGAGATGTTTTATTAATTTTAAAAAAATCAAGAAGAATTTCATTTAAAAAGAAGGATAGATTTATTTTTAAGTTATGTATAAAATAAAATACCAATTTAAAATTGATATTTTATTATTCTTATTTGTCTTTAATAGCTAAAACAGCAGGTAATTCAAGACCTTGTAATAATTCTAAACTAGCACCACCACCGGTTGAAACATGTGAGAATTTATCTTCCATTCCTAATTTTTCAACAGCAGCCACTGAATCACCACCACCAACAACTGTATAACAATCTTTTAGTTGTGATATTGATTTACATACAGCAAGTGTTCCTTCTTTGTAGTTTTCAAATTCAGCAACACCCATTGGTCCATTTCAAACAACACATTTAGCATTTTTTAATGTTTCTTTAACTAATTCAATTGATTTAGGTCCTAAGTCAAGTCCCATGTATCCATCTTTAATTTCATTTTCTTGTATTACTGGTGTGACATCTTTAAATTCTGTTGCAGTAGCATGGTCAATTGGTAAAACAACTTTTTGAGAGTATTTTGCTAAGAATTCTTTTGCTAATCCTAAAAATTCATCTTCTACAAGAGAAGTTCCTACTTTTTTACCTTGAGCTTTTAAGAAAGTATAAGCCATTGCACCACCGATAATCATTTTATCAGCTATTTTTGCTAAGTTTTCTAAAACTTGTATTTTATCTGAAACCTTAGCACCACCAATAATTGCAACATAAGGATGTTCAGGATTTTTAATTGCTTTTTCTAATGATAAAACTTCTTTTTCCATTAAATAACCAAGTGCTGAATCTTTAATGTTTTTAGAAATTCCCACATTTGAAGCGTGTGCTCTATGTGCAGTTCCAAAGGCATCATTAATAAATACATCTCCTAATGATGCTCAGTATTTACCTAGTTCTTCTGAATTTTTACTTTCAGCTTTATCGTTTAAGTCTTCATAACGTGTATTTTGAACAAGTAATACATCACCAAATTCCATATCTTTAATTGCTTTTTCTAAAACTACTCCTCTTGTTTCAGGAACAAATATAACTGGTTTGTTAAGTTGTCTAGAAAGTTCAACTGCTACAGGTTTTAATGATTTACTTACTAAATCTTCTTGTGTTTTTACTCTTCCTAAGTGTGATAAAAGAATTACTTTACCACCTTCATCAGAGATTTTTTTAATAGTTGGTAATGCAGCTGTAATTCTTTTTGTAGAAGTAATTACACCATTCTTTAAAGGAACATTAAAGTCTACTCTAACCAAGACTTTTTTACCTTTTAAATTAAGATCATTAATTGTTTTTTTCATTCAAACTCCTTGTGAATAATATTATTTAAAATTATATATTAAATTTTTATATTTTAAGTTTTTTAAATATAAAGTATAGAAGTGGTTTTGTTTAATTTTCATTAATTAAAAATCTATTTTTTGATAAAATAAAATTATAAATATTTAATTTTAGGAGAATAATGAAACTTACTGATAAAAGAACAAAATTAGTTGCAACAATAGGACCTTCAAGTGATAATTTACAAACATTACGTTCATTAGTTGAAAATGGTGTTACAACTATAAGAGCAAACTTTAGTCATGGTTCACATGAAGAACAAGCAAATAAATTTAACTTAGCAAAACAAATTTCAAAAGAATTAAAAATTCCTGTATCTCTAATGTTAGATACAAAAGGACCAGAAATTCGTATTGGAAAAATGAAAGATGGCGCACAAGTTGTAAATGCAGGAACAGAAATTTTAATACATACAACAAAAGATAAATATGAATCATTAGAAGGAACATCAACAGAAATTACAGTAGCATATGATATGGCTCAAGATTTATCTGTTGGTAATCAAGTTTTAATAGATGATGGAAAACTTTCTACAGTTGTTATAGAAGTAGGGAGTGGTTATGTAAAAGTAAAAGCAGAAAACACTCATAAATTAAAAACAAACAAACGTGTTAATTTACCTGGTGTAGATTTCTCATTACCATTCTTAGCACAAAAAGATATAGATGATGTTAAATTTGGAATTAGTCAAGGTGTAAATTATATTGCTGCATCATTTGTTAACTCAGCAAAAAATGTTAATGAATTAAGACAATTATTAAATGAAAATGGTGGTTCACACATTCAAATTATTTCAAAAATTGAATCACATTTAGGATGTTTAAATATTGATGAAATTATTGAAGCATCAGATGGTATAATGGTAGCTCGTGGTGATTTAGGATTAGAAATACCTTATTACGATGTTCCATATTACCAAAAGAAAATGATTAGAAAATGTAGAGAAGCAGGTAAACCAGTTATAGTAGCTACTCAAATGCTAGATTCAATGGAAAATTCACCTCATCCAACACGTGCAGAAGTAACAGATGTTTATTATGCAGTTGAACTAGGTGCTGATTCAACAATGCTTTCAGGAGAAAGTGCTAACGGTTCATTCCCGCTTGAAGCAGTTAAAACAATGACTTCAATTTCAAAACGTGCAGAAAAAGAATTCTACTCAAGAAATTACTATGAAAGACAATTAGAGTCAGTTTGATCAAATGTAAATCAAGCAGATAAAAGAAATCAAATTTCATATAATGTAGCTAAAAAAGCAAAAGATGGAGATTACAAATACGTAGTCGTTTTATCAAGAACTGGTGAATTATTAAAACGTGTTGCTAAATTCCGTCCAAATACAATAACAATCGGTCTAGTAAATGATGAAAAATTATTAAACGGATTTGGAGTTTACTCAGGAGTATTTGTTTCTGTAGATTCAAAAGAATTATTCTTTGAAGTTAAAAAAGATACATCAAAAGCAGAATCTGCTTTATTACCTTATGGAATCCAAAAGGGTGATAAATATTTAGTAGTTGAAAATGATAAATTTACAGAACACGTAGTTAAATAATATAAGCAAAAGAACAATTTAAATTGTTCTTTTCTAAACAAATGAATAAAGAAAAAATGAAAAAATACAAAAAATTATTAATATCAATGTCATTAATTTCTACAATAGCAATACCAACTATTTCAATGTCATGTACAAACGAAGAAAAGAAATCTAATAAAGACAAATTTATAGATGCATATACAAATGTAATAGAAAAAGCAACAAGAAAAACAATTGCAAGTTTTGAAGCAGATGCTGAAGCATCAGCAAAAAATGAGCAACTTATTGCAAATACAAGAATGTCATTAAAATTACAAATGGAAAATGCTTTGATTGACGTTGAAGCAAACCATAATTTCACAAACGAATTAGCACAACTTAAAGGTTTAGAAAATAGTGATTATTCAGTTTTAGATGAAAGATTTATACAAAAACTAACAGAATTATTACTTACTATTAATGATAATAGTAAACCAAAAAACGATAAGTAATTTTAGTCAAATTAAATATAAAAGTATATTATACAACAAAAATATCCGGGTACTTCCGGATTTTTTTGATATATTCAATTTAATATTAATTTACTATCTAAATTTAAATTTTTAATAATTATAATTTTAAGTTTGTATTATAAACAGTTATAAATATTTATAATGTTATAATTAAATAAATAAGGGTAATTATGAAAAAAGTTTTAGTTCCATCTGTTAGATTTAAAGGGTTTGATGATAACTGAGAGCAAGGTAACATAGGAGAAGTTTTTGAATTAACAAGAGGCGAGGTTTTATCTCAACGCAAAATTAGAAACAAAAAGATGGGTGAATATATTTATCCGGTCTTTTCTTCTCAAACATTAAATAATGGTCTTTTGGGCTTTTATAATAATTTTTTATTTAAAAATAGTATAACCTGAACAACAGATGGAGCAAATGCTGGAACAGTTTTATACAGAGATGGTTTATTTTATGCTACAAATGTTTGTGGTGTTATGCTCCAAAAAACAAGCATAAAACCAAGTTCATATTTTGCACATGAAATAAATGTTAAAGTAAAAAAACATGTGATAAAAGCTGGAAATCCTAAATTAATGATAAATGTTCTTCATGAAGTGTTAATCAATTTTTCTAAAAATAAACTTGAGCAAGAAAAAATATCTATTCTTATAGAAAATATTGATAATCTAATCACCCTCGAACAAACTAAACTCAATAAACTCAAACAAATTAAAGAAACTCTCTTACAAAAAATGTTCCCGGAAGGTAATTCAAAAACACCTAGAATAAGATTTAAAGGATTTAATGAAGAGTGGAAAGAGGAGAAATTAGAAGAAATAGGACAAACATATACTGGTTTGTCGGGTAAAACAAAAAAAGATTTTGGTCATGGTAATTCAAGGTATATTACATATTTAAATATTTTTAATAACCCCATTGCTAATCTTAAAGGACTAGATAGAATCGAAGAAGACTGTAAGCAAAACAGTGTAAAGTATGGAGATATTTTTGTTACAACTTCTTCTGAAATACCAGAAGAAGTTGGAATTACATCGATTTGACCTTTTAAAGATAAGGAAAATATATATTTAAATTCATTTTGTTTTGGCATAAGTTTAAACAACATAAATAATTATTATATAAACTTCCTTGCATACAACTTAAGAAACAATGAACTAAGAAAAGACATAGTTTTACTTGCTCAAGGTATTTCAAGATTTAATATATCTAATAGAAGATTTATGAAACTAAATATTTTATTACCGAATATTTCTGAACAACAAAAAATCGGAGATTTCTTTTGTAAGATAGATTCCCTCATAACTCTCTACCATTCCAAACTCAACAAACTTAAACAAATCAAAGAAGGTTTATTACAAAAAATGTTTGTATAAGACTAATATCTGTATAATCAAAAGAAAGTAAATAAAGAAACAAAAACATAGAACCATTAAGTTCTATGTTTTTGTTTTAATCTTGTTGTTTTAACATAACTAGTTCATTAAATGATTTAATTAAATTTCTTTTATTTATTTTTAATTCTAAGTAGTAATTAATAAATGGTAATGATATAAAAGTAAATAAGAAGATTACATATAATAAAATTGGTAAATAAGCAGGTATTTTATTGCTTTGGTTATCTAAAAACAATCCTCATCCTGCTGGATTGGTTTTAGATAAATCACTTAAGAATTCTATGTTTATAACAACAAAAGCAATTTCTATAATAGTAATCCCTATAATTGTAGTTATAGCAGTTATATAGTATAAATATTTATTCATTTTTGTTGTTTCACTAAATTTGTTTCTTTTAATTGTATAAAGTAAAATAACAATTGCATAAATACTAAAAAAGAAAACAGTAGTAAAGTTTGAAATCCCATCAATTAAGATATCTGAATTAAGAACTATAGATGGAATAAATATAATAAGTGATCATAATGTCATTATTATACCCATATAAATAAATGTAGTTTTTGTATAACCAAATTTATTTTTTAATTTAGTTGAGCCAAACAACAAATTACTATTTATTAAATTTCTAATTTCATTTGTAAAACCAGAAGATATACCATTAATTACACCAAGTGTTGAAATAATTAAAAAGAAGAAAATAATTGGTGTAACATATTTAGCTGCAGATACACTAATAGAATCAGCTATTAATGTTCCTATAAAACCAGCATTATGGAATATTGAGGATAAAGCAATTAATGTGTATAAAATGGTTACAAATACTAATCCTATTAAAATAACTTTTGGTAATGTTTTAGACGGATTTTTTGTTTTATGTGATAATGACCCAGATACTAAAAATGCATCATAAGAAAATAATACAAAAGGTAATGCTGCTATTATTCCTTTAATAGTAAATGAATTTTTTAAAAATGCATTCATTCCTTCTGCATTGTGGGTATTTGGAAATAAAATACCAATAAATAAAGCAAAAATAAGAGGAATAAATTTAATAATTGTAACTATTGTTTGGAAATAACCACTAGCTACAGTTGATAAATAATTCAATATTATAAACATTAACATAATAACAAAACCAACTATTATATGAACATATATTGGTATATTTTTAAAATTTAATGTAGTTACAGTACTAAGAAACTGAAAGAATATTTCAGAAAAGAAAAGTCCTAATACAGTTGCTAAAATACCTCAATAAAATAATGTATAAGAAGTAGCAGTAAAATATCCAAACCTTGCTTTACCTACTTTATATGCTCAATTACTTAAACCCGTTAATTTTGTGTTTTTAAATGAACCAATTTCAGCAAAACTTAGAGCTGCTGTAATTGAAATTATTCCACCGATTATTCAAGCAAGTAATCATGATAGACCATCACCGTTTACTGCTCTAGATATACCACCATTTTTAAAGAAGATACCAATTCCTACTACAGATCCTATTAACATCATTAACGAAAGAAAGAATCCAATTTTTTTATTTTTATTCATATTATATATTCCTATACGGTTGTTTAATTTTCTTGACAATTACCTTTAAATCAGGTAATTCATTATTTAGTTGTTCTTGTAAATCAAAAGCAAAAACTTCTTCGTCTAAATGAGGGATTTCTAAAATATTTGCTTTTATTTCTTGATAATTAATTCAATCACTTCATTTTAAATCACTTGTAATAATTAAATCAATTCCATTTAAAACTAGTTGATTGATTTGTCCTATATATCCAGAACCACTTAAAAAACAGATTTTTTTAAATTTTTGATTATGATTGATTACATTTGTTCTAAATTCACTTAATAAAAGTTTTTCTTTTATTAAGTGAGAAATTTCATCTATAGTAAATTCTTTATTTATAGTTGCACTATATTTTTCAGAATTTATATCATAAAAATCAAGTAAATCTAAATATTTAACTATTTGATAAGAAGTACCATATAAAGCCCCATCATAATTAGTATGTAATGAATAAGAAGTAATTTGATGTTTTCTTAATTGTTTAATAATTTCTCTTTTATATGGTGCTTTAATATGTTCGTCTTTTAAATGTTCTTCAAATAAAAAAGGATGATGACTAAGAATTAAGTTACAATTGTTTTTGATTGCACTTTGTAAAACTTCAGAAGTTAAGTCCATAGCTAAAACAACACCAGTAATTTTTTTATGTTGTTGTGTTTTAACAGAATATCCAGAAGGGTCTCAAGGTTCTTTGTTTTGTAATGGATATTTAAGTTCAAGATATTCAATAAATTTCTTTAGTGTCATATTAATATCTTAAAAAGTCTTTTAAATTTTTTCCATATTTAGGACTATTTTTAAGTTTTCTTAAAATTTTATTTTCAATTTGACGAATTCTTTCTTTAGAAACTTTTCTTTCTACTGCTAATTCATCAAGACTGTGAACTCTATATCTTTGTCCATCTGCATCAGAACCAATTCCATAACGTCTACAAATTAGTTGCTTTTCATCATTTTCTAATTCTGTATCTATCATAGTTAATAACAACCCTGTTAATTCTTCATTAGCAGCAAAATCAATAGGATTAATAACTGCTTCATCTTTAACAAAATCACTAAAAGATGAATCGTTTTCTTTACCTACTTGTTTATCTAATGAGATAGGGTCCATATTAATTCTTTTAATATGACTTACTTTATCTGCTGTAAATTCGCCACCTAAACGATCTGCTATTTGTTGGATGGTAGGTTCAATTCCTAATTCATGTTGTAATTCGCGTTCAATTTTTGATACTTTATTTATTGTTTCTACCATATGTACAGGTACTCTAATAGTTCTAGCTTGGTCTGCAACAGCTCTTGTAATTGCTTGTCTAATTCACCAAGTAGCATAAGTAGAGAATTTATAACCTTTGCTTACATCAAATTTTTGAACAGCTTTCATTATTCCCTGATTTCCTTCTGAAATCAAGTCTATGAATGATAAGCCTCTATTTTTATATTTTTTAGCATTATTGATAACTAAACGTAAATTACGTAAAACTAATTTATCTCTAGCTCTTTTACCTCTAAAGCCACCTTTTTCAATTTCATTACATAATTTTTTTTCTTCAGCATCATCGAGAAGTTTTCCATACTTCCCAATCCAACGCATGTACCATTTTACAATATCATTAGTTTCAGTTAATTTATTAGTAAGATTTTTAGTTTTCTTAGTTTCTGCTTCTAAAAGAGTTGTTTGAGTACTATGGAATTCAAAGTTAAAATCACTAATATCATTATCATCTTCTAATAATGAATTATCATAATAATTTTCTTCTTCATCTTCTGCTTCTTCTTCCTCTTCTTCTTCTTCATTTTCGTTATCTTGAGGAATATCTTTAATATTATCTAAATCATAATGAATTTCTTCACCATTTTCTTCATCAGATTCAATAAAATCATCATCTTCATCAATTTTTTGATTGAAATCTACTTTATCATCTTCCATCTCATTTTTTTTATTTTTAGAAGTAAAGCCTTGGAAATCATCAAACGAAACATCATCTAAATCACCAAAATCAGAGTGATTTTCCATTATTTTTTCATTAATTAGTTCACTAAAAAATAAGTTTGAATCTTCTTCGTTTACAAAAATGTTGTGTTTATCCAGTAAATCAAAAACTTCTTCTTGCGAAAGAGTCTTTTTTTGAAGAATTTTCATATCTTTTTTTAATAACTTTATTGTGCTTTTAAATTCAGACATATTACCTCTTTTCTAATTTTATTTTGATATTTTTGTATTTTTCTATTGAGTTAATATAATTACTAAAAGTTTTAGGATTTACTGAACCTACTTCTAAAATAAAATTGTTATATTCTTTTTTTGCTTCTATAACAATCGGAAATAAAGGAATAGAAGCTTGCTCTTGAAAACCATTGTTTATTTCATTTTCTTTTTCTATTCAAAATTCATTGAATTTTTCAGTTAATTCATTTGCATTTCTTTGTTTTTTTATTTTTATAAAAGTTTTAAGAACTTCTGATTTTAGTTCTTTTATTTTGTTTTCTATATTTATATTTTCATATGCTTTTTGAAAATTTTCATAAATATTTTGACTAATTTTGTCATTAATATCTTTGTTAAAACTTCTTACTTTAATAAATAAATCTCTAATTTCTTCAGGTTGAGTAAAAAGATTTTTACAATTTTCATCTTCTAAAAATAAATTAGAAAAATCATTATTCATTATCATAAACATTAAAAATCTCAACCTTTTTAATTCATTGATTGATTCTAAAAATTCATCTTTATCTATGTTTTTGGTATTTTGTGGTAATTGACCATAAATATCAAATGCATAATCATCAGAACTAATAAATGAATTATTTAAATAAGTATTATCATCTATATAAGAATTTACTTTTAATTCATATTTGTAATCAGATAAAAATTTATATTTAAAATAATTTTGTATATCATTATCATAATAATTTAAATAATCAGTAAATTCGTTTGCAAGAGTTTTAATTGTGTTTATATCAGAATTCTGATTAACATTTAAAATATTTTTTAATGAGTTATAAATTCATTCTATTGCAATTTTAGAAGAATTTATTAATTCAATTAAAATATCTTTTCCATGTTCTTTTAAAATCTCGTCAGCGTCTTTTTCATATGGATTTCTGATTACTTCAATATTATTAATATTATTACTCAAAAGAAATTTTAAAGTTTTAAGTGTTGCATTTAAACCTGCATTATCGTTATCTAAAAACAACTTAATTTTTTTATTTTTTAACAAATATAAATGTTCTTTTGTTAAAGAAGTACCCATTAAAGCAACTACATTAAAAATATCTGCTTGATAACAAGCAATAACATCTAAATATCCTTCAACAATAATAATTTCATTAGAATTATTGCTTAATTCAAAGAAATTATGATAATTGTATAATAACTTAGACTTATTAAAAAAAATGGTTTCTGAAGTATTAATGTATTTAGGTAAATTCTCTTTATTTAAAATTCTTCCTGAAAAACCTACAATCTCACCAAATGAGTTTCTTATTCCGAACATAATTCTATTTCTAAACAACTCATTTCCTGAATCATTGATTAATCCAACTTTTAGCAGTTGTTCAGGTGAGTAATTTAATTTAGTAATTAAATAATTAGATAATGAATTATTTTCTGGTGCAAAACCGATATCAAATTTATCAATAATATCACTTTGATATATTTGTCTATGTTTTAAATAATTAATAGCATCTTGATTTTTTATTAATTGAGTTTTGTAAAAAGCATTAGCAGCTTTTAAGATTTCTAATAATTCTAATTCAGTTTCATTGTATTTGCTAGTGAAATTAGAATTATTTTTAAATTCTTCAAAGTTAACATCCATTCCAAGTTGATTTGCTATATATTCTAGCGATTGGATAAAAGACATATTTTCTTTATCTCTTAAAAACTTTATTGCATCACCACCTTTTCCACAAGGAAAACATTTATAAATGTTTTTGGTAGGATTTACCATAAAACTTGGACTTGAATCTTGATGGAAAGGACATAAACCTACATAATTGTTCCCTTTTTTAGACAAAGAAACAAAATTAGAAATAATATCAACTATATTTACTTGAGAGATAATTGAATTATATAATTCAGTTGGAATTGATTTGTTCATTATCCCCCTTTTTACAGATTATAAATATTTGTCTATTTCATTTATTGAAATTCTGATTTGTTCCATTGAATTTCTATTTCTTAATGTTATAGTTTGGTCTTCTAAGGTCTGGTAATCTACAGTTAAACACCAAAAAGTTCCTATTGCATCTTGACGACGATATCTTTTTCCTATTGAACCTGTTTCATCATAATTTACAGAAACACCTTTGTCAATTAATTTGTTGAATATTTCAAGAGCAGGTTCTGAAAGTTTTTTAACAAGAGGTAATATAGCAATTTTATATGGTGCTATGTGTAGCGGAAAATTTAATACTATTCTACTATCGTTTTGATCTAATTGCTCTATATTGTATGCTTGACAAATAACAGCTAACATTAATCTATCTAGTCCTATACTAGGTTCAATTACATAAGGAGTTATTTTAGTATTAGTATTTGGGTCTAGGTAATCTAAATTTTCACCAGAAGCTTTGGAATGTGATAATAAATCGAAATTAGTTCTGTTTGCAATCCCTAATAATTCACCTCAACCAAAAGGGAAGTTAAATTCAATATCTGTTGTACCTGATGAATAATGAGATAATTCTTCTTTTTCATGAGATCTGATTTTAATATTTTCAGAACTTAAACCTAAATCTTGAACAAATTTACTTGATTTATTAATATAATATTCAAATCAATGTTCTGCTTGTTCAGGCAAACAGAAAAATTCTAATTCCATTTGTTCAAATTCACGTGTCCTGAAAATAAAATTACCTGGAGTTACTTCGTTCCTAAAACTTTTTCCTACTTGACCTATCCCAAAAGGTAATTTAGACCTTGTTGTTCTTTGTACGTTTTTGAAATTTACAAAAATTCCTTGAGCAGTTTCTGGTCTTAAATAAATTTTAGATTTATTTCCCTCAACAACACCTTGTTGTGTTTCGAACATTAAATTGAATTGTTTGATTTGACTTCAATCAGTTTTACTGTTTTCATATTCTTTTAAATTTTCATTTAAATATTGAGTCATTTCTTCATTTGACATTTTCTCAGGAATTAAATTAGGATTTATTTCTTGAATTAATTTATCAGCTCTATATCTTTTACCATTAACTTTATTTTCAATTAAAGGATCACTAAAATTTCCTACATGACCACTTGTTATTCAAACTTGTGGATTCATTAAAATTTTGCTATCAATTAAAAAATTATTAGTTTCTTTAAGAATGAATTCTCTTTTTCAAAAATCTTTAATATTTTCCTTTAATAATGCACCTAAAGGACCATAATCTCATGTATTTGATAAACCACCATATATTTCGCTTCCTTGGTAAACAAAACCAAAATTTTTTAGGTGATTTACAATCTCTTGCATGTCTTTTTTCTTAGTGTTAAACATATTTGGTAATTATACTATTTTATTATTTATAAATAAATAAACTATTCTATTCTTTCATAAACAAAAAAACATCATAAAGATGTTTTTAGTAATATGTAGGTATATAACCTAATCATAATAAGAATACTAAAGCAATTAAGATTGAGAAAGCAAACGATAATAATAAAATTGTTCAGAATAGATATCAATTAGATATTGATTCTTCATCTTTTACTTTTGTAACCACAATTTCTTCTTGTTTTTGTGATACACCTGTATTAACAACAGCTGGTGTAGAATGTACTTCTTTTTCTACAATAACTTCTTTAATAACTTCTTTTTCTACTACAAAAGGATTTTCATTTTTAACTTCATCTTGGAAGTAGAATAAGTGAGTTTGAGTTTTTACTTCTTTTGCATAGATAGCGAATGTATAGTCTTCTTTAGAGACAAAAGCAACGTGTTTTTTATCAAATAAAACATATGATAATTCTTGTGCTAATCTCGCGTTTTCACCACAAGGTTTTACAAAATAAACAAAGTTTTGTGGGTTGTTTTCTACTTCGTTTGAAGCAACAACTAATTTAGATAGTTTAGAAATAGAATCTGAAAGAGACTTAACAACAAATTTGTAAACTTTTTGTAATTTTTCATCTAATAATTCTGAATTCAGTTCTTTTGACAATTCAAAAACATTTGTTAATTGTTTTTTAATAACATTTAATTCTTCAGGAGATGTAATTACTTGATTGTTAATAATGCCTGCGATTTTTTCTAATTTTTGTGAGTAAACAGCTAATGCATCAAATTGTGTTTGGAATTCTAAATCTCTTACATAAGCAAATTTAACAACTTCTTTTTTGGTGTTATCAATAACTTTAACAACTTCTTTTACTACTTCTTTAACTTCAACTTCTTTTTTAATTTTTTCTTCAATAATATGTGTAGGAATTTTAGAAGCTTTTTCTCTTAATTCTTCGTTTTCTTTTTGTAATGCCTCGATTTCTGTATCTTTAGCTGATTTTTTTCTTTCAATTACAAATTCATCATCTAGTGGGAAGTATGTTCTATGGTCATTAATTTCTTTAAAATCAACTACTGTTTTTAAATATTGATTTGCACCATTACTTCTAAGACCTGTTCCTGGGTCTACATAAAATTCTTCTAAAATATCTGATTCTAAAACATTACCATCGAATTTTTCAACATTAACTTCAAATTGGTATTCGTTTTCTTTATTTTCTGAAATAAAAATCCCACCAAACACTTTTTGTTCTGTTTGGAATCAAGTAGCACAATCATATCCTAATGAAATAAATCAATTCATTGCATCTTTACGTGATTTAAAGTGCGCTAAATTTGTTTTAACTTTTGGGTGTTTTAATATTCAAGGGTAAACCTTATCTTGGCTTGGTTTGTATAAACATAATAAACGTTTCATATGTCCTCTTTTTCTTTGTTTTATTTAATTTAATTTAGTTGAATAATTTATATTATTTTCGTTTAGTATTATTATATAATAATAAAAAATTTAATAATTTAAATTTTCGATATTTTTAATTGCTAATTTTAAAGGAAAAAAATAATTTTTCAATTAAATAAATTATTTTTTTATTTTAATTAGGTAATTTAAGGTAAAAATGACAAATAAATTAATCGATAATAAGTTATACACTTCAATAAATCAAAATGTTCCTACAAGCCCTGGTGTTTATCTTTGAAAAAATAGTTCAGGTGAAGTTGTTTATGTAGGTAAAGCAATTAATTTAAGAAAAAGAATGAAACAATACTTTGAAGGTCATACAAATTCTTGATTAACGCCAATAATGATGGAAGTTATTTGTGATTATGATTTTATAATAGCAAAAACTGAAAGAGATGCTTTTGCTTTAGAACTAAATCAGATTAAAAAATATAATCCAATCTATAATATAAAACTAAGAGAAAAGAGAAATTATCCTTATTTTGTTTTTAAAATTCAAAAAAACGAATTAGATATCAAAATATTAAGTGAAATAAAAGATAAAACAAAATATGATTATAAATTTGGCCCTTTAACCCCAAATACTCAATATAGTGATTTTCTAGATATATTGATTAATTATTTTTTATATAGTGAAGGATTAAAAATAATTAATCAGGATAATACTTATTGAAATAATAAATTGGATTTAATTAAAAATATTTTTACCTTTAAAGATGATTGGTTTTATAAAGAACTACAAAAAAGAGAAATTTGATTTTCAGACAATATGAATTTTGAATGAGCTTTAAAATATAAAAAAGGTCTTAATTTTTTAGACAAAATTAAAGAAACTCAAATAACAGAAATATCTAATATGCAAATACTACACTTTTTTGCATTTGAAAAATATAATGATAAAGTATTTATTTCAATTCGATTTTATCAAAATGGTTCATTAATATTTGTAGAACATATTAATAAAGAATGAAAAGGAATAATCTCTGATTTTATTGAACAGTATTTAAATAATTTTTATTTAAATACAAATTATAACCCTAATAAAATACTTATTGATTGTATTTATAAAGACAACGAATTGATGTTTAATGATTATATAAATTCAAAAATATTTTATCCACAAAAAGGTATTTTAAAACAAATTATAGATAATCTAAATGAACAAAATCATTCAATAGTAATGATTAAAAACAAATATATGAATAAAAACAATTTAAATAACATTTGAATTGATATCCAAAATTCCTTGAATTTAAATTCACTAAACAGAATTTTTATTTTTGATAATTCATTTATTAATAATAAAAAAGAATTATGCGGTGTAGTTGATGTTTATGACCAAACAGGATATGTTAGAAAAATGTCTAAAGTTAATAATTTAGAAAAGTATAAATTAAATATGATTAAACAATCAGATGTTCAATTTACTTACTATAATGCTGCTTGTTATCTTAATTCAAACATTTTATATAAAATAAAAGAAGATGATATTTTTATAGCTGATGGTTCAATACAACAAATTAAAGAGATTAAAGAAGCATTAAAACAATTTGATTTAAATAATAAAGTATTTGGTTTAGTAAAGAACAACTATCACAAAACATATAAATTAATAGATGAAAACGGAAAACAAATCAAAACAGATGATATAACCTTCAAATTCTTAAGTTCTATCCAAGAAAAAGTAGATAAAAAAGCAAAGTTTTATTTAAATAAAAACAAAAACAATAATAATAAATCGAGTTTATTAAAAATAAAAGGAATAGGGAAACAAACAGAAAGCAAACTATTAAATTACTTTAAAACTTTTGAAAAAATTAAGAAAGCTAAATTTTCAGAAATCGAATTAGTAGTAGGAAAGAAATTTGCTAAATTAATTTACGATGAATTAAATAAAGAAGAATCAAATTAATGTAATTTGAGTTTTGTTCAAATCTATAAACATATATAGTTTATAATTAAAAACATAAATTAATAATTTAGTAAATTTTAATTTCTAAATTACTTATTTTTTATAAAAGAAAACAATTTTAAATGCAAATTTATTATAAAAAAGGAAAAATATGTTGAATGTAGTCTTATATGAACCAGAAATTTGCCCTAATACAGGAAATATCATAAGAACTTGTTTTGCTCTGGGTGCAAAATTACATATAATCAAACCTATTGGATTTGATTTACATCCAAAGTATTTAAGAAGGTATGGCGCAGGTAGAATGTTATCTGATATACCTCATGAAATACATTCTAGTTATCAAGAGTTTTATAAAAAATATAATGATAAAAAAATTATTTATATAACTAGATATGGTTTAAAAAAATATACTGATTTTGATTATAAAAAAATATATAATCAAAATCAGGAAATATGACTTATGTTTGGAAGAGAATCTACAGGTATAGAAAAATCTATCCTGACTAAGAATATAGATAATTGTGCGAGAATACCAATGGTATCTGCTATGAGATCTATTAATTTAGCAAATTCTGTGTGCATTATAGGTTTTGAAGTAATGAGACAATTAGATTTTATGGACTTATCATTATATGAAGTTGAAAAGGGAAAAAATTATTTGAAGGAATTAATTAATGACTAATTCTAAATATATTTCTAGCACTTCGAATGAACATATAAAAAATCTTAAGAAATTACATAGTAAAAAATACCGAGATTTAACTAATCAATTTTTAGTATCTGGTGAGCATTTAGTTCAAGAAGCACTAAAAAAAGGTATAGTTGTAGAAATTTTAGATTCAAGCGAAGAAAGTAAGTATTATTTTTTTAATAATACTTATAAGGTTTCTCATCATATTATTGAATATTTAAGTGAAACTATCACACCACAAAGTGTTATTGCTCTTTGTGATAAAACTTTATTAAAAAATACAAGACTCAATAAAGTTATTGCACTAAATAACTTACAAGACCCAGGAAATGTTGGAACAATAATTAGATTAGCAAAATCGTTTGATTTTGATACAGTAATAATTGAAAATTTAGATCCATTTAATGATAAAGTCATAAGAAGTTCTCAAGGAGCTCTTTTTGATATCAATATAATAACAACAAAAGACCTAAAACAATATTTAGAAAATTTGAAGTCTAAAAATTTTAAAATTTATGCAACCTTATTAGATAAAGATTCTAAAGCATTAAATGAAGTTAACTTTTTAAAAGAAAATATTGTTATAGTTTTTGGTAATGAAGGGAGCGGAATATATCAAAATATTATTGAATTGACTGATGAAAAAGTATATATACCAATTTCTTTTGAGAGTTTAAATGTTGCTTGTTGTGCTTCTATTATTTTAAATAAAGTAAGGAATGGATAGTGGAATTAAAGAAAATAATAGATACAGAAGTAAATAATATTAAAAATAAAGATTTTAAACTTTCACTTAATGGTTATAGTACTGATGAAATAGATAGTTATTTAAATAATTTATTATTATCTTTTTCTATAATAAAAGAATTAGATAATGAAAAAGATGTTTATATTAACAAACTAATAGAAAACTATAAAGAATCTTTAAATAAAATTAAACTTTTAGAATTTAAAATAAAAGAACTAGAAAACATACTTCAATTACTTAAAAAGGATAAAAATGGAAGAAATTAAAAAAGATTATGATCAGCTTATTAATTGATATCCTGGTCACATGGCTAAAGGATTTAGAGAGATTAAAGAAATTTCAAATTTAGCTGATATTTTTATTGTGGTTTTAGATGCTAGATGTCCAATTAGTTCATATAATGAAGATTTTGATCAAATTGCACCAAACAAACAAAGACTATTTATTATAACTAAATCTGACTTAATGGATGTTAATAAGAAGGAAATGATAACTAAAAGGTTTTACGGTTCAGAGATTTTATGATTAGATTTAAGAAAACAATCAGCAAAAAAAATTATTCTTTCTAAATTAAAACAAATGAGTTTACAAAGAATTAAAAAAGATTTAAGCAAAGGAATTATACAAACTAAAATTAAGTCATTTGTTGTTGGCATCCCAAATTGTGGTAAAAGCACTTTAATCAATTTAGTATCAGAAAAATCAAACTTAAAAGTTGCTAACTTCCCAGGTGTTACAAGAGAAAAGAAATGAGTAGTTAATAAAGAATTTTTATTTCTAGATACACCAGGTATTTTATTGCCGAAATTTACAGATCAAGAAATAGCAATTAAATTGCTAGCAATCGGTTCAATTAAATTAGAAAACTTTCCACTAGAATTTGTAGCTACTAAAATTTATGCACTGATTTCGAAATATTATCCAAATTTATTAATTAACTTAGATTTAAAACCAGAATTTGAGGATGTATTAATATACAATCAATTATATAATTACGCTCAAAAGTATAATTTTTATAAAGAAAAAGGTAAAATAGATTTAATTAAAGCATATAATCACTTTATACAGTGAGTAAAAAACTTAAAAGGAATAACATTTGACTAATTTTTATATTGATAATTTAATTATCAAAAAATCTAAATTTATTTCAATTACTTATGAAATAAACAATAAAAAAGAAGTTCAAGAAATTTTAGACAAACTTAATGTAGAACATAAAAAAGCAACTCATATATGTTATGCATATTCATTAATTGAAAATGGAGTTGAAATAGCAGGTTTTTCGGATGATGGTGAACCTAAAGGGACAGCAGGAAAACCAATGTATGATTTATTAAAATTAAAAAACCTGTTCGGAGTTTTGGTTGTTGTAATTAGGTATTATGGCGGAGTAAAATTAGGTGCAGGTGGATTAGTTAGAAGTTATAGACAAGCAAGTATGCTAACTATTAATAAAATATTAAATAAAGGAATACAAGATGATAAAAATAATTCAAGAAAAAAATAATTCATTAATGTTAAAAGCAGCATATCAAGGAATGGAATTTCCTAAATATGTAGGAACCAAAAAATTTCACTTAACAAATAACTTGGAAACAAATGAAAGTTATGTTTATATTGAAAAAGAAAATATAAATTTAGATGACTTAAAATCATGATTTATTAATTTTGCAAAAGATTTAGATATGGATTATCAAATTGATTTAAATAGTTTTGCACAAAAATTTAAAAAAGAAGAATTAATAAGATTCTTTATCTTAAATACTTATTTTGCAAGAACAGAATTATTTAAAAAAACCATAAAAGAAAAAGAAAACAAAATAAATAATCTTTATTTATTAGTTAATGAAAATAATATTCAAACAAAAGAATTAATAAATAAAGTTGAATTAATAGCAAAAGCTATAGCAAAAGTAAGAAACCTACAAATAATGCCTGAAAACTTTTTAAATTCTGAACAATTAGCAAGTGAAATTACAAATGATTTTTCAGGAATAAAAAATCTAGAAATTCAAGTTTTAACAAAAAAAGAAATTCAAGACCTAAACATGGGGTTATTATTATCTGTTAATAAAGGTAGTACACATGAACCAAGAGTTGTTATTGTTAAGTACTTTGGTAATCCAGAATCAAAAGAAATTACATCAATAGTAGGTAAAGGGATAACTTTTGATACAGGTGGAGTAAATACAAAAGGTTATCATATGGAAGGTATGAAATTCGATATGTCTGGTTCTGTAATTGCTGCATATACCGTTAAAGTATTAGCGGAATTACAAGCAAAAGTTAATGCTTATGCAATTATGTGTATAACAGATAACAGAATTAACAATGACGCTTCATTACCTGAAAATGTATACCAATCAATGAGTGGAAAATGAGTTGAAGTAACTGATACAGATGCAGAAGGAAGATTAGTTCTTGCTGATGGTATTTATTATGCAGCAAGTAAATTAAATTCAACAACAATTATTGATGTTGCAACATTAACAGGAGCAATTAGTGTTGCATTAGGAACAGTTTATTCTGGAGTTTGATCGACTAATGAGACTAAATGACAAAAATTCAAAGAAGCTTCACTAAAAGCTCAAGAAAAAGTTTGAAGAATGCCATTCCACAAAGATTTTGATAAAGGCAATAAATCTTCTAAAGTTGCAGATTTAGCAAATTGATCATCTATTGTTAAATCAGATTCAAATCAAGCAGCATTATTTTTAAAAGAGTTTACTAATGATATAGATTTTATTCATTGTGATGTAGCAGGCACTGCAGAAATTAAAGGTCAACCAATGGGAGTTTTAGTAAGTACCTTAGTTGAATATATTTTAAATTCTTAATTAAATAGTAAAATATTAAAATATAGAAAGGATAATATGTTAAAAGTAGAAAATCAAAAAAACAATATGATGCTTTTAAGAGCAGTTTTTAAAGGGGATGAATTACCTCAAAATTTAGTAGAAAAAGCAAATAAAGTTACAGAATATTTCGATAAAAATGAAGCAGTTGTATTTTTAGGTGAAGAAAAAAATTACAATTATGACACAGTTTTCAATTTTGCAAAAACTTTATTTACTAACCAAGTTAGAGATTTACAAATAGATTTAGATTCATTTGTTAAAGGTCAAGTTTGCATTCCTTGTGTAACGAAAGCATTTACACATGCATATAACTATGTAAATGCTGATATTTATTCAGCAAAAACATCTCCTAAACCAGAAAGATATCAAATTAGTTTATTATCAAAAGAACCAACACAAAGATACGAGGGTGCATTAAAAGAAGCTAATGTTTTATCTGATGCAGTTAATTATGCAAGAAATTTACAAATCTTACCACCAAATATTTGTAATTCTGAATACTTAGCAGAAACTGTATTAAAAGATTTATCAGTATATAAAAATTTAAAAATCTCAGTTTTAACAAAAAAAGAAATTCAAGAATTAGGAATGGGATTATTACTTTCTGTAAATAGAGGAAGTATGTATGAACCAAGAGTTGTAGTTATTGAATATAATGGTAATCCAGAATCATCAGAAAAAACAGTTTATGTAGGAAAAGGAATTACTTTTGATTCAGGTGGGTATTCATTAAAACCAAGTAGATCATTGATAGGAATGAAATTCGATATGTCAGGTTCTGTATTTGTAGCAAGTGCAATGAAAGCTATTGCTCAATTACAACCAAAAACTAATGTTTCTGCAATTATGTGTATAACAGATAACAGAGTTAATGGAGATGCATCATTACCAGATTCAGTATGAAAAAGTATGAATGGAAAAACTGTTGAAATTAATAACACTGATGCTGAAGGTCGTTTAGTTATGGCTGACGGTATTACATATGCTGTAAGAAACTTAAAAGCTACACGTATAGTTGATGTTGCAACATTAACAGGTGCAATTTTAGTTGCTTTAGGAAGCACATATACTGGTGTATGAAGCACAACAGAAAAAGGTTGAGAAGAATTATCTAAAGCAGCAAACGAACAACACGAACTAGTTTGAAGAATGCCTTTAGATGATGCATTTGGAAAAGAAATTAAAAATTCAGTTATTGCTGATTTAAAAAATACAGACTTAAGTGGAGCGGGTGGTGGTAGTTCTTCTGCTGCAATGTTCTTAAAAGAATTTACAGAAGGTGTTGAATATATCCATTTAGATGTAGCAGGAACTGCAGAACAAGGTGGAAGACCTACTGGAGTTATGGTTAAAACATTAGTTCAATTAGCATTAAATTCTAAATAATTTTATAATCTACAGATTAATCTGTAGATTTTTTTTTTAATTCATAAATGCTAAATTTTTCTCTATATTCATTAATAAAAGATATGTTTTTATTTGTTAAAACTTTAACAAATTATGGTATAATAAAAAAAGTTTAGGAGTATAGTTCAACGGTAGAACAACGGGCTTCAACCCCGTGTGTTGTGGGTTCGAATCCTGCTACTCCTGCCATTTTTTTATAACTTTTTCTAATAATATTCTTAATTAAGTATAATTAATCTTATGAGAGAAATTAGTAAAAAATATAAATTCGGTTTTATAGGAACTGGTTCATATGGAAGTGCATTAGCAAATGTCTTATCAGAAAATGGACATAATGTAGCTCTATATGGAATTAATGAATATGAAATCAATGATATAAATACTGGGTATAATCAAAGATACTTTGGTTCTATACCTTTTTATAAAAAAGAAAATATTTATGCAACAGATAACTTAGAAGAAGTTGTTTTATCATCAGAACATATAGTTTTAGCTATACCTTCAACAGCAATGAGAGAAACATTAAAAAAAATAAAAGAAATATTAAATTCTAAAAAAATTAATATTATCAATTTATCAAAAGGTATTGAATATCAATCGGGAATGTTTTTTAGTGATTTCATAAAGTGAAAATTTAATAAGAATATTAAAAATTTAGCAACACTTACTGGACCTTCTTTTGCTTCAGAAGTTTTTCAAAGAGAAAACACGATTATAAATGTAGTTTCAGAAAATGAAGAATATAATGAATTGTTAGTTAGTTTATTTACAAATAAATACTTTAAACTTATTCCTGAAACAAATGTATTAGGTTCTGAAATATTTGGCGCAATTAAAAATGTTTTAGCAATAGGTATTGGTATGTGAAATGCAACAAACACAAGCAAAAATACTTTATCAGCATTATTGACTATGGGAATTAATGAAATTAACCATATTTATAAACATTTATCTAATAAAGAAAATATTGATTTCAGTTTATCATATTCATGTATTGGAGATGTTTACTTAACTTGTACATCAGTTAAAAGCAGGAACTTTACACTAGGAATTCAAATTTATGAAAACGGAGTTGATAAAGCATTAGAAAATTCTGGTTCAACAGTAGAGGGATATCATACAGCAAAAACATTAGAAAAAATGATTAAGGAAAAAGAAATAAATAATATACCTTTCTTAAAAAGTATTTTAGATGTTTTATTTAATGATAAAAAACCAGTTAATTTACTCGACTTTATGAATGAAGTATAAAAAATGAAGTTTAAATAATAAACTTCATTTTTTATATTAACGATCTTTTAGTATTTTCTTTGAATATCTTTCTTTAAATCATTTAGTTCTTTTTAGTTTATGTAATATTAGAACTTCAAGTATTTGTCATAAACCACCAAATAATCAATAAACTTGAACCCCGACAGTAAATAAAATTGTAATTACTGCAAAAACTATAACCATAATTTTTTGAGTTCTTTCAGATTTTTTAAGTGCTTGTGCTTCTGCTATAGTTGTTGCTTGTTTGAATTTTTTACGCTCTAATAGTTTTGGTAGCATCTGTGAAAGAACTTGAATACCTATAGTTACTATTAATATTCATAAGTATATAAATTCTCCGCCTAGAACTTTTGTTCATGATTGAGATGAGAAGTTTAGTCCTAATCACACTGTTTGTTTTATTTCAGGAATTCCTTGGATAACACGTCACATAGCAAAGAATACAGGCATAGTTATAAGCATACTTCCAAATTGGTCTAAAGGACTTATATTATATTTTGAATATAAAGCTTGAATTTCTTGATTTTTCTTCATTTTCATTGCTTTATTTTTTTCAAAACCAACATATTTAGCCTCAATTGCTGCTTTTTTAGTTCTTAAACCTTCTTGAACAGATTGCATCATTTTTGACTTAAATGTAATTGCAAACATTAATAAACGAGTTATAACAAGAGAAATTATTATAACTATAATTGAACCTCAACCACCTAATTCAGGAATAGCTTGACGCATTGACTGAGTTAAAGCAGATAAAGGATAAACTAATAAACCATAAAATGGCCCATATCCTCAAGCTTGTCCTCAATTAGTAATAGGTTCAATTGGATAATCACCTCTAAAAGGAGTATTGATATCATTAATTTGTGTTTTATCTTTAATGTGTGCACCTAATCTAGTAAATACATTTTCTTGATAATCATATTTAGTTGCTTGATTTTTAGCAGCAGGAACAACTGTTGAATCTTCTTTATCATTACCTATATCTGCTTTGTTTAATAAACCAAGAACACTTAAGTATTCAACCATAGTTTGTTGATAAGTGTTAATCATTTCTCTTTCAATTTGAGAAATTTTGACAGCTTGATTATTTTTTAGTTTTTCACCTAAAACAATTAGATATTCACTAAAATCATTGTAATTTGAATTATCTGCTTTTTTATTTTCAGCAAAAATAACATTATTTAAGGAATTAATGAATTTACTTCTTTTTCCAAATGAATAATCATAAAAGGTTTGTAAAATATCACGAGCAAACGCAACATTTTTTTGTTTTTCATTAGAACCATCATATTTTATTATTTTTTGTAAGCCAGAAAAACCTAATAAAGTAAAGTTTTTATTTTCGTCAACTTTATTTGTTGTTATAGTTTTTTTATCTTCAGTAATACTATGTGTGTCTAAAGTAATGTATTGTTCACCAGGTTTTGGAAAGTCTAGTAAAATAATATCTTTAATTTCGTTTAAATAAGTATATTTATTAGAATCGTTACCAATAAATAAATATTGATTTGATTCATTATTTGTTTGTTTTTGAACAAGGTTAAATGGTGTAGTTTCATTATAACCTAATCTTTTTAAATCCTCTGTAGGTATATCTAAAGCAACTGAAGAATATCAAACTTTTGGTTGTCCAATGTTTTTTCCACCATTGTTAGTTGATTGTTTATTTAAATTACTAATAACTTCTTTGTTATTTAAATATACGTTTTTATCTTGATTAATATTTAAGATTGCTAATTCATAATTATTATCTTGGTTAGCATTATCTTTTTGTGATTTACCGTTGTTATCTACAACAGCTACATTTAATTTTGTTTCACGATTAGTTAAAGTATTAACTTTTGGTCCAATGTCTTCTTGGTTTATATAAAACTCTATACCGTTTCCGACATTAGAAGAATTTTTTAATACAAACGACTGCACGCAACCTGTTATTGTTAAACCAAATAACATTGCGTATAAAGTTATCTTAATTCATTTTCAAACTTTTTTAATTGTCGCTTTTTTCTTTTCTTGATCTTTTCCGTCTTGAGTAAAATAATTAAAGTTGTTTGTTTTTTTCATTATTTATAAACTTTTCAAAAAGTTTTTTAATACCTTCTTTTTTTATTTTAAAAGATGTATTACAAAATTCTTTACGAATTATTAAAACAAAATCATAAGATAAATCAAAAATGTTAATTTCTCTTATTATTGCTTTTAATTGTCTTTTATTAAAATTACGACCTACAGAATTTTCAAATTTTTTAGGAACAGTTATTCCAATTCTTAGTTTTTCACTTTTTACAAAATAAATAACTAAATATTTATTTTGTAAAAAATTATTTTGTTTAATTACATTTTGAAAATCCCAGTTTTTTTTAAGTCGATATTCTTTTTTCATTAAGTTTTAATTATTTATCTGAAACTGTTAATCTTTTTCTACCCTTAGCTCTTCTAGCTGCTAATACTTTTCTTCCGCTGACTGTTTTCATTCTTGCTCTAAAACCGTGAACTTTTGCATGTTTACGTTTATTAGGTTGATATGTACGTTTGCTCATTTTTCCTCCTTAATATAATAAATATTTTTATAATATAAACGTGCTATTATTATACAATAAAAAATATCATAAAAGAATGTAATTTTATAATCATAAATAAACTATAAAATTACATTCTTTTATCTTGTTTTAAATCTTGTAAACTAAATTTTCTTTAACAGATTCATATAAATTTTTATCTAATTTATTTAAGTAAATTGCACCTATTTTTTGAAATAAAATTCCGTCTGCTATTCTCTTTATATTAATTTGTTTATGTTGGTGAGTAGGCAAGTTTGCTTTTATTTTTTGTTCTTCTCTTTTGATTTCACTTGCATGAACCATTAAATCAAATTTTTTAGATATTGCATTTAATCATAAATATTCAGTTAAAGAATCTAACACAACAGTTCTTGGATCGCCTTGAAAATTGTTATCAAAAGCAAATCCTTCAATGTCACTTGTAATTAAATCTTCAGGAAATTCAAAAGGTAATTTTTGTTCATAAAGTTGTTTAATTATTCCATAACCATAATTAAAAATTTCATTAGATAAAATATCTTCTTTTACAGTTTTTTCTATATAAACTTTTAGAGAATTTATGTCTGTTATTTCTTGAATACCTAATTTATGAACATTTTCATCTGTTAATTTTTCTTTTTTTAAGTATGAGACTTCTAAAATTGTTACATCAATGATAAAATCATCATTTGCTTTGAATTCAAACTTATCATTAACTTTTTTGTTTAATAATAATTTCTCTACAGTGTGATTTTCTGTTTCTTGAGCTATTAATTCAAATTGTTCTTTTCTTTGAGTTTTAATGTCAAAAAATTCACACTTAACAATATCACCAGCTTGAATTGTTTGTTCTGTTTTAATTTCTTTAAATCTATTTTCTTCTATGTATTGTTTTATAAAATCATTTATTTTTTCTTGATTTAAATCAGGTTTGAACTTTCTCTGAGGTTCAAAATCAAAATTAATTTGATTTAAATAATCATAATTAACAAAATAAGTTTTTAAATCAAAACTTAATTCAACAACAGATGAATTAATATTTTCAGGTATCCCCATAAAAAATATTTTCTCACTTAATTTATCTGAAACCTGATTATGAAATAGTTTTTGTTTTTCTTGAGCAATTAATCCATTTTTTGCAAAATCTAAAATACTTTGTTGTGTTATTTTTATGTTTTTGTTTTCTTGTAAAAATTTAAGTGCATCATTTTGAATTTTTATTCATTCTTTTCCAGAAAACTTATAATTTGTAATAATAAATTCCATAATTATCCTTTGTTTTAATTTTACTATAAATTAGTATAGCAATGTATATTTTGTATAATTAAAATATGTCTGATTCAAAGAATATAAAAAATAAAATTAAAGAACTAGTAGAGCAATTAAATAGGTGAGATTGAGAATATTATATGCTAAATGAACCGAGTGTTTCAGATGAAGTGTATGATAATTTTTATAGAGAATTAGAAGTTCTAGAACAACAGTTTCCTGATTTAATTATGTCTAATTCTCCTACACAAAATATAGGACAATGAAATAATAATAAATTTGCAAAATTTAAACATAAAAAACTTATGCTATCTTTAAATAAAGCATTTTCTAAGGAAGATTTATTTAAATTTTTAAATGATACAAAAGAGAATTTAAAAATCAATAATCTCTCTTTTAGTTTAGAACCTAAAATCGATGGTTTATCAATTTCATTACATTATCAAAACGGAAGATTAATCAAAGCAATTACTAGAGGTAACGGTGTTCAAGGAGATGATGTAACTAAAAATGTTTTCCAAATATCAGAACTACCGAAAGAAATTCCATTTTTAAAAGATATTGAAATTCGTGGTGAAGTTTATTTATCAAAATCACAATTTGAAAAAATAAATAAGCAATTATTAAAAAACAATCAAAAAACTTTTTCAAATCCAAGAAATGCTGCTTCTGGAACACTTAAATTATTAAATCCAGAAACAGTTAAAGAAAGAGGTCTCTCAATTCTTTTGTATGATATTGTTAATGCTTCTGAATTAGGTTTTGTATCTCAAGAAGAATTATTGAATACATTAAAATCTTGAAATATTCCTACTAATAGTTATATAAAAAACATATCTGATTTTAATCAGATATGAGATTATGTAATTGCATTTAAAGAATTAAAAAATTCTTTTGATTATGATTGTGATGGTTTTGTAATCAAAGTTAATAATTTAAAATACTGAGATGAATTAGGTCAAACGTCCAAATTTCCAAAATATGCCATAGCTTTTAAATATGAAACAGAAGAAAAAGTGGGATTAATAAAAAAAATAACCGCAACAGTAGGAAGAACCGGTAAAATAACTTATTTAGCCCATTTTAACGAAAGTTTAGAATTAAATCAGACAATGGTTTCTAATGCAACGCTTCATAATTATGAATTTATCAAAGAAATGAAAATAAATGAAGGTGATGAAGTTTTAGTTATTAAGTCAGGCGAAATAATTCCAAAAGTGATTAGCTTAGTTAAAAAAAACACAGATACAATTTTTAGAAAACTAGAGAAATGTCCTTCTTGTTCTTTTGAATTATTAACCAAAGAAGGTTTTGTAGACCAATTTTGTGTCAATGAAAATTGTCATGAAAAAAGAATTAGATCTCTTATTCATTTTTGTTCTAACCAAGCATTGAATATTGAAACACTAGGTAGTGAAATTATTAGAACATTTTATGAAAAAGGTTTTTTAACTGATATTATTTCGATTTATAAATTATCAGATTATAAAGAACAAATAGTGCAACTAAATAGTTTTGGTATTTCTAGAAAAAATAAAAATACAGATTTTAAAAAGTATAACAATATAATTAATTCTATTAATCAGTCTAAAAAAACAACTGTTGATACATTATTATTTGCTATAGGAATACCTAATATTGGAAAAAATTTAGCAAAACTTATATCTCAAAAAATGAATAAAATTTCTGATTTATTAACATTAGATTTAGATACATTATTAGAAATTAATACAATAGGAAATATTATTATTTCAAGTATTAAAAATTTTATAAGTATTCCTGAAAACATTAATTTAATTAAAAAATTAGATGAAATTATAGAATATCAAGAAAATCAAGAGAAAGTTTCAAATACTTTAGAAAACTTAACATTTGTTATTACTGGTACATTATCTGAAAGTAGAGATTATTTTAAAAATATAATTGAACAAAATGGTGGAAAAGTAACAAATACCATTTCAAAAAATACCAATTATTTATTAATTGGTGAAAACCCAGGTTCTAAAATAGAAAAAGCAAATAAATTAAATATCAAAATAATAAATGAATCAGAATTTAATTCTTTGATTTTAAAATAATAAAAATTTTTTACATTAACTTTTATTGGATTTGATGTCATCCATCTAGGATGATTTTATTAAACTATTTAAATAGTTTAATAAAGCCAAAATATTTAATTATATTATACCAATAATTAAGGAGAAAAATGAAAAATATTCAATCTGTTGAACCAATGATAGCTGATTTAGGAAATAGTTGATTAAAAGAACTAGGTTTAGATTATAAATTAGAACAAGAAAAACTTAATGATGAAATAGATAAAGCATTAAATGAGTATAAGTCTAAAGGGGGGGCAATGGAGGTAACCGACCAGATGTAAAGTTGTTTGTCAGAGATAAACATAATATTCTTTATCCAGTATTAATTGAATACAAGGGTTATAAAGATAAGCTAGTTAAATTAGATTCAGATAATAAAGTTGAAAATAAAACAAAAACTAATGAAAATAACTATAATAATATTAAGAATTATGCAGTAAACGGTGCAGTTCATTATGCAAATGCAATTTTACATTATACTAGTTATAAAAACGTTATTGCAATAGGAATGACAGGTTATAAAGACAAGTTAGGTCAATTAAAACATCAAATGTCAGTTTATTATGTATCAAATGAAAATCTTGGTTATGGGAAAAAAATCGGAGAATATTCAGATTTTTCTTTTATGAAAAAAGAAAACTTTGATCATTTTATTTTCGAAGTCCAAAAAACTAAATTGACAAAAGAAGAATGAGAAAAACTACAAAATCAAAGAGAAAAAGAAATAACTGCAAGTTTAACCAAATTAAATAATGAAATTTATGTAAATGAAAATGGTTTATCAGAAACAGATAGAATTTATTTAGTATCTGCATCTATAATTGCAACACTAGGCATAGAAGGAAAAGTTGTTCCATTAGAAAAGTCTGATTTAATATCTTCTACCGAAGAAGGGAATACTGACGGAGAAATAATTATTCGTAAAATTGAAGCATTTTTAAAACAAAAATCACTTCCTCAAAAGAAAACTGATTTAATTATTAGGACATTAAAAAATACATTACTTTCTGAAAATATTAATAAACCAGTAAATGGTGAAAGTCAATTAAAAAGAATTTTTAATAAAATATATGATGATTTAGGACAATATTATAAACAAGGTTTATCAATTGATTTTACAGGTAAATTATTTAATGAAATGTATTCATGACTTGGTTTTAGTCAAGACAAACTGAATGATGTTGTTCTAACACCATCATATGTTGCAACATTAATGGTTAAATTAGCAAGAATTAATAAAGATAGTTATGTATGAGATTTTGCAACCGGAAGTGCTGGTTTATTAGTTGCAGCAATGAATGAAATGATTTTAGATGCAAAAGAAAAGATAAAAGATTCTCCAGAAAAATTACAACAAAAAATTAATTCCATTCGTGCTGAACAACTACTAGGTTTAGAATTATTACCTAATGTTTATATGTTAGCTATTTTGAATATGATCTTAATGGGTGATGGAAGTTCTAATATTTTAAATATGGACTCACTATTAGATTTTGATGGAAAATATGGTTTTGGTCAAACTGACAAAGATTTCCCTGCCACTGCATTTTTACTAAATCCTCCATATTCTCAAGAAGGAAATGGAATGATATTCGTAAAAAGGGCATTAAATATGCAAAAATCAGGTTATGCATCAATTATTATTCAGAGTTCAGCTGGGTCAGGAAAAGCAAAAGATATAAACAAAGAAATTTTAAAAAAACATACATTATTAGCAAGTATTAAAATGCCAGTTGACATATTTATAGGTAAATCTTCTGTTCAAACATATATTTATGTTTTTAAAGTAAATGAACCTCATCATAAAGATGAAATGGTTAAGTTTATTGATTTTACAAATGATGGATACCAAAGAACAAATAGAAGAAAATCTACAAATAATTTAAAAGATATTGATAATGCTTCTTTAAGATATCAAGAGATAGCAGATTTAGTTCGTTTTGGAAAAACAAAATTAAATTTATTTTCAGAAAATGAATATTTCGAAGGAAAAATAGATCCCACAAACGGTGCAGACTGAAATCAATCTAAACCAATGAATACTATTCCAACTTTTGGAGACTTTCAAAAAACAGTTGTAGATTATTTAAATTGAGAAATTACTAATTTATTAAAAAATCAAGACTTAGATGAAATAATAAAAAAGTAAATTCCTCATTGAATTGTGAATTAAAAGATATTCAATGAGGAGAATATAGGATTGGTGATTTGTTCGAAAAAATAAAAACAAATAATATTTATAAAAATGTAGAACCTGGTGATTTGCCCGCTACAACTGCATTGTTAACTAATAATCAAATAGGAAGATATGTAAATAGAAAAAATGCAACTATATTAAAAAATGTTTTTAGTGCTACTGCAAATGGAACAGGAAGAGCATTTTATCAACCATATGATTTTACTGTTTTACAAGATAGTTATGCATTTAAGTTTAAAGATAAAAAAATTAATATAAAAAATATTCATCCATTTATTGTCTGTGTTTTAAATACTGTATATGCAAAATATGACTGAGGAAACAAATCGGGTTGAGAAAAAGTAAAAAATGATTTTATTAAACTCCCAACAAAAAATAATCAAATAGATTTTGATTTTATGGAAAAGTATATTTCTTTGATTAAACAAGAATCTTTAAATAAATTAAAAGAGTATTTAAACAAACAAACAAACAATAATTATTCATTATCTACATTAGAACAAGATGCTATAAATAACTTTAATGATATTACTTGGAAAGAATATAGGATTGGTGATTTGTTTGAAATATATTCTACAAGCAGTCTTAACAAAGATTCATTAAAAGATGGTATAGAATTTGATTATGTTACTAGAACTTCAATAAACCAAGGCATATTATCTTTTACAGGTTTTATAGATAATGAACATTTAAATGAGCAAAAAACATGAAGTTTAGGACTTTTGCAATTAGATTTCTTTTATAGAAAAAGACCCTGGTATGCAGGTCAATTTGTAAGAAAAATAAAACCAAAGAGTTTTTTAGATAAAAATTTGAATAGTATAAATTTCTTATTTTTTAATGTAATGCTAAATAACTTAAAACAAAAATTAAAGAATATTCTTGTCAGGGATATAGATAAAACTTTTAAAGACTCATTTATTTCACTTCCTACAAAAAACAACCAAATAGATTTCAATTTTATAGAAAACTTTATTAATGCTATACAAAAACTAATATTAAAAAATATTTATATTTGAATACAAAGTCAAATAAACAATAAATAACTACAAATTATTAAATATCTAATTTTTTATATTATTAAGATTATATTAACTAACATATCATCAATTTTATTTGATGATATTTTTAATTATTAGTAAATAATATTTATAAAAAAAATATTTTTGATATAATAAATGCAATTCATTATATGGCGGTCGTGGTGAAGCGGTTAACACAGCGGGTTGTGGTCCCGTCATGCGCGGGTTCGAATCCCGTCGACCGCCCCATAGAATTTTTATAATTTATATATATAAAAACTCCGAATTTAATTACGGAGTTTTTATTTTATTTCTTAATTTTACCTTGAGAAATTGCTCTTTTTAATTCAAAATCACTTCTATATAAATAATCATCAATAGCTTCTGCTAAACCATTTTGTTCTACAGTAGAAGTAAAGTATTTAGCAAATTTCCTTGAATATGAATCAGTGTTTTCCATAGCATATGAATAACCTGTGATTTCAAACATTGAAATATCATTTTGACTATCACCGATACTCATTGCATTTTCAATACTTGTATTTAAAATGTTTTCACACAATCATTTTACTCCTGAACCTTTTGATATTCCTGTTTTTGTTATTTCGATATGTGAATCTAATAGAACTATATTAAGATCTATATTTCTTTGAATAGCTTTATCATAAAATTCTTTCATTTTTTCTTTTGTTCCATAAGTTTCAATTTTATGTAAATCATTTGGAATTATTCCTGTTTCAATTCATTCGTTGTATTCACAAAAATTAGTAATAAATTCTTTAAATTCTTTTGCAGGATTTTTTAAATAATATTGATGTGTACCAAAATAATAAAGTCCAATACCAACTTCATCAGCTAAATCTCAAATTTTTTGTGCTTCTGTTAATGGTATATATTCTATATTTAATATTTCTTTAGTTTCATTATCAAAAATAAGTGCACCATTAGAACAAATAATATATCTAGCATCAAGCGAAGCTGCTAATTTTTGTATTTTTTTATATGGTCCATTACCAGTATTAATTACAAATTCAACTCCTTTTGATACTACTTCTTTAACTTTATTTTGATTAATTTCAGATAATTCTTTACTTGGAAAAGGATAGATGGTTCCATCCACATCACTAAATATTGCTCATTTTTTCATGTTTTTATTATATCAATATAATAGTTATTTAACCTTTTAAATGGAATAATTTTTATATTTTAATGTAAAATAAATATACTATGAATTTAATCCTAGAAAAATTACAAAAAAAGAAAGAAAGAGATAAGAAGGCATTAAAACTATATTCTATTTTGGATGCAATAATATCTACTATTGTGTCTTTTTTATCTATTGCTTCGATTTCTACAGCTATTTATGTTTTAGTTATTTTAGTTCAATTAAGTAATAAAAATCCAGATGTTTTAACTTCTGTATCATTTGTGCTTTTGTTAGTTCTAGTAATCTTTATTTTATTATCATTTATATTAACTATTGTTTTATCAATTATGAAACATAATGATAAAACAGTTAAATATAAAAGAATTTTAAATACTATTAAATATTTAGAAATTAAGCATAATTCTAATTTGATAACAGACAAAGATTTAGATACTATTATTGATACATTATGAGAAAAAGGAACAAAAAAACAAAAATTAGCAATATCAGAAATAATTAAATCAGAACTAAAAAAAGGAGCAAAATAATGAAAAGAAATCATTTAAAACCAATTCAGTTATATGAAAAAATAGTAAAGCAAACTAGAATTAAAAAATGAGTTTATGCTGTATTTTATTATTTATTAAATTCTGTTTCAATATTTACCGCTTTATATATTAGTTATATAGCTTTACAGTTTTTAGCAGGAAATAATAAAAACTTTCCTGGTGGAGCAAATGCTTATCCAGGGAATAATCCTTATTTTAGTCCATTTTTTAATGATAGTACTAATTATATTTTACTAACAACCATAATTAACTCTGTAGTGAGTTTGATTTCTGGAGTTATTTCATTTTTTGTAATTAATACAAGATTTCTATTTTATAAAAGAAAATACAACATTTTAGTTTTTGAAAAAACTATTTATATGTCAAAACTATATATTTATAATGGAACTCATGAACAAAATCAGTTTATGTTATATAAAAGAGCATTGCAAATTTTAGAAACAGATAGATACAAATCAAGTGTTTTATTAAATGTTAATGTAGATTTAAATAAAGGAGAAAATAATGAAAAAAAATAATATGAAAGAAAAAGCTTTACATATAAAAATTCAATTATCAAAAAAAATGATTTATAAAAAATTCATCATATATCGTTTAACATTTATTTTGTTGAGTATTTTGTCTATATTCATTTCTTCATCAATAGTTATTTTAAACTTATATTCAATTAGATGAAATGATTTTCCAAAACAAACAATGGCATTTTTCTTTGCAATGTCTTTAATAGCATCAATTTCTACATTCTTTATTTCGTTTCAATCCTTTTTAAATATTACTAATAGAAAGTATATTTTAAAAGAAAATATTGCAAAAAATGACGAAATTACATCAATATTAAAAGATAAAACAGAACTAAGTCAAGAGGAAATAGATAATATTATGGAGTTATTTTAATGCTTAGAAGATTTTATTGTCCTGAATATTTTATAAATAAAACTAATCATATTAAATTAGACAATAATCCTTCTTGAAAAAATGATTATATAAACAAAATAATTGTTTTATATGATGACAATCAGGAAGCTATAGTTAATGTTTTAGATATTCAAAAAACACAATCGTATGTTTTTTTAAGAATTAAAGAAATTTCATTTGATTTAGATTCAGTTGATAATTTTGTATTTGATTTAGACGGAACTTTATTAAATAAAAAATCAATGTTATCGAATGAACAATTACAATCACTAAACACATTGAAATTTTTAAATAAAAAAATCATTATTTCAACAGGTAGACCATGATTTACTGCAGAAAATATTATTAAAGATATACCAACAAATCTTCCGATAAGTTTTGCAAACGGTTCAATTATTAAACATAATAACGAAGTTATTAAATTTTTTAATATACATCAAGAAACCGGAATTAATTTATATAAAAAATTAGTTGAATGAGAATATGATTTTTTAGTTTATACTCCAGATAAAATATATGGTTATAATACAAATAAAACAGATTTTTTTATAAATAAAAAATATCCAGAAAGAATAGGAAATGAAAATTATGCTGAAGGAAATTTTTCTTTAGAAATAAATAATTGAATATTCTGTAAATTTTTAGTAATCAGAAGAAGTAATGATGAAACAAAATGAAATGAATTATTAAAGTATATAAAAAAACAATCTCAATTATATGGAGTTATATCAGAAGAACCTTATTTAGATGTTATGGGGATTAATGCATCAAAGGGTAATTCATTAACTTGATTATCTAAAGAATATAATTTAGATTTAAATAAAACAATTTGTTTTGGTGATGCTGAGAATGATGAAACAATGTTTAATGTAGCTAAATTTTCAGGACTAACATCAAATTGTTTTGAAAGTGTTAAGAATAAAGCTATTTTTAATCTAGGAGATAATGATACAAACTGATTAAATGATTTTATAAAAAAATATAACAAAAAAGATCAAATTTAATTTTGATCTTTTTTGTTATAAGGTATTTGAAATTATAAAATGAAAAAATATAAAGTATAAAAATGAGGGGATATAAAAGTATAAAAAAATGGCGGAACAGAGAGGATTTGAACCTCCGCGGGAATTGCTTCCCCTACAGTCTTAGCAGGACCGCCTCTTCAGCCTCTTGAGTACTGTTCCATTTAGTGCTAAATAATTATAACACAGAAATTTTTATATTAATGAAATATAAAAATATAATTAAAAAACCAAAATAATGGAAAAATATGGAAATAATTATTTTATTTCTAATTTTTTTAAAGATTTATAAGCAAAAAAATACACATAAATTTATTAAGTGTTAGAATTAAGACGATTATTACAAATAATAAAAATTTATTAATATTTAAATTCGGAGGATTATAAATGAAAACACCACATATATCAGCAAGAAAAGAAGATATTGCTAAAACAGTAATAATGCCAGGAGATCCATTAAGAGCTAAATATATAGCTGAAACCTTTTTAGATCCAGGTTATATTCAAGTAAATGAAGTAAGAAATATGTTTATGTTTACAGGAACATATAAAGGAAAATCTGTAACAATTGCAGGAAGTGGAATGGGATGTCCATCAATAGGAATTTATTCATACGAATTATTCAAATTTTATGATGTTGATAGAATCATCAGAATTGGTTCAGCAGGTTCATATGTAAAAGACTTAGGACTATATGAAGTTGTTCTAGCATCTGAAGCTTTTGCAGATAGTGATGCTTTTAGAAGAATAGCATTAGGAAAAACAGGTAATATTTCATTACCATCAAGCAATTTAAACAAAGAAATTAAAGAAATTGCTCAAAAATTAGGAACAAAATTACATGAAGGAAGAGTTCATTCATCAGATGTATTTTATTCAGTAGTTCCTTTAGAACAAAGAATTAAAGATACTCAATCAATTTGTGTTGAAATGGAATCGTATGCTTTATTTACTAATGCAGAAGCAACTGGAAAAGAAGCAGCATGTTTATTAACAATAAGTGATAATTTAATAACTAAAGAAGAAACATCATCTGCAGAACGTCAAACAGCATTTACTAAAATGATGGAGATTGCTTTAAATTTAGCAAAATAATATGCGTGTAGTTGATATTATTGATAAAAAAAGATTAAATCAAGAATTAACTGAAGAAGAAATTAGATTTCTTATTAATAGTTATGTGGATGGTTCAACACCTGATTATCAAATGAGTTCTTTTTTAATGGCGGTTTTATTTAATTCTATGACCTCAAGAGAAATAGCATTAATGACAAAATATATGATGTATTCAGGTGAAGTTATGGATTTATCTGCTATCCCGGGAATTAAAGTTGATAAGCATTCAACCGGGGGTGTAGGTGATAAAACTACACTAGCTGTAGCTCCAATTATAGCAGCATGTGGAGCCCCTGTTGCAAAAATGAGTGGTAGAGGACTTGGACATACAGGAGGGACTATAGATAAACTTGAATCTATACCAGGTTTTAATGTTGAAGTAAGTTATCAAGATTTTATAAAACAAGTAACAGAACACAAAATAGCAGTTATTGGCCAAAGTTCAAAACTAGTCCCAGCAGATAAAAAATTATATGCTTTAAGAGATGTAACAGGCACAGTTCAATCTATACCGTTAATTGCTTCATCTATTATGTCTAAAAAATTAGCAACAGGTTCAGATGCAATTTTATTAGATGTTAAATGTGGAAATGGTGCTTTTATGAAAGATATTGAAAGTGCTAGAAACCTTGCAAGAACAATGATTAATATAGGTAAAGAATTAAATGTTGATGTTCGCGCAGAAATAACAAATATGAACCGTCCAATAGGATGTGAAATTGGTAATAAAAATGAAGTTCTTGAAGCAATTAGAACACTACAAGGTAGAGGACCAAAAGATTTTAATGAACTAGTTTATTCATCTTGTGCAACTATTTTAGAACAAGCAAAAATAGTTAAAAATCATAATGAAGCAATTCAAAAAATTGATGAAGTTATTAAAAACGGAAAAGCACTTGATAAATTCTATGAATTTGTTCAAGCACAAGGTGGGGATGTTCAAGCACTTAAAAACCCAAGTTTTTGAAACCCTAAATATAAATTAGAAGTGCAATCAGATAAATCGGGATATGTTGAAATCTTTGATAGTTTAACTTTCGGAATTGTAGCAATGAAACTAGGTGCTGGCAGAAAAACAAAAGAAGATTCAATTGATTTTGAAGCAGGAATTACAATTAACAAAAAAACAAATGAAAAAGTTGAAAAAGGTGATGTGTTATTTACACTTTATTCATCAAGTAAAATTGATTTAAGTATTATTCAAGAATTAAAAAATGGATATCGTATAAATCAAGATCAAGTAGAAAATCAAGTAATTTTAGACAGAATGAAATAGGAGATAAAATGAATTACAATAAAATGATTGATCATACATATTTAAAACCAGAAGCAACAGAAAAAGAATTAAACAAATTAATTGATGAAGCAAAAAAATATGACTTTAAAACAGTTTGTGTAAATTCTTCATGAGTTAAATATGTTTCAGAAAAATTAAAAGGTTCTTCAGTAGGGATAACAAGTGTAGTTGGTTTCCCACTTGGTTCAATGATTACACAATCAAAAGCTCACGAAGCCAAACTAGCCATAGATCATGGAGCTGATGAAATTGATATGGTTATTAATATCGGACGTTTCAAACAAGGTGATTATGAATACGTATTAAATGATATTAAAAAAGTTAAGGAAGCGTGTGGAACACACATATTAAAAGTTATTATTGAAACTGCTTTATTAACTGAAGAAGAAATTAAAAAAGCAACTGAAATTGTAATGAAATCAGGTGCTGAATTTATTAAAACATCAACTGGATTTAGTTTCCGTGGAGCAAATTTAAGAGACGTTGAATTAATGAAAAGTGTTTGCGGAGACTCTTTATTAATTAAAGCAGCAGGCGGAATTTCAAATATGGATGACTTAATTAAAATGTATCAAGCAGGCGCAACAAGATTTGGAACAAGTCGTTCAGTTGCAATTGTAGAAGGCAAAGATTCTAAAGGTGGATATTAATCCTTATACATAGTAAAAAAAATAACAAAAAGACGAATAACACTATAAAACAGTGAAATTCGTCTTTTTATATTAATTAACTAAGAAATAAATAAAATTATATTGTTTCCATTTGTGGTTCATTTCTTTGTTCTAATTTTTTTAATTTTACTAAAATAAGAATTAAAGATATTAAGGTAAAAATAGGGAAAAAGAATCCTACTACTAAAAATATAAAACACAACTCTAACTCTTCTTCCTTGTAAATATTTTTAATTATAATAATATTAATGACAAAATTTGCTATACCCACAAAAAATACAAGTGCACCAAGAATTGCAATAGGAATTAATAAACTAGTAAGAGACGGAGCAGTACCAGAAGTATTTCTATCAAATCTATCAAGTAATGAATTATCATCATTATAATAGTTTGTTTCTGCACTTAAAATTGATAGTATTAATATTACTAAAAATCCCATTAAAATAACTGACATTGCTATATTTAAACCAAGACTTCATCAAGTGAGTTTTCTAACTTTTTTTATATTCATTTTAACCTCATTTAATATATATATATATATATATATATATATATATTATAAATAATTTTATTAATTTTGTTAAAATATAATTTTTTTATTTTTAAATAATTTCTAAAAAAAGAAGTATTTATTTAATTTAACAAAATTATATTTTTTTAAAAAGTACTTTTATTCCTAATTTATAAGATTAAAAGTTTTGTATATTTACACACAAATATTTTAATATTTGATAAAATTAAAAAGCAATAAATTTATTTAATTGCAGAAAGTAGAAATCACTTCTCACCTGATGGACATATCCTTGGGTTTAGCTACAATTAAATGTATCATACTTCTGATACCTTTTTTAGTAGGAGAGCGGTCAAGCTTTTTAATTATTTAAGGAGTTATTATTATTCAAGACAAAAGAAAAAAACCAACTTCAGAACATTATGTTAATAATGATATACCTTATCCAAAACTATTTGTTTTAGGTAGTGATGGACAAAAGGTAGGAGTATTAACTAAGTCTGAAGCATTAGAATTAGCTAAAAATGAAAAAATGGATCTAGTTTTAATTAGTGTAGATCCAAAACCTATTGCACGTATATTAGATTACGGTAAGTTTAAATATGACCGTAAAAAGAAACAAAAAGAAAATAAGGAAAAACAAACAACAATCCAAAATCGTGAAATTCGTTTAACACCAATGATTGGTGAAAATGATTTACTAACAAAAAGTAAAAAAGCACGTGAATTTCTTTTAAAAGGAGACCGTATTAAGGTTTCTGTAAAATTAAGAGGACGTGAAATAGGTCGTAAAGATCTTGGTGAAAATGTTTTAAACAAGTTTTTTACTCAAGTAGAAAATATAGCAGATAAAACAACAGAACCAAAATTAGTTAATGAACGTTTCTTAGACATGAATCTCCAACCAAATAAAATAAAAATCGCCAAATACTTAAAAGAAAAGAATCAAGGAAATAACCAAACCGAAGATTCACAAGAAGGAGAATAAAATGCCAAAGATGAAAACAAAAAGTGCGTTAAAAAAACGTATTAAAATCACAGGAACTGGTAAAGTTATGAGAGAACAAGCATATCGTTCTCACTTAGCTCAAAATAAATCAACAAAACAAAAACGTCAATCTCGTAAATCTGCTCTAATGTCAAAAAGTGATCTTAAAAGATTTAAAGCATTGATTTAATCTTGTTAAATTAATTTTTCATACAAGATTCATATAAATATATGTAAGAAAGGAAAATAAATATGGCAAGAGTTAAAGGTGGAACAGTTACAAGAGCAAGACGTAAAAAATGATTAAAATTAGCAAAAGGATACTTTGGTCACAAATCAATAGGTTATAAAGTTGCAAAACAAGCAGTTATTAAATCATGAACATATGCATTTAGAGACCGTAAACAAGTCAAAAGAAACTTCCGTAAATTATGAATTGCACGTATTAACGCTGCAACAAGATCTCAAGGAATGAGTTATTCAAGATTTATCAATGGTCTTAAAAAAGCAAATGTTACAATTAACCGTAAAATACTTTCAGAGTTAGCAATTAATGAACCAAAAACTTTTGATATGTTAATTAAATTATCAAAAGAAGCTTAATAAAATAAACATAAATAGCAACTCGTTTGCTATTTTTTCATAAAGTAAGAAAGTTAGATATGAAAAACAAAAAGAAAATATTATATACAATACTGTTAAACTCTTCTCTGGTCTCTTTTGCTTTTTCAATAAGTTGTAAACAACCAGAAAATAAAGTAGATAATTTAGAATTTAGTAATTTAACATCAATATTAAAAGAAAATAAAGTTATTATAAAATTTACAACTCAAAATTCTGAAATTAAATTTAATCAAGGTCTCATTCATTTAAAAGAAATAGAAACTAATAATTTAATTGAATTAAATTTAGAAACACAAAATAAAATAGATGAATATGTTTTATTGATTGATAATATAAATATAAAAGAAAATAAAAGATATGAATTACAAAAAATTGAGTTGTTTAATAATGAAAACAAAAACAAAATTATAATTGTTGCAAAGAATGATGCAAAAACTACTTTTAGTATAAACAATGAAACTAAAACAGATGAGCCTATTCAGGAACCAGGTGCACAACCTAAACCTGAACCAACTCCAAAACCAGGAGATAATATACAACCAAATCCTAAAGATGGTAAACAAATAGAACAAAAAGAACCCACACCTTTAGAAGAACCATCTACAGGTCAACCAAATCCAAAAGAACCAGTGCATAACTACGTAGTTAAAACAATATCACATAATGTTGATAATAATACAATTAATGTTGAATTTAGTAAAGTAATAAATTCTGATAATGATTTAAAATTTACATTGTTTGTATTAGAAAGTGATAATATCCTTGAATATAAAGTTAACAAAAACAAAAAAATAGAATTTAATAACTTAAGTTTTGAATTAAATACACTAAAAGAAAATGCATTTTATGATGTATTTAAATTAAGTGTTAATGGACAAGACCTACCAATTCAATCATTTATCATTGATACAAAACAAGAAGAAACAAATAAACCTTCTTTATTAACATTAGATTATGAGTTAAACACATCAGAGGAGCATAAAAATATTAAACTAAACTTTAACACAGAAATTACTAAGTTTCTTCCAAATTTAGTTTATGAGGGTATTTTAGTTTTAAATGATAAAGAAACTTCAGAAAAAACTTATGTTTTATTTAATTATCAAAAAAGTTCAACACCTAATTTAAACAATATAATCATTCCTTTAACTGAAGAATATGATTTAGAAGATAGCACTTTAGATAATCCGCAAGTTGAAATTTTACTAAATAAACAATTTGAAGTTGACTCCATACATTTCAGAGAACAAGGAGCAAACGATTTTCTTGATTTTGTTTTAAATAAATCAAATGATATTTCATTAATTCTTAATACATTAGATTCATCGGTAAAGTATTCAAACTTTATATTTAATATTAATGGACAAAATATTGAAGGTTCATTTAATTTAACAGGTGAATTACAAAATCCAGAAGTAATAATTAACAATGATTTAGGTGGAGAGTTTAAATTAAATGTAACTAAAGAAACAAATGGAAGTTATAAATTTGTCATTGAGAATGCTAATTTAAATACCACTTATTATTTAAACAAAATAATAAGTAATGAACAAAGGATTTATCCAGAATCAAACATTGATACAACAAAATTAATCTTAAAACAAACAAGACCTGAATTTGACAAAGAAATATTAAATATCTATAATGAATCTATTAATAACGGATTTAGTCAATTGATTACATTAAATTATTTTGAATTATTAAAATACAATGTTCAACCAACTACTTTAGAACTAGAAGTTTCACAAAATCAAGAAATCATTTATTTAAAACATAAAGAAATTAATCAAGAAAATAAAACAATTACTTTTGTTTGAGATAATGAAAAACTTCTTAATTCATTTAATATAAATAAAATAATAAGTTATAGTCAAAGTTTTGAAATAGAAAAAAATATTAATACTGGGTTAACTTCAAACACGCAAACCATACCGAATGAAACTTTAAATAATTTATTAACTGAACAAAACTTTATTAACATAAATAAATGATGAATAAAATCTTATAAAGAGGAATTTCAAAAAAATCCACTTGTATTCTTATTTAAAAATTTAAAAACAGCAAATAATAATAGATTTAAATTAAATAACTTTGATTTCAATTTTGACAATTTAGACATTGATAAAAATAGTATTAACTATACAACTATTGACAATAATTCATTAAGAATTAATTTTAAATTTAAATCTAATGAAAATTTATCAAAAGAATATTCAATTATTGTTAATAATTTTTGACAAGAAAGTGATTTTTCTATAAAAAATCCAAATAATATTGATTTAACCAACATTATAACCTTAACAAATACAGGGAGATCAGCTACAATTAATCAAATTAATCAAGAATTTCAAGAATTTAAGGATACTGATGACCTTGATGCTTCACTTGGCGCAAAAACATTATATAAAATTCCATTTAATAATACAAAATTAAGTCAATACTTTAATATTGATAATTCATTAAAATTATATGATACTACTAATCATGAGTTATATTTAGTATTATATGGTCAAACAGAAGGTAGTCCATCTAATCAAAAAACTACTCCTTTTAATGTTCTAAATATGATTCAATATAAAATACTTGCAAAATTCAATAAATCAGCAAGCAACGAAAGTATTTACAAAAATTCAATCTTAAATAATTGAATATCAGGATTTACATTAGAAAATAATTTATACAAAGAATTTATTAAATCAATGCCAGATACATTTAAAAACTTAGAAATTTTTAATAGATATTTTGGTTTTAAAGATAAGAATACTAATTTACAAGAATTAGTTCAAACTATTAATCAAACAAATGATTTTAAAGAAAAAACTAAACTTTTATTAGAAAAGACTAACTTAAGTAATTTCTTTAATCAAGTATTAGAAATAACTAAAAACAAATATAATCCACCGATCACAAATCAATCACAATTGATTAGATTAAATAATGTGTCAATTGATATGCAAGGACAAAATCAAATCTTAGTTGCTGATTTTGAAATAATTCCACTTACAAGTCAAATAATTGATAATAAATTAACTATAAAACCAAATAATAACTTTGTAAGTGACCAATTTACAATCAGATTAATTAAATAAAAATTGATTTTATATATAATTTTATTGTATTTTGAGTTTCTATTTAAGTTATTAAGAAAATAAACAAAATAAATTATTTATTATAAACAGAACTCAAATTTCAAAATAACAAAGGAGTTATTATGCACACAATTAAAGAGTTTTTATTAAAACCAGTATTTTATGATACTTGAACAAATGTAGAAGTTAAAGGATGAGTTGCTTCAAATAGAGGAAATAAGAAAATCAGATTTTTAGAAATAAATGATGGAAGTACTATTAAAAACTTACAAGTAGTTTTTAAAGGTGAAGAATTTGATTTTGAATTATTAGATTCATTAAAACCTGGTTCAGCAATTGTTATTTCAGGAACATTAAATGCTACACCTAATGCACCTCAACCTATTGAAATGAATGCTACTAAACTTCATTCATTTAGAAAATCAGATGATGATTATCCCATTCAAAATCAAGAAATTAAACTTGAAACATTAAGAGAAGTGCCTCATTTCAGACATAGAACAAATATTTTAAGAGCAGTTATGCTTATTCGTTCAACACTGGCTCAAGAAATTCATAAATATTTTATTTATAAAAATTTCTACTATATGAATAGTCCAATCATAACAAGCAATGACGGAGAAGGAGCAGGAGAAACATTTATAGTTAGTGATAAAAACACAAATGACCCTTTCTTTGGTGTTGGTAATAAATCAACTTTAGGTGTAACAGGACAATTACATGGAGAAAGTTATGCTAATGGGTTTAAAAATATCTATACATTTGGACCTACATTTAGAGCAGAAAGATCTAACACTAAGCGTCATTTAGCTGAATTTTGAATGATAGAACCAGAAATGGCATTTTATGACTTATTCCAAACCATTGAACTTTCACAAGATTTATTAAAAGTAGTAATAAGAAATACCATAGCACAACACCCATTTGAATTTGAATATTTAGACAAAATATCAAATAGCACATTATTAAACAGATTAAACTTATTTTTAGATTCAAATCTAAAAATAATTGATTATAAAGATGCATTAAAAGAATTAGAAAAAGTTAAAGATACCTTTGAAGAAAAAAACATTCACTTTGGATTAGATTTATCAAGTGAACATGAAAAATACTTAACTGATGTTTTATATAAATCACCAGTTGTAATTATTAACTTCCCTAAATCATTTAAAGCATTTTACATGCATCAAAATGATGATGGGCAAACAGTTGCTGCATTTGATTTATTAGTTCCAGGAATCGGTGAATTAATAGGTGGAAGTCAAAGGGAAACAGATTATAATAAACTAGTTACCAGAATCAACGAACTAGGCATTAATCAAGAAGAATTACAATGATATTTAGACTTGCGTAGATTTGGACATATGCAATCAAGTGGTTTTGGTATAGGTTTTGAAAGATTAGTTATGTATGCAACAGGAATTGATAACATTCGTGATGTAATACCTTATCCAAGAACAAATGGAAACATTCGTATGTAACTAGCAGTGCTTAGCACTGCTTTTTTTTATATTTTAGTATAATAAAATTTATGAAAAACATTAATTTAAATGATTTAAAAGAAAAGGTAAACAAATTTTTAAAAGATAAAAAGAAAGTTAAATTAGCTTCAATTATTTTAGGTTCATCAATACTTGGAATTACCACTATAGCAGTTATTGCTTCAGTTGCAAGTAAATCTAATCAAATGAATGAATCAGAACACTTATTTCAAGTTGAACCAAAACCAAAAAAACAAACTCCAGAACAACCAGTTGATCCTAATCCAAGTCCAACACCTACTCCTAACCCACAACCAGAACCGAAACCTGGCACAAATGATAAAAAAGAATCCTTATTAACTTTAAAAATATCTCAAGCTAGAGATTACTTACAAGAATTAAACAAACAAAGATATAAAGAATTAAAGACTTCTTTAAATCAAGGAATTGAATCTGCTCTTTTGACTGCATTAGAAATAGCACAAAATGTTAATAATTCGAACAAAGAAGAGTTAACAGAAAAATTAAATCAAGCAGTTAATGCTTTAGACACAATATTGAACAAAACCCAGCAAGACAAAGAAGAACTAGATAATTCTTCTTTATTATTTAGTATTTCTCAGAATCCTAATTCAGTACAATATGAAAATAGAAATGATTTTAGATTAATTACATTTGAATTATCATCAACTCTACCACTAGATGATGTTAATGAAATTTCAGATTCAATTTTAGTTGAATATAATAATGTAGATCATAATTTACAATTACATTTAAAGGAATTTAAAGAAAATTCAAATAATCAAAGTATTTTAATGAGTTTTAGAGTTTTTGAAAATACAAATTATACAGTTAAAGGAATTTATTTATCTGATACAAATCAATTAAGAAATTTAGAATCAGCTCCTGTTAATGTAACTGAGATAAATGTTCCAAATCCTTTAACACCAGAAATTGATAATAATAAAAATACTGTAATACCTAATTTAGAAGATTTAGCAATATTAAGAAATAACTTATTTAATGTTAGAAGATTAAGTGAGCAAGTTCAAGAAAATGAAATAGTTAACTTACCAGAAAATAAAGAACTTTATTTATATTTAATTAATGGTGAAAAAATTAGTAAATATTTAACTAATATAATTACTTATAAAGAAAAACAATATTCTTTAGTTCCAAATCAAACATATACAGCTACTAATCAAAATACAACAAATGAGTCAAATAATAAAATAATTCAGAAAAATTTCACTGTGAATTATCAACTAGTTCAAAGTAATGAAAATCAAACAACAGATGCTATAAATAATAATTTAAATGTTACATTTAAAGTTCATTATATAAATTATGCTGCTGCTCCTGGTAATAATTTAACTAATACTAAATTATCAGTTGATAGAACTAAATCTAATAGTTCTGGAGAAACTAATTTATTAGATAGACTTATTGATGGAAATAAAGATAAAGCAAATGGTTCATATTGAAATAACTGAAATCAAAAAGAAAGAGATCAAAGTAACCAACTTTCTGAATTTGTTTTTAATGTTAATAATGATGAAAATGTTTTAATATCACAATTAAATATTTATATCAAAGCTTCAAATAGTTTAGGTGGTTTAGTTTTACCAGAAGAAATGAGAATTCAAGTTTCAGCGGACGGAGTGAATTTTAAAGATGTTGAGCGTCAAGATAAAATTAATTTTGCTGATTTTGGGTCTCACAATGGTACTGCTTTAAATTCTTCTGAATATACTTCGTTAGATAATGATAGCCAAGGTGTGAAATTGGTTACTATTCATTTTGAACCAAGTTTTGCTAAATTCATTAAATTTAAATGAGTTCCAAGAAGTTATGCAAGTGGTAATTTAAGACATTATCCAGTTCAATTCCCAGAGTTAGAATTTTATGATATTACAAACAAAGATATTGAAGTACTAAAAAATGAATTCATTTCATTTACTAATCAAAAAACTGAAATATTAAATAATTTAAGATCTAAAAATGAAGTTTTTGCTAGTTTTACTGATACAAATACAAAAAAATATTCTATAGTTATCTCAAAAGCTCAAGAATTAAAAAATCAAATACAAAATAGAGAATCAGAATTATTAAACTTACCTAACCATAGATTCAAGAATGAAATTGAATTATTAGAAGCAAAATTAAAAAAAGTTATTGAGGCATTTAACAAAGCAAAAGATCAAAATCCTAATAATGATCCTAAACAAGCACAAGGATTGTTAAAAACTAGAACTTTATTAAATGAAATAATAGAATATGGTAATACGAATCCATCAGTATATTATTCAAGAGAATTTTCTTTCAAATACAAAGGATTTATTAAACAACTAGAAACAATTAATAATGATGCAAATGCAACATTAAATCAATTCCTTAATTTAGAATTTAAACTTAGAGATGAATTTGAGGAATTCAAAAAAGAATTACAAAATTCTATATTAAATGAATCAGTTGTTGTTATAAACGAAGAAACTTTCAAAATTAAAAATATCTCAACAGAAGAACACGAGGTAAGTTTTAATTTAGATATTTATAGAATTAAACCAGAAGAAAATAGAAGTATTAAATTAAATATAAATAACATACCTAATGGTGTTGTAGTTAATGAAATACCATTTAGTGAATGAAGTTCAGTTGAAGATGACCAAAACAACAATTTACCAAGAACTATTAAATTAAAACTAAAAGTAACAGGTAAGCCAGAAACTTTACAATCAGTTTCATTTGATAAAATCTTATTAGGTGATCATGAATTAACCAGAATATCAAGGCAAGAATTTAAATTACAGAAATTACAGAACTCTGTTAAAAAATTCAACAGAACTTATGATGTTAATTCAAAATCATATACATTTAATTTTGAATTAAACAATGGTTTATCAATAGATTTAAACTTTAATTCCAAAGTTGCATTTAAATTAGAAAATAACATAGTTAAAGAATTTAAATTAACAAAAGTACAAGAAAATGATACTGTTAAATACCAATTTATTGCACCTTCAGAACAAATAATCCCACAAGAAGGTCAAGAAATTCAACCTAATGCTTTATATTTAAAAGAATTAAGACTGAATACAAATGGAAAAGAAATTGACAATCTAGATTCTCTTCCTTTATTAAAAGTTCAAGATAATAGTGATTTAACTTTTAATAATGAAAATCCATTATGACACTTAAAAGAAGTTAACTTAGAAATTTTTGATGCTTATATAGATTTATTTAAAGATGAAAATGAAAGTACAATTCAACGTCAAGCAAAACATCAAGCATTCATAAAACTCAAAAATCCAGAAAACTTAATTACATTCCCAAGAAATAACTTCCTTATTCAATTAAGAGGTGGAAATCAATTAACATTCCCAAATAACTTATTAGTATTTAATGATGAAAATGATGTTTTAGAATTTGCGTCAAATGTAGAATTGAGTTTTGATAATTCTGATGATGAATTAAAACTACATATTTTCAAAATAGGATATGAACATCAAGGTGATAATAGTTTTGACATAGATATTCCTATTACAAAATTTAAACAAGATTCAGATATTAATGATGGTGTTAAATTAAGAAGAGCACCAAAAACAACAAACCACTTATTAGGAAGAAGTGAAATATAGAAAATAGAACAAATAGAATTTTGTTCTATTTTTGTTTATATCCTTAATTGAAATGAATTTTAAATTATTCAATTTCAATAAATAATATTAATTTGATAATTAAATTTAATATAATTTAAAAATTAAAGGTAATTATGAAAAAAGTTTTAGTTCCATCTGTTAGATTCAAAGGGTTTAGTGAAGAGTGAGAGCAAGGTAACATAGGAGAAGTTTTTGAATTAACAAGAGGCGAGGTTTTATCTCAACGCAAAATTAGAAGTAAAAAGATGGGTAAATATATTTATCCAGTCTTTTCTTCTCAAACATTAAATAACGGTCTTTTGGGCTTTTATAATAATTTTTTATTTAAAAATAGTATAACCTGAACAACAGATGGAGCAAATGCTGGAACAGTTTTATACAGAGATGGTTTATTTTATGCTACAAATGTTTGTGGTGTTATGCTCCAAAAAACAAGCATAAAACCAAGTTCATATTTTGCACATGAAATAAATGTTAAAGTAAAAAAACATGTGATAAAAGCTGGAAATCCTAAATTAATGATAAATGTTCTTCATGAAGTGTTAATCAATTTTTCTAAAAATAAACTTGAGCAAGAAAAAATATCTATTCTTATAGAAAATATCGATAATCTAATCACCCTCGAACAAACTAAACTCAACAAACTCAAACAAATTAAAGAAACTCTCTTACAAAAAATGTTCCCGGAAGGTAATTCAAAAACACCTAGAATAAGATTTAAAGGATTTGAAGGAGAGTGAAAAGAGGAAAAATTGGATGATATTTTTAAAGTTATTACTGGTGGTGAACCACCTAAAAACTATAAAAACTCAAAACATCCAGTAGGTATGTATAAATACCCTATATATTCAAATGGACAAGAAGCTAATGCGATATGAGGTTTTTCTGACAATTATTCAATAAACACAGAAGCAATAACAATTTCTTCAATTGGTACTATTGGTTTCCCGGTTGTTAGAAAAATGTTTTTCACCCCTATAATAAGATTAAAAACTCTATTACCATATAATAAAAACATGAATATTAACTTTCTAAATCTTTCAGTTAGTCAAATTAATTTTTCTTTTAATCAAGCTGGTATCCCAAGTATGAATTCAAATCAGTTAAAAGATAATATAATATTAATATCAAGAAATTTTTCTGAACAACAAAAAATCGGAGATTTCTTTAGTAAGATTGATACCCTAATCAATCTTTACAATTCCAAACTCAACAAACTCAAACAAATTAAAGAAGCATTATTGCAAAAAATGTTTGTATAATCTAATTGATTTAAATAATTAACCATTTAAATTTCATAATTCTTATAATAAAATTTATAAAAGATTATATTAATTAATCATTTAATTAATAACAAATAAAATATATTTTAAGTATATTTATGTTTATTAAATTCTTCTACAAAACCACAAAAAAGAACTTATTAAAAAAAACTAAAAAACACTTAATTAAAATTCATATAAGTGTTTTTTTTTTTTTTTTGAACAACTTTATTTAAATTTTCTAACTTATAAAAATATCTTAAATATAGTAATAAAAGTTAATTTTTCAGTATTTTTTAATGCTTTTATTGTCTTTTTCCTACTGATTGTTATATACCTTTATAAGAGTATAATTTAGAGGTAAATTAGGTTATTGTAACCAAAAGGAGAATTTAAAATGAAAAAATATCAAAAAATTAAATTTTTACTTACAGGTTTAACAGTGATGTCACCATTACTAATAGCAGCAAGTTGCAATGATAAACAACCTTCTAAACCAGGGAGCGAAACACCTCAAAACCCAACACCTCCAGAAGGTTCTAAACCATTAGACAAACAAGGAAGTGAAAATCCAATTCCACCTGCTAATGGAAATGGAAGTACAAATGGAACAGATACAACTGTTACTATTAATTACTTTAATGATAATGAAACAAAAGAATTTATAAAAAATAAAGATTTCAATACTCTTTTTGATTATTCAACAAGATACCCTTTTAATTCAAAAACAGCACAAGAATATCTAGAGAATATTGATGAATATTTAACTATAACTGCAAAAGAACCAAGATTAAAGTTTAGAGTTTTAAATCATTCTGAAAATAATAATGAAATAACATTATTTATGAATTTTAATGACAATGATGATATAAATCAATTTTTTACATTAAGAGGCTTTAAAGTAGATAATACACCTAAACTTCAAAATCCAAATTCAAGGCCTAGCGCAAATGAAGAAGTTAATTATTTTAATTCAAGTAATTTAGAAAAATATGAAAAAGATATTAAAGCATTAATATCTAGTATCAAATCACAACAATATGCAAGACCTACAAATATTAATTTAACTAAAAAACAAGAATTTAATGAAAAAGCAAAAAAATTAGGTCTTCCTGATTATGATACAATGAATGATTTAGGTTGAACAGTACCTGAATACGATACAACCGGAAATAATTTAGTTGGTTTAAACATTAAAAAAACAAGTAACAGTACATTAAATTCATGGGTTGATTGATATGGAAAAGATCAATATAAAAATGTAGGTTTAGCAAGAACATTAACAAATGAACATTATGTTAATATTGCTCAGCAAACATTTCAAACTTCATTCAATAGATGATTATATTCTGATAATGAATCAGAAAGAAATACAATTGCTCAGTTATTAAAAAATGATGAAGATTTAAAATTATTAGCAAATAAAATAACAGATGAACAGAAAAAACAAGAAATCTTAGAAAAAATAAAACCAGATAGTTCTCATGGTGTTTTAGAAAGATATAGAACGCAAATATGAGAAGAACTTGTTAAACAAAATAATAACGACCAAGAAAAAGCAGCTGTCATTTATACAGAGTATGTTAAAAATCAACGTGAAAAATTAAAACAACGCGTTAATACAAATAATACATTAAGTGAAAGTACAAAACAAATTGTTTTAAGACAAATTGATAAAGCAGAAAACTTTACAAACTTAGAAAATTCAAGTAGAAATCAAGTAAATGGAAATGGAACAAGTTTTATATTAGATTATGAATTAGCAGAAAATGGTAAATATCCAACAAAATTTTATTTTGCCACTAATTATCACGTTGTAGATGGTTTTGATGAAAATAATATATCTGGTTTTGGATTAACAAGATTGGATAAACAATACCCATCATTATTTAGTACACTAAAAGTAAACTTTTTAGAAGATAAAATAAATACTTTTTCATTACCTAAAAAAGCATTCAAGAGAATTATGGATGGAAGAGATTTCTTCAATTGAGATCCAAATAGTTTTTCTACAGATAAAAGCAATACAACAAAAGAATTCTTAGATATTGCAATATTTGAAGTAGACTTTTCAAAATTAAGTGGTTCTAATGAACTATATGGTAAAAGTACACCAGAAGAATTTGCTCAATATGTAACAAATGATTATGCTAATTTACCAGAAAATAAAAAGTTATCACTTCCTACATATGATTATTTAAGTTCACACGATAAAATAGATGTTCCAATTATTAAAAATCAAAAGGATAAAAAACCATTTGAAGAATATGATCAATTATATGGTGTTTCATATCCTGCAACAAGTTCAAATGGATTTTTAGATTTTTACTTAGATCAATATGAAGATGCATATGCCCTTAAGAATGCAAAAAACACATTCTCATTATGAACAAATGCAGATTATAACCTTTATAAATCAGCAATTCCTCAAGATCAAGAAAAAAGAAAAAGATTAGAGAGAGGAAATCATCTTTCTCATTCAGTAATATTAAGAACATTTAAAGAAAAACATGGAGTTTATGATAGATTTTTAAGCGCTCCTGTTGTTGGTAAAACATATGTATCAAATGATGATGGAAAACCATATTACCAAAGTGGATTGGCATACTTGTATAAAGGATATGCTCCAGGTGGTGGTGCTTCTGGGTCATCTGTTAGAAATCAAAGAAATGAATTAGTTGGTCTTGTAACAACAGCATACTTACAACAAGTATTAACTTCAGGTTTAGCTATTAGAAGTCAAGGATTTGATTTTGAAAACTTATTTAATGGTTATAACTTACCTCAATATGATGTTGTTTATGGTGGTGGAAAAGACCAAGCAAAATCATTTAGAGAAACCATTAAATCTTTATATCCAAACAAAAGAACATGACTATTCAAGGATGGTTTAGATACTATTCCTACAAAATACCAATTTACAGCAAATAAATAGGAGAAATATGAAAAGACATAGCAAATATATATTAGGTTCATTAGCAGTCATACCTTTAGGAGCTGTTTTTGTTGGTATAACAACTCACTTATCAAGTGATACTCCTAAAGGAACTGATTTTAATGTTAAAGAAATTTCACCTTTATTAATTAATAATGATAGAGTAGATACAAGTAATTCCAATATTGCATCAACTGATTTTAATTTACCAGTTAAACCAGAACCTCCTAAGGTAATTGAAAAACCTAATCCACCTGCCAAAATCATTAATCCTCCAAATATTCTTCCTGATAAACCAGAACCACCTAAAGTAATTGAAAAACCAGAACCACCAAAAATAGTTGAACCAAAACCAACACCATTACCAACTCCAAAACCACCAGAAAAAAAAGAACCTGACATTGTTTCAAAACCAATTGATACAGCAGTTGGTAAAATAGACGTAGTATATCAAGAACAACCGCCTAGAGTAATACATCAAAGTGATAGAGAAGCAGGAATAACTAATAGAATTGATTATATTGCTCAACTAACACCAAATGTTATTTCTGTAACACCATCAGCAGAAAATATAACAAACTCTATAAACAATGGTAAAACAGCACTTAATAAATTTCAAAATACTTTCTTTGGTAAAAGTGGAGTAGTTACACAATTTTACAATCAACATTATCAAGTTGCAGGACATGATGAACTACAAGATTACTTAGACAGAAGTCCTAGTGATTTAAATATTATTTTAAAATTATTTGATAAATATAGAGCATTAATTGAAGCAGGTAATGCAAAACAATTTATGCTTGATGAATTTCAAAATAAATATGAAGAATGATTTAATAAACCAGAAACTTTTGAATATATACCTCCAGTTAGAGGTTATGGAAAAGAATATTTAAAAGTAGGTCATTTATGAATTGCTATGCATATTGACCCAAATAAATTTACAGATTTATCAGATACATTAAAACGTGATTTAGATAAAGGTTTTTATATCGATTCTGATAATGATAATATTTATGTAGATAAAGACGGAAAATTAAACTCATATTCAGTATCACCAATATTTAATTCAGTAGTAACTGAAATAAAAAGAAATAACTTAGAAAAACGTGTATTCGGAAGCGATTCACAATGAAATAGACCTAGTGGAAACATAGAAAAAGGTGAATATCCAGGTTGAAATAAAACTGATGTAACAAATGAGTTTTCTTCTGAATATAATGTTGGTTCTGCAGATGGAATCAAGGTTGAAAAATTAACTAAACAACCTAATAACCCAAGTAAGACAAAAGATGGATATTTAGTTTCAATTGACGTTTCTAATGCAAGCGGATATCAAAAATCAATTGACTTTATTAAGAAATTACAAGCAAACAATAAAGAAATTACAGGTTATAGAATTAAAAACATTGGTCGTTCAGGAGCAAGTCAAGAGTTAAAAGATGTGCTAGCAGCACTACCACAAAAATTACCGTTGCTTGAACTATTCTTTGAAAGCTTTAACACCGGTTCATTAATTGCTTTAGAAGAAAAAGAAATTGATGAATTAGGTCTTTATACTTCACAAAACTCACTAGTTGAACAATGAAGTATTAATCCATGAGCTTTAAAGAAAACTGCTTATGTTAATATGGCCGATTACAACGTTTCAGGTAGTTATAGTCCATATGATAGAATTTATTCACGTATAACATTTGACAGTTTAGGATTTGAAGCATCTGACTGAATTTCTGAAACTGATATGACTAGAATTAACTTAGGTTTAAGAATGGCATATTATGTAAGAAATAATGAACGTATTTTCCAAGGTGGATTTGGACCAGGTCTAAACCCAGATCACAATGAAGGTGGAAACAGTTATCCAATTGGAATAGATTTAACTAGAGTACCTCAAGCAAAAGGTCTCAAAAACATGGAATTCTGAGATTCTAAAAAAGGTAAGGGTGTTAACTTACGTAAGTTAAAACGTATTGCTTTATACAATGAATCAAGCACTTGAGAAACAGATACAGATAACTTAAATAAAGCTCAATTTGCATATATTCTAGATAAAGGGTTCGGAACACCAAGAAGTAAAATAGTATTTTCAAACGGAAATAATACAAAGAATATTAAAATTAATCCTAGAATTCCAGGACACAAATTAGATGGTGATGGAATAGCAAACCTTTCAACATTAATAGCATATTCAAATGGTGCTTTCACTAAAGAAACTACAAATATTTATGTTCCTAGTGGTGAAAATAACTTATATGAACAATTAAGAAGTTTAGGTTATAAAGTTCAATATCAAGATCAAAATAGTGAACCAGTTGAATTAGCATAATTAATAATTTAAATTAAAAAAACATATACTAACAAAGTTAACCTATGATTATAGTATATGTTTTTTTAATATTAATCTTATTAATAGGATATTAATATGAGTCGAATAAAAATTATTTTTTATCATCTTCTATAACTGTGCTATTATCTATTAAATCCTTCTTACTGAATTCACTCATCTTGATATTATTATGTGAAATTTGTGAAGCATTAAAAATATGAAAAAAGATAGTTTTAAAAATTATTTTTATATATAGCCAAATCACTTTCATTAATTTAATTATATTAAAATATTTATGATATAATTAAATTAATTGCCGTCATAGCTCAGCAGGCAGAGCACTTCCATGGTAAGGAAGGGGTCGCTGGTTCAAGTCCAGTTGTCGGCACCATATAAAAAATAATCACTTTCTAAAGTGATTATTTTAATATTTCTTGTACATCTTGTTTAAGAACTTCATATGGTTTAAAACCAGTAAATTGTTTTACAAGTTTTCCATTATTATAAACTTGTGAAAAAGGTATTGATTGTACTCCCGCTTCACCTGCAAATTCCTTATGAGCATCAATATCTACTCTTAAAACATCAAGTCCATCCTTAGATGCAATTTCTTCTAATGAAGATTTATACATTCTACATGGTCCACATCATTGTGCATAAAAAACTAATAATTTTGGTTTTCCAGTTTGAATTTCTTGTAATACTTGTTCTTTATTTAATTCTTTTAACATAATAATCCTTTCATAGATAATTAAATTATATAATAAAAAACTAAAAAGTTATTTTTTTTATTGTTTTTATTTAAAAAATAAACTTTTTAGTTTTATATAAGTGAAAAGGATATAAAAAAAAGCACCTTCCTATTTTCACCTTTAGGCTATCGTCGGCGTAAAGAGGCTTAACTACTGAGTTCGGAATGGTATCAGGTGATCCCTCTTGCTATTGGCACTAGTAATATAATACACTATTTTTATTTTTTACAAAATAAAATTATAAATTTATTTTTGAATTTAATAAATCTAACTTTTTAAGTGTTTTCTTTACAGTATCATAAACAGCAGTTCTTGTTGTTGCTATAATTTCTGCTATTTCTCCATATGATAAATCCTTATAAAAATACAATTCAAAAACTTGTAATTGATTTTGTGTTAATAAGTTTTTATATTTTTCAAACAAATTTTGATATTTTGCTAAATATTCTAATTTATTATTCATTAATTAAATCCTTAGTTAGTTGATAAACAAATAGTTCTAAGTCAAATTCTTGTAAATCATCTAATGATTCACCTAAACCAACATATTTAACACCTAATTCAAATTCATCTTTAATAGATAAAACTATCCCACCTTTAGAAGTTCCGTCCATTTTAGTTAATATAATTCCAGTTAAATTTGCTATTTCTTTAAATGATTTAGCTTGTGATAAACCATTTTGTCCTGTTGTTGCATCTAAAACTAATAAAGATTCATGTGGAGCTGTAGGTTCGAATCTTTGTATAATACTAACCATTTTATTTAATTCGTTCATTAAATTAACTTTATTCTGTAATCTTCCAGCTGTATCAATAATTAGCAAATCAAAATTTTCTTCTTTTGCTTTAGTTAATGATTTAAAAACCACTGATGAAGGGTCTTCGCCATCTTTATCTGGTTTAATAATTTGTGCACCTATTCTCTTTGCTCAAATACCTAATTGGTTTACAGCACCCGCTCTAAATGTATCTCCTGCTGCAATTAAAACTTTTTTACCTTCTTTGATATATTTATTAGCTATTTTTGCAATAGAAGTAGTTTTTCCAGAACCATTAACACCTACAAATATAAAAACATTTAATCTGTTATCTTGATAATTTAAATTAGTATTAGTAATACTATTATTAGCATAAATTAAAATCATCTGGTCTGCAACTATTTCACCAATAAGTTTAGGATCATCAATATTATTTGTTTTTACTTCTTTTTTTATTTTTTGTATCATAACATCAACAAGATTCATATTGATATCAGACATAATTAATAATTCTTCTAATTCTTCAAAAAATTCTTCATTTATTTGAATGTGTTTATTTTGTAATTCTAATAATTGTTTCCCGAATGAAGAACTTCCTGAAAGACCTTTTTCGTATTTTTTAAATTTATCACTATTCAGAATTTCTTGTTCTTTTTGACTATCTATAAGTAGTTGTTTTTCTTCAACTGTTTTTACTTCTTTTTTTAATACCTTATTTATTAAATTTTTAAAAAATCCCATAAAATAATTTTACTCTAAAAGAAATTAAAATAAAAGTACTGTCAGTACTTTTATTTTAATTTTTAAACAATTTTAATTACAACTTCTTTTGAATAGTGTTCACCTTTTAAATGATCTCTTTCAACATGAATGATTTCAATTTTTTCATTACCTTGTGTGTGAACACCGTGTTTTTGACCACGACGGAATCCTTTAATTAAACCTTCTAATTCTTGTAAAGAATTAGCCTTAGCAATGATTTCACTACTTGATATTAATTTGGCTTTATATTTATACATTATTATGTACCTCGGCTTTCTATAATAATTATATACTTTTTTTAATTAAGGTTCTAAAATAGAACTTAATAATTGTAATTTTTTTGTTTAAATAATTTTTTTGTTTTTATTTTTTCTTGTTATAATTAACTTTATGAAAAACAGAACTCAATTTATTATTATGATTAATATTATTAATAACGCTTGAATGTTTAATACCATCAACCGTAATTTTTAGTCTTAATCTGTTGAGTTAAAAAAATAACAGATTACTTAGACAAAGAAATCTGTTATGTATAACTATAGAGGAGCTTTTAACATTAGTAATTAACAGGAGTAGGCATACAAAGAAAGTTAATGAAAGGGTATAAAAGCCGAAATCAAAATAATGGCAATTATTTTGATTGGTAGAAAAACATAAAAGATTTCTACTCTTTGGTAAAACCATTGGTGCTATAGATTTACAATTTTATATCTTATGTTTTAGTTTTAATAAAATAATAATTTATAAAATCTTGTAGATTTATACATCTACAAGATTTTTTTATTAGGAGGTATATGAAAGCAAAACAATTTTCAAGTTATAAAGATATTCCAAAACAATATAAATTTGATTTAGATGATATTTTAAAAGGTAAGGAAATTGATTCTTTAATAGAGGAATTTAAAAGTATTAAAGAACAAAGAATTAAAATTAAAGATTCAAAATATAATTCAATTGAAGAATATTTAGCTGATATTGATTTATCAGAAAAAGAAACCATTTTATCTTTTAAAATTCACAATTATATTTCTAATAATTTAAATACAGATTTAATTAATCCTGTTTATAAAAAAATAGATAATGATTTTGATTTTCTAAATCATGAATTAGACAAGCGATTCGGTTCAGAAGAAAACAGATTTTTTGCAAATATAGAAAAAATGAAAATCTGAAAAAATGATCCAAGATTACTTTCATATAAAAGACATATAGAAGATCAAATTTTAGATTTTGAACATAAATTAGATGATAATATTGAAGAGTATTTAATAAAAACATCTATAGGACAACCTGATCCACATAAAATTTTTAGTATTCTAAGCAATAGTGAACTAGATTATGGAATTATAACAACTAAGAGCGGAAAAAAAATTAAATTAAATCCAACAAACTACCATCAATTGCTTAAAAATGTTGATGAAGAAATAAGAAAGCAAGCTTATACGAAGTATTGAAATGCATATATATCTCACAAAGACACATTTGCAGAACTCTTATACCAACACTTTAAATCACTTACAACAGAAGCAGAAATAAGAAAATATAAATCTGCAGTGAATATGCTAACATCAAAAGATAAAGTTTCAGATGCTATATTATTAAAATTGTTTGAAAAAGTATCTCAAAGCAGGATCATTTTAAAAACTTACAAAAAATGAAATGATAAGTTTTATAAAATAAAATTTAAAAAAGATAAAAAAATATGAGATTCAGCTAGAGAATTAGTTAATGTAAAAACTAATTACACAGTATCAGAAATGAATGAATTAGCAAAAGAATCATTGAAACCTTTTGGACACGAGTATTATGAACAAGTAAATAAAGCAATCAATGAAAATTGAATTGATTATATGAGCACTAAAACTAAGCGTAGTGGAGCATATAGCATTGGTGGTACTTATGGAATTAATAAAAAATACATTTTAATGAATTTTGAAGGTACCTTAAGAAGTGTTGAAACCTTAGTCCATGAATTAGGTCATTCGATGCATTCTTATTTTTCAGATAAAAATCAAGATTTACAAGGTTCTCAATATCCAATCTTTTTAGCAGAAATAGCATCTATATACAATGAATTAATGTTATCTGATTACTTATTAAAAAATTCTAAAGACGACAAGTTCAAATTTAAGATTTTAGATTCAATGATTCAAGGATTTATTGGAACTGTTTTAAAACAAGTTAATTGAGCAAACTACGAATATGATTTATATCAAGGTATTGCTAGTGGACAAGTTTCAAGCAGTTATGATTCTATTTCAAAAGTTTACCATCAAAACAACTCAAAATACTCATTAACAAATCAAAAATATTCAATACTGAACACAATACAAAGTATTTATGTTCCTCACTATTATTATGGATTTTATGTTTATAAATATGCTATAGGACATTTAGTAGGAATATATTTCTTTAAAAAATATAAAACAGAAGGAGAAACTGCTTTAAAAAACTATATTAACAACTTTTTAAGTGCAGGAGGAAGTGATTATCCAATTAACATTCTAAAAAAAGTAGGAGTTGATTTAGAAGATAATCAATTTTATGAAGATGGTTTTACATTCATTAAAGAATTAATACAAGAATGATTAAAACTAGGAAAGAAAATATTTAAAATAAAATAAAGGAAAATTATGAAAAGAAGAAAATTATTATTATTAGGAACTGTATTATCTGTAGTAGCAGGTCTTTCTACAGTTGTTTCTTGTGGAACAGGAGAAAAAACAAGAAGAGAAAAAGCAGAAGTTGAATATTCATTCGTTGAATTACAACCAGGTCAAACACTAGATACATCAAAATATCAAACAACAGAAGAACTTAAAAATATTGTTTTACCAAAAATTAAATTCAATAATAACTTATCAAATACATTTAACATAAATGCATTTAACTATATTTATGAAACTCAAGTTAATATTAAATATTCACCATTAAGAAGTTATTATGATTCGTCATATTCTACTGGTAGTTATTCAGGTCGAGAAAGTGATAATGTAATAGGTCAATTAATCGAAAAAGAATATTATGGAAGACCAGAAATTGTAGAAAATGTGACTTTAGATCCATCGAAAAATCTAGAAAAAGTGACAACAAGAAAAATTAACAAACCATCAGTTTCAAGATGGTCATTACAATTAGCAGATGCAATTGTTTTAACTATAGATGGAACAGAAAAAGTTTATGACAGTGACTCAGCAGAATTATTAGTAAAACCTGATGAAGCAGATGGAACATATTCAACTTCTTTAGTTGAATTAAAGAGCCAAAACCCTCGTTCAATCAATAACCCACAATTTAGTGAAGATTTATTAAAAGCAACAAAAGTAGCGTTCAGAATAAGAAAAAATAATTTCTGAGTAAATTCAAAAGGTGAAAAAACATCATATAAAGTTGTGCCAGAAGATTTCTATCTAGGAATCTTAAGAACTTATTTATCTGATGATTCATCTTATAGAATAAATAATGGAGGAAGTGCAGAATTAGATAAATTAGCAAATCAAAAATATGCAGTAGATGGTACAAATCACTTCAAAGAAAATAAGGCATGAGGTAATAAATATTTATATGATTTATACAATGTTAATTTAGATAAAATCCTAAATAAAGAACAAAGTGTAATTAGAAACAGTACAGGAGAATACTTTACATTAGAAAGAAAAAATGAAAACGAATCTTCTGGATTCAAACAATTGTTAACCGGTGTAGTTTATGGTTCTTATGATTTTTCTCCAGCACCATATGAATATATTCAAGAAGTTTCAACAACTAATCAATATCCTGACTTTTACAAAGATTCATCTGATTTAACTCAAGCAGACAAAACAGATATTTTAAATAAAGTTAAAAATGTTTCAAGTTTAGCAAGAGAAGCGGGAATTTATTGATACGGTTTAAGTTCAGATTCTTCATTATTTAGTGGTAAATATTATGCAGCAGGTTATAATGCTGATACAACAACAGATTCATATAAATTAAATACTCATTATTTTGATAAATCTTATGTAGAAAACCCAAGAACTATTGAATCATTTAATGTCAAATATTTCAATTCTGAATTAGATCCAAGTGCATTCTCACAACTACAATTTAACCAATTTAAAGCAGGTTCAATTGCTTCGTTATCATATTCATCATTATCAGAAAGTAACAAACATACTGTTCAAAATGATAGAGTAAACTATGGTCTAGAAAATGTTCAAACAAGAAATGAAGATGGAAGTACCGGATTGGTATTCCCAGAACTAGTTCCAACTAAACAAAAATCAGATAATGAAGAAGAATTTGTTAATGAAGCTTATGCAAAACTTGTATGAGGAACTTCATTAGAGGAAATTAAAAAAGGAACTGCAAAAAACACCTTAAAAGCTTCTACTTCAGGAATGGGACAAGAATTTAAACAAATTTTAAGTGCAGCAGTTAACTGATCTAAAGTTGCTGAAGAACTTGTTAAACCAAATGATGCTTTACCATGAATAAATGGTTTTGCTCAAGATGTTAAAATAACTGATAATGAAGAAGATAGAACAGTTGAAAATAACGCATTAAGACCTAACTATGTTAAAGTAAATACATTATTTGTTGTTGATTCTGAATCAAACCAAAAAGTTGATTTAGGTGGTAATATAGGAACAGAATTAGATCCAACTGAATCTAACTCAGTTAATAAACAATCTGCTGATGTATATAAATCAGATGCATTCCCAGAATTACAAAAGAGAATGAAAGCATTATTAGATAAATTCTTTGCCGAAAATACAAATGTTGGAAATACAGTGGAATTTACATCAATGTCAATTTTTTCAAACTATAATCCTAACTATAAAACTGCGCACGAAGAACAAGTTAAAGTCTTAAACGCTCTTGATCCAAGATTGAAAGTTCATTATAGATTTGAAACACAAAGAGGACCATTTATTAATTATTACTTCAATAGTACAATACCATTTAGACGTTCAGGTTGAGGATATGATTTTAATTTAACAGCAGGTGGTTTTGATGGTCTTTCATTCTATCAATCTAATTTAATTCAAGTTTTATCATTAATTAACAATGATGAAGAATATAAAAATGCTTTAACACCTGCTTATCCTACACTTGTTAAAGTAGCAGGACTATTTAAAGAATACATCACAAAACATAATGTTCAATGATCAATCCCAGAAACAGAGTGAAATAAATTAGGAAATGAATATGAACAAGAATTTTACAATTTCATAAATGAATATAAATTAAATCCGTCATTCAATTCAAATAGTAAAATAACAGAAACTAATCAGAGATTAGTTCAACTTTCTGAAGAAGAGAAAAAACAATACAGACCAGCAGGTGAAATAACAGGAAAATTCTGATTATATTTAGGTACTGAAGCATCAAAAACTGGCGGTCCATTAACTAAACTAGATTGATTAAACTTAATACAAGAAACAAGAAACCTTATTGGTGTATTCTTAGGTCTATATGGAACTTTAAAAGAACCATTCACACAAAGTTTAGTAAATCCTAACTTTGTAAGACCTGCTATCTTAGATAAAGCAGAAAACATGAGATCATACCAAGTTGTATTGGGTAAATAAAAAATATAAACAATTAACTATTAAGTTAATTGTTTATTATTAAAAAATAAAAAGGAAATAATTATATGTTAAAATATATTCTTCAACGTATTGGGTTTGCTATTTTGACTTTATTAATTATTGTTATAGTTGTCTTTTTACTAACAGCTTATTTTACAGAAAATCCATTTTTAAAACAAGCTACTGATTTATCAGGGAATAATAATGGATCTTCTCAAAATACAGCTAGCAAATTAAGGACATTATTTGAAAAGTCAGTTGACTATCACTTCTTGCCCTTATCATGAAAAGGTCAATATAATGAATATAAAGATCAATGGTTAACTTATAAATTAAGTCCAGTCATAAGATTTGGATATTGATTAAATGATTTATTTACAAATAAGGAACAACCTTTTGGTTTACCTTTTGATGACAAATTATTTAGTCAATTAGGAGTAACAAGCATCCCTCATATGTTCTTTAAATTTCTTAGATTTTCTGTGATAATCACAGTGCCAGCTTTTATTATAAGTGCAATTCTAGGTATTTTCTTAGGAATTTTATCAGGTTATAAAAGAGGTACTTGAATAGATGCATCAATAAATGTATTTGCTTTATTCTTTATTGCTCTACCATCATTTGTTATAGCACCTATTTTAATAACTATTTTATTAAGTGCAAACGTTACACCAAACTTTATACTTCCAGATGATTCTAAATATACAACTAATCAAATTATAACTTCTTGAATTCCACCTATTTCTATTATAGTCTTAGGTTCTTTATCAGGTTATATAACATTTACAAGAAATCAAGTAATTTCAGTTTTGACTTCAAATTATGTTTTGATAGCAAAATCAAAAGGACTAGGAACAGTTGAAATTTTCTTTAAATATGTCTTAAGAAATATTTCGATCCCACTTGCTGCTTTATTAATTCCATCATATATTGGATTATTAAGTGGAGGAATCGTTATAGAATCATATTGAAGAGTACCAGGAACATCACAAATAATTGCTCAATCTTTCCCTAATGGCGAAATAAACATTATTATGTTTAACACATTCTTCTTTACATTATTAGGTGTCTTTACAACAATTTTAGTTGATGTTTCATATACATTCTTAGATCCTAGAATAAAATATTCAACTAAACCATCAATTTTCATACTAGTGTGAAAAAATCAAATATTAAGAAATAAAGAATTTCAATTATTAAAACATAAAGGAGCAACTAATGACATCTAAAGAATTTAATAAAAAATATAAACTGTCATTTAAAGGTATTGATAATCCTTTTGAACAGGTTATCAATAGCAACACATTTACTAATGTTGCCGGGAAACCTAAAAAACTCCTTTTAGAAATTTTTAAAAGATTTTTCAAAAACTGAGTTGCTATATTGTTTTTAGTTGTCTTTATTTTTGTTTTATCAACTTCATTATTTGTAACTTCTGCTTCACCATATGATACAAATATTAATGTCTCAAATACTGTTGGTTTGAATTTAATAGCAAATAAAAAAGGTGAATATTTACCAACTTCTTCTGAATACACAGGTGCTTTACCAACTAAATGAAAAGAATTTGTTTATGTTTCTGATGTTTTAAGTAATACAACATTTAGAAACGTTACTTCAGTATACTTTGATGAAAATCAATTTTCAGGTTTTTTTGGAAAATTGTTAAATGAACAAAACATAATTAAAACAGAAACAATAAACGGGAATGTTAATTTATTATTTAATCCTTACAAATGATATACACATCATAGCATCTTCTTAGTTTTTGTTAACTCACAAATACCTCAAGGGTTAACACATTCTGAATATCAAGTTTTCTATAATGAAGCATTACAAAGCAATCCTCAATTAAATTTAAATACCTTTTTAGGAACTTCTAAATCAGGAATTGATATATGAACTCAATCTTGAGTAGGAACATGAAAAGCAATTAGACTAGCAATAATTATTGCAACATTCCAAACTTTAATTGGTGTTGCTATTGGTTCATATTTAGGTTTTCATGTTGGAACATGAATTGATACAATCATAATGAGATTAATTGATATTTTCTCTGCTCCCCCTACTCTTGTGTGATTATTATTATTTGTTTCATTGTTTGGAACTACAGACACTACATTAGCATTCTCAATGATTTTTGTAGGTTGAGTTGGTTTTGTTGCAAGAACCAGATTATTTATTATAACAGTTAAAGATTCAGAATTTATTACTGCTTCTAAATCAGTTGGTGCTTCAAAAGCTAGATTGATATACAAACATGCTCTACCAGGTATTATAGGTAAAATTGCAACTTCATATGTTTCAAGTATTCCTTCAATTATTCTATCTATTTCATCACTTGCTTTCTTAGGTTTCTTCAAAACAAACAAAGATATTAACTTAGGACAAATCATATCTGCTGCTTCTTCTGAAGCAGGTTCTAACTTTTGAATTTTATTATTACCATCATTAATATTACTTTCTATCTCTGTATCATTACACTTTATAGCTTTAGGTGTTCATGATGCTTTAGATCCGAAAGTAATTAAAACTAAATAGGAGTCATTATGTCTAAAGAAGAATTACTAGTAGTAAAAGACTTAAAAGTTAGTTTTAAATCTGGTTATAATAAATTCATTACAATTGTTCGTGGAATAGATTTAACAATTCACAAAGGAGAAATAATAGGAATAGTAGGTGAATCAGGATCAGGAAAATCTGTTACATCAAAATCATTTTTAAACATTAATGAAAATGCGGTTGTTTCAGCAGAAAAAATGGAAATTGATGGTATTGATTTAACAGATAAAAAATCAAATAGATTTTGACAAACAGTCAGAGGACATAAAATAGGTTATATTCCCCAAGATCCATTAACATCTTTAAACCCTACTCGTAAAATAGGAAAACAATTATTGGATGCTTTAAATAAAAATGAAGATTGAAATAAAAAAACTTATCAAGAAAAAAGAAAATACTTAGTTAGTTTATTAGAACAATTTGGAATTAGAAATCCTGAAAGTGTTTTTGATATGTACCCACACACATTAAGTGGTGGTATGAAACAACGTATAGTTATTACTATGGTTGTTGCTTTAAAACCGAGTTTAATAATTGCAGATGAACCAACTACAGCATTAGATCCTACTGTTCAAGCATCAGTTTTAGCTTTATTTGAAGAAATTAGAACTAAATTAAATATTGCAATTGTTTTAATTAGCCACAATATTTCAGTAGTTGCTAAGTTTTGTGAATATATATATGTAATGTATGCAGGAAAAATAGTAGAAAGAGGAACAAAGAAAGATATTTTCACCAATCCACAACATCCTTATACATGAGCTTTAATTTCAGCTATACCCGAAAATAAAGAAGATAGATTGTATTCAATCAAAGGAACTCCACCTGATATGAATAATTTACCACTCGGAGATGCTTTTGCACCAAGGAATGATTATGCATTAGAAATCGATTTTATTAAAGAACCACCATTATTTGAAATATCAAATACCCATGCTGCTGCAACTTGATTATTACATCCAGATGCACCAAAATTTGAACTTTCACCAGAATTAACAAAACGTTTAGAAAACTTTAGAAAGGTATTTAAAGATGAGTAAAAAAACTATTTTAGAAATTAACAATTTAAAAAAGTTTTTTGTTAATAAAAATATTATTAATAAAGCAGTTGATGATGTTTCTTTTGACCTAAAAGAAGGTGAAATTGTTGGTTTAATCGGTGAATCAGGTTCAGGTAAAACAACAATAGGAAGATCATTATTAAGATTATACGATGATTATAATGGTTTTGTTAGACTAGATGGAAAGTTAATTTCTGGTAAAAAGATTTCTCGTAAAACTAATAAATTTATGAGAAAAAATATTCAAATGATTTTCCAAGACCCAATGGCAGCACTAAATGGTCAAAATACAGTTTTCTCTATCTTGAAAGAGAGTTTAGTAGTAAATAAAATAATTACTAACCAAATTAAAGACATTAAAAAAGATTGATACCAAGTTCAAGATAATTTTCATTTTACATTTTTAGAATCTGCTTTATCATTGAAGTTAGAAAACCTTAAAATAGCAAATTCTTTAATGGAACCTTTTGTTGAAAAGTGAAATAAGTATCTTTTAGAAATTGACTTTGAAAAAGAAGAATCAAGTTTTGAAGATAAGTTTAATCATTATTTTTCTTATTTAGAAGAAAAAAGCAAAAATAATTCAAAAATAATTAACTCACTGTATAAAAATACAGAAAAATTAATTAGTTTATATAATGATAGTCAAAATCATTTTAGAAATAGTGAAATTGATTTTGATGAACTACAATTAAAAAATGCAAAAAGTGAATTAAAAAAACAAAAAGATTTATTAAAACATACATCAAAATATTATGAATATAAAGAAACAACAAAGCAAGACTTTAAAACTTTATATTCAGTTTATTCTCAATGAAAAGAAGAATATTTTAACTCACTAAATTCAATAAATAACTTATATGCTGAATTAAAAAATGAAGCTAAATTATTAAAAAATGAAGCTTATACATCTCCTTATGTAGATTTTTATGCTTACAAATTAAAGTTATATTTATTGAACAAATATACTGCTGTATTCTTTAAAAAACAAAAAAGAAATTTATTGTACTTAAAATTTGAAGATTTACAAAGTTTAATTAAAGAAATAGAAAGCGCTTCATTAAAATTCTTTTTAGAGGAATTAAACATAGAAGTTTTATCATTTAAATCATTAAATGAATATAAAAAACATATAGAAACTTTAATTAAAACCAAATTTATAGTGAATATAGACAACTATATAATAAAATCCAAAGAATTTACTAAATTATATAAAGATCAAAGAAAGCATTCGGTACAAACATTTACCAGAAACTTTAAGAAAACTTTTATAGAGTTTTTCAAAAAACCAGTCAAAAATATTGATAATTTCAAGCAAGCACAACAAAATTATCAAACTGCACATGATAATTGAAAAAAAGAGTTAGAGCATTATGTTAATGATTATAATTTAAGAATTGAATCCTTAAATAAAGAAATATATAACCAGGAAGTATTATCAAAAGAATTAAATGAAAATAATAAAGCATTATTAGTTAAGTTTTTTGAAAAGCATAAAGAGTTCATTAAGTATTTTAAACAAAATGGGATTCAAAAAACTAAAGAGTTAATTAAAGACAAAAAAATTGAATTAAAAAATAATTCTACTAATGAAAAGATAAAAAAATCTATTTTAAAATTAGAAAATAAATTATCTCAATATAATGTTGATTTAAAAGTTTATAAATCAAATGTAAAAGACAAGTTAAATAGTATTAAAGCTTTTGATATTGAATCTAAATATTTAAATAAAGACTTAAGTAATATATATGTCTTTTTAGGTATTTCTAAATATGATTTATGAGTTAAAAATCTAAAAATAAGACCATATTTAAATTGTTTAACTAAGTGATATAGATTAAGAGAAATCAAAAATCTTTTAACAAGAACAACTATATATAAAAGTTTAGAAGATGTTGGATTATTAAAACAATTTGCATACAGATACCCACATGAATTTTCAGGTGGACAACGTCAAAGGATAGTTATAGCTCGTGCTTTAATAACACAACCCAAAGTTATAGTAGCAGATGAACCAATTGCATCTTTAGATATTTCTATTCAAGCACAAGTTGTAAACTTATTAAAAGATTTATGTAAAGAAAAAAATATTGCAATGATTTTTATTGCTCATGACTTATCAATGATTGAATATATAGCAGATCGTGTACAAATTATGCACTTAGGTAAAATAGTTGAATCAGGCTATACTGAATCTATTTACAAAAAACCAATTCATCCATATACAATTAATTTATTTAAAGCAATACCGAAAATTTCAAATGCAAATGAAAAATTCCAAGAAGTTAAGTTTGAACTTTCATATATGTCTGAGCAAGTATATCCAAATATTCCTTATGTTCATGAAGTATATGAAAATAAACATTATGTTTATGGAACTAAAGAACAAGTTGATAAATGAACTAAATAATTATGTGAATTAAATTCATAAATTCAACAAAAAACCAATTCCAAAACAAACGTTTTTATTTAATTTCATTAGTTTATTTATTAATTTTCATTGGTCTTTTGATCCTGTCTATTATTTTAAAAAAACACTATAAAAATAACTTAATTGATAGTTTTTTAGTTAGTTCTGTAGTTAGTTTTTGTTTAGTTTTATTAATTCTAGTATTTAAATGAGGATTTATGGAACGAACTTTTGAAAAATTTAAAGAGCAAAAAAGTTTATCACAAAAAATTTCTCTAGAAAAAAAACTATCAAAAATGAATGAAATAGAAAAAAAAGTATATTTAGAACAAGTTATTAAAAAACCAAAACAAAAAGTTTTTAAGTCAAATTATCCTTTTTATTTTAATTTATTTATTTATTTAATTTTAAGTATTATTTTTATAATAATAAGTTTAGTCTAATAAAAAAGTTATAAAAACGCAAAAAAATTATAAATTTTTGCGTTTTTTCATTTTAATGTATATAATAATTTTTATGAGAAAAGAAGATAAAATTTATGACGTAATAATTATTGGAGCAGGCCCTGGTGGGTATACACTAGCAGGTATTTTATCTAATAATAATCTAAAAGTAGCAATAATAGAAAAAGAGGATTTAGGTGGAACTTGTGTAAATAGAGGTTGCATTTCAACTAAAACATTATTAAAGTCCACTAAAGTTATTGAAACAGTAAAAAATAGTGATAAATTCGGTATATTAAGTCAATATAATGGTTTTGACTTTAATAAGATTAAAGAAAGAAGAATACAAAACAAAGAATTACTTAATAATGCAATTCACAATCATTTAACTAATTCAGGAGTTGAAATAATTAAAGGTATTGCAAATGTAATTGATGATAATACTGTATCAGTGAATGATGAAAATATTAAATTTAAAAATTTAGTTATAGCAACGGGTTCTAAAAACAATGAGTTAGACGTACCTGGTTCAAAAGAAGGTTATTTATCAAATTACTTAATTGATTCAGATTCTGGATTAACATTGAATGAAGTACCAAAAAAATTAACCATTATTGGAGATGGTCCAATTTCACTTGAGTTTGCTAATTTTTATAGTAATTTAGACTCAGAAGTTACAATAATAACAAATAAGTCATTTATGAGTAATTTTGATGAAACATTATCTACTAAAGTTAAAGAATATTTAACTAATAAGAAAATAAAAATAATAGAAAATTCAAAAATTTTAAGAGTTAATCAATATTCTATAAATATCTTAACAGATCAAGAATTGGAAATTTTTTCTGATAAAGTTTTGATTGCTATAGGAAGAAGTGCTAATATATCTTGCATTAATGAATTAGATATTGAATTAAACAAAAAAAACTTTATTAAAGTTAATTCACAAATGAAAACAAATTTAGATAACATATATGCTTTAGGTGATGTAACAGGGATAATGCAATTGTCTTCAGTTGCTTATAAAACAGCTGATATTATTGCTAGAAATATTTTAAACACTAAATACCAAGAACTATTAAACACTAATTTAGTACCTTGATCTATTTATTTAAATCCAGAAATAGCAGGAGTAGGAAAAAATGCTAATCAGTTAAAAGAAGAAAATATAGAGTTCAATGAAATTCTTTTATCAAGTAAATCATTACCAAGAGCACATGCTGAAGGTTTTGCAAATGATTTATATTTTATTAAATTCCTAGTATCAAAAGAAGATGATCAAATATTAGGTTGTTTTATATTTTTAGAAGGTGCATCAATATTAATTAATCAAATTGCATTTGCTATGTATCACAATATTACATTTAGTGATTTACAAAAATCAATATATACCCATCCAACTATAGCAGAAGCATTATATTACACATCAAGAAATCAAGTATTTAAAAAATAATGTTAAGTTTCTTATCAAAACATAAAGTTAAACTAGAAATATTTTATGTTATTCTAAATATTTCTAGTTTATTCTTCTTATCCATTTTTGATGTAGATGGAAATAATTGAGTTTGATTAACTAACAAAAGTACTTGAATAAAATTTATTAATGTCTTTGTAGCATTTTCTGGTATTTTTGGAATTTTATCTTTATATGCATTTGCTAGACATTTAAAATTTGGGTATTTCTTTGGTTTAATAAATACAGTTTTTTATATGTTATTTGCATTTAGTAATCAATTAATTATTGATGGTTTTATAAATTTATTTATGTATATTCCAATATTATTGTTTAGTTTTTTTAAAACAAAAATTAAAAAACAAATTAAATTTGAATATTTTGTATCTACTATATATACATGATCTTTCTTTATTGTTTTAATAATTTTATTTTGAGTAATTTTCTATTTTTTAAGTTCTCCAATTAACAATTTGTTTAATATAATATTTAATTTAACACCATCGGAGTTTGGTTCTTTTTATAATTATCAATTAGCAGGTAAAATTTTAATATCATTAATAAATTCATTATCATTAGTAGCTTTATTAATGTTATCATTAGGTTTTAAAGAAAATTGATATGTATGATTAGTTAAAAACATTTTTTCATATATTTTCTTTGGAGGAATTGGATTTTTATCAGTAACAGTGATTTTAATTAATGTTGTTTTTATGAATTTATCTCTTTATTTTTATTTTATATCAGATAAAACTAAAGAAATTAGAATTTATGTTAAAGATTTAAATCCTGATAATTTAATATATAACTCTAAATTTAATTTTGTTTTAGTTGAAGGTATAAATGAAATAACATATTCCCTAAAACAAGGTAAAGAATCCTTTAAACTACATTTAAAAGAATTCAAGAAAACTTTTTCTAAAAAGCAAAATATTATAAATTTTGATTTAAATAATGTTTTAAATACAATTAATTTAAATATTAAATTAAAGAATAAACAAGAAAAAATATTATGAAAAGTGCAATTTTACATATATAAATTCTCTATTTTATTAAGACCAAAATATAATCATTCTTTTTCTTTATTAGAATATAGAGTTTATGTTCAAAAGAACATAAACTAAGTAATTTTAAATAATAATAGTTTATAATTTTATTATGGATATAAAACAATTAATAAGAGATGTTCCTAATTTCCCAAAACAAGGAGTGATTTTTAAAGATATTTCACCGCTTTTAGCAAATGGACAAGCTTTAAATTATACAATTAACAAAATTTGCGAATATAGCAATGATGCAGATATTATAGTAGGTCCAGATGCCCGCGGTTTCCTTTTTGGAACACCGGTTGCTGCTTTTTTAAAAAAACCATTTATAATGGTAAGAAAACCAAATAAACTACCTGGACCAGTTATTTCGATGTCATATGATTTAGAATATGGTTCTAATTCACTAGAAATTCAAAAAGATTTTGTAAAACCTCAGCAAACTGCAGTTATAGTAGATGATGTTTTAGCAACAGGAGGTACTACAAAAGCAATTATTAAACTTCTTGAATCTCAAGGAGTTATAGTTAAAAAAGTTGTTGTTTTACTTGAACTAGAGGAATTAAAGGGTAGACAATTAATAGGTGATTCAGTTGAAACTATTTCTTTAATTAAAGTATAAAAACAACAAGATTTCATTCTTGTTGTTTTCTTACATTAATTTAGGTTAAAAGTTTGTTCGTGTTCTGATCCATCATTTAAAGTATATTTAAATACCAATGTTTTAGTTGCTTCATCTCATGTAGATTTAGGGAAAGAAGTTTTAGGGTTTCTACTTTTATTTTTAGGTTTTGCTTCATATTTAAATTTGCTTTCTAATGAAGGGTCAGTTAATTCAAATAATTTATTATCTACTTTATTTCCCCCATTTGCTATTCCTAAAAATACTTCTGAATTTACTTTATATAATTGCAAACCTTCAAATTTATTTTTTTTATTATTTCTATTCAAGACTTTATTTATTTGATCTATTATTGTTTGATTTGTGACATTTTCTTTTAATCTAAGAGCTTCGTTTATATTACTTGCTGTGTATTTTGTAGGTGAAGGAGATGGTTCTCCAGGATTCACAGCAGGTTCTGGTTGAGTTGATGGTTGTTCATTGTTGCTTGGTTGAGAAACATTTGCTGGAGGTGTTTCTGAATCTGTTGGTTCTTCTGGTTTATTTGTTGTAGCATCGTTTGAATGAATGTTGTTACTTGGTGATTCAGAAGGAACTTCTGACGGAGATTCTGTTGGTTGTGTATTTGAATTATCTCCATTGCCATTTTGACGAGAATTACCATAGTTATCAGGTTGTGATTGTATTTCTAATTTGAAACTTTGTTCATAAATGGTGTTATCTGTGTCATCTTTTATTTTATATTTAAATACTAGTGTTTTAGTTGCTTCGTCTCATGTTGATTCAGGAAACCTATTATTATTTTTCTTGGTATTTTCTGTTGCTGGAATTATTTTTGCATCAAAATCAGGATTTGTATATGTAAATAGTTTATTATCATCTTTATTAGAACCGCTTAATATTCCGAAAAACTTCACAGTTTTATCTGTGTATTTTTGTATACCCGGGAATATATTATTTTTTGATTTTAACATAGACTGAATTTTGTCATATATTTTTTGATCACTAACTTCTGTAATTTTTTGTAAAGGATTTACTTTAATATCTGCATTTTCAACAACAGGTGCTTCTATTGGTTTAGGTTCTTCAGTTGAAGTAGTCGGTTTTTCAGTATTAGAAGGTTGCTCTTTTTTTGGTGGGTTAAATTCTTTTAATTCAACATTCAATGTAAATCTTTGTTCATAAACTTGATCTTCTTTATTACCTTTAATTTTGTATCTAAAAATTAATGTTTTATTTTCATTATCTCACTCAGAATGATTAAATCTTTTCTGTATATTTTTTTCATCTTTATTATCTCAGTCGGTGAGCAAATTATAAAAATCATCTTTTTTAGCTTTAAATAGTTTATTATCTACATCATTTCCTCCACCAGATATACCAATAAAGACATTATTATCCACATTATAAACTTGTAAACCCCTTATTTTAGTTTCATTAGTAAACTTAGAAAATATTTTGTCATAAATTTGTTGGTCTGTTATTCCTTCTACTCTTTGCAATGGATTGGTTTTTATTTCTTCAATTAAGTTTTCATTTGCATGAACTGTAGGATTATCATTGTCAAGTGTTTTGCTATCTTCACCACCATTACCTGGTGCCGGGCTTATTGGTGGTAGTGGTTGAGGAGTAGGTGCCGGATTTGGCTCAGGTATTGGTGGTGTAACTTGTTTATCCGTTGTTCCTGTGTTATTTCCTGGTTCTTCATTTTTATCGCAACTCATTGCTATTGCAGGAATAATAGTTATTGAGCTACTTAATAAAAATAAATATTTGATTTTCTTTAATTTCATATTCTCTCCAAATTACTTATATATTTTTATTTTAATATTTTATTTTATATATAAATGATTTTTATCTTAATATAAGAAATATTAGTCAAAAAATGTGGAAAATTTCACATTATAAGAAAAAAAATTAAAAATCACAAACTTTTAATATATATTAAAAGTTTTGAAAAATAAAAAAAGATATTATAATATAAAAGCAATTATTCACATAGGCACTATAGCCAAATGGCCAAGGCATGGGTCTGCAAAACCTTGAGTGCGGGTTCGAATCCCGTTAGTGCCTCCATATATTTATAAAAGCGCTCGTAGCTCAACTGGACAGAGTGTTAGGTTACGGCCCTAAAGGTTGCGGGTTCGACTCCTGCCGGGCGCGCCATTTATAAAATCAATAATAAAAGACACATTTTCAAATGTGTCTTTTATTATTGATTTTCATATTTATTTTGATTTTATACTTTTGTGCTTTTTAAGAATTTAAGAATCTTAAATTGTATCTGTTTATCATTATATATTTTGTTCTTTTAAAAATGCATCATTTAATTTAATTTGTTTTATTTATCCATTATTGATTCATTTTAATTTTTATATGGATTTGTTTCTTGTGCGTTTATTTTGAACAAGTAAGTTCTTGAATAATTAGGTTAATTATAACATCTTCTATAGTTGAATATAGTTCTCTATTAACAACAAGAAATTTAATTATTTTTTTATTTGTTGTTTTTAACTGTGTTCATATTTTTATATCAAATGAAAATGAAATTTATTATTATGAATATCTTAAAATCTTATAAAGAGAATAAAAGGATTTCTTCATTAAATTTAGATAATAGCTAATTATGTACAAAAAATACTAAAATATAAATATTTTAGTATTTTTATAAAAGGTTAATTTGAATTTTCTTTTCTGCTTTTTTTTAATGTATTTAAATGACTTTTTAAATCTAAAGAGGTTTATGTTTCTCTTGATTTTGTTACTATTTACTGTTCATCAATACTTAGCAGAAAATTCTAAAATAACATAATGTTAGTTGTTATGTTGAACATTTAATGTAATTACTTTTTTATTTTCATTATCTTTAATTAAGGTTATTTTAAATTGTTTTGAAATGATTTTATTATTTAATGTTTGAGTTTGAATTTCTTCTATTACAACACCTAAATTATTATGTAAAGCACTAGAATTATTTTCACTTTCACGGTTTTTAATAGTAATATGTGTTGAACTTAATGTTGATAAATCAATGTTATCATTTACTTGAATTGTTTTAGTTGAATTATTATTAATGTCTAATAAGAATGAATTAGGTATATTATTTTGACTATTGAATTCAATAGCAATATTTTGAGGGATGTTAATTTGATCTAAGTTTTTATATGTTTCAATGTTGTTTGAGTTTTCTCATTTTGTTTTACCAGAATCTGTTAATTTTATTAGCTCAACTTCATTAAATCCGACAACACCATAATTTGTTGTTGCTTTGTCTTGTGTTTCTGGTATAGTTTGTCCTTTAATACCTTCTATTTCTGGAGCTTCAAATTCAAATCTGATATATTTTGCTTTTACAGGGTCAAAATTTATTTCTACGGTATTAGTATTATTATTATTATTTACATTAGAAACTTCTCCAGTATTTGTTAAAGTAAATAATTGTTCTTTTGTTTCTTTATCTTGATTTTTTACTCTTTCAAATTTTGTTCCATCTAATGAATAATACAATTTAATATATTTGGTTGGAAAAGCTTTACCAGATTGAAGACCAAGTGAGTATCCTCTGACTCTAGTTCATAAATTAAACTTGCTAACAAAAACACCTTCATCATTTTCTTTAATTTTAATTGTTATATAATTTTTTGCATCTTGTTCCCTACCATAAAAAGCTCATGTGTCTCAGCTTGATGATTGTTCTCTATTTCCGTCAACAATTTTTGATAATTCATTATTTTTTGGGTTATGATTAAATGATTGATTGGTATCGATTTCTAAATGATTAGTACCACTAAGAGTATTTAAATCAGCTTGTTCATATGTAACAGCAGTTTTTGTTATCCCTCTAAGAACCACATTTAAATAATCAAAATCTGTTTGACTACCTGTTTTAAGTTTTTTTCCAATAAAAGTTTCTAAACCATCTTTAACTAATTTATCAACATTTGTGGTTGCACTAGGTTGTGCGGGTGTGTTTGTGTTTGCTGTTGGTGTTTCCTCACCTGATTGATTGCTTTCTTGAGTACCTGTTTGTTGAGCATTATCTCCATTTGTTTGTGAAGAGTTATCTGTACCTGTGGTACCTGAAGTATCTGAAGTATCTGAATTATCAGTATTTGCTGCATTGTCTTGTTGTGATACTTCTTCTAGATTTTCAAACATTCAACCTTGATCGATTAGTGATTTTAATGCTTCTTTTACTGGTGTATCTTTAAAAGCAAAAACCAATTGCACATCTTCAAATGATTTTGATGCTGTAACGACAGTAGGTGCTTTATCTAACTCAGTTTTGTATTCATTTGCTTTTGCTATTGCTGCAGATAATTTTCCTTTTGCTGAATTTAATTCTTCAACATTAACATTATTTTTATTTTTTATTGTTGTTGCTTTATCTTTTTCTTCTTTTAATTCTTCTTTTATTTGAGTATATTTTTGTTCTGATAATGAAGTAATTAATGAATTTGCTTTGGTTATTTCAGTTTCTAAATCAACTTTTGATTTAGAAACTTTTGCTTCTTGTATTTTAGTAGTTAAAGAATTTATAGATTCTGTAACATTAGCATCAGTGCTTTCATTATTATCTACAACAGCTTGTGCAGATGTTTTAACACTCAACAATTCTTGTTTAATTGAATTATATTGTTGTTGAGATAAGTTTTGATCAATATAAGTTTGTAATTCTTGTATTTTGCTTATTAATTGACTTTTATCTACGTTTTTCTTTGGATTATCAATTTTGTGTTTGTTTGCTTTTGCATTGTTCAAAGCAGTTTCTAATCTAGTAGTAGCTTGATCAACTTGTTGCTGTGTAGCAGAAGCATTGTTTAAAACTTCTGAACTTGTGTTTTTTTCTGTATTTAATTCAGTTTTAATTGATGAGTATTTTGCATCATTTAAATTGTCGATAAATGAATTTACTTCATTTATTTTATTTCTTAAATTATCTTTAGACACAACTTCAGTTTTCTTACCTGGTTCACTATTTTTAGTTCCACATGCTGCAGAAATAAAAATAGGTGATGTAATAGCAGTTATGCTAGAAACCATTAAAAAATATTTATTACGTTTTTTCATAATAATTTATTTATTTAAATAAATACCTTTCTTATAAGTATATAATTCAATATATATATATATAAGAATTTATTATGAATATTTATATTTTATTTATAAACATTCATAATAATTTTATACTTTTTTTAAAATATTGTTTTAATTTTATTATTAAAAAAATGTTCATAACACTTGCAAAAGTAGTAGATGAATGTTTTGAAATATATGATTTAATTTTTTGTATAATTTTGATCTAATAATACTTGAATAAAAAATAAATATTTTTATTCAAACATACTTGATGATTGAGCATTAATTTTCTTAAAGTCAATATTAGTTTTTAATGAACTAAAAGTTTTATCAACAACATCTCTTAATTTATTGAATTTTAATATTTTTTTCTTTAACTGGGAAACTCAGGAAAATCAAACAAATTTTGATAAATTCTCTGATATTTTAAATCTTATTATATCTACTATTAATAATATGAATTGATATAACTGACTTTGAGCATCTTTATGAGTACTTAACGGATCATTACACAAGGTTAGAGAAGATTGAAATAATATGATGAAGAAATCTGAATATAGAATGTTTTTAGACAAATACAGTAGAATAATTTATGCAGGTTACACACATTAAAGAAAAAACTCTGATATACAGTGAATTATATTTTCAAGACTCAACAAGAATAGCGAGAATAATACTTTATTTTATTTTATATCTTTTTGCTTTATATTTATTAGTAGCTGGTATCTATATGTTAATAAAACCTAATTTTATTCAGATAGGCACAATTATATTTAATGTTTTTGCTTCTCCTGAGTTTCTGAGTTAATTAAGATAAAAAGACGAATAACCCTATGAAATAGGGAAATTCGTCTTTTTATATATCTAATTTACTATGTATAAAATCTGTGAATTTTTTAATTAATATATAATTCTGAAAATCTTTTTTGTTATTTTCATTTGTTTCAAATAATGTCTCTATTATTTTGTTATCAACCTTTTTAACTATTTTGTTAGCTGTTAATATAGCTTTAATAAAGTTATCAGTTGTTATTTTAAAATCAATAAGTCCTGCATCTTTTTTAAATGACTCATTCAATAAGTGAATTATTGTCTTAATTATTACTAAAGATAAATAACACAAGATAAAGTGACCTTTAATATGAGAATTGGTTCATACATATACAGGTCTTACTTTTAACGCTGTTTTTAATGTTCTAAAATTTTCTTCAATTCTTCATTGGTTTTGGTAAATTTGAACTACTTCTTGTGGTGTTAAATCAGTTCTATTTGTTTCATATACATAAATACCATCGAACTTTTTATCTTCTAAGACTTTTTCACAATTTAGTTCAAAATCACTACGACCTATTTGTTTAAAAAACTTATATTTTTTTGAAGCAAACATTTGTTCACCTCTAACAATTCCGTCTTTATTTTGTCTTTTCTCAAAATTATTTATGAGTATTTTACGATCTTCTCTATCTTTAATTGCTCTTGATTTTGAATAAGTAATAATTCTTCTTCTAGTTTTCCCGTTAAATCTTTTGTTGTTTCATAATGACTTATATTCAATTTCTTTATATCTAAATTCAGAATTACCAACATAACCGTTTTGATCTAAAATATAGTTCTTAAATTCAGCGCTTCCTGACTTTGCTCTATATGAAATAATAAAATTTATACCTAAATCTTCTAAAAAACGAATATTTCTATTTGTGGACATACCTTTATCAGAAATAATGGTTATGTTATTAATTTGATAAGTTTGTTTTAAGTCTAAAATAAAAGGGATAAAAGTATTTGGATCTGCTGTATTTCCTTTGAATAATTTCATATGAATTGGTATTCCATTAATATCAGTTGCCATACCCAAAACAACTTGGTCTTCTTTAAATTTTCCGTCTTTTGAATAACCAGGAAATCTCAATCCATCTCTTTGAAAAGTTTCAAAATAAACAGTTGACGAATCAAAGAAAACAAGTTCAATTTCTCTGTTAGTAATTTTACTTAATTTATTGTTTAAGTTCTTTAAAATACCTTTTTCATTTTCTACTAATACATCTAAAAGAGAATAAAATGCATCTTTTTGTGATTTTATTGTATTAATAAAGTTATCTTTAATTTCAAAATTTCTAATGATACTATTTGAATTAATTATTCTAGAAGCAATGCAATATTCTAAAATTGATTTTAAATCCTTATGCTTGGTTTTTGATATCGATTCAAAGATTTGTAGTTTGTCTATAAATTTATAAATAACTTCTATTCCATAGTTAATTGAATTAACTGTAATTTTTTGATTTTGAATAGAATTTAGTAATTCTTGTTTAACGAAATCTTTTTCCATATCTTCTGTAAGTTCTTTTGCTTTTGTTTTTAAAATAGAAATAACATCAGGATTAATTTGTTCTAATTGTTCTAACCAACCCAAACCAATTTGTTTCTTAGTACCAGCACCATAACCACCAGAAATTCCAGCAAAAATATATATTCCTTTTGCTCTTTTGCTTTTTCCAATTATGTAATTATTCACTTTCATATAATAATTATACATTGTAATCATAGTATTCAAAACAAAAAATAAAAATTTCTATATATGTATACATATATAGATTCTAAAAAAATTAAAAATTTGGTCTTCAACTCAGAAACTCAGGATCTATATGTTAATAAAACCTAATTTTATTCAGATAGGCACAATTATATTTAATGTTTTTGCTTCTTTATTTTTTATCTGAACAAACACATTCTTAATAACCAAATTTATTTTTATATTTAAATATAAAAAGAAGTCATTAAATATTGCCTGAGTTAATTTATTAAAGATTCAACTCTTTTTAACTTTTAGATTTAAAAAACTTAGGGAACATAATTACTTTAAGTTCAATATTTAAAAATAAGGCATTTGCCTTATTTTTCTTAATTCTTAACTGAAATAAATAATTCATCTAATTGTTTTTGTTCTACACCTGATGGTGCATTAGTGAAAATATCTTGGTTTTTAGAATTTTTAGGGAAAGCAATTGCATCTCTAATGGTTGATAAATTTGCTAATATCATAATTATTCTATCAATACCTAAACCTATTCCACAGTGTGGTGGTACCCCATAATTTAAAGCATTTAAGAAGAAACCAAATTTCATTTCTTGTTCTTCTTTTGATAAACCAATTAATTCAAACATTTTTTCTTGAACATCTTTATCATAAATCCTTGCTGAACCAGAACCTAATTCAAAACCGTTTAAGACCAGGTCATAACTTTTAGCTTTTATTTGTTCTTTAGGTAGTGTACTTAATTCATCGATAGTATTATCAAATTGAGTGAACGGATGATGTGCTGCATCTCATTTATTATTTTCATTATCATATTCAAACATTGGAAATTTAACAATTCATTTGAAATTAAATTCATCTTTTGCTCATTTATATCAATTGTTTAGTTCAACTCTGACTGCTCCTAGACTTTGAGATGCATTTTCAAAGTTATTAGCTACAATTAAATAAGTTCCATCTTTATTTTCAAATTTATTTATTAATTTCTTAATACTTTCCATAACTTTATTTGCAAAGTTTGATTCTAAAATTTCACCATCTTGAACAGTAAAGTAAAATAATGCATTTGCCTTGTTTTTCTTTGCTATTTCTTCAAGTATTTTAAACTCTTTTTTAGTTATGATTTCAGAAATTTTTAATAATCTTTTTGATGATTCGTTTTTTATAATGTTGAAATTAGAATCATTACAAAAATCATTTATATCAATTATTTTTTTGTCATATCTAAAATCAGGTTTGTCTGAACCAAAATCTCTAATGCAATCATCATAATTTACTCTTTGAAAAGGTATTTGTATATCAACATCCATTACTTTTTTCATTGCATACTTAAATAATTTTTCAATTTTACTTTGAAAAGTTTCTAAATCTGTGAAACTAACTTCAATATCTAGTTGAGTAAATTCTGGTTGTCTATCTTTTCTAGAATCTTCATCTCTAAAACAACGTGCAATTTGAAAATATTTTTCAAAACCAGAAATCATTAATAGTTGCTTGAATAATTGTGGTGATTGAGGGAGTGCATAAAATTCATTTACATTTCTTGTAGGAACTAAGAAATCTCTAGCGCCTTCTGGTGTCGCTTTTGAAAGAATCGGAGTTTCTATTTCTAAAAACCCATCATTTTGTAAAAATTCTCTAACAGCAAAAATAAATTTATTTCTAAGTGCAATTGTTTTTTGCATTATAGGTCTTCTTAAATCTAAAAAACGATATTTTAATCTTAATTCTTCTTTAACTTCTATATCATCTCTTATTTGGAATGGTAATTCTTTTGATGAAGAAAGTACCTTATATTGTTGAACAAAAACTTCAATTTCACCAGTAGGCAAATCATAATTTTTATCCTTACGCTCTTTAACGGTTCCTCTAACTTCTAAAACGCTCTCTTTAGAAAAGTTGATTGGTTCATTAAAAACAAGTTGTGTTATTCCGTATTTATCTCTTAAATCAACAAAATTAATTTCACCAAATTTTCTTTTGTTTGCTACTCATCCATACAATATAACTTCTTGGTTTAAATTTGATAAGTTTAATTCATTGTTATTTATTGTTTTATTCATTACTAATTAATCCTTCAATATATTCTTCTAATTCATTGATATCTATATCTAAATCACACTCTTCTAGAAATCTTAATAAATCTGCAACTCCTTGATTATTATTTTGGAAAATTATCTTATCATTAGTTAATAAGTTTTTAGCACAAAACATATTAGGTTGTAGTATCTTATCATCATAAATAATGATTTTTGCATTTTTCTTATTTGCTTTTTCAAATAATTTTTTACTTTTTATTATATTAAATTCAAATTCAACAGAAGGAAATAAGTTGATTAAGTGTTTATAAGTCAAATCAAATAATTTAGATAAATTAGTTTCATTTAAGGAAGAACTTACATAGATATCACAATTATTTATTTCCTGTTCTATGTTAGTGCTTTTGATAAATCTTTCTTTGATTAAAGAAGCACATCTATCAATACCAAAACCAAAACCTACACTTGATAAATCAGGCCCACCTAATTCATTTATTAAATTAGAATATCTACCACCACCTATTATGGTTGATTGAGATCTGACGTCTTTTGTGTCTGCAACAAATTCAAAAACTACTTCATCATAATAATCTAGACCACGAACTAATTCATTACTTTCAATATATTCAATTCCTAGTTCATCTAGTTTTATTTTTACATTATTATAATAAGTTTTAGATTCTTCTGATAAGTAATCACTTATTTTGGGTGCATTTTTTATAAAATCAAGTTTTGAATCTATCTTGTCATCTAATATTCTTAATACATTGTTTTCAAGCAATCTTTTTTGTGATTCTGGTGTTAATTTATCCTTAAACTTTATTAAATAATTTTTTAAACATAATTCATAATTTCTTCTTGACTCTGGGTTTCCAATAGAGTTAATCTTTAGCTTATATGGAACTTCTAAATAATCTAAAATACTAGCAGCAAGATAAATCACTGCAATATCTTTTAAATAGTTTTTTTCTCCAACAAATTCAACTCCTGCTTGATAAAATTGACGATAACGACCTTTTTGAGGTTGTTCATATCTAAACATAGGCATATTGTAAGCAAACCTTTGATTTTGTTCATTATACCACTTATTTTCAATATATGCTCTAACAAAAGGTGCAGTTCCTTCTGGTCTAAGAGAAATTTCTCTTTGGCTTTTATCTAGAAAATCATACATTTCCTTTTGTGCAATTTCTGAATCTTGAACTGTTCTTTTGAATAAATTAGTTGATTCAATGATTGGTGTTTCAATGAACTTAAAACCATTTTTTAGACAAAGTTCTTCGAAAATAGAACTAATAAAATTTTTTAATTCATATTCTATAAAATTATAATCTTTAGTACCTTTAATTTTTGTAATCATATAAACCTGCTTTTAAATTTTCATAATTATACATTTTAATAATAAAAAAGTTTCATATTTAGAAACTTTTGCTATTTATTTTTAGATATTTTCAATTTATTGTTTTCACCCAAAATATGGCATTTTCTACATCTTGCTTCATATTCTGAATCACCAAGAAAATTCAAGTTGTTATTGTTTTCTTTTCTAAATGAAAAAGCAGCATCTGATTTACATAACAAACAAACAGCTTTTAATTTAGTTATATCATCTGCTATAGCTAGCAAACCGGGGGTTACTCCAAAAGGTCTTCTTAAATAATCCATATCTAGACCACTAATAATAACTCTAACTCCATTTAAAACTAATTTGTCAATTACTTTAAATATTCCATCATCTAAAAAATTGACTTCATCAATTGCTACTGCCTTGAACCCAGAGTTTCAATGCTTTAATATCTCTGAAGATTCTTTTATTACTATAGCATTGGTTTTAGCACCTGTCCTACTAACTATTTTATTTTCATCAAAACGAACATCAAATGAAGGCTTAAACACAATTGTATTAACTTCAGCAATTTCTAATATTTTTAATCTTTTTAGTAATTCTTCTGTTTTACCAGAAAACATAGGTCCAGTAATAATTTCTAATGTACCTTCTGGTCTTTTTAAATTCATAGTCCTCCTAAGTCTGAAAATAGATTATATTATCATTTTGCAATTTCTCAAAGCATTTTATTTAAATTTAATATTCTTAACGAATTTTTTTGCTGAAGATAAAAATCGAAAAAAGTAATTTAATAAAAAGATATTTTTTGTTTATAATAAATAACTATCAAATTAAAGGAGTTATTATGTTAATTGGGATTAGCGGAATGATAAGCAGTGGGAAAAGTACTCTGTCACAAAAATTAAATGAACATTATAAAAGTTCAATGATATTAGAAGAATATGATGAAAATAATGTTGTATTTAATACTTTTTTAAAGTGGTTGTATGAAAAACAACCAAATTTAACAATGGGTTTTCAAACATATGTAGTAGAAAATCATACAACTAAACTTCATGATTTATTTAATACTTTTAGAAATTTAAATAAAGATTTTGCAAAAGATCATATCTTTTTAGATCGTTTTAGTATAGAACATTATATTTTTGCTCATGTGAATTTAAAACCTAAAGGATTAAATTATTTAAACGGTTATGATGCGTTATTTGATTTTTTAATAACAGAAGAAGAAACACCGGATTTAGCTATTTATTTAGATGTGTCTTATGAAACTTTTGAAAAAAGGTTATTTTTAAGAGGGAGAGAAGTAGAAACAAATAACTATTTTCAAAATAAAAGTTATTTTGAAAATTTATTTAATGTTTATAAAGACTTATTTATTAAACAAGCAAATAAATATAATTTAAATTATGTAATTATTGATACAAATAATTTAACAGAAGAAGAAGTTTTAAAAAAAGCAATTTCTATCATAGATAATTTTGATTTATCAAAGGTAAGTAGAAAATAATGGTTATAGCAATTAGTGGAATGATAGGTTCTGGCAAATCAACACTATCAAAACATTTAAATCAACATTATCATAAATCTTATTTGTTAGAAGAGTTTGCTCAAGATGATAATGTTTTTAATACTTTTTTGAAATGAGTTTATGAAAAAGAACCAAATATAGATATTGCTTTTCAATCATATATTATTGAATCACTATCAGATACTTTTGCTAAAAAAGAGAAATTATTTTTAAAAGATAGAAATCATAAAGAACACTATATGTTTCTAGATAGGTTTAACTTAGAGCATTATATTTTTGCACTTGTTACATTAGAAAAAAAACCATATAGATATACACAAGCATTTAATGCTTTATTCGAACATATTATTAATTTAAATGATAACCCTGATTTAGCAATCTTCTTAGATGCTGATTTTGATACTATTAAAAGTAGAATACTAAGTAGAGGAAGAAAGATTGAAATAGATAATTTTGAGATGAATGAAGATTATTTCAAAAGATTACACTCTTCATATAAAGAATTATTTTTATTTTTAGTAAATAAATATAATATTCCTTACTATATTATTAATACAAATGATATTAATGATGAAAAGGTTTTAAATCAAACAATAGATTTTATAGATAAATATGATTTTACTAAATCTGTTAGATATAAAAATTTATAAAAAATTTAACACAAGAAAACTAGAACAAAATATTTTGCTCTAGTTTTCTTCTTTTATTTTCCTTAATATTGCATCAATTGCAGAACCTGTTGCAGATACTTCATCTATAAAAAACCTTACTTCAGGAACTTTTCTTCAATTTAGTGATTTTGCAAGTATTTTACGAACATAACTTGCTGAACTATTTAATGCAATGATACCTTTTTGTACATTTTCTGATAAATTAACATACACTTTTAAAACTGATAAATCTGAGGATAATTTGACATCCATTACAACAGGATCAATAATATTAACGTTTGTTAAGTTATTTTGAATTATGCTTGCTACTAATTGATGAACTTGTGATTCTTTACGTTTTAAATTAATTTGATTCATATTGTTTAAATTATATATTAAAAAAGGGTATAAAAAAATGGCGATCACGAGAGGATTCGAACCTCTGACCACAAGCTTAGAAGGCTCGTGCTCTGTCCATCTGAGCTACGCGACCACGCTAATATATAATACCACATTATTTTGATTTTTGTTCAAATTTATTAAATAAAAAATTAGAACATAAAAAATGTTCTAATTAACTATAATAATTTGTCATATTAGTATTCCAAGAAGAATTAAAATTAAAATAACTGAAATAATAGAAATAACATATATTTTAGTATTTTTTTTATATGTTTTTAATGCCTCTGGAGGTAAGGTGTTTTCTTGAATTATCGAATCAAACATTGAAGTATAGTGTTGATCTATTTCATTCTTTTTATTGTCTTTTCTTTTTTTTATCTTCATATTATTTATCTAATTCTAACATCACAGAAACAGCAAAGGCCTCAGGGCCTGTGTGTGCAGCTATTGATGCAGGTGTATTTATTTTAGAAGTAGGTTTGATAAATTCATCAGATGTAATCAAGTTATTTACTTCATTATCAATTCCTGATACTAAATCAACATATACATTTGCTTCTTTGTTATATGATTTTATTTCTTCGATAAAATCATTGACTAAATCAAATGCTTTATAAACTGCTTGTTTGAATGTTTTTTTAATTGAAATAGATTTTACTTTCCCTTCTAAGTCATAAGAAAGAATAGGGAACATTTTTAAGTAAGATAGAATAAATTTCTTTAATCCTGATAATCTACCACCATTTACTATAAATTGTAAATTTTTAGGAACAATAAATGTTCTAGATGTTTCATTTATATCATTTAACTTTGAATATAATTCATTTATACTTGCACCATTTTCATATAATTTTTTAAAATATTCTACAACTCTTATTATTTGGTTACCAAATAAATGATTTTCCATTGCATAAACATTATTTTTTTCAGATGCAACACTAATAAATTGTGAAAAAGTGTTTGATAATTCTTTTGAAACACCTAAATAAATAACATCATCATATTCATTTGATGTTTCTTCAATTGTTTGAACTATTAGGTTGTAATTTGGTAATGAAGTTTTAACTTTAGCTTCTGTAGTCAGTTTTTTTAATAAATCTTGAGAATCTATTTCTTTCCCATCTTCATAAAAAACACCATCTATTTCTATTCTTAAAGGTAAAAATCTATAACCTTTTTCATTTGCTTGTTCTTGTGTTAATCCTGAAAAAGAATCAACAATTATTCCTAGTTTTTTCATAATTATTATTATATATAATAATTTTAAGAAAATATGCATAGAACATTATAAATTATTAATTTTTATTTTTCGCTTTTTAGAACTATAAAATAATATAATTAATTAATGAAATTAAGTGAAAATCAATTAAAAAACTGATATTCCTTTTATTATGATCAGAATCTAATTCATTTAACATATAAGGAATTTTTATTAAAAATTAATGATAATTTATTAAATTTAGAAAATCCTAGAATAACATTTGATGGTATTGAATTTTTAAATAATAATATTTATGAGTTAAATTCTTTTAACATATACTATTTAATAATATTAATAGACATTTATTTATCTGAAAATATAAATAAAAGAAAAAAACAAATATTTTTAGGAAAAGATAATAACATAGATTTAGAAAAAATTATTTTGCTTAAAAAGTTTTTTAATAAAAACAATATTAAAGTTTTTGAGTATAACATTTCATATGTTAATGATTTTATAGTTTTAAATACATTATCAGATATGGATTTGGATTTAGCAATTTACTTATATAAAAATGAGATAAATAATAAATATTATTTAAAAATATACAATAAAGATGGATTATTATCAAAAGAAAAAATAAATGAATTAATAAACAAATCACATAATTTTGATAAAGAAATCAAGTTATCAGAAAATAAAGATTCAATTCAACTTAATATAGATAAATTTTTAAATTATTATATCAATAAAAATAATAATCATATAACCAAATCAGAATTTAAGCAAGATGTTTTGAATATAAAAATAACAATAGAAGATCCAAAATCAGAATATATCTTATTAAATTTGCTGAGAAAATTTGGTTATTTAGTAAAAAGAAATATTCAAAAATTTAAATGAGAAACAAAGATCAAAAAATATTTATGAATTTATTTTAAATGATTAAATTACAACTTAAATAAATATGATTTATTAATATATATTGATAAATTTAATCAATTATCAATTTATTTAAAAATAAAAAACAAATTTATTTTAATAAAAGATGAAGAGTTAACTTATCTATATATTAATTATTATTATTTAACATGAAAGCAAAATCAAGTATTAGAAAGGAATAAAATTTTTATCCCACATTACACTTCAAGTAGCATCTTAAATTTACTCAATAACTTCAATATTCCTTATGATTTTTTAAATAACTTAAAAACTAATGAAGTTCTCTTAGCAAATCAAAATAAATTCTTTTCATCTGAAATAGATAAATATTTGTCTTTTAATAATGTTCAATTTGTTTTAAACTTTTGTTTTATTTTGAGTTCATATAAAAACAATAATAATTTATTAGATTATAAGTTTTTAAAGATGAAAAAATATATGAATAAATACATAGTTAAAAATTATTCAACAAAATTCGAATACAAGAAAAATAATCAACTTATTCATTTATTTAAGTCTCAAAAAATTTTAAATAAATTTTTTTATATAGAAGAAAGTATTAATATAGATTTAAATACAATATATGACCATACATTTTTAAAATTAATAATTAAAGACAAAAATCAAAATGAATATATTACTTTCTTGTATTATGATTTTTATTTAAATAATTTTAATATTAAGATAGAAACTAAAAGAACCAAAAATATTTTTTTCTTCTGCATTCAAAAAATACTAATTTTTCAATTAAACAAAAGTATACAAAAAATACTAAATTTAACTAAACAAACATAGTTTTTTATTATTTTTAAAAATTTTATTTTGATTTTTATATATATATATATATAATTAATGCAAAAAAGGAGAAAATATATGAAAAAAAGATTAATAAGTTTATTTATTAGTGGTTTTGCAATGTTTGGTGCAATTTCGTGTGGCTATACATCTGAATCAGGAAGCAAAAAACCTATTACAGAAGTTGATACACCTATTAAAAATCCTTCTGATGACACACAAACACCTCCAGAAACAAGTCCAACACCTGAACCAAAACCAATGGATGGAGATTTAAAAACAGGAGAAGTAGATAATTTAGTTTTACCAAAAATAAACAACCCACTTAATAATTCAATATATTCATATAATAATTTAGCAAAATATAATGATATCTTTGATAAATCAACCAAAAATTTAAAAGATGAATACAAACAAGCAATTAAATTTTTAGATGATTACTTAAAATCAAGCAATGAACTTTTAGGTCTTAATGTTTCAGAGGAAGAATTATATATTAGATTTAATAATGCCTTTACTTCTTTAGTTGATAAAAAAGAAAGAGGCTATCAAGTAAATAACAAATTATTTGATGAATATCCATTAGTATTAGAGGCTTCATTAAATGAGTTAATTGAAGAATATAAAAATAATCCAAAATTATCTGCAGAATTTAAAGAATATTTAGATGATTTAGATCTTAAAGAATTAGTTACATCGATTAAATTGAATGAAGAAGCAAAAGCAAAATTATTATTAACACATGAATTTTACGGAAGTGATTTTTGAAAAGGAAATCAACATAAATACTATAATGGAGTCCAAGAATACATAGGAGAACTATGATTTGTAAGAGTTAATGATCCTAAACCTCCGTTTATTTATGAAGTATTAAAATCATCTGTAAAAGAAGCGCTGGACAAAGAAGTATTAAAAAACTTCAAACCAAAGACAACAACTAGTTCAGGTAGACGAATTTCTTCATTATTTATATAAATCAATTATATAAGTAATTAATTTTATGGAATAACATATGGAATAATTTCCCAAATATAAAAAATATGGAAAAAATACTTTTTTTCCATATTTTTTTATTCTTTTCAAGAACCTACCCCCCCTATTTTCTTGGTCAACCTTAAATTTATTTATAATTATTAAGCACAAAATTTAATTAAGGAGAATTATTGTGAAACAGAAATATGATGTAACTATTATTGGTGGTGGTATCATTGGAGCTAGTATAGCTTACGAACTATCTCAATATAAATTAAAAACTTTATTATTAGAAAAAAACCCAGTTTTCGCTGATGAAACATCTAAAGGAAACTCTGGAGCAATTCACGGTGGTTTTGATCCTGATCCTGGAAAAATTGAAGCAAAACTAAATGTTTTAGGTAATGAACTATGAAGAACTAAAATCTTTAAAGATTTAGATTTTCCTAAAGTTCAAGTAGATTCATTGATACTTGCTTTTAATGAAGAAGAAATGAAACATGTACATATGTTATACGAAAGAGGATTAATTAACAAAGTTCCAAAAGAATTTCTTAAAGTAATTACTAAAGAAGAAGTTCTTAAAAAAGAACCTAATGTAAATCCAAAAGTGCTAGGGGCACTATTATGTACAAGTTCTTGAGCCATTGATCCTGTTAGAGCAACATATGCTTTCTTAGGAGCTAGTGAACAAAATGGAACAGAAGTTAGAAATAATTCAAATGTAGTTGATATTAAATACTCAAACAATGAATTTGAAATTACATTAGGAGATGGACAAAAAATTTATTCAACTGTAATCATCAATGCCGCTGGACATTATGCAGATGTTTTAGCAGAAAAAGCAGGATATGGTGATTTTAAACAAACTACTAGACGTGGTGAATATCGTATTTTATCAAGAACAGAAGCAGGTATTGTTAATTCAATTTGCTTTAAAGTTCCTACAATCCACGGTAAAGGTGTTATTGTAGCACCAATGTTAGATGGTCGTGTGTTAGTTGGACCAACCGCTGAAGAAGGAGTTCCAAAAGAAGATACCAGATTAGTAACTAAAGAAAAATTTGATTATATTGGGCAAATTGGAAAAGAAATTATTCCTTCAATAAGACTTGAAAAAACAGAAATCACACTTGCTGGTTCACGTCCAATTGATATAGAAACAAATGACTTTGTTATCCGTAGTGCAAAAGATAATAAAGCATTTATTAATGCAGCAGGAATGCAATCACCAGCAATTGCATCAGCACCAGCAATTGCAATAGAAATTGCTAAATTAGTAGAAGAAGCAGGATTAAAATTAGAAAAGAAATCTAATTATAATCCAAAATATAAAGTTAGATTCTAAGGAGAATTATGATTGAAAAATTAAAAGGTTTAACTTGGAAACAAATAATAGCATTAATTATATTGGCTGCAGCAGATGTTTTTGTTATCGCTGCACCTTACTATATTAAAAATATTATTCCAAATTTACATACTTATTTAAATATCCGTGAAGATCAAGTTGCAACATTGACTTCTATTATAGGATGAGTAACTTTAATTACTCAATTACCGGGGGGGTTCTTAGCAAATAAATTTAGTTCCAAATGATTGTTATTTATTGCTGTGTTTTCAACAGGTATTATAACAATATGATTTGGATTTAATATCTTATATTCATCAACTCAATCACCAGATTCATTATTCATTCAATATGCAATAATTTGAGGATTATGAGGAGTTAGTTCAACATTAGTGTTCTGAACTCCATTATGAAAATTAGTTTCTCAACAAACAACTAAAGAAAACCAAGGTCTTGCATATGGGATTCAAGGAACTTCTAATGGTATTATCGGATTTTTCTTAATCTTTGTATTAGGATTATTAGTAAAAGATGTTTGATTCCCTACAGTATCTAAAGAATCATCAACAATCCCATTTGCTACATATGCTTTCTTAATAGCAGGATTTTTAGTTGCAACATCATTTTTAGTATTGTTTGGTGTCCCAGAAAAACAAATGGAAAAAAATACAGAGAAATTGACATTTCAAAGAATCAAAAAGTCAGTTTTACAAGTGTATAAAGCACTTAAAAATTGAAAATTATGAGCTTTATCTATCTTTGTAATGGGTATGTATACTTTCCAAAGTGTTTTTGCATATTACTTATTACAACTTCTTCAAAATGCATATTTAGCTCCTGCAATTTTAGTTACTATAATTGGAGGAGTAAGAACATATGCTCTAAGAACTGCTGTATCAACATTTGTTGGAAGATGAGCAGATAAATTTAGATCATATGTATTGTTCTTAATTATTATACTTGGTATAGGAATTATTATTGTTGGTGCAATTATCTTACTTGGTTATTTACCAGAAAGTCAAAATATTACATTAATTGTATTAAGTTCTACATTATATATCTTAGCTGGAGTTCTATCTTGAGGAATGGTTACTTTAAGATATGCACAAGTAGGAGAAATACATATAGAAAAAAATTCATATGCATCATCAGTGGCAGTTTTATCATTTATTGGTTTTTCAACAGATGCATGATTATACAATGTAACAGGAGCAGTAGGTAAAGCGTATACTCCTGAAGGTGCAACAAATACTTCGATTACAGGATATCAAATTATTTTATTAATAACTTTATCAATTGCTCTAGTAGGTTTATTAGCTGGTCTAGCAGTTCATATTGCTAATACTAAAGAACTTAAAAAATTAGGTAAAACAAATTACAGATGGAGAACACTAGAAAATGCCTAAACAATTAATTTTAGCTCACAGAGGTTATTCAGGTATTGCTCCAGAAAACACAGATTTAGCATTTGAAATGGCATATCAATATAATTTTGATGGTGTTGAATTAGATGTTCATTTAACTAAGGATAAAAAATTAGTTATTATCCATGATGAAACAACTAATAGAACAGCTTTAACTAATAAAGAAATTGAATTTAGTACATTAAACGATCTTAAAAAAGATGATCATAGTTTATTTTTTAAATATAAAGTTAAAAAACAGACTATTCTTACATTAGAAGAATTTTTAGATAAATATTTAGATTTATATAAATTGATTAATGTAGAAATCAAAACAGATCAAAAAGAATATAAAGGAATTGAAGAAGAATTACATAAATTATCATTAAAATACGGTGAAAAATATTTTTCTAAGATAGTTTTTTCTTCATTTAATTTTCAATCACTTCGTAATATGAGAAAACTAAGTTCTAAATATCAATTAGCATTTTTATTTTGAACAGAAACTCAATTTAAAGAAGTTTCAATTGAGGAAATGAAATCTATTTGTCAATATTTAAATCCATGAACAGTTTTATATGATAAAGATAAAAATAGATATAAACAAATTGGAATGCCTTTAATTTTGTGAACGTTAAGAAATCAAAAGAAATTTAAAGAATATCTTAATGACGAAATAGTTTATGCTCAAATAAGCAATTATAAATTTGAATCAAAACGATAGAAGGTCAAAATGAAAGATAAATACATTATAACTTTAGATTCAGGAACTACTTCTTGTAGAACATTGGTAGTAGATTACAATGGAAATATTGAAGCAAGTAGTCAAACAGAATTTACACAACACTTTCCACAATCAGGTTGAGTTGAACATGATCCATTAGAAATTTGAAATGTTCAATTATCAACAATGCAAAGTGCAAAACATAAAGCCAAAATAAAATCTGTAGATATAGCAGCATTAGGTATTACAAACCAAAGAGAAACAGTAGTTTTATGAGATAAAGAAACTGGTTTACCAGTTTATAATGCCATTGTTTGACAAGACAGAAGAACAACAGATTATTGTGAAACTTTAATAGCAAAAGGTTATTCAGAAAAATTTAGAGAAAAAACAGGACTAATAATTAACCCTTATTTCAGTGGTACAAAAATTCGTTGAATATTAAAAAATATTCCTGAAGCGCAAGAAAAATTAAAAGAAGGCAGATTATTAGCAGGAACTATTGACACATGATTGATGTGAAAATTAACAGATGGTCAAGTTCATGCAACTGATGTTTCAAACGCTTCAAGAACAATGCTATTTAATATTCATACATTAGATTGAGACAAAGAAATATTAGAATTATTAGAAATACCAAGAGAAATTCTTCCAGAAGTAAAACCTTCATCAGGACATTTCGGAATTGTATCACCTCATCACTGATCGAATAAAGCAACTGGTGAAGTTCCAATTACAGGGATAGCAGGTGATCAACAATCTGCTTTATTTGGACAGTTGTGTACAGAAGTAGGTATGGTAAAAAATACTTATGGAACAGGATGTTTTACATTAGTAAACACAGGTACAAAACCAGTTAATTCAAAAAATAAATTATTAACTACTATTGCATGAAAAATAGGACAAGAAAAAACAGTTTATGCTCTAGAAGGATCAGTGTTCATTGCAGGTGCTGCAATTCAATGATTAAGAGATTCATTAAGAATTTTATATAACTCAGCTGAATCAGATTTCTTTGCTTCATTGGTGGATGATGATCAAAGAGTTTATGTTGTTCCATCATTTACAGGTCTAGGAGCACCATATTGAGATTCATATTCACGCGGAGCTATATTTGGTTTAGAAAGGGGAACAAAAAGAGAACACATCATTAAAGCAACATTAGATTCGATTGCATATCAATCAAATGACTTGCTTAAGGCAATGGAAAAAGATTTAGAAAAACCAATTATTTTATTAAAAGTAGATGGAGGAGCATCTAGATCTAATTATTTAATGCAATTCCAATCATCTATTTCAAATCTAAAAGTTGAAAGACCATTTAATATAGAAACTACTGCACTTGGTGCTTCATATTTAGCTGGCTTGGCAGTTGGATATTGAAAAGATATTGAAGAAATTAAAAAAATTAATAAAACTGACAAAGTATTTAAACCACAATTAAATCAAAATGAAATTGATACCTTAATTAAAGGTTGAGATACAGCAGTACAAAAAACACTTAATTGAACAAAAGATATAAAATAAGGATAATTATGGGATTAGAAAGACTAGATATTTTATCTGAATTCTTAGGAACATTAGTACTAATTTTACTTGGTAATGGTGTAGTATATAGCGTTTCAGGGAAGAGAATGTTTGGAAATCAACCAGGAAAATGAGTTGTAATTATTTTAGGTTGAGGACTAGCAGTTTTTGCTGGTGTTATTGTTTCGCAATCACTAGGAGGTTCTGCTCACTTAAATCCAGCAGTTACAGTTTTTGATTTAGTAGCATCGAAATTTAATGATCCTCTTAAATTAGTTTATATTCCTGTGCAACTTTTAGGAGCAATGTCAGGTCAAATTATATTAAACTTCATTAATTGAAAACACATTCAAGAAACAGATTTAGGAAGTGTACGTGGTTCTCATTGTACAGGTCCAGCATATTCAGGAAAAGAAAAAGCCTCAGTATTTAATTTTGCATATGAATTAGTTGGAACAATGCTATTAGTTGGATTAGTATTAGCTTTTTCTAAAGGAAGTAATGTTTCGAGTTTAGCTACATTTGGACCAATTCCTGTTACTTTAATAGTTATTGCAATTGGTGCATCTTTAGGTTCTTCAACTGGATATGCTATTAATCCTGCTAGGGATTTCGGACCAAGAGTTATTTATTATTTAACAGAAAGATTATTAATGAAAAACAGAAAACAAGAATTTGTAGGTGGAAATTGAAGTTATTCATGAATACCGGTTTTAGCACCATTAACAGGAGGGTTATTAATAGGATTATTTTCATTAATATAAGGAAAATATGAAGAAAATTATAAACAAAACAGAAAATATCGTACAAGAAATGATACAAGGTATTGTTAAAACAAATAAAAAAGTAAAGCAATATCGAGATTTCAATGTTATTTACAATAAAGATTTTGATAAATCAAAAGTTGCTTTAATTTCAGGTGGTGGTTCAGGTCATGAACCTGCACATATGGGATTTGTAGGAAAAGGAATGTTATCAGGAGCAATAGCAGGCGAAGTTTTTACATCACCAACTCCAGACCAAGTAGAAGCAGCAATAAATGCGGTAGATTCACAAAAAGGTACCCTTTTAATTATTAAAAACTACACAGGTGATAAATTAAATTTTGAAATAGCTCAACAGTTAGCACAAGCAAATGGTAAAAATGTTGAAACAGTTTTAGTTGATGATGATGTAGCAGTAGAAAATTCAACTTGAACAATAGGAAGAAGAGGAATAGCAGGTACAGTTTTTGTTCATAAAATTGCAGGAGCTTTAGCGGATAAAGGCGCATCATTATCAGAAGTAAAAAATATAGCAGAAAAAGTTATAAAAAATGTTCATAGTTTCGGTATTTCTCTTAACTCTATTTATATTCCAACTACAGGTAAAAAATCATTTACTTTAGGTGAAAAAGAAATAGAATTTGGTTTAGGTATCCATGGTGAACCTGGAGTTAAAAGAGAAGAAATAAAACCATCTAAAGAAATAGTTAAAGAAATGCTAGATTTAATTTTAAAAGATTATGATTATAATAACTCAGAAGTAGCATTAATGGTTAATGGCTTAGGTGGTACACCTGAAATGGAATTATTCATTGCTACTAATGATATTCATAATTATTTAGAATCTAAAAATATTAAAATTTACAGTTCTCATGTGGGTAATTTTATGACCTCACTAGAAATGCAAGGAATGTCAATTTCATTATTAAAATTAGATAATGAATTAAAAGAATTATTAGACTTTCCAACAGAGGTAAGAAATTGAAAATAGAATATCAAAAGTTTATTGATGCTATTAAAGAAATAAGTAAAGAAATCAATGAAAATCAAAATTGACTATCTGAATTAGACCAATCAGTAGGTGATGGAGATCATGGTGTAAATATGTCTCGTGGGTTTAATGAAGTAGCTAAACTAGATCATACTAATTTAAGTTTATCAAACTACATTAGTTTAATTGGGAGAACCTTAATGTCTAAAGTAGGTGGAGCATCTGGCCCTTTATATGGAATGTGTTTTATGAATACAGCAAACAATATAAAAGAAAGCCAATCATTTACTTTAAAAGAGTTAAAAATACTTGTTCAAAATTTTGTTAATACTCTAACTATGTTGGGTAAAGTTAAAGAAAATGAAAAAACAATGTTTGACGTTTGAAAACCAATAAATGATTATTTAGTTAATATTAATGAAATAAATTTAGATATAAAAAATAATTTAATTAATTTTATTTTTGATTGTGCTCAAAAAACCAAAGATATGATTGCAACAAAAGGAAGAGCATCGTATTTAAAAGAAAGATCAACAGGAACAATTGATCCAGGTTCTTATTCAAGTTATATAATTTTAAAAAACATAATCAATAATTTATAATGCAAAAACTATTTATAATAATTTCACATTATGAAAAATTAGCATCTACTATTAAAGATTATTTTCAAAAAATGCTTCCAATAAATAATGAATATATTATTTTACAATCAATTGGTGGGATAAATGGTGGTTCAGAACTAGGTACAGATCCTATTGCATTAATGGACTTGATTAATAGTTATAAAGAAATCAAAGAAGTTATAATTTTTTCTGATTTAGGTTCTGCTACCTTATCTGCTGAATCAGTTTGTTCAATGATAACAGACAAAGAAATTTTTGTTTCAAAAGGAGCATTAATTGAAAATGGATTTTCTGCTTATGTTTTAGCAAATAGTGGAGCTGATTTTAAAGATGTTATAAATGCTTCACAAGAACCTATCATAAAATAAAAAAACAAGGTACTTCAAACAAAGTACTTTGTTTTTTTATACATAATATCCAGCATTTTTAATCAAATACTTTAGTTCATTTATTCATGTATTGATTTGATTAAAATATCCGTTCATAAGAAGTTTATCTATATTAAAATATAGAGATCAAAACAAAATTAATTCATCATTTGATTTATATATAATATTTGAATGCTTAGAACAAATAAAACCACCTTCTATAATTGAAAAGTCAACTAAATTCCTATTAGAAAAACAAGTTCTACATTTATTAAAACTAGGTTGGACACCAAAATAAGTAGTGGCTTGAGCATAAAAATAAGCTAAAAATAAATCGACATTATCTTGATTTATTTTTTTTATATGAGTTAAGTACTCATTATATAAATGATTTTTTTGATTTATATTTTTAAATAATTTAACTATATCACTTACAAATAAGTTAATTTTAATATCAATTAGAGAAATGTTAACTAAAAGGTTTACCTTTTTCATTCTTCCAATTTTATCTTTTAGTCTAGCTTTAAAATATTCAATTTCAACAATTGAACCTATTTGTAAGTTATTGCGGTTCTTAGATGTCTGTTTATTTAGACCTTGAGTATATAAAGTTAATAAGCCATTGGAAGTAAAAAAAGAAACTAAGAAATCATTTTCTCCGGTTTGATGTATTTCTAAAACAATCCCATTAATCAAACTCACCATATTTAAATTATAATAATTTATAGCAATATATATAATATAATGAATTTGGTATAATTTAAAAAGTTTATCAATAAATTGAGGTTATTATGGAACAAACACAAATTTTAGATTTATTTTTGAATATTGCTAAATCTATCCCTGGGATTAAAGAAATACATAATTTATCAAAACTTGATAACACTATCTTAAATCAAAGTGAAATAATAGAAAAAGAAAGAGTTAGTGTAATGAAAAATAAAGATGGTTATGATTTTTTCATTACAGTGACCCTTTTACTAGATATCCCTGTTAAAGGAGTTGTAGCTGAATTTCACCAAAGATTAGCATATGAACTTAAGAAAATTGATTGTAATTTAAATAAATTGACAATTATAGTAAAAGGAGTTAAATAATGTCAAAAGTTTTCTTAAATACTAATGATTTTTATTTAGGTATCTTATCTGGATCAAATTCATTAGTGAATGCAAAAAATAAAATAGATGCATTAAACGTTTTCCCTGTTCCAGATGGTGATACAGGAACTAATATGTCTTCAACTATATCACAAGCTATATCTAAACTCGAACAAAAAAAAGATTTGTCAATAGGTGAAATTACAAAAGAGTTAGCATTAAATATGATGTATGAAGCAAGGGGTAATTCAGGAGTTATTTTAAGCCAGATTTTTAAAGGATTTTCTTTAGGTTGTTCAAACAAAGAATATTTAACATTACCAGAATTACTAGAAGCATTTAATCTAGCAACAGAACGCGCTTATAAATCTGTATTCACTCCAGTAGAAGGAACTATTCTAACAGTAATTAGAGAAACATCAGAAAAATTATCAAATGAATTTAAAGATAAGACAGATGTTTCATTAATAGATTTCTGAAAAAAAGTCGTTGAATTTTCTCGTAAAAGTTGTGATGAAACTCCTAACAAACTAAAAACACTTAGAGAAGTAGGTGTAACAGATTCTGGTGGTGAAGGTTTATACACAATTTTTGTAGGTTTTTATGAGTATTTAAAAGGTAATTTTGTTCAAAAGAAAGATAAAAGCGATGAAGTTTCAGTTTTCTTAAGTGATACTGAGGTATATTCTGGTGAATTTGGTTATTGTACTGAAGTATTAATCGATTTAACAGAACCAGATAAATTTGATAAACAAATGTTTTCTAATGAATTAGAGAAAATTTCTAATTCATTAGTTATTGTATCTGATGACAACTTATTAAAGGTTCACGGACATACAATTACTCCAGGTGATTTTTTAAATGTATCTCAAAAATATGGTGAATTCATAAAAATAAAATCAGAAAATATGACTTTACAAGCAAATAATTCCAAAGCAAAAGTTATAGCAAATGAAGAAGACTTAAATGAGTGTGGAATTATTTCATGTAATTTAGGTTCAGGTATCATTCAAAGAATGAAGGATTTGGGTTGTGATTATGTAGTTGAATCTGGTCAAACACAAAATCCATCTGCACAAGATTTAATTAATGCAATAAATAAGGTTAAAGCTAAGACAGTTTTCATTTTACCAAACAACTCAAACATCATTTTAGTAGCTCAACAAGCAGCCCAAGTTATAACAGATAAAAACATTATAGTAATTCCTACTAAAACTCAAATACAAGGACTAGCTGCTATCTTTAATTTTAATTCTGAATTATCACAAGAAGAAAATAATGAATTAATGTTAGATGCAATTACTGAAATAAAAACAGGAGAAATAACACAAGCAGTTCGAGATACCAAATTAAACAATATTAAAATTAAAAATAATGATTATTTAGGTATAGTAGACGGAAAAATTATTACATCTAATTCTGAAATAGAAGAAACATATAAAACTTTAATTGATAAAATGGTAGAAAAATCAAGTCAAGTAATAACAATTTTTTATGGTGATAATGCTAATTCTTTTGATGTAGAATCACTAACTAATTATATTGAATCTCATTATGAAGTTGAAATTGAAGTAATTGAAGGAAATCAACCAAATTATCAATTTTTAATAGGAGTTGAGTAATGCAAAAAACAATTGTTTTTGATGCAAACGGACTTGATTTAGGTGTAGATGTAGTATTAAAAGGAACTCTTGATTTTGTTATAAACAAAAAAAATGTTAATGTAGTTCTAATCGGAGACTTTAAAAATAAAAATATCTCAAATCTTCCTAATAACATTAAAATAATACAAAATGATTTAAAACCAAGTAACCCAAGAAATATTAGGGAAACATTAAAAGAAAATATTTCAATAAATCAAGCAATAGAATACTTAAAAGAAAATAATGCTCATGGAATAATTTCTGGTGGTGATTCAGGAACATACATAAGTTCACTTACTTTTAAAACCAAAAGAATAGAAAATATTTCGCGTCCTGCATTTATGCCTATTGTAAATTGTTTAAATGGTTCTAAAATGATTTTGTTAGATGTAGGAGCCAACATAGAAGTAAAACCCGAATATTTAGTTGAATGAGCAAGACTAGGTGATATTTTTCACAAAACCATTTTTAATACAAAAGAACCAAAAATTTCTCTTTTAAATATCGGAACAGAAGAATATAAAGGTTCAGAAATAGTTAGACAAGCAAGTGAACTTTTGAAAAATAGTAACTTAAATTACATAGGTTTTTCTGAAACCAGAAATTTATTAGAAGGAAATATCGATGTTGCTGTCATAGATGGTTATGGTGGAAATTTAGTTATTAAAAGTTATGAAGGGGCAATTGTAAGTTTTAAAAATGAACTAAAAAGAGAAATAAAGAATAGTTTCTTATCAAAAATAGGCGCATTACTTTTAAAAAAATCATTTAAAAAGATATCTAAAAAACTAGATTTTAGAACAGTTGCAAATGCATGAGTTATTGGAGTTAATGCTTTAGCACTTAAAATCCATGGTTCTGCTGATGAAATAGCTATTTATAATGCATTAATACAAATGTCTGATGCTATTGATAAGGATTTATTAAAAAAACTGAAAGGTGCAATTAATGAATCATAATCAAAGATTATTAGAATTTTTAAAAAAAGAAAATATTACGCCTAAAAACTTACAAACATATATATTAGCTACAACTCATAAGTCTTATAATATCAAAGATAAAACAAAACTTTTAAACTATGAACGCTTAGAATTTCTTGGTGATTCATTATTGGCTTTTGTAACTGCATGAACTGCATTTAAAAAAATGCCAAATCATAGTCAAGGTGAACTATCTCGTTGAAAAGCTTCTGCTGTACAAACAGAAACTCTTTCTGAAGTATCAAAAAAATTAAATTTATTACCTTTGTTAAAAACAGGACCAGGACAAATGAAGGAAGATGTTATTAACTCACCTAAGGTTCAAGCAGATATTTTTGAATCAATGGTTGGAGCAATTTGTTATGATCAAGGAACAAATAGAGCAATTCAATTTATTTATGATCATCTATTAAATCCAAATCTCGAAAAAGATATTATAGATAATTTTAGTACTCATAAAGACCCTAAAACAGAATTGCAAGAACATTTTCAAAGTATGACTAAAAATAGTGTACATTATGTTCTAGAAGAAATAGAAGACAAGAAGTTTTATGCAAAAGTATATCATAGTGGAATTCTCTATGGTGAAGGTATAGGAAATTCCAAAAAAGAAGCAGAAACAAATGCAGCAAAACAAGCATTAGAAAAACACATAAAGAAAGGAGAATAAAATGAAATTAATCAAATTAGAAGCATTAGGTTTTAAATCATTTGCAGAACCTATTACACTACGTTTTGATGGTGGTGTAGTTGGAATTGTTGGACCTAATGGTTCAGGAAAAAGTAATATTAATGATGCCATTAGATGAGTTCTAGGTGAACAAAGTTCTAAAGAATTACGTGGTGATACAATGGAAGACGTTATTTTTTCTGGTTCTAAAACCGTTCAACCAATGAATAAAGCTCAAGTTACATTAACTTTTGATAATAGAGATAGATTATGCTCAATTGATACTGATTTGGTTGTTATTTCTCGTTTATTAGAAAGAGGAAAAGGAACTAATGAATATTTTTTAAATGGTGAAAAATGTAGACACAAAGATATTAAAGTTTTAGCAATGGAAACAGGGATTGGAAAAAGTTCTTTAGCTATAATCTCCCAAGGAACAGTTTCTGATATAGCAAATTCAAATGATGAAGATAGAAGATTAATTTTTGAAGAAGCAGCTGGTGTTTCAAAATATAAACTTAGAAGAGCAGAATCAGAAAGAAAATTAATTAATTCTGAATCTTCTTTAAAAACAGTAGAAACCATTGTTAAAGAACTTGAAAAACAATTAATTCCTTTAAAAACTAAAGCAGAAAAAGCTTTGAAATATAAAGCAATGTTTGATGAACTAAAAACTGTTGAGATAGGTTATTTAGCACATGAAATTGAATCAAATACAGAATTATATGAACAACTTAGCAATGAACTAGAAGGAGTTCAAGAAACTAAAGATTCATATTCAAGAGAAATAGAAACTATCAAAGAACAAATTCATCAAAAAAGAGAATCTTTAAAAGAATTAAATTCAAAAATATCAAAAGCAAATGGTAAAAAAGAAGGTATTGAATCTTTATTAAAAAATATGGAAGATTCAGTGAATGAAGAAAGAATTCGTCGTAATTTAATTATTTCTGGTCAATCTATAGTTTCAGAACAAGAAAGAATTCAAGCCATAATTTTAGAATTACAAACATGAGAATCTAAAGAAAAATACTTGCAAGAATCATTAACAGAATCAGAAAACAAAAGAAAAGAAACTGAAGATAAAATTAAATTAGCAGAACAACAAGTAAATGAAACTAATAGAAAAATAAATGAACTTAGTGCACGTTTGCATAAATTAAATGGACGTTTAGAACATCTTAAACAGAAGTTAAGACATGATACTAATTTGTCAAGAGGAACTGCATCTATAGTTCAAAATAAAGTTTTATTTAAAGGATATATAGGTCTAGTTTCAGAATTGTTTAGTGTTCCTAGAGAATATGCAATAGCAATTGAAACTATTCTAAAACATGCTTCCCAAAATATAGTTGTTCAAAATCAGGATGTTGCAATCAAAGGAATTGAATATCTCAAGAAAAATGAAAGTGGTAGAGCAACATTTATTCCTTTATCTTCGCTTAAACCAAAATTTGTTCGTGATGATTATTTAATGATTGCAAAAAATCATCGTTCTTTTGTAGGAATTGCTAGTGAATTAGTTTCAATAGACGAAAGACATCAAATTTTAAATGATTATTTACTTGGAAATATTTTAATAGTAAAAGATATTCAGTCAGCAGCAGAATTATCTAAAACACTAGAAAATAGATATATGATAGTTTCTTTAGATGGAAATGTTATAAGAACTGGTGGAATAATGGTTGGTGGAGAAGCAGAAATTAGTAATATTTTAGGTATTCAGGCACATATTGATGAACTAAATGCTGAAAAACCAGGGTTAGAAAATGTTCTTCATCAACTAAGAAAATCACTTTCAAATTATGAACAAACTATAAAAAATGATAGAGTAATGTTTTCTAATTATGATTCAAGAGTAATGACAACCTTATCAGAATTAAAAAGTGCTCAAAACAAAATTACTAAATTTAAAACTGATATATCTTTATCAAAAGAACATAATAAAGATTTTAATATATCAGATTCTTCATTATCAGAAGATAAAATAGCTGAACTAAGAAGAGACTTAAGTGTAGTTAAATATGACATTCAATCAAATTTAGCAATCAAAGAATCAGTAGAAGCAGATTTAAGTGTTTTAGATGAACAAAAAGATAAATTAGTAGAATTATCTAACGCTTTAAATACTTCATTCTTTGAAAAAACAAATTTATTTAATAAAACACAAAATAAATTAGAAAAACACAAAGAAAGACTTGGTGAACATTATCAATTAACTTTAGAATATGCAAAAGAACATTTCCCATTAACTATTTCACTTTCACAAGCTCGAGAAATCGTTAAAGACCTAAGAAGAGAAATAGATCAATTAGGAAGTGTAGACTTAAATTCAATTGAAGAATTAAATGAAGTTCAAAAAAGATATGATGAACATGTTGCTAATAAGGATGAAGTTTACCAAGCAATTGAGATATTAAAACAAGCTATTGATGAATTGGATAACAAAATTACAATGAGATTAACTAATATAGTAGATGATGTTAATCAAGAAATGCATAAAGTGTTTTCATCAATGTTTGGTGGAGGAACTGCAAAAGTAGAATTTGTAGACCCAAAAAATATATTAGAAAGTGGAATTAGTATTTTTGCTCAACCTCCAGGAAAAAGTATTAAAAACTTAAAACTATTTTCAGGTGGAGAAAAGTCATTAATTGCTATTTCTTTATTATTTGCTATTCTAAGAGCAAGACCTTTACCTTTATGTATTCTAGACGAAGTAGAAGCAGCATTAGACGAAGCTAACGTTGTTCGTTTTGCAGAATATCTTCAAGAATTAAAATCTAAAACACAATTTTTAGTAATTACACATAGACCAGGTACAATGTCTAGAGTAGATGCAATAATAGGTGCAACAATGCAAACAAGAGGTGTTACATCAGTCTTTAGCGTTAAATTAGATGATGCTAAAAAATTAATAGATAAAGAAAACCATTCAAATTAATATTTAATTTAAGGAATATAATGTATGAAACTTTATCAGTAGCATTATTTGCTATTTTAATAATTATAAGTATTAAATTTATTAAAGATGCGTTTTTAGTAAGAAAGTTTTATTTAAAAAATATTATTTATAAAACTACTAAAAAATGAATGTTAATTAATTCTTTAATTTTATCTTTTTTACTAATTCCACCCTTTCTTTTATTAATTTTAATTGGAACTAAAAGTATATCAATTTATGATTTTAACAATGTTGATATTTTAGAAAAAACAGATAATATTTTTTTACTTTATCATTTTTGAATTTATTTATCTTTAGTTGTCTTTTTAGTTCCTGTCATTTTATTCAATTATTATTTTTGATATATATCAAAAATAAATTCATATTTAACAACAAATGAAATACAAGATTTTAATTTGGATAGAATAAAGGATTTTGATGTTGAAAATTCTTATATAGTTGTAAAACATAAAAGAAAAAAAGATTATGAAGAACAACATATAAGATTTAAAGACTATATATCTAGTACTTTATTATGAAGAAAAATATCTATTAAACTTTATTATAAAAGCATAGTTAAAAAATGTCTTTACTTTTATTTAAGAAGTCCACAAAAATTAGAGACTAAAAGGAATCATTTTAACAATTCAAATGAAGCTTTATTAGTGTTAGTGCATTCAGCAATTAGATTTTTAAACACAACTTCTATTCAAAAAATAAAAACTCCAGAATTATGAAATACATGTCTTAATTTAGTAATCAAAAGCGGTTAACAAAAATTAGCAATTAAAAAAAAGAATTGCTAATTTTTTTCTTTTATGCTAAAATTATCTTATGAAAAGAGAGTTGTTAAAAGTCGATGAAGAAAAAGTTTTAAAATATACTGTATTAATATATACTCAAAAAGGTGAATCTGTAAGCAGTGAAACTTTAATTAAGACTTATCCAGAAGAAATTACTTTCTCTTCTGCCAAAGTTCGATATATAATGACTAATCTCGAGAAGAAAGATTTTTTAACAAAACCTCACTTTTCAAGTGGTCGCATACCCACACCTAAGGGACTAAATTATTATGCTAATTATTTAAGTATAACTTATGAACAGAAGTTTTTAACTCAGTTAAATGCTAAATTATCAAGAAAAAATGATGATATAGATTTAACAGTAGAACAAGCAGTTAAAGTTATAACAGAAATGACAGACTTTACAATTGTAACTAAAAGTTCAGTTAAGTTAAAAAATATTCAACTAGTTCCATTAGATGAAACTAAAGTAACAGTTGTATTAGTTGTATCTACTGGTGATGTGTATTCAAAAATTATGAATATTTCACAAGGTATAAAATTACAAGATTTAAGGATAGCAATACGTATATTTAATGAAAGATTGCTTGATATAGATTTAGAACAAATACCTAAGTTTATTTATACACTAGCAGAAGTATTGGCTCAAGAAGTAAAAAATTATCAAGATGTTATTAATTCCTTTATTAGTCAAGTTTTTAATGAAAAACTAAAAATATATATGCAAAATAAGGTTTATGGAAAAAACAACTTGATTTTAAAAGAAGAAATAGATAGAAAGTCTTTAAGTGAAATGTTGAACTTAATTGAGAATTTTTCTGTTTGAGAAAAATTAGAAGAAACAGCAGATGAACAACAAAATCTTAAAATTTCTATTGATTCATCAAGAACTTATATGTCAAAAAAAATAGAAAGTAAATCTAATACAACAGAAATATCGATTTTAAGTACATCAGCAACTGATTATGACAAAATGAAAACAGCATTAAATGTTTTAGAAATGATATTAAAGAAAGGTAAGAAATAATGTTTAATGTAAAAAAATTACAAAAAGGAACAAAAATTAAAGGAGACTTTGAATTATATTTAGATAATGAACTAATTTTAGATTATAAAAAAGAAGACTTAGAATTAATTCTTGGCAACAACTCATACATAGATACTTTTGAAAATTTCTTGATAGGAAGAAAATATAAAGAAGAAATGGAAGTTTCATATATTTATCCTAAACATCATGAAAATAAAGAACTAGCTGGTAAATCGGCAAAAGTAATAATAAAGAATTTAGTAATTCTAGAAGAAGAAACACTAAATGATAACAATAAGATACAAGAATTAGAAAAAGAAATAGAAAACAAAGAAAATGAATTAAATTCTTTAAGAGAAAAAATATCTATTAAGGAATATGAAATTTTTAAACAAGTTCAGGAATTCAAGACCAAAGCTCAAGAAATAACAAAGAAAGCACAAGAAACAATAGATAAAGAAAAAGAATTACTATTTGAAAAACTTCAGAAAGAAAAAGAAACTATTAAACAATTTGCATTGCAAAATTTTTTAGAGGATTTTATGATGCCTTTTAATAATTTAACTATGGCAGTTAATGCGGGAAGTAATTCAACGTCTCAAGAAGTTAAAAATTATAATTTAGGTTTCAATATTGTTTTACAACAATTCGAAAATGTATTTAATAATCATAATGTTGAATTAATTAAACCTGACTTGGAATCAGAATTTAATCCTGATGTTCAAGAAGTAATAGATTTTATTGAAGATAATACAAATAATATTATTAAAAAAGTAGTAAGTTATGGAATAAAATTAAATGGAAGATTAATCACACCAGCAAAAGTAATCCTGACAAAAAAATTTAGCAATTAAATTTGTTAATTGCTAAATTGTGTTATAATAAATTTATAAGAAAAAATATTAAGGAGAAAAAATGGCAAAAGAAATTATTTTAGGAATAGATTTAGGAACAACAAATTCAGTTGTTTCTATAATCGAAGGAAAAAATCCAGTAGTATTAGAAAATCCAAATGGAAAAAGAACTACACCATCAGTTGTATCATTTAAAAATTCAGAAATAATAGTAGGTGATGCAGCAAAACGTCAAGTAGAAACAAACCCAAATACTATTGTTTCTATTAAAAGATTAATTGGAACTAATAAAACAGTTAAAGCAAATAATAAAGAATATAAACCAGAAGAAGTTTCAGCAATGATTCTTTCATATATGAAAGAATATGCAGAAGCTAAGTTAGGAAAAAAAGTTGATAAAGCAGTTATAACTGTTCCTGCATACTTTGATAATGCTCAGCGTGAAGCAACTAAAATAGCAGGTAAGATTGCTGGTTTAGATGTTTTAAGAATTATCAATGAACCAACAGCAGCAGCATTAGCCTTCGGTTTAGAAAAAACAGATAAATCAATGAAGGTTTTAGTATATGACTTAGGAGGAGGAACTTTTGATGTTTCAGTTCTTGAGTTAGAAGACGGAACATTTGAAGTACTTTCTACAAGTGGGGATAACCATTTAGGTGGAGATGATTGAGATAATGAAATTGTAAAATGAATGTCTAAAAAAATTAAATCTCAATATTCATATGATGTAGAAAATGATAAAATGGCTAAAAACAGATTGAAAGAAGCAGCAGAAAAAGCTAAAATCGATTTATCAAGTCAATCTGTAGCAACTATTAATTTACCATTTTTAGCTGTAACACCAGATGGGCCAATTAATGTTGAACTAGAATTAAAACGTAGTGAATTTGAAGATATGACTTCACACTTATTAGATAGAACAAGAAAACCAATTGAAGATGCATTAAGAGAAGCAAAAATTACAGCTGCTGATTTACATGAAGTTCTTTTAGTTGGTGGTTCTACAAGAATGCCAGCTGTTCAAGATATGGTAAAAAGAACATTAAACAAAGAACCTAATCGTTCAATTAACCCAGATGAAGTTGTTTCAATTGGAGCAGCAATTCAAGGTGCAGTTTTAGCAGGTGATATTGATGATATTTTATTATTAGATGTAACTCCTTTAACACTAGGAATAGAAACATTTGGAGGAATATCAACTCCTTTAATAGCAAGAAATACAACAATACCAGTAACAAAGAGTCAAATATTTTCAACTGCAGCTGATAATCAAACTGAAGTAACAATTAAAGTTGTTCAAGGTGAAAGACAAATGGCAAATGATAATAAAACACTAGGACAATTTAATTTAGGTGGTATTGAACCAGCAAGAAGAGGTGAACCACAAATTGAAGTTTCATTCTCGATTGATGTTAATGGTATTACAACAGTTACTGCTAAAGACTTAAAAACAAATAAAGATGCTAAAATAACAATTTCTAATTCTTCAAAACTTTCTGAAGAAGAAATTCAAAGAATGATTAAAGAAGCAGAAGCAAATAAAGAAGCAGATTCAAAACGAAAAGAAGAAGTAGAAACAATAGTAAGGGCAGAAAGTTTAATAGATCAAATTAATAAAGGTAAAGCTGAACAAGGTGATAAACTAGATGAAAAATCTAAAGAAGAAACTGATAAAATGGTTAAAGAATTACAAGAGTTAATTGATAAAAAAGATATTCAAACTCTAAAAACAAAATTAGATGAAGTAGAAAATTTAATGCGTAATTTCGCTAATTATGCAGCACAACAAAATGCAACTAGTCAATCAAATACATCTAATTCTAATAACGAAGAAACAGCAGAAGTTGTAGAAGAATAATGAAAATCACAATCTGAAAATGATTGTGATTTTTTGTTGCTAAAATTATATTTCTGAAGTTTATATAAACCAAATGAAATACAATGTAAAACAGAGGAAACCAACTTTTTATTTTAACTAATCCAGAAACTACAAAGAACAACATTCTAGAAAATTTATTTTTAAATTATTTGTTATTAAGGAAGTAAATTTTTAAAGGGACTGTATTATATTTTCTGTAAATTCTCTTTAACTTACTTTTTAAAGTAAGAGAAAAGTGATAGTAAAACACAAATCTGGTTCTAATATAACAGAAAAAACCAAACAAAATGTCAAAAAGACGGAATGTCATTTCCGTTTTTTTGACATTTTGTTTGGTTTTTGTTTTTTTAACCCTTCCGTCCCTTGATTGCAATCAAGGGAGACCTTACTTTTTTGAAAAAAAAGTAAGACAAAAAACTTTAATTTTAAAAACAATTTTTAGTTGTTTTCTTTAAATATTATTAATAATTGACTTAAGATTTGTCCTCAGTTTGGAGTAATTTTATCTCATTTTGCAAGTTGATTATTTATAGCAAAATATACTGATTTCATAAGTGATTCTTCTGTTGGAAAAGAAGTTTTTGTTTTAGTAATTTTTCTTATGTTTCTATTAAGGTTTTCAATAATATTAGTTGTATAAATTAACTTTCTTATTTCTTTTGGGAAATTAAAAAATGTAACTAATTCTTCAAAATTATCTCTTCAACTTTTAATGGCATACATATATTTATCTTTTCACTTATCTTCAAAAATTTGTAAAAATCTTGTTGCTTCATCAATATTATTTGCCTGATAAATATTTTTCATATCTTTTGTAAACTCTTTTAAGTCTTTGTAATTAACAAATTTAACTGAGTTTCTGATTTGGTGAACTACACATTTTTGTATTTGGGTTTTAGGAAAAACTGCTTTAATAGCATTTGATATACCTGTTAAGTTATCACTTGAAATAATAAAAATTTCTTGTACACCCCTTAATTTAAGGTCATTTAGTACTTGCATTCAGTATTTTGCACTTTCAGATTCACCTATTCAAAAACCTAAGACATCTTTTTGTCCTTCAAGTGTATAACCCATAACTATATAAACAGATTTTTCAACCAATCTATTTTCTTCTTTAACTTTAAATCTAATCCCATCTATAAAAACCATAGCATATTCTTTTTCTAATGGTCTGTTTCTTCACTCAATTATTTGTGGCATTATTTTATCTGTTATTCTACTTACAAATGATGGTTCAACATCAATACCATAAATTTCATGTAATGTTGAAGAAATATCTCTTGTGGACATACCGCTGCTATAAAGTTTAATTACTGCACCTTCAATAAAAGAAATATCATATTGAAATTTTGGAACTACTTGTGGTTCAAACTCAGCATTTCTATCTCTTGGTATTTTTAAATTTATATCACCAAATTGTGATCTAACTTTTTTATCATATGAACCGTTTCTGTAATTATCTTTAATTGCTTTTTCATGTTCATATCTATCATAACCAAGATAATTTTTCATCTCTTCTTGTAAAATTTTTTCAATTAAATCTTTAGTTTGAGACTTAAGAATTTCTTGAACGTCTTCAATAGTCTTTGGTTTATACTGATTATATAATTTTTCAGTATCAAGATTAAATGTATTTTTCTTTTGCATAAAAAATCTCCTAATATAAATATTTTAAATTAAATATTTGCTATTAAGAGAATTTACACAAAATTAACTACACTTCCTTTTTAAAAAGAAGAACATTTCAAAATTATTGTTGCGTTCTTCTTTTAGTATTATTTATAATTTATTCTCTTAGTTAATATTTTCAAAACTTAATGATATTTCATTTTCAGAATTAATTTTATCTAAAACTAGGAAGTAATGTTTTCATTGTTCCCAAACACTATCATTACCTACATTTGAATTTGCGGGTTCTGAAAATTCAAAAATAACTTTAATTGAATTATTTGTTTGGTTGAATGATTTAATATTTCAACCTTTGTATTTTTTATATCCAGCAAACATAGAGTGTCTTTTTAAAATATTAGGTATAAAAAGTATACTTTTTTGAGAAAAATCTAAGGATTTTATTTCTTTTAATAATTTACTTTCGCTGAATTTATTTATATCATAGTTAAATGAATTTATTAAATCTTGTAATTCATTTTGATTTTTAATAAATTTTCATTCAGAAGTTTTAAATACATCTCTGTCAGATTCTAAATTTATATTGAACAATTTACCTTCAATTGTTAAAACATTTTTATCTGAATTAAAATATAAATAATCTTCTTTTTTATCATCTTTTGAGCAACTTACTAAACTAATAGGTAATAGAGTGCAAACAGGAACTAAAATAAAAGCAAGTTTTTTGAATTTTTTAATTAATAACATAAGTAAGTGCTACCTCCACTTCATTAAAATTATCTTGTTTATTATAAAATCAATAAAAGAAACCGTATGTTTTAAATATTATAAATTGATTTTATAATGAGAATTTTAACTTCTTTTTTATTTTGTTTTTATTGTTAATATTATAATTATATTCTTTTATTTAAACACAATTAAAATAAATAACTATTGCCTTTATAAGGCGACATTAATTAATTTTTATATCATAATTTATATAGTTTTATGTAGAGTAGTTTATATTACAAAATTCAAAACTTTTTATACTAGAAAATTTTTATAAAAACATTTATACTAATAATAATTCAATTTATTTAATAGTTTTTTATTTTTTTACTACTCTAATACTTAAATATATCATTCAAACTATTAACAAAATTACTTTTTATCTTATCATGAATATGATTTTGATTGTCTAATACATTTGATAATTTCTCATTTAATTCAGGAATTGAACTGCTTCCTGCAAAATATAGATTTGTAGTAGAATTATCTACTAAACAAATTAACATTGTTAATTTGTATTTCTTATCATTTAATGATTCAGTATATTTTTTATATTGTTCATATAAAGTTTTTGTTTTATTTTCATCAATATCATTTTTATATGTTTTAACTTCTAGATAAATATAATGATTATTATGTTTAATAATAAAATCAGGATATGAATTATGAGTTTCATAATTATCGTCTAAGTATTGAAATGAAATACCATCTGGTAATGGATTTTTAGACCATAATTTAATTTTCAATATTTCATTATAAATCTTTAGTTTATCAACAAACATTTTTTCCGCTAATGAATCTAAATAAAAATTTGATATATCAGATTTGCTTAAATCTTGATAAACAAAGTATTCATCTGTTTTAACAATATTTTTGTCATCTTTATCTTCAATAAAAATATTAATTGGAAGATTTTTATTGAAATCAATTTTATATTGTGTAGTTTGATTATTAATTTGATTTATGATTATTTGTTGATAAATACTTTTAAAATCATTTGTTAAGTTTTTATAAACTAAATAATCGAATCATTGTTTAGACATATGTTTATTCATTTGACTAAATAAATTGTTTAAATAATCATTTATATTCTTTGTAAAGTATTTTTTGTGTTTGTTTTTTAATTTATTTAAATATATTTGTAAATCTATTATATTTATGATTTTAGAAGTTATAAAGTTAGCTGTTCCATATGATTGGCTTTCAAAAGAAATAAAATTATTCTTTTGATATTTATGTTGATATTCATCATATGAATTATTAAAAAATGATTTATAGATAAATTCATTAACAGAATTTTTAAACTTTTTGTTTAAAAATTCAATTACTTTTTGTTCATATGTTTGTATATCAATAATTCCTTCTTGGACAGAATGAGAATTGCTTTGTAAATAACCAAACGGAAATTCTTCTTGAACGTATTTTTGTTTGATTATAGCAGTAGTGGTATTATTATCAATCACATTTAAATTACTATAAATATAATAATTATTAGAAATTGAGTTTATACTAAAGTCAAAACCAGGATTAGGATTTCTTTTAATTCTACCTATTGTTTGGATACTTAAGTTTTTAGATGAAATATTTCTAAGTTGTACTAACATACAAGCTCTAGGGATATTTCATCCTATTGATGGACCTATTTTAAAGATAATAACATCCACTGGTGAAGTATTTTTAGATATATCTCTTAGAGTTCAATTATCTTTTGTTCTAATATTTGTATTTTTATCTTTTGAATCAAAATATTTAACTCAAGTTAATCCGTTTTCTTCTAAGATATTGATAATTTGATTAATTTGTTGATTGAATTCTTGATTTTTTAATTCGTTTTGACTATCATTGTCTACTTGAATTAACATTGCAGGATTAATTCCAATTAATCCTTTTTCATTAATATGATCATTATAATGTTGTTTGATTAGTTTAAATTCTTGACAAGCAAGTTTTAATATCGATTCATTATCATAATCTTTATTAGATTCTAAATTTAGATTATATTGTTTATTTGATTTTAATAATTTAACTTTATCTGATTCTAATTCTTTTTCAGATAATTCTACTATCATTCCATCATAAGATGGAGTTGCTGTCATTTTTAAAACAAAATCTGCATTATCTTGCATTTGTTGTTCAAATTTTACTTCATCTTTGTTTTTAATGATATTTCCACCAATATGAGCTTCATCACGAATATAAATTAATTTATAATCTTTTTGTTTGATTTCATTTAAAAAAGATTCAATTGCTTGTTCTTCTCGTAAAATTGAATTCTTTTTAAAAGAAGCTCCACCCATAATATAAACATTGTTTTTTTCAGCAAAGAATTGATAATTTTTTTCTACTTTTGTATTTTTCTTAGTATTAGATGGAGATTCAATTCTTTGGATATTTAAATCTGTATTATTAATATAATACTTATATTCTAAAAAACTTTCTTCCATTTGTTTAGGTAATTCAGCAGATGATAATGTAGCAATAACAAAAACTAAATCTAAGTTATTTTCATATTTAGATAAATCAATTAATTTATCAATGTAATTTAAGATCATAAAGGTTTTTCCAGAACCAGTTGGTGCTTTGAAATATAATGAATCTTTTTTATGAGTAATTAATTTATTTCAAGTAAAATCAACTAATTTAGAGACTGCTGAATTTTGTGCTTTAGTTAGTTCCATCTTCATCCTTTATCAGAGGTTTTAATGAACTTAAATCAGTTAATAAATCTATTTCTTTAAGATTTTGGATTTGTTCTTTATTTAATCCAAAATCTATTAATAATTCAGTTAATAACTGAATTAATTGATCGATATTCTTTTTGTTATTAAATAAATCAACATTATAATAATTTATTTTATATACATTTAAATTATTTAAATAAGGTTCATTATTTTTTAATCAAGGAAAAGCTTGATTTTCTGTACCTTTTCCTTGATTAATTCGATATAAACGTTCATATGTTATATTTTGTGCTATATTATTTTCATTATTAGTAATTAATGTAAAAGTTCGATTTCCACCATCTTGTTTATTTAAGTCTAAAACAGCATGACCGGTTGTACCGCTTCCAGCAAAAAAGTCTAGGATTCTAATTCTTTTATTAATTTTTAAATTAAGTAAAAATTTAATTAAATTCACCGGTTTAGGATAAGGAAAAACTCTTGTTTTAAAAATACTTTTAAGTTCGTTAGCACCGTTTGTATTTTGAAAATCTGTTAATAAATCTGAATAAGGGAAAGATTTTCCCTCATAGTATGATTTATAATAAACTCTTCATTCACCTTTTTTTTTAAGAAAAACTATTTCTTCTTTTTGTAATCTATCATTATATTCTTTTTTGCTTAAAGTTCAACGCCAATCCTTTTCTTGAAAATTACCATTATTTCTTTCTATATACTTTTCATAACTTTTTCCTGGATAAATAAATGTTCCATCAGGGGCTTCAATAGGGTAGTCAAGTGATTTTGTATAATCTAATCCTTGCCTGTCAAATCCTATTAAAGAATATTTGCCTTTATTATCTTCATATTTGTAATTTTCAATAGGCGAGGATTGTTTTCTGAATTCTAAATTATTTATATTAATTGCATAAACTAAAATGTATTCTTTTTTGTTAGATAAAAATTTAGAATCAGACTTTCCCCCTCCTTTCTTGTTTACAATACAACTCACAAAATTCTCTTCACCAAAAATTTCATCCATTAATACTTTTAAATATGCTTGTTCTGCATCATCAATTGATACAAAAATAACTCCATCATCTTTGAGAAGTTGTCTTGCTAATCTTAAACGTTCGTTCATTAAGTTTAATCAACCATTACGAGAATATTTATCACGATAAATAAATTTATTTGCTTTGATAGTTTCTTTATCATCTGCAATTGAATTTCCATCATCTTTTGATGATTCGGTATTATAAGGAGGATCGATATAGATTAAATCATATTTATATTCTAACCCTGCTCTCTCTCTCTCTCTCTCGATTACTATTAAATTCTTTAATGCATCATAATTTTCACTGATAATCAATGAGTTTTGATTTGATCTATTTGGATTTAATTCAAAACTCATTGATTGATCTTTTTGTAAAATACCAATTACTTTCGAATTAGCTTCTGGAGCTATATCAAATCTAAATCCTGTTTTGATTCTTTGACAGATAAATTGGAATACATATTCCAATTTATTATCAGGAAATTTAGATAATATTTCATATGCTAATTCTTTTTGGTCTTTGTTTAATTGTTTAGATGAAATTTCATCTAATAAATCTTTAAATTTTGCTAATAATTCTGATTTATTTTCCATATCTTATTCTCCTATTTATTAAATTATTTATATTTTAAATTATTAATAATGAGATTAAAGCAAAATATAATATAAAAACAGAAAACAAGGTTTTTTTAAAGTTGTTTTCTGTTTATTTAATCTAAATTAATTTTATTGTCTAAGACTTTTTGAATGAATTTTCCGATAGTATCTGAATTATGATCGCTAATTATGTACTTTGCAATACTTTTTGCATCATTTGTAGCATTTCCCATAGCAATTCCTATTTTAGAATTTTTGATTAATTCTAAATCATTCCCACTATCACCAAAAGAAATTAAGTTTTCATTAGTTTTATTTAATAAATCTAGAATATATTTAACTGCATTGTATTTAGAAGTATTTTTAGGATTTATATCTGTATAAATAGAATTTGTTAAATAAACTTCCGATGGATAATTACTAATTAATTTTCTTACTAGTTCAGTATTATTGATAGCATCTTTTAACGGATTTCTAAATGCAATTTGTGTTAATTTAGTATCTGGATGATGAACTAAAGTTGTTAGTTCATCTAAAGACATTAAATTTAGGATATTCATATCCATTATATCTACATCATTTAATCATTCTGGTAATTTATTTTTTGGCAATGAAGTTGCATTGACTGAATTTGTATCTATTGCAATTATTAATTTCTTTTCTTGGGCAATATTTTTCATTATGTCAAAAACATTTTTATCTAAAGAGTTTAATGTAATAGATTTTTGATTTTTTACATCATAAATTACAGTACCATTTGAACATACTAAATAATCCATATGGTCAATTGCTTTAGAATCTAATAAAGGTAATGTTTTAGCTACACCTCTACCAGTTGCTACTATATTAATATTTCCACTTTCTTTAGATTTTTTTAATACATCTAAAGTATATTCATTTGCTTTATTATTTCTTTGTAATAAAGTACCATCTAAATCAAAAGCAAAAACTCAATTATTTTTATTCATTATTTAATTTCTTTTACTCCATTCATATATGGTATTAAAACTTTTGGTATTGAAATACTTCCGTCTTGATTTTGATATATTTCTAAAATAGCAGCTATAACTCTATCTACAGCTAAACCAGATCCATTCATTGTATATGCATATTCTGTTTTACCTTCATTATTTCTATATCTAATCATTGCTCTACGAGCTTGAAAATCTCCAACATAACTAATACTTGATACTTCTCTAAAACGTTGTTCTGAAGGTAATCATAATTCCAAGTCAATAGTTTTTTGCGCAGAGAATCCCATATCACCAGTACACAAAAGAAGACTACGGTATGGAATTTCTAATTTTTCTAAAACATCTTGAGCATCTTGGACCATTAATTCATATTCTTTAATAGAATCCTCTTTATTTGTAATTTTAACTAATTCTATTTTTTTGAATTGATGCTGTCTTAAAATACCTTTAGTATCTTTTCCAGAACTTCCAGCTTCTGATCTAAAACACTCAGTGTATGATGTTGCTTTAAATGGTAAATTTAAATCAACTATTTCATTATTATGATAATTAGTTAATGTAACTTCGGCAGTAGGAATTAAATATTCATTCGAATCATTAATTTTATATAAGTCTTCTTTGAATTTAGGTAATTGACCAGTACCAAATAAAATATTATCTTTAACAATAACAGGGGTATGAAATTCTGTATAACCTTTTGAAATATGTAAGTCTAACATAAAATTAATCAAAGCTCTAACTAATTTTGACCCTTGTTTTTTATAAATTATATATCTAGAACCAGATAACTTGGTAGCTCTATCAAAATCGATAATATCAAGTTTTTGTGCTATTTCATAATGAGGTAAGACATTTGAAACTAACCCTCTACCTAAATTAGGTTTTTCAAAAATTACTTGATTTTCATTTTCGTTTTCTCCTACTGGAATTTCGTTTAGTGGTAAATTAGGGATAGATATGAGAATTTCATTAATTTTTTGATTTAGTAAATCTGCTTCCTTGTTTAATGATGCTTCTTGCTCTTTAATTATTTTAATTTGCTCTTTAATTTCATTTATTTTTTGTAAATCATTTTTATAAGTTTGAAAAGATTTAGTTAATTGAGTTAACTCAGCTTTTTTATTTTGAGCATTGAACATCATTTGTCCACGTTTTTTTGCTAATTCAACAAATTCATTATATATATTAATGTTAAACCCTCTGTTTCTTAATTTTTCCTTAACTTTATTTTCATTATTTAAAATATATTTAATATCTAACATTCAGCTCCTTTAACAGTTTTAAATTTATAAAATTTAAACTTATTTATATTATATAAAAATCAGTATTAAATAATACTGATTTAAATTTAATATTTTATTTATTACCGAAAATACTTTCTATTCTTTCTTTTGTTGGATTTGACACGAGGAAGGTTCCTGCAACACAAGCATCTGCACCTTTTTTAAAACATTCCGGTCCAGTTTGATCATTGATTCCACCATCTACTTGAATTAAGAAAGTTAGAGAATCTCTTTGTCTGATTAATTTTAATTTTCTTATTTTTTCAAGTGCAATTGGCATAAATTTTTGTCCTCCTTGCCCTGGTTCAACTGACATAACTAAAACTAATGCAAGTTTATCTAAAAATCTTTCAATTTGTTCAACAGAAGTATCTGGTTTTATAGCTAAACCAATTTTTAAATCGTGTTGTGTATTATTTAAGAATTGTTCAAATTTATCAAAATTATCTTGTATTGCTTCATAGTGGAAGGTAATAATATCTACAATATCAGATAATTTTTCTACATAATCATATGGATTGGTCACCATTAAGTGAGCATCCTTAAGGTGTTTTTCTCCGTTTTTTGATATATTTTCTATTTCTTGAACTTTAATTGCTGTATTTGGTACAAATTCACCATCCATTACATCATAATGAATTCAACTTATTCCTGCATCAATTAGTGTATTTGCTAATTCTAATCTATCTTCAGGTTTAACATTTAACAAACTGGGAGTTACAAATTTTTTCATAAGAATTTTATTTCCTTTCATTTTGTATTTCTGTAAGTAATTTTACATAATTTTGATATCTAAACAAAGGAATTTCCTTTGTATCAATCTTTTGTTTAATAGCACAATCTTTGGTTTCTTCTTCTAAATGTAAACAACTTCTAAATTTACATAATTTTGATAATTCATTAAATACTTTAAAACTTTGAGCTAATTCTAATTTAGAAATATTTAAATCAAAAGAAGAAAATCCAGGTGTATCAATTAATCAACCTTGATTAATTTTAGTTATATATGTTGTCCTTGTAGTATGTTTTCCTCGACCAAGTGATTTAGATATTTCTTGAGTTTGATAATTTAAATTTCCTAAGATATTTAAGGTAGTAGTTTTACCAACACCACTTTGACCCATAAAAACACTATATTTATTAGTCATTAATTTATTTATTTTTTGAATATATGAAGGATTTTCATTATTTATTAAAACAACTTCATACCCCATATTTTTGTATTGAGTTTCTCATTCTTTTGCTTGATTTGTATCTAAATCAGTTTTAGTTATGCATAATATAGGAATAATGTTTTTGTTTTCTATAATAGACATATATTTATCAACTAAATATGATAGAAAATTTGGTTCTTTAATAGACATAAAAATAAATATTTGATCAATATTTGCTACTTTAGGTCTAATAAAACTATTTTTTCTGTCTAATATTTTAGTTATAGTATTATTTTTTAAGATTATATCATCACCAACTAAAGGAGTTTGTTCTTGATATCTTAGCTTACCTGCTGCATAAACTCATTGTTCATTTTCATTATTTTTAATTAAGTATCTTCCTGATACTATTGAAAAAATTTTATATATTTGTTCCATTATATAATACCTTTTACTTTGAATATGATGATAAATGTTAATAAAAAAATTAATAGTAATAAAATTAATGTAAAAATAATTCAAATTAATTTAGAAACACTTCTTATTTTTTTATTATCATAACTAACTCTATAAGCATTATTTTTTATTTGTAATGAATTGGAAATATCTTCATAAAATTCATTTATATTTTTATATCTATTGTTCGGAAGTTTTTGTGTAGCTTTGTTTATTATATAAAGAATCGAATCAGGTATTTCTTTATTAATTTTTTTTATATTAGGAAATTCGTTTTCAATATGCATTAAAATAGTTTCTATTTCATTTTTACCTTGAAAAGGTAAAAATCCCGTTAATAATTCAAAATACAAAATACCTAATGCATATATATCGAGAGAGGGAGAAATAACTATTTCTTGATTACTATATTCAGGAGCTGTATAATAAGGAGAACAATTTATTTTAGTATTTGAAGTTATTTTACTTCCATTATGCATTGAAATACCAAAATCAATTAAATGTAATTCATAATTTTTTGAAATTAAAATATTTTGACTCTTTATATCTCTATGAATAATTTTATTTTTATGCAAATTATTTATTATTTTTAATAGTTGAAGCATAAAATGATTTGCTAAATCAATATTTATATTTTTATTTTTGTGAATATACTGACTTAATGATATACCTTCTATATAATCAAATATAAAAAATTGTTCATTGTCATTAAAGACATATTCAATTATTTGTGGAATATTTCTTATATTTAATTCTTTTAATATTTGTATTTCATCAAAGAACTTCGTTTTATTGTTTTCGTTATGATCTAAATTACGATATTTAAGTGTATATAATTTATTAGCCTTTATATTTTTTATTAAAAAAACATAGGACATTCCACCTTTCCCCAAGTTTTTTATAATTTCGTAATTTTTATAAACTTCAGAATTTTTTAAAATGTTATTTTTGTCTAATTCCATATTAAAAAATAAATTAGCAAAAACTAATTTTTTATTCCTAATTCATTGTGTAATATATTTCTTATTTCTTGAGCAGCTCTTTCTGGTAAGTCATTAGTAATACGATATTTAAAAATTATTGAATCCATTAATTCTGTTTCAGCTTTTTTTAATCTATCTTTTAGGGTTTCATTATCTTCTGAACCTCTTGCAATAATTCGAGATTTTAAATCTTCAATAGAAGGAGGACAAACAAAAATTGTAATCAGATTATATTTTTCTTGTAATTCTTGGACAGAAAATTTACTTATTATTTGTTTTGCACCAGTTGTTTCTATTTCTAAAATTGGTATTTGTTTATTTTGATGTATTTTTTCTAACTCTGAATACAAAGTTCCATAATAGTTATTTAGATGATAAGAAAATTCTATAAATTTATATTTTTTAATTTTATCTCTAAATGTATCAACATCTAAAAAATGATAGTCTTTACCATTTATTTCACCAGGTCTTGGTTTTCTTGTGGTTGCAGAACATGATAAAGCTAAATTTAACTCCTTAAAATTAAATAAAAGTTTTTCAATAGTACCTTTTCCAACTCCGCTTGGTCCTGAAAAAATTATAATCGGTTGTTTAATATTAATATTGTTTGTCATAATTGTGCTTATTATAACATTTTAATTTTTTTATTTTATTGTAGTAAAATAAAATTTATAAAATGTTAAACTAATAATAATATGTTTTATAAATACCACAAAGAAACTAATGCATTTTCTAATGAAACAATTAGACAGCTAGGTAAAGAACTAAAGGTTAATAAAGTAGGACATACCGGTATTTTAGATCCTTTAGCATCTGGTTTAATGATAATTGCAACAGATTATGATACAAAGTTATTAGAGTATATAGCAAATAAAAACAAAGTCTATATAGCAACTTCTAAATTGCATTGAAACTCAGAAACCCTAGATATAACAGGTAATTTAACTTATCAAGAAAACAAAAAAGTATCTATAGAACAACTCAAAAAAGCAATTGAATTAGTATGTTCTAGAACTACACAAATACCTCCTAAATATAGTGCTAAAAAAATAAATGGTCAAAGAGCATATGATTTAGCAAGGGAAAATAAAGAATTTTCAATCAAAGAACAAAAAATCAAAGTTTTAGAATATGAATTATTAAATTTTGATTATGAAAAACAAGAATATATTATTAAATTTAATGTATCAGAAGGAACATATATAAGAACTTTATTATATGATATTTCTCTAGAACTAAACACAGTAAGTGCCATGAGTTCTTTAAAAAGAACGGGTGTTGGAAATGTTTTGCTTGATGATTTAAAAGAAAAAGAATATCAAGCAATTTCTTTAAATGATTTATTTGATATTGAAATGTATTTTATAAATAAAGAACAAGCAAAAATAATAATGAACGGACAAAGTATCAAAATAAAAACTAAAAATGAATTAGTTTTCTTATTAAATCCAATAACAAAAGAAGTTTGTTGTGTTGGAATAGTTAAAGATAATATTTTTTATCCAAAGAAAGTATTTAATGAAAGGTTAGTATGAAACAACTTAAAGATATAATAAAAATTGCAGCATTTGATGTTGATGGAACTATTTTACCAAACGGCAGTTTGAAATTTTCAAACAACACAAGAAAAATGTTTGGTTTATTAAAAAATAATGGTATAACAACAGTTATTTCTACTGCTAGAGAATTTGCTACAATTGGTGATTTTTTAGACCAGCTTGAGCCTGTTGATTATTTTATAGGTGCTAATGGTTCTTTTGTTTGAGATAACCAAAATAAGAAATTTCTTTTTAAAAATACTTTAAATAAAGATGAAGTAGTTAAATTATATGATTCATTTTCAAGTGAAATAAAAGGATTTTTAATAACTGATTTTAATAAAGTTTATAAGTCACCACAAACTCCTTTAAACTCTTGATTTATTAAACCATTTGAAGAAAATTATAAAAATTATGATGAAGCATTACTAAGCAATACTGATTTATATATCATTACAATAAATACAACAAATGTAAGAGACTTATCGTATAAAATGGAAACTTATATTAAAGAAAATAACTTTAAAATGGAGATTTCTGCAAGATGGTCAGGTGGTTTTTTTATCACTCCTATGAATGTAAATAAATCATCAACATTAAAAAACTTATGTTCACATTTAAACTTATCAATGGATAATTTAATTGCTTTTGGTGATAGTTCTAATGATTTTGAAATGATTCGTGATGCATATTATGGTATTGCAATGCAAAGAGCTAACGAAAAAATAAAAAGTGTTGCAAAAGAAGTAGCAATGGATTGTGAATATGATGGAGCATTTTTTAAATTAAAAGAATTAAAATTAATTTAATGAACGATTTAATAATTTATGATTTTGATGAATTCATTACCCAAGAAAATGATTCATTTATAATAGGTTCTTTTGAAAGTTTTCATCTTGGACATTACCAACTATATAAGCAAATTAAAGATAAAGTAGGAAGAAAGTTTATAGTCACTTTTACTATGAATGATTATCCAATTAAGTATGATAATAATATTTATATGAATGATATTGATAGATATCATACTTTTGGTGAATTAGATATAGATGGAATAGTTGAATTAAATTTTTCAAGAATAAAAAACTTAACTGGAAATGAATTTTTAGCAAAATTATCACAAAATAAATCAATTAATATAAGTGTAGGTAAAGACTTTAAATTTGGATATCAAGGGAAATGAACCTCTGATGATATAAAGAATATTTTAAAAAACTCCAATGTTTATATTTCTGATATTTACAAAATTAATGATGTAAAAATAAGTACTAAACTAATTAGAGAAGCCTTATATAACGGACATTTTAATTTCATAAATAGTATTTGTCCTTTTAATTATTATTTAACATGTGAATTAAATAAGAATCAAATAATTTATCCAAGTAACTTAATTAATATTCCTTCTGGCATATATTTTTGCAATTTATATTATAAAGATTTCGGTTTTAATATATTAATGCATAAAAATAAAAATGACAGATTCAATATAAGTTTAATTGATGATGCATCAATATATACATTTGAAAATATATTCAGTGAAGTAATTTTAGAAATTGTCAAAGAAATAAGATTTATTTACACAAATGATGAAGATTCAATAAACAAAGAAGATATTTTAGAGATTAAAAAAGAATTATGTAAATAATTATTTTTTGTTAAAATTTTATAGCAATAATTTGCAAACATAAATTTTAATCTGGGTTTAAATAATATTATTTATGCTCGGTTAAAACATAATTAATTTTAATATAAGGAGAAATTATGGTTTCAAAAGCAAGAAAAGCTGAATTAATAAATAAATTCGGTAAAAACTCAAAAGACACCGGTAATTCTTCTGTTCAAATTGCAATATTAACAGAAGATATCGAATCATTAAAACCACACTTTTTAAACAACCCAAAAGACAACCACTCTAGAAGAGGCTTTTTAGCAAAAATTGCTCAACGTAAAGTTTTATTAAAACACCTAAAAGAATCAAATTTTGAAGAATATAAAAAAGTTACTGAAGAATTAAAAATTCGTAAGTAACTTAACTAAGGAGTTTATATATGGCTAGAAGATGTCAAGTAACAGGTGTAGGTCCATTAACAGGAAATACACGTTCTCATGCAATGAATGCTTCAAAAAGAAAATTTAATGTTAACTTACAAAAAATCAGAGTTGTTTTAGATGGAAGAAAAGTAACTTTAAGAGTTAGTGCAAAAGGACTAAAAACTTTAAAATTAAAAGGTATAGTTTAATATTTTAAAAGTTAGCTATGTGCTAACTTTTAAAATATTTTTTATTATTAATTATAATAAGAGATGTTATTAACGAATTTTAAAATGAAAGAATAAAAATTAAAAAAAATATTTTGAAAAAAATTTTTAGTGTTATAATATTCAAGCAAACAAAAAAAGTTCTTTGAAAACTAGATATATACAAAAACATGACAGTCAATTTTTTCAAGAGTTTGATCCTGGCTCAGGATGAACGCTGGCTGTGTGCCTAATACATGCATGTCGAGCGGAGTTCTTTTAGAACTTAGCGGCGAATGGGTGAGTAACACGTACTTAACGTACCTTTTAGTTTGGAATAACGGTGAGAAATTATCGCTAATGCCGGATACTTTTTTATTTCACATGAAATTTAAATAAAAGGAACTTCAAAGTTTCACTAAAAGATCGGGGTGCGGAACATTAGCTAGTTGGTAGGGTAAAGGCCTACCAAGGCGATGATGTTTAGCGGGGTTGAGAGACTGATCCGCCACACTGGGACTGAGATACGGCCCAGACTCCTACGGGAGGCAGCAGTAGGGAATTTTCCACAATGGGCGAAAGCCTGATGGAGCGACACAGCGTGCAGGATGAAGGCCTTCGGGTTGTAAACTGCTGTTATAAGGGAAGAAAAAATATTATAAGAAAAGATAATATCTTGACGGTACCTTGTCAGAAAGCAACGGCTAACTATGTGCCAGCAGCCGCGGTAATACATAGGTTGCAAGCGTTATCCGGAATTATTGGGCGTAAAGCGTCTGTAGGTTGTGTGTTAAGTCTGGCGTCAAAACTTGGGGCTCAACCCCAAATCGCGTTGGATACTGGCATGCTAGAATTGTATAGAGGTTAGCGGAATTCCTAGTGAAGCGGTGAAATGCGTAGATATTAGGAAGAACACCAACATGGCGAAGGCAGCTAACTGGGTACATATTGACACTGAGAGACGAAAGCGTGGGGAGCAAACAGGATTAGATACCCTGGTAGTCCACGCTGTAAACGATGATGATTAGCTGATAGAGAATCTATCGGCACAGCTAACGCATTAAATCATCCGCCTGAGTAGTATGCTCGCAAGAGTGAAACTTAAAGGAATTGACGGGGATCCGCACAAGCGGTGGAGCATGTGGTTTAATTTGAAGATACGCGTAGAACCTTACCCACTCTTGACATCTTCTGCAAAGCTATAGAGATATAGTGGAGGTCAACAGAATGACAGATGGTGCATGGTTGTCGTCAGCTCGTGTCGTGAGATGTTCGGTTAAGTCCTGCAACGAGCGCAACCCTTGTCCTTAGTTAAATATTCTAGGGAGACTGCCCGAGTAATTGGGAGGAAGGTGGGGACGACGTCAAATCATCATGCCTCTTACGAGTGGGGCAACACACGTGCTACAATGGATGGTACAAAGAGAAGCAATACGGCGACGTTGAGCAAATCTCAAAAAACCATTCTCAGTTCGGATTGTAGTCTGCAACTCGACTACATGAAGTCGGAATCGCTAGTAATCGTAGATCAGCTACGCTACGGTGAATACGTTCTCGGGTCTTGTACACACCGCCCGTCACACCATGGGAGCTGGTAATGCCCGAAGTCGGTTTTGTTAACTACGGAGACAACTGCCTAAGGCAGGGCCGGTGACTGGGGTGAAGTCGTAACAAGGTATCCCTACGAGAACGTGGGGATGGATTACCTCCTTTCTACGGAGTACAAGTTACAATTCATTTTAGTAACATTACACTTTATATGACTATTTAAATTTAATAAATGTTATGTGCTTTTGATAATAGTCCAAAAGATATATCTAGTTTTGAGAGAACTTTCTCTCATTTGTTCTTTGAAAACTGAATAGTAAAGATAAATTAATATAACAACGACATCAATAAATAAATTAGTCAATTTGTTTTGTGATACCGAGTTAATTATTATATTAATATAATAATTTATTAAAATGTCTTTGAATACATCAACAATAGGTAAATATTGATAACTTTTAAATAAGTAAGAGTGAGTTGTGGATGCCTTGGGTCTGGAAGTCGATGAAGGACGTGATTACCTGCGATAAGCCTCGTGGAGCTGGATATAAGCTACGAAACGGGGATTTCCGAATGGGGAAACCTAGTTAGAGTAATTTCTAACTGCATTGGAATGAATATATAGTTCTAATTAGCGAGACACGTTGTGAACTGAAACATCTTAGTAGCAACAGGAAAAGAAAATAAATAATGATTCCATCAGTAGCGGCGAGCGAAATTGGAAGAGCCCAAACCAACTTAGTTGGGGTTGTAGGACTATCTACATAAAGTTACAAATTTTTATTATAGCAGAATAAGTTGGAAAACTGAAGCACAGAAGGTGAAACTCCTGTATGTGAAATAATAAGAACTTTTGATAGTATCCTGAGTAGGGCGGGGCACGTGAAACCCTGTCTGAATCTGCCGGGACCATCCGGTAAGGCTAAATACTAACCAGACACCGATAGTGAACTAGTACCGTGAGGGAAAGGTGAAAAGAACCCCGGGAGGGGAGTGAAATAGAATCTGAAACAACTTACTTACAATTAGTCAGAGGCCGTTAATGGCTAATGGCGTACATCTTGCAGTATGGACCGGCGAGTTATGTTAACATGCAAGGTTAAGCAGAGAAAAGCGGAGCCGCAGAGAAATCGAGTCTTAATAGGGCGTTTAGTATGTTGACATATACCCGAAACCATGTGATCTATTCATGAGCAGGTTGAAGTTTGGGTAACACCAAATGGAGGACCGAACCGTAGTACGCTGAAAAGTGCCCGGATGACTTGTGAATAGTGGAGAAATTCCAATCGAACTTGGAGATAGCTGGTTCTCCTCGAAATAGCTTTAGGGCTAGCGTGTGATGTTAAACTTTGGTGGTAGAGCACTGAATATGGAATGGCCGCGCCTAGCGGTACTGACTATAATCAAACTCCGAATACCATCGTGTATTGTCATGCAGTCGGAACCGGGGTGCTAACGTCCCGGCTCGCGAGGGCAACAACCCAGATCGTCGACTAAGGTCCCAAAATCGTGTTAAGTCAGAAAGGTTGTGAGATTTCATAAACAACTAGGAGGTTGGCTTAGAAGCAGCCACCCTTTAAAGAGTGCGTAATAGCTCACTAGTCAAGAGATCTTGCGCCAATAATTTAACGGGAGTAAAACACGATACCGAAGTCACGGGTACGAAAGTACGTTAGAGGAGCGTTCTTAATGCATTGAAGCTAGACTGTGAAGACTGGTGGAGCGTTAAGAAGTGAGAATGCCGGTATGAGTAACGATTTGTGGTGAGAATCCACAACGCCTATTGGGAAAGGTTTCCTGGGGAAGGTTCGTCCACCCAGGGTTAGTCAGGACCTAAGGGGAGGCTGAAAAGCGTACCTGATGGATAACAGGTTAATATTCCTGTACCACTTATATATGTCATGGAGTGACGGAGAAGGATAGCATAGCCCATTAATGGATTTGGGTGTAAATAACAACTGTAAAACATAGTTAAATGCGTGTTTTATAACCGGGAGTTATGATGCAAAGGTTTAACAGCTGAATTATGTGAATTCATACTTCCAAGAAAAGCTTCTAAACATTTAAAATATATATGTGCCTGTACCGAGAACGGACACACGTTCCCAAGATGAGTATTCTAAGGCGAGCGAGAAAACCAATGTTAAGGAACTCTGCAAATTAACCCCGTAAGTTCGCGAGAAGGGGTGCCAACTTTTTGAGTTGGCCACAGTAAATTGTGAGGGGCAACTGTTTATCAAAAACACAGCTCTCTGCTAAACCGCAAGGTGATGTATAGGGGGTGAAGCCTGCCCAGTGCCCGAAGGTTAAGTGGATGCGTTAGCTTATGCGAAGCGTTGAAATGAAGCCCGGGTGAACGGCGGCCGTAACTATAACGGTCCTAAGGTAGCGAAATTCCTTGTCGGCTAAATACTGACCTGCACGAAAGGCGCAATGATCTCTCAACTGTCTCAACATTGGACTCGGTGAAATTATGGTCCCAGTGAAAACGCTGGGTTCCCGCATCAAGACGAAAAGACCCCATGGAGCTTTACTACAACTTCGTATTGGAACTTGGCCTAACATGTGTAGGATAGGTGGGAGACTATGATACTAAGACGCTAGTTTTAGAGGAGTCAACCTTGAAATACCACCCTTGGTATGTTGAGTTTCTAACCTGCCACCGTTATCCGGTGGGGAGACAGTGCGTGGTGGGTAGTTTGACTGGGGCGGTCGCCTCCTAAAAGGTAACGGAGGCGTTCAAAGGTACACTCAATACGGTCAGAAACCGTATGTAGAGCGCAAAGGTAGAAGTGTGCTTAACTGCGAGACCTACAAGTCGAGCAGGTGCGAAAGCAGGACTTAGTGATCCGGCTGTACGTCATGGAACGGCAGTCGCTCAACGGATAAAAGTTACCCTGGGGATAACAGGCTTATCTTGCCCAAGAGATCACATCGACGGCAAGGTTTGGCACCTCGATGTCGGCTCATCGCATCCTGGAGCTGGAGTCGGTTCCAAGGGTTTGGCTGTTCGCCAATTAAAGCGGTACGCGAGCTGGGTTCAGAACGTCGTGAGACAGTTCGGTCCCTATCTGATGTGGGCGTTGGAATATTGATGAGAGCTGCTCTTAGTACGAGAGGACCGGAGTGGACGTACCGCTGGTGTTCCAGTTGTTCTGCCAAGAGCATAGCTGGGTAGCTAAGTACGGAAGGGATAACCGCTGAAAGCATCTAAGTGGGAAGCCTCCTCAGAGATAAGTATTCCCTTGAAATTCCTTGTAGACTACGAGGTTGATAGGATGGAAGTGTAAGTGTAGTAATACATTCAGCTGACCATTACTAATAAATTGATAGGTTTAAAAGTTAAAATGTATTCAGACATTTTAATGAATTATTAATTACTATTCAGTTTTGAAAGAACAAAAATCTTTCAAAAAAATTTTTTATATATTAAATTTAATATATAATAATATAGCCATTACAAAAATGGAGAAGTAGCTCAGCTTGGTAGAGCACTACATTTGGGCTGTAGTGGTCGCAGGTTCAAATCCTGTCTTCTTCACCATTTATATGGGGGGTTAGCTCATTTGGCTAGAGCGCCTGCCTTGCACGCAGGAGGTGGTGGGTTCGAATCCCATACTCTCCACCATATATGGCACTGTAGCTCAGTTGGTTAGAGCATCCGGTTCATACCCGGAAGGTCAAGAGTTCGACTCTCTTCGGTGCTACCAATTAAATCTATAAATTAGTTTATGGACCTATAGCTCAACGGTTAGAGCAACCGGCTCATAACCGGTTGGTTACAGGTTCGAATCCTGTTGGGTCCACCAACGGGTGATTACCCAAGTCCGGCTGAAGGGAGCAGTCTTGAAAACTGCCAGGGGCTTCACGGCCCGCGGGGGTTCGAATCCCTCATCACCCGCCATTAATTAAACAATTTATAGTTTCATATCGCGGAGTAGAGCAGTTTGGTAGCTCGTCGGGCTCATAACCCGAAGGTCATAGGTTCAAGTCCTGTCTCCGCAACCAAAGGTTCAGTGGTAAAGTGGTTAATACGCCTCCCTGTCACGGAGGAGAACGCGGGTTCGATCCCCGTCTGGACCGCCATTTTGGCCCTGTAGCTCAGTTGGTAGAGCAACAGATTGAAGCTCTGTGTGTCGCTGGTTCGATTCCTGCCGGGGCCACCATAAAATTACTCTATTTTGTAAGCTATAGATAGTTTATAAAATAGAGTAATTTTATTTTTTAAAAGCAAGATAAATAATAAAATTAAAAAAGGAGAAAACATGGATTACAAAAAAACACTTAATATGCCATTAACTGAATATGAAATGAGAGCTAATTTAGTTTTAAAAGAACCTAAATTTAGAGATTTTTGAACTGTTAATAATATATATAAAAAAGTACTTCAAAAAAATAAAGGAAATAAAAAATTTATATTACATGATGGTCCACCATATGCAAATGGAAATATTCATGTGGGACATGCATCAAATAAAATTTTAAAAGATATAATTGTTAGATATAAATCATTAAAAGGTTTTTATTCACCTTTTGTTTTAGGGTGAGATACACATGGATTACCAATTGAACATAAAATGTTAACAGAATTAAATATTTCAAAAGATGAAATAGATCCATTATTATTAAGAAAAAAAGCAGCAAAGTATGCTAAAGAACAAGTTGAAATTCAAAAAGAACAATTTAAATTACTTCAATTATTTACTAATTTTGATAAATATTACATTACACTTGATAAAAACTATGAAGTACATCAATTAAAAGTTCTAAAGAAAATGTTAATGGATGGTTTGGTTTACAAAGGATTAAAACCTGTTTTTTGATCTCCAAGTTCCCAAAGTGCATTAGCTGAATCAGAAGTAGAATATAAAGACATAGTTTCTCCATCCATCTATGTTGCTTTTAAAATTATTGAATCAAACTTTGAAAAAATAAATATAAATGACCATCTCTTAATATGAACAACAACACCTTGAACACTAATTGCTAATGCAGGAGTTGCAGTTGGTTCGGAAATAGAGTATTTACGTATTAAAATCAATGATAAATTTTATATTATAGCTTCTGAATTATTAAATAGTTTTATAAACAAAACTAATTTAAATGGTTATGAAATATTAGATAAATTTTATGGTAAAGAAATTGTTGATAAAGTCAAATATAAAACACCTATATTAGATTTTATTGCACCTGTTGTTTTAGGGCATCACGTTACAACAGAATCAGGAACCGGTTTAGTTCATATTGCACCTATGTTTGGAGAAGATGATTATTTAATAGGACAAAAAAATAATCTAGAAAAAATTATGCATATTTCAGATAATGGAAATATATATAATACAAAAACAAAATTTGATGGAATGTTTTATGATGATGCTAACAAAGAAATATCATTATTTCTAGGTGACAAATTAATATATTTTGAAAGATTTAAACATTCATATCCACATGATTGAAGAACTCATAAACCAATTATCTTTAGAGGAACACCTCAATGATTTGTTTCAATTGATAAAATAAGAGACAAAATATTAAAAGAAATAGAAAATAATGTAATAACATATCCTGAATGACCTAAAAAAAGATTGTATAGTATGATACAAAACAGAAGTGATTGAACTATATCACGTCAAAGATCTTGAGGGGTTCCTATTATTGTATTTTATGACAAAGACAATAATCCTGTTATAGAAGAAGAAATATTTGATTATGTAATAAATTTAGTATCTGAATATGGAACTGATATATGATGAGAAAAAGATGTAAATGATTTATTACCTATTAAATATAGAGAAAAAGGATTTAAAAAAGAAACAGACATTATGGATGTTTGATTTGATTCTGGTGTTTCAAGCATAGCTTGTGATATTGATGGAGTTTCAAAAGCACCATATGATTTATATTTAGAAGGTAGTGATCAATATAGAGGGTGATTTAACTCCTCAATAATTAATTCAGTTGCTTATACCAAACAAACACCTTATAAAAACCTAATTTCGCATGGTTTTGTTGTAGATAAAAAAGGTGAAAAAATGTCTAAATCAAAAGGAAACGTTGTAGATCCATTACAAATTATTCAAAAACAAGGTGCAGATATTTTAAGGATGTGAGTTGCTAATTCAGAATACACTTCTGATGTTTCTATTTCAAACGAAATTATTGAACAAAATTCTGAAATTTACAGAAAAATTAGAAATACTTTAAAGTTTTTATTAGGTAATTTAAATGATTTTAAATACAATCCACACTTTAAAAGAACAGGAATTCACTTATTTATACAAGAACAATTAAATGAGTTGAAATATAATGTTATTAAATCGTATGATGAATATAAATTTATTAATGTAATTAAATATATAAGTAATTACATAGTTGAATTATCTAGTTTTTATTTATCAATAACAAAGGACATTTTATACGTTCGTCAAAAAAATGACACAGAAAGAATGATGGTTTTAACAAATATGTATGAAATAACAAAATTCTTAATAGTATCATTAACACCAATTATTCCAACAACAACTGAAGAAGCATATTCATTTTTTAATTTAGAAAACAAACAAGAATCAGTAATGTTAGAAACACTACCTGAATTAAAAGATATTTTATATGATTCTAATATATTACAATCATATCAAGAATTCTTTGATTTGAGGTCTAAAGTTAATATTTTAATAGAAAATTCAATTAAAAATAATGAAGTAAAACGTTCTAATGAACTAGAATTATTTTTACCAAAACAAAATGAATTAATACAAACTTTAGATTTAAAAACATTATTAATGGTTGGGAAAATAACACCAAGTAATGAATTAAAAGTAAGTCCTTTTGAATCTATGAAATGTCAAAGATGTTGAAATCATTTTGAAGAAATTGAAATTAAAAACGAATTATGTTTAAATTGCTATAACATAATTCAATCACCGGAAACAAATGAATAAAAAAATTATTTGAGCTCTTAAATATATTAAATCTAATAAAATTAAAATTATTCAGATATATATAACTATATTTATAACTCTTCTTATTTTATTAATGATAGACCAATTGACAAAAAACTTATTATTTTTACATGGTGATATTAAAACATTAAATGATATAGATCAAGTAAAACTCAATAATGGTCATTATATATCCGCTGAATCTATTTATCCTGATTCTTCTGATTGAAAAGATTTTCAAATTTTAGGCATAAGAAGCATCTGACATGGTGGAGTTACTTTTACTAAAACAAGAAATACAACTCTTATTCAATTTTTTAGCATTATCTTATTTTTTGTAATTTTATTTTATGGTTTTTTTGTTAATAAAAGACACTTATTGCAAGGATTGTTTATTGGTTTTATATTATCGGGTGATTTAGGTAATATGCTAGATCGTTTTATTTTCAATGGTTATGTCAAAGATGTCTTTTATATTCCTTTTTTAGAATATTTATTTAAAAAAACATTAGGTACTTTTAATTTTGCTGATGTCTGTATTTTTATAGGTATTTTTGGTGTTATAGGAACATCATTTCTTCCTAAACTAAAAGTTAATAATCTAAAAAGATACCAAAATTCAATTTTATAAACTAAATAATAGGAATCTTAATTCCTATTATTTTTTTAAAATTAAATTATTAATTTTGTAAATCAAGAAAAAATATAAAATTTATATTATGTTACCTAAAGAAATAAAAAAAGAAGATTTAAATTTAAAGAAGTCAACAAAAAAAGACCAAAAAAATCTAATGTGTTATAAAAATTATTGTAAAACAGGAAATTCTTTAAATCTAGAACTAAATAACAATGAATTATCAAAAGACGAATTAAGTAATTTAGCAGTTCAAGAAAGAAGTGAAAAAATTAAGTATAAAATGGGAAAACATCTTTTAAACAATAAGGATGCATCAATATCTCTTAAAAATATAGTTAAAAGATATTGAAAAAAGATCATACTAATATTTATAGCAGCATTTATTTTTAATGCAGGCATTCAAGTATTTTTGAATAGAGCAGAAACAATTCCATCAGGAGTAACAGGAATTCCTACATTATTACAATATTCATTCCCTGTTATAAAACCATATTTTGCTTTAATTTATCTAGCATGTAATATACCATTATTTTTAATATTTGGTTGAAGAATAAAACGAAGTTTTGTTATCTTGACACTATGTTTTATGGTATGTCAAATAATTACTAATTTCTTTTTCACATCTAAGATTATTTCACAATCAATAAATGAATTTATAACATTTACTGATTCATATAAACCATATACAAATTGAAGTGATATTATTTATTCAATAGTAGGTGCATTATTTATAGCATTCGGAATATCTTTATCTTGAAAAGCCGGTGGTTCAACTGGTGGAACTGATATTATTGCATATTATTTCTCTATGAAGTCTAAAAAGAGCATTGGTCACATTTTATCTATCATTGGTGTTTGTTCAGCAATCTTATTTCTTTTTATATTTTCATTCATTAAGCCAAACTATTTATATGAAGAACCAGTCAATCCATTTTCTTTATTAAATGAAGAAAAATTCAAATTATTAAATTCACCAAGTTATAATGGTGTTAATTTAAATAGTGATACTGAAATAATGGAAAGATTTGAATGACTAAAAAATAAACACAATCATTCTAAAATATATTTTGGAATGAGAGAACTAACCACATTTTTATATATATTAGTAGTTAATTTATTTATTGATTTAATTTATCCAAAATATAAAAAAGTTTCTTTAACAATAATTAGTAGTGACCCTCAGAAAATATTAGCATATTTTAAATTAATTAATTATTGACATTCTTATAGAATAGAAAGATATAAATCGGGTTATACAAATAAACAATCAGTTAAAATTGAAACAGTAATGTTATTGCTAGAAACTCCAAATATTTTATATGACTTAAAACTAATAGATTCTAATATTTGAATTTCTATTTCTACAATAAACAAAGTTATAGGTAAATTTAATACAGAATTTGTTGAACATTAGTTAACTTTTAGTTTATCTGTTTAAAAAAGTAATTTACTTAATGGAGGTCTAAAATGAAATTAAATAAATTAAAAGAGATAAAAGAAGAAGATTTAAAAAATACAAATGTAGGTTTTGCATTTACTTCTATGCTTTCAGGTATTTCATTACTTGTATCAAGTCTTTCATCAATAGTAGGGTTATTAAAATCAGCTTTTTCTTCATCAGGTGAAATCAAAGACAAGACAAATACATATAAATGAAATTACGAAACAAAGAGTTCAAATTCATCAAAAAATAATATAACTATATTTTAGTGTAATATAACTTTTTTGATATAATTACAATGTTACCTTTGAGTAACCGTTCTAAAAAGGTTTATTAAGAAGTATATTTACTCACCTTAAAGACGAGCCACTTTATTAAGGAGTTGCATGTTAGCAATAATTGAAACAGGTGGGAAACAACTTTTAGTAAGAGAAGGTCAAACTATTTTTATTGAAAAAATCGAAGGTGAAGTAGGAACAAAAGTTAATTTCGACAAAGTTCTACTAGTAGATTCTAAAATAGGACAACCATATTTAAAAAATGCTTTAGTAACAGGTATAATTGAAAAACAAGGTAAGGCAAAAAAAATAGTAGTGTATCGTCACAATGCTAAGTCTACCCATAAAAGAAAATTAGGACACCGTCAACCATATACACGTGTAAAAATCGAGTCAATTAAAGGATAATTAGAAGATGGCAAAAACAAAAGCTGGTGGGTCTACCAGAAATGGTCGTGATTCACATTCTAAACGTTTAGGTATTAAATTAAGTGACGGACAATTTGCAAAAGCAGGATCAATCATTTACAGACAACGTGGAACAAAAGTTCACCCGGGGACAAATGTTGGTCTAGGAACAGATTATACATTATTTACTAAAATTAATGGTTATGTAAAGTTTGAAAACAAAAAAAATAGAAAGTATGTTTCAGTTTATCCTGAAAAAAACTAAATCAAAACTAAAAAAACAAAACAATACTGAGTAAAAATAATTTACACAATGTTGTTTTGTTTTTTATATAAAATGTAATTGAAAATAGATTTTTGTTAAATATTAATTACTTTAGAAACTCCCAAAATCATATTAGCTCCAGATTCTATCAATTTATTATTTTCATTATCAATTCCATTTCCCGGAAAACAATATATATCTTTTCCAATATTTAAAAATGAATTAATTAAATGATTAGCTTTTGAATTATTTTTCATTGAAAAGGAAATTAAAGTTTTAGACAAAGTAGCACTAACATAATTAGAATATTTGAAAAAATCTATTTTTGGATGATTGTTTAATGGATATTGACTTATAACTAACTCGTTTTCTAAATTAATTTCACTAAAATCAAATGTATCTAATCCCTCTTTTGCTATATGTATTATTTTACCCCCTAAAGTTCTAAACAATTTAATAAACTGATTTTCAGTTTTCTTATAATTATTAGTTATTAAAACAGAATTTTGAACAAGCTGATTCAGAGAATTTTTGATTATTTTAGAAGTATATTCATCTCAAATTTCATTAATTATGTAAAATTTTGAATTATTTTGCATCAGTTTATAATTACCCTTATAAAAAAAACCAAATAAACATTCTTTCATTTCATAGAACTCTTTAGGAAAACTTTCATCTATTATACTAATAAAATTTATATCTTTTTTATTCAAACCATCTTTTATTTCTTTTATTTGTTTTTTGTCTAATTGAATTCCTTTTTTTAGATTTTTATAAATCTCATATTGATTACCTTTGTATTTATAACTAAGTAATAAAATAATATCTTTCATACAAAATTTATATATAAAAAAACTTATTTATTACTAAAATATAACACTTTTTTAGTTTATTTATAACTTTAATTATTAGCTTTAAAAATAAAAAAATGTTGTATAATTTTTACACTTTTGAATTTATATAATATTTATAAAGGGAGTAAAAATGAAAATAGCGTTTTTTGATGCTAAGGATTATGATATTAAATACTTCAATGAATACAATAATAACAGACATGAAATTACATTTTTTAAGGAAAATTTAAACCTAAGCACTGCTCATTTAGCAAAAGGTTATGATGCTATTTGTGGTTTTGTTAACACATATGGAGACAAAATAATTTTGGAAGTTTTATCTAAATTAGGTGTCAAATATTGATTCCAAAGATCGATGGGATATAACAAAATAGATGTTAAAAAGGCAAATGAATTAGGAATTCAAGTGTTTAGAATCTTTAACTATTCAGCTGAAAGTATAGGTGAATTTGCATTTGCAGGTTTATCATTATTAAATAGAAATTTATTAATAGCAAATAAAAGAGTAAAAGAATATAACTTTTCATTAAATGGCTTAGATGGTAAATGTATAGGTAATTCAGTTATCGGTGTTATAGGCTCAGGAAAAATAGGACAAACATTTATTAGAATTGCAAAAGCAACAGGTGCAAGAGTTTTAGTTTATGACTCATTTGCTCAAGAAAATTTCCCTGACTTAGCAAATCAATTAGGAATAGAATTCGTTAGTTTGACTGAATTATTAAACAAAAGTGATTTTATATCAATACATTGTCCTTTATTTGCTTCGACTAAATATTTAATTAATGAAGCAGCCATTACTCAGATGAAACAAGATGTAATTATTATAAATACAGCAAGAGGTGAAATATTAGATATTAAAGCAGTTATTAAAGGATTGAAATCAGGTAAAATTCGTGGTTTAGCAACTGATGTTCTCGAAAGAGAAGAAGGAAGATTTTATGAAGATGTTTCTTCAAGAATAGATGATTTAAAACAAATCGATCCTGATTGAAAAGAACTAATTGAAATGGATAATGTAATCATAACATCGCATCAAGCTTTCTTGACTGATTTAGCATTAACACAAATCGCTAAAACTACATTAGAAAATGCAGATGCAGCACAAAATGGAGATTTTACAAATGCTTTATTTGTAATGGAAAATGGAAAAATCAAAAATGGTTAATCAAAACATAAATGAAGAAAAAACAAGTATTTTTAGTTTTTTTAAGTTAAAAAAAACAGATAGAATAAATTCTGAAAAACCAAAAGATGTTAAAACTTGAGTAATTCATGGTATTTCAGAATATGTTGGTACAATATTATTATCATTATTATTAGCAGGTTTAAGTACAATAATTAAAGTATCAGATGGGCATATATTTAGAATAGAAGAATATTTAATTCATAACATCATAGTTGGATTTTATGCAGGTTTTATAGCTGTAGGATTAGTTTTATTTATTTTCTTAAGATGAAGTTGTGATTTAAACCCGACTGTTAGTTTCTTTAGATATTTAAATGGTAGTCAAACAGGATGATATGTAGTTTATAAAATTTTTATTCAATTATTGGGTGCAATAACAGCTGGTGCCATAATTTACGGAGTAGGAAAATTAACAAACGAAAATCATGTTGGGTATTTTTCAAATCTTCCATTTGATGCAATAACAGCTGCTAAAAAAGCCTTTCCAGACTTCCAGGGTGTTTCTAACTCTCAATCTGCTTTATTAAGTGGTTCTACTTGAATATTTTTTATAGAATTAGTTATGACAGCGGTTTTATTATTTCCGATTTTTTCTCCTAATATAAATGGAAAATATCGTGATTTATTTATTATGTTCATTATTTCAATGAGCGTTTGAATGGGTATACTAGGTGGTTCGGCTGCTATAAATCCATTTAGAGGATTAGCACAACAATTACCACTTTTAGTATTTGAAGATTTATCTAATGGAACAGAACAAATAAAAAAAATAGTTGGTATGTTTTCATCTGAAGCAAATTTTGATGGTGCAAAATTATATTACAACTCAGTAGTTTCAGCTACCATTTCATTAATGCTTGGAGGTATTTTAGCACCAGTGTTTTATTTATTTGTTCAAGGAATAACTCAAAGATGAATCAATCCGTTTATTATTAAAGTTATCTCATATAAAAACTATAAATCAGAACATATGGAAAAATTAAGCAAAACAACACCAGTAAATAAAATTGAACAAAAATAAGTTCAATTTTATTTTATTTATTATTAAGGATTATATGGAACAAAAAGATCATTTTATATTAACTATTTTCTTTATAGTTTTATTTTTATGTATAACATGTTTATCATCAATTTTATTGTTAATTAAAAAACACATAAAACAAAAAGAACTAACTAAAAATTTCTTATTTAAAGAAGAAGTGATCTCTAAAATAAAAACATCTTTAAACCAAAAATATTTAATTAAAGAAAATCTATATTTTAAAGGCAAAAAGAAGAATATACAAAATATAAATTTACTAATAACAGAATCTTTTATTATTTTTGTTGAAATCTTATCATTAACAGGAATAATAACAGGTGATTCTGTTTCAGAGAAATTTTATTTTAACGATAATAAAAAACCACATAAGAAAAAAATTATTAAGAATTTTATTTTAGAAAATCAAAATAATGTTAACTATTTATTAAATAAGTTGAATAAAGAGATTTTGTATTTTTCTTTATTCGTTATATCAGATGAAACAGAAATTCAAATTCAACAAAATACCTTAAATTCAAATATTCATTTTATAAAATACAGTCAAATAGAAGATTTCTTTAAAAACATAGATGAACAACAAATCCAACCAACAGAATCAATAAATGAAAATAACTTAGAAGAATTACTTAATTTATTCAAATATAAAAATACAAACCATAATATTCTTTTAAAAAGAAAGCAAAAGTAATTTCTATTTATTTGAACTAAATTTATTTTTATTATTAAATTCTCATATTATTATAAAATTAAACTATGAAAAAAATATTATATAAGGTAAAGAATAACAATATTTGAAAAGAAATATCTTTATTTCCTAAATGAACTATTAAGAATATGGTTTTAGTAGGTATATTGATTGCTATTTCAGTTAGTTTTACAATAGTTGTAGCACAAATAGTTCCTATTGTTAACTTGCCTACATATAAGTTTTCATTTATCGGTTTACCTGTTAAAATAACTGGTTTTATTTTTGGTCCTATTATAGGTATATTTGTAGGAATAGTTAGTGATTTTTTATCCTTATTATTTATTCCACCTGCTGGTTATAATTTAGTTTATACATTGGCAACAGCAGTAAACGGCTTAATAGCCGGACTATTTGGTATGTATTTTAATCAAATAATCAAAACTGCATTTAGTAAAGATTTTAGAATTCAAAGAATCGGACAAAAAATTAATTTGTACATTATTAAATATAAAATATTGAAGTCTAATAATCAGTATAGTAAAATGAATAAAATAGCTAATAAAATAATTTCTTTAAATAATAAAAAGAAATATATAAATGACTTAACTACATATAATACCTTAAGTAATATTTACTTGTTTGTAGGTTTATTATTATTAGTAATTGTTATTTCAACTATATCTTGATTTATAATGATAGCACCAGAATATGCAATTCAAGATGGTTTAATAAGAAACAGATATGCATTGATAGGTTTAATGTGTTCAGGAACAGTGATGATGATGTGTTTTTTAGTTTATTCTCGTTTTAGATTTAAAACAGAAACATACTTAAAGTTAGTTCCGATTGTTGTGTTTTGCTCATTTTTAGAATTGGTTAATATTCCTATTCTTTCGTTTGCTGATTTAATTTCATTAGGGAATGGACAAACAAAAGACATTTTTGTTTGAATTTCACAACACGTTTTATCTGGTCCTATTAAAATTTGATTTAATACATTTGTTATCTTTTATACATATTCAATCGTTTCTAAATTAATTAATAAAAACAATAAATTATCATATTAAATATTATGAAAACACAAAACTTCTTATTTACTAATAATAATTTTTTAAAAGATAGCAAATTAAACATTAATGACAGTAAAAATAATTTTGGTAAAATAACTAACTATAAAAACTTATTTTTGTTGCAAAAAGAAAATATTGATTTTTCTACATTTAATAATGATTGAGTTCTTCATTTTTTTGACAATAATAACTTAATTAAGTCAATTAAAAATAGCAAAAACAACGGTGTAAAAATATTTAACCTAAATGATAATTTAAATTTCTATTTAAACAATAACAAAGAAATAAATTTAAATACCTTATTTAATAAAATTAATGAAAATAAGATTTATGATGAAGGTTTTTTTGAAAAATTAAACTGAATTCTAAAAAATGAAGACATAACATTTAAAAATAGACTTTATAAATTATTAAACGAACATTTTAATGATTTTATTTCAACTAATGAGTCATATAATCCAATTCTTTTTGAATTGCAAACAAAACTTAACAACAAAAAAAATGACTTAGCACAATCTATTGATAATTTTAATGAATTATTAACTGATTATGTTAATGAAACACTAACAAAACAATTCGATTTTCTATATTCTTTGGAAAATCTTATTTTAACTTTTTATTATGAATACAAATCAACTGAAAGAAGTTTTATTAAGAGTGATTTAAATTTAAACCAAATGAGATTCAAGTATATTCAAGAAATAAATCAAAAGTCTCTTTTTTTTGTAAAAAATAACATAAGAAAAAAAACAAATTTATTTGAAATTAAATATTTGGAAAAATATATAAAGGAAGTTAAAAAGAATACAAATTTAATATTTTTGAATTTAATAAGAACTCATAATTCTGATATTTTAAAGATTAATAAAACAATTTCTTATAATAAAAAAAATGGTATCTCAGATAAAGGCTTAATAATTAATTATTATTTAAAAAAATATTTGATTAAATATTTAAAAAAAATTAAAAACAAAATATATTTGTTTTCTAGTAATGATATTGAATATTTAAATTCATTAATAACACAAAAAACTCAATTATTAAACTATATGAGGTTTTCTTTTAAAATTAATAGTGTTTCTTCTTTTTTTATAAAAAATATAAAAAAAATAATTAATTCAGAATTTAGTTCTTATTTTTCATCTGTTTTTAATGTTAATAAAGATAAATTAATTGAAATTAAACAGTATATAAGAAAGTTAAAAAATGAAAATAAAAAAATAAGTGAAAACATAATTTATTTTAATTCAAATAACGATTTTTATAATGATATAAATATAGTAGAAAAAAGAATTAATGATGTATCAGCAGAATTAAAATGGAATTGAAAAATACAACATAACTTATATAATAATTCATTATTTAAGAAAAGAATTCAAAAGAAAAGAATAATAAACAATTTAGATAATTTTATAAAAAAAATAATGTTAATTAACAAAAAAATTAATAAAAACACAAAAATAAGTGATAAAAATAAAAAGACCAAAGAATTGAAATCAATAGAAAACTATTTGTTCTTTTTGAAAAATTCTTGAATTACTAGAATTATTTTTATTTTATATAAATATTCTACTTCAAACTTTGTGCTAACAAATAATGTTGTTAATAATATATCGACAATACATCAACTAATTTGAATCATAAAATTATCATCAATACCCTTGCTGGATTTAATATCTTTCGAGGACATTTCTGAATTAACTTCACTTAAATTAAATTTTATAAATATTCTTTTAAATAAAAGCACTTTTCTTTTTATAATAAACACAATTAATTCTGAAGTAAAACAAGAATATAAAAAAGAATTCTTGAGAATTTTAAATAATATAGTTGATTGAAAAAAAATTCCTTATATATGATTAGATAATAAAGAAGAAACATTGCTAAATAAATTTGATCAAATTTTTTTATCCAACGAGTTAAATTTACAAAATTATAAGTATTTTCAATTTTTATCAAAAGAACAAAAAGAGATAAGCGAATCAAAGTCACTGCTTTTAGAAGAATTAGATATTACATTGCAAGAATCATATTATAATGAAAAATCAGAATTGCTTACTGAAGAAGATTATATTCTTTTTGAAAAAGAATGAGAAATATTTTTTTATGAGAATAAAAATATTTATAATTTGTCTTTTATGAATGAATATACGAAATTTATAAATAATCAAGAAAATAAAAATGCTCAATTAGAAGAAGATGAATTAATATTTTAGTATAATATAAACAAAGACAGGGGTACTTGCTTTATTATTTTACATTTAAGCAGGTTGAGAAATACTCTTATTAGCCGAACTAGATAATGCTAGCGTGGTGAGTCGTTTTTTCTTGTCTTTTAAGAAAGGAAAAAATGTTATTAAAAAAAATACTTAATTCTTTATTTTTGAGTTTACCTTTAATTTCTGTTGTTTCATTAACTTCTTGCAAAAAAGAAACAGAAACCAAACTATTAAAAATCAATATGTTAGCACCTTATATCTTTGGTGAATTTAATAATGAAACAGATTTTAAACTAGAATTAGAAAAAAGATTAAATAATGAAATTCAACAATTAGGAAGTGATTTTAAAGTTCAAATTAACTTCAAAGGTGATGATGATTCATATGAAACAAATTCAATAGATATTTTAAAAGGAAATGTCGATTTTGCATTTATCTCATCAGGATATTTAATAAATAATAAGGATAGGGTTAAGAAAAACAATTTAAAAGTAGGTATTCAAACACTTTCTAAACAATTTAAGGGTGATATTGAATATGACTTTAAAAATAAAGATAATCAAATTAATCAATATCAAGATGGTATAAATGACGATTTAAGAAAAATAGCTCAAAAAGAAAATGAATTATTTCATTTATATCCAAGAAGTACTTGAGAAGAAAAAAATAAATGAAATGGTTCTATCTATACAGAATTTTATTCTAATAAAAATGTTCCATATCAACGTGGTGTAATGGTTATATTAGGTTCTGAAGAAGAAAGAAATTTAATTAAAAAGGCTTGAGAGGATAAAAATCTCGAAGAATTCTTAAAATATGGATTAGTAGTCGGAAAACCAAATTCGGGAAGTAAATATATTTTACCTGAAGCATTATTTAAAAAGCATTTTGGAAATAAATTTATTTCTTTTGCTGATTTAATAACAAAAGGACTAATAAAACAAGGTGAATTCAAACAAATGAATACGCCTAATTATATTGATTCAAGAATTTTCTTTGATAATGAGGGTTCTTATTCTTATACTAAATATAAACCAAATAGTGATAGATATGAACTTTCAAGTGAAAGATCAAATCAAAAAATAGAGTACTTTATTACAACGGAAGTTTTACCTTATAATGTCGGTTTATTTAGTAATAGAATTCCAGATAGAATCATACGTATTTTTGGTTTAGCAATGCAAAATTTACGAAAAAATAATCAAGATATATGAGGTTCTCAACATGGTTTTAATGATTATAGATACATTCAAAATCAAGAAACAGAATTTTGAGATGTAATTAACAAAACTTTAGGTAAATAATGATTAAACTTAATGATTTAACATTAAAATATGATAATAGTATAGTTTTAAAAAATATCAATATAACTTTTCAAAAAAATGAAATAGTAGGATTGATAGGTAAAAGTGGTTCGGGAAAAACAACGCTTTTAAAAGCGTTGTTTGATTTTGATATTGTTAAATCAGGGAAAGTAACTTATAATTCTACTTTAATTAACAACAAAGTAAGTAAAAAAGAAATTTTAGAATACAAGAATAAAATTTCTTATATTCAGGATGGGATTAATTTAATTGAGAATCTTGATTTTTTTAAAAATGTTCAACTATTTTATAAAAAATATAAAAATTGGTTTTATAAGACCTTTAAAATTTTTACAAAAAAACAAAAAGAAGAAATTTTTGATTTATGCAGTTATTTTGAATTAACAGATTTAATTTTTACCCCCATAAATAAGTTGTCAACAGGACAAAAACAAAGATTTTCTTTAATTATAAATTTAATTAATAACACTGAGATTTTATTAGGTGATGAAATAACTTCGAATTTAGATTATATAAATTCTCAAAAAGTTTACGAATATTTGCAAGAATTAAAAAAAGAGAAAATAATAATTATTTCTATTCATAATTTGAATGATGCTATTAAGTATACAGATAAAATTATAGCTATAAAAAATCATGAAATAAAAAGTATATATTTAAAAGAAAATTACAATATAAAAGAATTGATAGATTATTTTGACTAGATATAAATTTAATAATATTCTAAAAACAAAGAAAGTAACTTTTTTTATATTATTTCTTTTTTCTATATTGATTTTATTTTATTTTTTATATAGTTTTAATTTTAAATTTTCTTCATATGGATTAAATTTATTTTTAAACTATATTACAAATTTATTTAAATTCCAAAGCGATGATTCAACTTCATTTAAAGAAAATTTATGAATTATAAACCTTAGACTTTTATGAATTACAATAAAAGTAGTTTTCAGTGGTTCTGTTTTAGGTTTATTCCTTGCCTTTATAACAAGTTATTTTAGTGTTTTAAATATAAGAAAGAAAAATTATATTTCTTTTACAATAAGAGTTTTAATAATCTTTCTAAGATCATTTCCTATATTAATTGCAATTACATTATTTTCAAATATTTTTAAGGGACAACTAATAGCAACAATTATATTTTTCTATTCCACATGATTATGGATGCATAGATATTTTTGTGACATTATAGAAGCTTCTGATACAAAATCCTTTTGAATACATATAAATTTAGGGCAAAAAAGATTTAAAAGTTTTTGACTACATATTGTCATTAATAATAAAAATAAATTCATAATGCATAGTTTGATGTCAATTGAATCTAATTTGAGATGAAATAGCATTTTAGGTTCAATAGGAATAGTGGGATTAGGTTTTTTGTTCAAGTATTATGAAACAAAGTTTGAATTTTTAAGTATTTCAATACTTTATATAGTTATTTTTATTATGTTTTTTGAATTAATTTTATTTCTTTTAAACAAATACTTATTTGTAGGAATTTTAATTAATAAAGTTAATATAAACACAAACAAGTCACTGAAATATAATTATAAAAAAATAATTTATCTTTTTTTATTTTTAATATTGTTAATTCTTCTGTTTTGAAATTTGATTGATATATATGATTATCAAACAAATTGAAAATTATTGTGATTGTGATTAAAAGGTTTTTTGAATCCTGATTTTAGTGATATCTTAAACAAACCAAGTATTTATATGATTTATTTAGATGTATTTAAGTTAACTTATACTTCTTTATATATAGGTTCTATATTTGCTTTTTTTATTTCGTTATTTATGAGTGAAAAATTATTTAGTATTTATATATTTCTTCCATTTAGATTTTTTATAACTTTGTTAAAGACAATTCCAGTTATAGTTTATTACATATTATTTAGTACCTTTAGTGATGTTAATTTTGCTTTATTATCTAGTTTAATCATAATAATTTTTAGGACATTAAGCAAACAGTTTGCAGAAGTTATCAATAAAACGGATATCAGTATAATTAAACATTGAATTACTTTAGGTTATTCAAGATTTTTTATCTATAAAAATATTTTAATTATGAAAAATATCAAGGAAATTATTTCATTAATTGCTTTTGAATTTGAAGGTACATTTAGAAATGTTATAACATATGGGATTTTTGCAAACATAAATTTATATTTACTAGTGAAATCTTATGAAAAATTTGCTGAATACGGAAAAATTGTACCAATTTTTCTTCCTGCAATAATTCTATATTTCTTAACAGAAATTGTATATTTGTTTATTAAAATAAATTTAAAAAAGAAGATTTTGTATCTTTTTTTTAACTAAAATAAAGCATTAAAAGTTAATTTATTTTAATGTTTCTTTTATTCAAAGAAAACATGAAAATTGATATAATTACAACACTATTTTATATATATAAATATAAAATAATATAATCTGGAGGAAAAATGGATCAAAAAAAATATAAATATCGCCAATTTGGACCAAAAACAATAAGACGTGATTATTCAATTACAAAAAAATCATTGCCATTGTTTGATCTTTTAAATACAAGCAAAGAAAGTTTTGCTGATTTTATGAAAAATGGGATTGAAAAATCTTTAATGGAAATTTACCCTATTACTGCAGGTAAAATAAAAATCGAATATATTAAATCATCATTAAAAATAGATTTACCTTTTAAAAAAATAACTAGTGAAGGTGAAGAAATTAATAAATGTAAAGTTAAAGGAATGAACTTTAGTTCACGTATTTATTATGACTTAAGAATTGAAAACATTGAGTCTGGGGAATTAAAGGATGAAACTGTTTTATTAGGTGAAATACCTTATATGACTTCCGGGGGGAGTTTCATAATAAACGGTTCTGAAAAAGTTATAGTAAGTCAGTTAATCAGATCTCCTGGTGCTTATTTTGGGGTCGGAGTTCGTAACAAACAATCTGATGACTTATTCAACAAATTAGAAATTCTACCAAAAATGGGTTCATGATTTGAACTATCACATAAAGTCACTTCTTCAAATCTTGACACAGTTAAAGTTAAGGTTGATAAAAACAAAAATATATCATTATCAACATTTCTTGTTTCATTCGGATTTACACCTAAGTCAATGACTAAAATGTTTGGTGATAATCCTTTATTAGAAGAAACTCTTAAAAAAGACAAAATAGTAAGTAATAAAGAATTAACTCATGAAGAAATGATTAATTTAGCACAAGAAGATATCTTTAAAATTATTCGTAGAGGTGATAGAGATACAGAAGAAGCTAAAAAATCACTTTTATCAGGAATGTTATTTGATAAGAAAAGATACAACCTTTCCGAAACAGGTCGTTATATGTTAAATAAAAAATTGTCATTAGTAGATAGAATTACTAATACATATTTAGCAGAAGACATAAAAAACAAAGCAGGTGATATTTTATTAGAAAAAGGAACATTCATTGACTTTAAAAAATCAAATGAAATTCAAGATTGATTCAATAATAAGGTATGTTCATCTGAAAAATTAGATGATGTAAATCCAGAACATGTGTATTACAGAGTTTATAAACCAGAAGTAGATAAAAATCATCCTGCAATCAATCCTGAACTAAAGAAACGTATTAAAGTAATTAAAATTAAAGTTTATCCATCTAAAAAATGAATGGAAACTAAACCAGAAATTCCAGTTATAGTAATAGGTAATGATCCAAGGTCTACTGAAGAGCACTTATTGATTTCAGATATTATAGCAGCTATTAGTTATTATTTCAATTTAACAAACGGTGTTGGTCAGGATGATGACCCAGATTCATTAACTAATAAGCGTATAGTTTCTGTTGGTGAATTATTAGAATCACAATTAATGATTTCACTAACAAAATTAGCTAAAACAACCTCTGAACGTATAGGAGCCAAAGACGCAAGTAAAGTAACTGCAAAAAATGTTACAAATAATAAATTAATAACAAACCAAATGAAGTCTTTCTTCAATACCTCAAAACTTTCACAATTTATGGATCAAATAAATCCGTTAGCTGAAATTTCTAACAAACGTCGTGTTACATCGCTAGGGCCAGGTGGTTTAAGTCGTGATACTGCTCAATTCGAAGTTCGTGATGTTCACTCAACTCATTATGGAAGAATTTGTCCAATAGAAACTCCAGAAGGATTAAACATCGGATTGATTTTGAACTATGCGACATTTGCTCAAGTAGACAAATTAGGTTTTTTAAAAACTCCATATTACAAAGTAAATAATGGTGTTATAGATTATGAAGATCTTAGATATTTAACTGCATCAGAAGAAATAGGTTATTCATTTGCTCAATCTTCTGTTGAAGTTGATGAATCTAACAGAATAGTTTCACCTTCTTTAACTATAAGAAGAGACTACAACTATTTAATTGGTTCACCTGAGGATGTTGATTTTCTAGAAGTTTCTTCAAGACAAATGGTATCATTGGCAGCTGCAGGAATTCCATTCTTAGAAAACGATGATGCTAACCGTGCTCTTATGGGTTCAAACATGCAACGCCAAGCTGTTCCGTTAATAGAAACTGAAGCACCTTTAATTGCCACAGGAATCGAAAGTGATATTGCTAGATATTCATCATATAATTTAGTTGCTAAAAATTCCGGGGTTGTTACATATGTAGATGGTTCAAAAATACATATTGAAAGACCGGGAAGCGATAATGTAAAAGGTATTACAGATAAGTATTCATTGAGAAACTTTGAAAGAAGTAATCAGGGAACCATTGTTCAACAAAGACCTATAGTTAAAAAAGGACAAAAAGTAGAAGCAGGCGATTTATTAACTGATGGCTCTTCATTTAAAGATGGTGAATTAGCATTAGGTAAGAATGTGTTAGTAGGTTTTACGACTTGAAATGGTTATAATTTCGAGGATGCTATTATTATTAATGAACGTTTAGTCAAAGATGATGTTTTTACTTCTATACATATTGAAGAGCAAATTATTCAATTTAGAAGTTCTAGAGCAGGGAATGACACTTTAACAAGAGATATTCCTCAAGTATCAAAATACTCAATAAGACACTTAGATGACCACGGTATAGTTCGTGTTGGATCTGAAGTTTTACCTGGTGATGTGCTAGTAGGTCGTACATCTCCTAAAGCTGAAGAAAATCCTTCTCAAGAAGAAAAATTATTACAAAATATATTAAATGTGCGTTCTTCGAATACTAAAGATACATCATTAAAGGTAAAAAATGGTCATGGTGGAACAGTAATTCATGTTGAAGTTTTATCAAGAGATAATAATGATTTATTAGATGAAGGAATTGAAAAAATAGTAAAAGTTTCAGTTGCTCAAAAAAGAAAAATTAAAGTTGGTGATAAAATGGCAGGTCGTCATGGAAATAAAGGTGTTATTTCCATTGTCTTGCCAGAAGAAGATATGCCTTATTTAGAAGACGGAACACCATTAGATATAATGTTAAATCCTCAAGGTGTACCTTCACGTATGAATATTGGTCAAATTCTAGAATTACACTTAGGGATGGCAGCTAAGAAATTAGGTGAAAAATTTGTTACACCTTCATTTGATGGAGTTAAAAAAACAGATATTGAGAATGCACTGATTGAGGCAGGGTTAGATAAATCTGGTAAACAAGTAGTCATCGATCCGATTACAGGTAATAAATTTGATAAACCAATTTCAGTTGGTATTATGTATATGTTAAAACTAAATCATATGGTTGATGATAAAATGCATGGTCGTTCAGTTGGTCCTTATTCATTAATAACACAACAACCATTAGGTGGAAAATCTCAAAATGGTGGTCAAAGATTTGGTGAAATGGAAACATGAGCTATAGAATCATATGGTGCTACTAATGTTTTACAAGAAATTCTTACCTATAAATCTGATGATATTTTAGGTAGAAATGCATTATATAGTGCTCTTGTAACAGGGAAAGATTTACCTTTTCCTGGGACACCTGAATCATTCAATGTGTTAAGTTATGAACTAAAAGGTTTAGGATTAAAATTAGAATTTTCAAATAATAACAATGAAGAAGAGCAACTTACTGAATTTGATATGTTGCAGTTTGAAGCAGATACAATAGGAGGAGAGAATGAGTAGAAATTATTTTGATAAAGCAACAGGTATCAAAAAAATTATACTTTCTCTTGCTACAAGAGAAGATGTTGAAAAATGATCTTGTGGTGAAGTAAAAAAACCTGAAACAATAAATTACAAAACTTATAAACCTGAAAAAGATGGATTATTTGATGAACTAATTTTTGGTCCTGTAACTGACTATAAATGTCCTATTTGTAATACTAAATATAGAAAAACAGAAGAAAATACAATTTGTACCAAATTACCTCAGTGTGAAAAATATAAACCAGTTATCTTACCTAAAATTTCACGTAGAAGTAGAATGGGTCATATTAAATTACACAATCCTGTGGTGCATTTTTGATTTTTCAAAATAGACCATTCCATTATTTCGAAACTACTTGGCTTAAGAGTATATGATTCAAATAAACAGGTAACTAAGTCTGATTTAGAAAAGTTAATATACTATAAATCACATATAGTTTTAGAAAGTGGTAATCTTCAATCATTGAAAAAGAATACTATTATAGATATTAATGAAGCTGCAAAAATATATCAAGAAGTATTAGAAGAAATGCTTACTTTAGAATATGATGATCCAGAAATAAAAGAAGATATACAAGCAGCACTAGAAGAACTAATTGAATATGCAGAATCTGAAGACGGAAAAGCTTTTGGTATAGACTTTTACTTATATAATGAAATTATTGAAGAATATTCAAAAGCAAAAATTGGAACAGGTTCAAAAGCAATTGAATACTTATTGGAAAATATTGATTTAGAAAAAGAAAGAGATGCAGTTCAAAGTGAAATAGATGCAATTAATCTAGAACTAGCAGATCCAAAAAACTATACAAATTCTAAAATAACTGAGAGATCTAAATTATATAAAAGATTAACAATAATAAGTTCATTCATTCGTTCAGGTCAAAAACCAACTGATATGTTAATTTATAACTTACCTGTTATTCCTGCTGATTTAAGACCTCTTGTTCAGTTAGATGGTGGAAGACATTCAACATCTGACATTAATGAACTATATCGTAGAATTATTATTAGAAATAACAGATTAAATAAATGAATAGAATCTGATGCACCAATGTTAATCAAGCAAAATGAATTTAGAATGATTCAAGAAGCAGTTGATGCACTTATTGACAATGGAAGAAAAAAACCTAATCCAGTTTCATCAAAAGACGGACAACCATTAAAATCAATTTCAGATGCTCTTGCAGGTAAAAAAGGAAGATTCCGTCAAAACCTACTTGGAAAACGTGTTGATTATTCAGGTCGTAGTGTTATAGTTGGTGGACCTAACTTAAAAATGTATGAAGTAGGGATTCCGCGTGATATGGCCGCAAAATTATTTGAGCCTTTAATAATTAAAGAGTTAATCAAAAATGAAGAAACAGTAACTAGCGTTAAAACAGCTAAAAAATTAATTGAATCACTCGATTCAAAAATTTGACCTTATGTTGAAAAAGCAATAGAGGGAAGACCTGTATTATTAAATCGTGCTCCTACCTTACACCGTTTATCTATTCAAGCATTTTATCCTGTTTTAATCCGTGGAAAAGCTATTAAATTACATCCATTATCTACAACAGCGTTTAATGCTGACTTCGATGGTGATCAGATGGCAGTTCATGTTCCTATTTCTGATGCTGCTGTTAGAGAAGCAAAAGAGCTTATGCTAGCTTCTAAAAATATTTTAGGACCTAAAGATGGCGAACCTATCATTAACCCATCACAAGACATGATTTTAGGTTTATACTATTTAACTATAGAAAAAAGTAATGCAAAAGGAGAGGGAAATTATTACTCATCTTTTGATGAAATGATGTTAGCGTATGAAAGAGGTTATGTTACATTACACTCAAGAGTTGTATTACCTTTAGATTCAATTAACAAACCAAAATTAGCAAAGAGAGTTAAAAAACCATATATTATTTCTACAGTAGGTAAATTTATCTTAAATAATGTTTTACCAAAAGATTTTGAATTTATTTTTGGTAAATACGTTGAAAAAACTTATAAATTGAATAACGATGGAACACAAAATATTGTAGAAAAAGAAATTTTACACAGTTCAATTAAAGATATTGAAAGATATACATTATCTTATGGAGATAACTTTAAAGAAATTATCAATAGAATGGAATTAAATAATCCATTAAACAAAAAAGATATCGCTAAGATAATAAGAAAAATATATGAAGAATATGTTTCAATAATCAACATGGAAGATTTGGCAAAGATTATTAATGATACAAATTCAATTAATTGAGATTTTAAATATGAAGATTGTTTACATTTAAAAGATTTTAATAACGAACCAATTCCGTTAGAGCACGTAGAATTATTAGATGACTTTATTAAAGAAGAGTTCGAAAAACTAATTTACAAATACATAAAACAAAATTATCAAGGTGAATGAACTATTGATGATTATACAAATGTATTAGAAAATGTTTGATTTAAATATACTAATTATGTTTCAAGTGTTCTAGATAAAATTAAGGACTTAGGATTTAAATATTCAACAATATCAGGAACAACAATTTCAATGAATGATGTTATTACATTACCATCAACTAAAGAAAAAATAGAAAAAGGTAATAAACATACTGAAAAATTGTGAGAATTTTTTGCAAATGGATATTTAACAGATGATGAACGTTATAATTTAACAATTCAATCATGATCGAAAATTAAAGAAGAAATAGAAAAGGATTTAAAAAATATAACAAAACAAGATATTGATAATCCTTTATTTATGATGATGACTTCTGGTGCACGTGGTAATGCTTCTAACTTCACACAGTTAGCAGGTATGCGTGGATTGATGTCAAACAACACTAAAGTTTTAAAAGCTGACGCTGAAAACGATCGAGTTGTTCGTTCAACAATTGAAATTCCTGTTAAATCTTCTTTCTTAGAGGGTCTGACTGCTTATGAATTTTACTCATCAACCCATGGTGCTCGTAAAGGATTAACAGATACTGCTTTAAACACAGCTAAATCAGGTTACTTAACTCGTAGATTAGTAGATGTAGGTCAAGGTATTGTTGTAAGAGAAGAAGATTGTGGTTCAGACTTTGGATTTAAAGTTAAAGCTATAAAAGATACAAAAACAAATACAATCATTGAATCGTTATGAGATAGAATTGAAGGTAGATATACAAATACAAACATATATGATAAAAACGGTAATATAGTAGTTAAAGCAAATACATTAATAACTCCAAGTATCGCAGATTTAATAGTTAATGAACTGAAACTTGACGTAGTTGACATTAGATCAATTTTATCTTGTCATACAAGAAATGGTGTATGTAAACATTGTTATGGTAAGGACTTAGCAACAAATAGAGTTGTAAGTATTGGGGAAGCAGTAGGTGTTATAGCAGCTCAGTCAATAGGAGAACCAGGAACACAACTTACTATGCGTACATTCCATACAGGAGGGGTTGCTGGTGTTGAAGATATTACTGGTGGTTTTGGTAGATTAATAGAATTAATTGATGCATATGATTTCCCATGAGGAAAACCAGCTGTTATTTCTAAAGTCAAAGGTACTGTAATTTCTATTGAACAAATCAAAACAAAAGATGGTCAAACAAGTGATAATATAGAAGTAAAAGTTAAAAAAGAAGTATCTAATTCAGAAGATACAACTATTGAAACATACCAAGGAAAACTTTCACAAAAACAAAGAGTTAAAATTGGAGATAATGTTATCCCTGGACAAAAGATTTTTGAAGGACCTATTATCTTAAATGAATTATTAGAAACAGCTGGTGCTAGATCAGTTCAAAATTATTTATTAAAAGAAACACAAAGACTTTATAGATTGCAAGGAATTACAATTTCTGATAAATATATAGAAATTATAATCAGACAATTGTTGTCAAAAATTATGATAACTGATCCTGGAGATTCTAAATTCTTTAATGGTGCTCTAATAGATACTTTTGTATATCAAAGAGAAAATGGAAAACTGCTAAGAGAAGGTAAAAAACCTGCTTTTGGTGAAGTCAAAATACGTGGTGCTAAACAAGTACCATTACTATCAGATTCATGACTTTCTGCAGCTTCATATCAAGAAACAGCTAAAATTTTAGTTAATTCAGCAGTAGGAAATAGATCTGATAAACTTGAAGGATTAAAGGAAAATATTATATTAGGTCATAAAATACCTGCTGGAACTAATTCTAATTACGAATTAAGAGGTAAATATGATATTCGTGATCCAAAATCATATTTCACTAATAAATATGACCCATCTAATCCTATGGATAAAGAAGTTGATGTTTTATCTGATGTTGATTTAAATGAAGTTATGGATATAACTTATGATGAACAAGTTGAATCAGAAAATTCATATGAAACAGACTTTGGTTATGATGAATATGAATAATTAAATTATCGCATTATGCGATAATTTATTTTTTATAAAAAAAGTAATATATAATATTAATATGGATTTAACAACACTATTTAAACTTCAAAAAAAATTAGATAAAAAGATAGATGAAAAAAGAAAAATAACACAACCAAATCTAACAGAACAAGAAGTTTTAGTCCAACGCGTTCTTGCTTTAATTATAGAAGCAGGTGAATACGTTAATGAAGTTCAAAGTTTTAAATACTGGAAGATGAATAAAAATGTTGATAATGAAAAAATTAAAGAAGAATTTGCTGATTTATTGCACTTTTTAATTAATCTTTCATATATATATGATGTTGAACCTATAATTAATCCTAAGGTTATTTCCAATAATATTAATGAGCAATTTCAAAACTTATTCATTGAAATTTCAAAACTAATGATTTTCATTAAAGAAAATCAAACTAGTTTAATTAAGAACCAAATTCACCAAATTTTTGAAATAGCATTAGGTAGTTTTATTGAATTAGGATTTACATTTAATGATATTTATGTATCTTATTTTTTTAAAAACCAAAAAAACTTTAAACGATTATATACAAACTATTAATAAAAGAAAGGAATTATTATGAATAAAATATTAGTTATAAATGCAGGTAGTAGTTCAATAAAATTTAGTTTATTTTTCAAAGATAATTTAAATTTAATTGCAAGCGGTATAGCAGAAAGAATTAATCTTCCTGGAAGTAGTATCACAATAAATTTTAGCAACTCCAAAAAAACATTGAATATTGAAATGAAAAATCATAAAGAAGCAGTAGAATCTGTTTATAAATTATTTGAAGAGGTCAATTTAATTCAAAATAAATCAGAGATTGAAAACATTGGTTTTAGAGTTGTTCAAGGTGGACAATATTTCAATAAAACAACCAAACTAAGTTGAAAAGAAATAGAATTAATAGATAAATGCTCAATTTATGCACCATTACACAATCCAGGAGCAATACAAGCAATAAAAGCATTTCAAAAAGTATTTCCAAGTGCAAAATTATCAGCAGATTTTGACACTGCTTTCCATACATCGATACCAAAAATTAACTATACTTATGCAATACCAAAAAAACTGACAGAAGAATATGGTATAAAAAAATATGGAGCACATGGTATTTCACACCAATATATCACCAAAAAACTATCATCAATATTGAACAAAGATAAAGTTTCATTTGTGAATTTACATTTAGGTAATGGAGCTAGTCTTTGTGCTATAAAAGATTCTAAGTCAATTGATACTTCAATGGGATTGACTCCGCTTGCTGGAATAATGATGGGAACTAGAAGTGGAGATATAGATCCATCGATTCATAATTTTATAAGTAAGCAAGGAAATATATCAATAGAAGAATTTACAAATATTTTAAACAATCAAAGTGGTTTATTAGGTGTTTCTGAGATATCTAGTGATATGAGAGATTTAACTAAAGCAGCAGAACAAGGAAATTCAGATGCCAAATTTGCTATTGATTTATACTGTCAAAAAATAGCAGATTATACTTCAATTTATGCAAATAAAATAGGTTATGAAATTGATGCTTTAGTTTTCACTGCAGGAATAGGAGAAAATGTAAGTCATATAAGAGCAAACATTATTTCTAAATTATTCTTTAAAAAAATCAAATTAGATTTAAGTCTAAATAATCAGAAAATTGAAGATTTTGCCTTAATTTCAACTCCAGATTCAGAAATTAAAGTATATGTAATAAGAACAAATGAAGAATTGGTAATAGCAAGAAATTCTAAGTTAATTTATGAAGAATAGCGCTATTTTCCCAGGTTCTTTTAATCCTTTTCACAAAGGTCATCTTAATGTTTTAATCAAAGCATTAAAAATTTTTGATAAAGTATACCTTGTAATAAGTCAAAATGAAAACAAAGAAACAAATAATTTTAAAGAAAATTATTTGTTAATAAAAAAAATGATTGCGAACTTAAAAAATGTTGAGGTTTTAATCAACCAAAATAAATACACTGCAGAACTAGCCAAAAACTTAAATGTTAATTTTATTATTCGTTCAGCTAGAAATAATTTAGATTATGAATATGAATTAGATTTAGCTTCAGGCAATAAATTACTAAATCATAATTTAGAAACTATTTTAATAATACCAGACCAAGAATACAAAACTTATAGTTCTACGCTAGAAAGGACAAAAAATGTTTAATTTCATTAAATCCTCAAATAAAATAGAAAATTGATACAATCATCCAAATCCAGAAATTGCTTTTTGAGGAAGATCAAATGTGGGTAAAAGTAGTTTGATAAACAGATTAACAAACAATCATAAGATAGCAAGAGTTTCTAAAAAACCAGGTAGAACGCAAATGATTAATTTTTTTGAAAACTCTCAAAAAAATGTTTTTGTAGATTTACCTGGTTATGGTTATGCTCAACTTAGTCAATCTAAAATCAATGAAATAACAAAAATGATCGAAGAATATTTAACTAATAGAACTAATTTATTTAAAATATATTTATTAATAGACAGCCGCTTAGGTATAACTAAAAATGATGAAAATACTATTTTGTATTTACAAAGAATTAACTTACCTTTTGTCCTTATTTATACAAAGTATGATAAATTAAATCAAAGAGAAAGAAACATTTTAAACAATAAAATCAAAAATGATTTAGTAACATTTAATATTAAGAAATATTTTATTATTTCTTCAGAAAACGGATTTGGAATAGAGAATTTAAAAAATGAAATTAGCAATGAATTTGGAGTTCAAGATGAAAAATAAATTTATTTATCTTTTATTTAGTATTTTTTTTAGTACGTTTAGTATAACCTTAACAAGTATTATCATTTTGTATAATTATAAAAAAATTACAAATAATGAAATAAAAAATGATGAAAAAAAGGAATTTGAATATAATGGATTAAAATTAAGTGATTTTAATTTCTATACAGGTAAAATAAACAAAGAAAATGAATTAGCAAGTGGTTATTCACAAAACCCAATTTTTAAAAGTAATTCAAACAATATAAACAATGAATATTGAAAAAAACAACTTATATTAAAGGAATTAAGAACACAAGAACAATTAAATAAAAATGATTTTTATTTAATATCAAATAATGGAACACCAATAAACATTTTTTTACCAGATTATAATATTAGTTTTAGTTCATATGCAAATGATATAACAGGTATTTTATATTTAAAAATAAATTTAGTACCTAAGGTAATTAATAAAGAAAAAACTGAGTATGAATACATATATGAAATTAGTGGTTTTAGAACTATAAATATTAATGATTTAGAACCCACTATGTTTATTAATAGACTTGATACAGATACTTCTGCCATTTCTAAATATAAGACAATAGAAAATATGAAAAATGAATATTTCTTAGTATCAAATGACGCTATTCAAAAAGAAAACTTTATAAGAAACATATTCCCTAGAATTTTAGTTTCTATCACTTCTAAAATAAATTATGAAAAAACATTTTTAGATTTTAATAATAATGAAATTATATTAAATGCTTATCTTGAACCTGTAGTAAATCAAGCACATAAAAATGATTTAACATTAAGGACACAAGTTTCAAACTCTGATAATTTCTTTTCAATAGTATCAAGAAAGATAAAATTTAGTTAAACGAAACGTTAATAAAGACTGACAAAAAGTTAGCCATGAGGCTAACTTTTTGTCAGTCTTACTGATAAGATAATTATTTAAGGGAAATAATATCTTTTGAAAGTTTATCAAATTCTTTAATTTTCTTAGAATTAATTTTCTCTAGTAGTTTTCTTGTAAATACTATTGTTCTAGCAGTTGCACTTAAATTCTTTTCGTCTGTGAATCCATTTTGTTTTAATTCTTCTTTAAATTTAATTAATTCTTCATCTTTTTCATTTATGTTTAATTGTTGAACTAATCAATCTTGAGCAAATGCTTTTTTTGCTTCATCTTCAGCAATTTTTACATATTCTGCTTGAATATTTTCTTCAGTAGTTTTAATTAATGAAAGATATTCTGTTCTTTTAATGCCATATTGCTTTAATGTTTTGTTAAATTCGTTTTCCAAATCTTTAATTCTTTTTGCTAATAAGTTTTTATGAATAATAGGGTTAGATATTTTGTTTATTTCTTCTACCAAATTATTTTCCAATTCTGATATAGATTGAAAGAATAATTCAACTAATTTTTTGTTTACTAAAAATTCTTCAAATTCTTTAACTGTTTTTACATTTTCTATATTTAATTTTTTAACAAATTCTTCTGTTAATTCTAATTTAGAATGTCTTTTAATAGAATTTATTTTGACATTAAATACAGCTTCTTTATTTTGATATTCTTTAACAAAATAAGTTTCTGGAAATACAACTTTAATATCACCATTTCAACCTGTTGTTTTTCCAATTAATTGGTCTTCAAAACCAGGTATGAATTGATTTGAACCTAGAGTTAAATCAAAACCTTCTGCTTCACCACCTTCAAAAGCTTCATCATTGATAAAACCTTTGAAATCAATATTAACAACATCATTAAGTTTAGTTTTTTCTTTTTTATCAGTTAAAACTGTGCTTGCACCACCTTCGTTAATGAATTTTTTAACGATTTCTTCTTTTGCTTTTTTATCTAATTTTGGTAACTTGATATCAGTTTTTAATTGGTCAAAATTAACTTTTGAATAATCTGGAAGTAGAGGAAAATCGTAACTTAAAATTAAATCACCATTTTCATTAAAATCTACATTAGTAGAGTAATAAGCATTTGCATTTAATTTCTTTTCTGTTATATATTTAACTACCTCTTGAAAAGCGGTTTTTGAATAAGTAGAAATTACAAAATTCATAACTTCTGTTTTGTTGGTGTATTGTAATAATTTTTCTTTTGGTGCTTTACCAGGTCTATAACCTGGCACCTTTACTTTTTTAGAAAAATTATTCATTTCCTTATCTAAATTTTTTTGAAATTCATCTTTAGACACCTTATATGTAACAACTAAAGACGAATTCTTTTTATCTTCTAAATGTGTAACCATTTTTCTCCTAAATTTACAATAAAATAATTTTTAAATTGATATATAAATTAATTTAATTTTACAATATTTTAAGTATTTTTAAAGTATATGACAAAATTAAAGACAAACAAAAATTACTTTACTTTCACATTTATGTTAAAAAATGTTTAACATAAGTTAAATCTTAAATTTTGATATTTATATAAGGTAATTCCAGATTATTATTTTTTATAGTTTTATAATAGTTCGGATTAATATTTGTTATTGGTTTTATTTTTAATAATGCATTTGCAATATCAAAATAAATAAAAGCTCACACTTCAGGATTTTCAGAATATAAATTATCTATTAATTCATAAAGAAAATGCAATTTACCTTTATTTATATATTTCAATTTAGTTGTAGTTTTATTATTATTTAAATTGATATAACTACTAGGAATAAGTAAATTTAAATAAATTTTTTGGTTTTCAATTTCTATAAAAGGCAAACAAATATCAGACGCATATTTTTTTTGTATTTTCAAAAAATTAGTTTTGTAATTTTTTAATTTTATTAAAGTATTATGATTTACAATGACATTTATAGGTGGTTCAATTATTCCATCATTAATGAATTGATTTAATGAATGTTGAAATAATGAATAAACAAAATTTAATTTATATGCTAGTTCGTTAAATTTTTTTATTATTTCATTATTATTTATCTTCATAATAATTATTATATATAAAATAAAATAATGTTTTTGGTATAATTCAATAAATTTTTAATTTATATATTTTTTAAATAATTGAGAAGGTAAAATATGGCAAAAAGAAAAAAATCATTTTTCGAAAAACTTACAGAAGTAAATGATAATTTTGATGAAAAATTTAAAAAAACCTTAACCAAAAAAAAGAGAAATTGAATTAACATTTCTATACTAAGTACTTTAGGTATAGGAGTTATTGCTGGTATTTCTATACCTTTAGCTATAAATACAACTAAAGTTAATTATCAAGAACCAGAAAGTAATGATAAAACAATAATAGAATACAAAGATGGTGAAGGTAATTTATTATATTCAGCAAATGTTAAATTAATTTCTGATTTATTAAAAGATAACAACTTATTAAAAAAAGAAAAAATAAATGATTTATATCGCAGATTAATATTTAAGTTGTATGAAGAAGAAGTTGATGCTTCAGAAACATATCAAAGGCTATATAATAATTCATTAACAGAATTTGAGAGTGTGCGAACAGATATTGCTTTAAAGTCACTATCAGAAGTTCGCAAAGATAAAATCAAATATTTAGAAGACCAAAGAAATAATGTTCGTCAAAATTATCCATTTGAAACTTTTGAAAATGTTTGAAATCAAAAATTACAATCTGATGAATTCGGAAAAAGTAAAACTTTTGATGAAGCTGTTGAATATTTAACATTTAAACAAGTTGAAAATGATGCAAAAAGAAGATATGAAATAGAGATTAAACAACATGATTTAAGTTTTATAAATAGAACTGCAAAAAGAGATATTTTCAAACAAGATAACAATGGCAACTTGATTAAAAACGAAAAAGACGAACCAATAGTTTTATTTTCAAAAGATCAAAAAGTTTTTGATTTTTACAAAGAAAATGAAACTTACTATACAGATTCATCTATAGCAAGTAGGGTTATAACAATAACAACTAAATCTTTTATTCCTGAATTTAAAAATGTAAATAACTTAGTTTTTGATTATTTTAATAAATATAATTTAAATTTAGCAACTTCTATAATCTTACCTGGTGTTCAAAATAATAATGATTTAACGCAACCATTTACTTTCGATAAAGATAATGCAAAAGATAAATTAATTCATTTATTGCAATATTCAGTTGATAAGAAATCAGATGGTTCCCCTGTTTTAAATTCAAATTTAGATATTTTAAAATCATTTAAAGAAGCATCATATTATTCTTTAATTCAAGCAAATGAAACATATAAAGATTATGAGAAAAGAAAAAGCAATTATCAACTATATTTAGGTGCTTTAACTACAACTAATTCAACAAATTTAGGAACTAAAGGTCTAACAACATTTGATGAATTATTAAAAGATGATATTAATGTTGCAATAGGAACACAATACCAAGAAATTTTTGAAAATAATGATAATAAATTACCCGAAATAGATTTAAATGAAATATTTAAACTACCTAGTGGAATAAATGATGAATTAGAATCAAAAATAAAAGAAAAATTAGAAAAAGCAAAAGAAATCACAAATACAAACGATTCAAGTAAATTTAATGAATTTGTTGAAGAAATTGTGCAAGTTAACAAATATATTAAACAATTAATTAATGGTATGTCTAATTTAGAATTTAATAATTACATAAAATCAAACTTTAATAATCATTTTAATAAAGAATTTAATACAAAAAGTCTAACATCATTTGCTTATAATGTAAAAGACATGCTGGGAAATTTATTAATTCCTTCTTCTAATGGTTTAGTTTTATTAAAAAACAAAAACATTTTATCATTACAAGAATTTAATGATTTTATAAAGAGTGATTTAATCAATATATTAAAAGGAAATGTTTCTTACTTTAAACTAAATGAAAAGTTATCTAAAACTTTATCAGAAGAAGAATTTATAGATGAAGTTTTAAAAACTCAAAAATATAAAGAATTTTTATTAGAAGTAGAAAATCCTTTTAGTCAAAGCAAAGAAACAAAATTTACTGAAAATGATATTAATGAATTATTATCGATTGCAAAATCAATATCAATAGGAAAAAGCAAAACAAATAATTTATCATTAATAACAAATATAAACAATTGAATTAAAGAAAAATATAATACAAAAACATCAATGAACATTATTTTTAAAGATGGAGAACTTAAAATAGGTTATTATAACAAAACAAATAATGAATTAATTTTAAGCGAAAAAAATGCATTCGATTTAATACAAAATATAATTGATACAAAATTAAGTAAAGGAGAAAAATAATGAAGAAAATATTTAAATTTATTTTCACTTCTTTTCCTTTAGTTACAGCATCAAGTATGGCAATTTCTTGTGGAAGAAATGTAGATACACCAGAGAAAATAGAGCAAGAACAATTGTTTAGTAGTTCTAATTCTAAAGAAAAAATAGAAACACTGTGATTAGAAACCACGCTTAAAAAAATAAATAATATTGAGTTAAATACTGATTTATTAGAAAATAGTGATTTTGTTCAAAAAGCATTCCAGGCATATAGTACATACGTTGATTTTAAAAATCAATCAGATTCTTTATATATGTCTAAAGAAGTAAACAAATTATTATCCGATGGCTCATTAAGTTCTTCAGAAGTAAATACTTTAAATACACTTACATTAAAATATAAATCTACTCCAAATATTGAGCAATTTAAAATTTTATTTAAAAACGAATTATCAAATGTAAAAACTCAAACACTGAAATTATTATTAGTTTCTAGTTATTTTGATTTGTCAAAAGAAGAAGAAATTAAAAAAGTAGCAAACGATTTATATACAAAAAATAAAGACAATTTTGATCTAAAAAATTATTTATTAATAGATTATTTAGTTGACAAAAAACTTGTTCAACTATGAGAATACTCAGATAAAAATACTTCTGATTTATTTACTAGTTCTCATAGAATAATATCAAATCTAAATGATTACAATAACATTGCATTACAAACTTATTCAGAAGATAAATTTATTAGTCAAAATTTATTGCTTACAAATAATTCTTTCGAAACAAAAATGTTTGGATACCAAGGAATCAAAAATATTTCATTTAATTTAGATAATTCTATTAATACATTAAAACAAATCAAAAATGCTAGTGATTATAGTGGTTTTTATGATTATGAGAATAATAAACTAATTCAAGTAAGTGATAATATGAATTTAATTACACCTATTAAAATCACTAATAATAATTCAAGTATTCAAATTGCTTATATTAACAGACTTTTACCTATAGGAAAATTAATTACTGTAGATAATCCAGAAAAAGATAAAGAAGGTCAACCTAATCAAATTCAAAAAACAATACTAACCTTAGAAAATACACCATTTATGAACAATTTAATTAAATTACAAGTTTTATTATCTTTAAATGATGATACTTTATACAATAAAGCATTAGATGCATTTGTTATGTTAGGATATAAATTTGTAATTTTAAATGATACTTTAAAAAAATCACTTGAAGGAGTTAAGTATATTGACTAGTATTTTTACTAAAATAATTAATAGAGAAATTCCATCAAAAATATTATATGAAGATGAATTGGTGATTGCTATTTATGACATAAATCCAATCCAACCAGGTCATTTCTTGGTTATACCTAAAAACCAAGCAAATAATATGCTAGAAAACTCAGAAGAAGATTATTTATACACACTTAAAATAGCAAGAAATCTCGCAAAACAAGAAATGATAAAAAATAATTACTCAGGTTTCAAATTATTAGCAAATACAGGTAAATCTGCAGGACAAGAAATATTCCACACCCATATTCACATTATCCCTTATAAATAAAATACGGAAAAAAACAAAGTTTTAAATATTTTTGTCTAAAAACTTTGTTTTTTTTTTTTTTTTTTGATTAAATTAATATGATTTTAAAATGAAAGGAAATTAATTAAAATGAATAAAAAGAAAACTTTAATTGCCGCTGGAATTTTAACAGGTACTGTTATTGGAGTTGGTGTAGGGATAGGTATTGCACTAAGTTCCCCTAAAAAAGATACTGGAAATCCAGAAGAAGCAAAAAAAGAACTATCTAAAGAAATTCAAACAAGTAAAAGTTTTGAAAATGAACTTACTTCACCTCAATATTCAACCATTAAAGGTGAATATTTATCATTAGTAAGTCAATATAAAAAACTATTAGAAAAAGAAGGTGTTACTTTTAAAGAATTAAGTGAAGGCCTAAAAACTTTTAAAACTAAACTTGAATCTTTAAAACAAAGAAAGACTCAAGAAGATACAGCAAAAGCAAAAAGCATTAATGATTTAACTAATTTATTAAAAGAATCAAAAGATTTTGCAAATTCACTAACTAATGAAAAATACAGTGAAATTAAAACTAAATTAACTGATGCAATTACATTAGCACAAGCTGAGTTTAATAATAAAGATTCAAAAACTGCTTCTGAATTAAGTTCAGCAGTTAATAATCTTAAAAATATTTTAACAAAAGCAAAAAACGATTATGAAGCAATGCAAGATGAACAAACAAGAAAAATGAATTCTGAAACTGCATTGAAAAATAAAATAGATGAAGTATCTACATTTTTATTGGAATTAGGTGAAATTGAAAAATACCAAGAAATCAAAAATGTATTATCTCAAGCAAAAACAACAGCAGATTCAGTTTACGCAGAACGTAATTCAAAAACTATAGAAGAATTAAAACAAGCATTAAATCAATTGAATAATTCTTTAACTGCAGCAAAAACTAAAAAATCAAGCACAACTAATGCAAATGTAAACTTTACAGCTGAAACACCTACAAAAGAAGATGTTACAGATAATACAAAATACAAATTTGTTGTACTTAATTTAACTTCAGATATTTTATTAGATTCATTATCTGATATTCAAGGTTTAATAGTAAATAATGAACCATATCAACTATCTTCAGTTGAATATAAAGCTAATTCAACTAATAAAAAAGAATTCACTTTAAAATTCCCAGTTGGTAAAAATGGAACTTACTCAATTAGTGCAGTAAAAATATTAGGTGTAGAACAAAACAAAACTTTTAGTCCTGTATCTATTAATATAACTGATTTTCCAAATAATTCTATTTCTTCATTTCAAGAAAATCCTGATCAAAATAATACCAAACCAACATTAGAATCTATAAATGTTCCACTTAGTGAATATAAAGATGGTTTATCTGAAGTATTCCAAGAAAATCAAATTCTAGATTTACAAGAATTAGAACATTATCTTTATTTAATAAATGGTGAGAGAGTGGAAAAATACTTACCTAAAAAAATTAGGTACCAAAATCAAGTTTATTCTATAAGTAATGAAAATACAGAAAACGACTTTAGTACATTCACTTCATCAAGTAATCAAAATACTGCAAAAGATACTCAATATACACCAAAAACTTATAACTCAAATAAACCTACAAATAAAAATGTTGACAAAAATGTCAATGTAATTTATAAATTACAAACTCAAAACGAAACTACTACATCACCACGACAAGAAGATCCTAATAAAAAAACAGTTGTATTCAAAGTTAAATACATTGATTATGATGTAGAACCCTCAATATTTTTAAATACAACTAAACTTCAAGTAGTAGAAAATCTATCTAATGATTTTGTCAAAAGATATCCAAACAACGATAATCATGGTGTTGAGAAAACAATTGATGGAATCAGACAAAATGAAAATAGATGAACTAACTGAAATGATAGATGAACCGATCAAAGTAATTTAAAAAATCAATTTGTTTATCAGGTAAAAAATAATGAACAAGTTTTAATTAATGGACTTATTTTAAACATAAGGGAAACTGATATTAATAATGGTTTAGGTGGATTAGTTATTCCTGAAGAAATTAGAATTTCTGTTTCACAAGATGGACAAAACTTTACTCCTGTTCAACACCAAGATAAAATCTCTCATAATGATTTTGGTTTAAGCGGAGGAACTAATAATGTAATATTACAAACATATTTCAATGCAAGAGAAACTTCGATTAAAGCAGTAACTATCAATTTTGAACCAACTTTTGCTAAATACATTAAATTCGAATGAAAACCTCGTTCAAGAACAGGTTCAAATAATCAAATAGAACACTATTCATGAGAAATTTCTGAAATAGAATTCCAAGATTTAAATAATAAAGATTTAGATGCTCTAAAAAAAGAATATATTACTAAAACAGAACAACAAGATAAAATTATTGAAAAACTAAAAAAACTTATTGAATATTATACTAATTTAACTGATACAAATTCTAAGAGATATTCATTTATTAAACTACAAGCAAACGATTTAAAAGATGAATTAAATGCACAGAAAGATTATTTAAAAATATTAGATGCTGAAAAATTCAAAAATAAAATAAATGAATTTATTAATAAAACAAAAACATTTGATATCGGAATAAATCAAGCAAATAATCAAAATCCTACTTCAGACATTGAACTAGAAAATGCTTTATTCCAATCAAGAGAACTAATTAATAATTTATATCCATATCTTGCAATAACTAAATCACATAGCAATTCTATGTATTATGACACAATTCTAAGAATGATAGAAGAATTACTATCTCTAAACGATTCAACATCAAAAACAGCAGATAAATTGTTTAATGTAGTTTATTCAAATTTAATTAATTTTGATAAATTTAAAAAAGAATTTGAACAAATTACTAATACTACAACACTTGCTACTGTGGATGAAGAAACCATTCAAGTTAAACAAAAACAAGGTTCTGTAAATGTTTATGAAGCGTCAATGGATTTAATAATTTATAATATTAAGAACAACGAAAATGCTAGCTTAAAACTAAAATTAAATCCAGAATCAACAGAAGTAGTTGTATCAGAAGTTCAATATAGTGACTGATCAAATAATCAATCACTATCAACAAGTTCTTCTCAAGATCAACCAGCGACTTCAGACCAATCAAATTCTAATTCGACAGAATCTGCTCCAACTACTACTTCTGCAACTGAAACAGGAGATTCATCAGAGAATACAGATAATCAATCATCTTCTTCAGCAACAACTCAAGTAACAACTGAAAACAAACCAAAACGTAAAAGAATAACATTTACAATTACAAATAATTCTAATGCTCCAAAAACAGTTTCATTCAATGAAATATGACTAGGTGATACAAAATTAACAGAATTATCAAATAATGTTGAATTAACAATTCCCAATAACCCTACAGTACAAACAGGACAAGATTCTTAATTTATAAAAAAATACATTTATTTTTTAGTAAATGTATTTTTTTATTATAATTAAATAATATTTTATTTTTTTATATTAAGATAAAGGAAATTATGAAAAAGAAATTGAGTTTAAAAGCTAAAATATTACTTTCTATAAGTATTCTAACTGCAGGTTCTGGTATAGCAATAGGTTCTATGTTTGCATATGCTAATAATTCAGATGAAGTAAATGGATCATATTTAAAAATAAATGAAAATGAATTTAAGAATGATTATTCTAAAATATATGATGATTCAAGAACTTTAATTCCTGAAATTTCTATACTAGACCCATTAAAAAAAATACAAGTTGCAACTATTTCAGATAGTGATTTTTCACAATACAGTTTTGTGGGAGAATCTGAAGTATATAATTTCGATGATTTTTTTAAAGAATATTTCAATAGATATAATGAGAGTTTTATTTTAGAAGTAAAATATGGTTCATTTAGTTTTTATGATGAGTATGTTTTAGCAGTTAAACCAAAGCAATTCATAAATTTTACTAAATGGTTTATCGAAAATGTAGCTTGAGGTCCCGATCTATTAACTTTAGATAGTTTTAGAATAGTTCCTGGTGTAGAACAAAATGGTAATGCTATAACATTAGGTGCTCATTCAACAGTTCATAAAGAAGTAAGCGAAATTAAGTTTTTCCCTGATGCATTCTTTGGTTCAATGCCTATTTATTCAATTTTATCTGGGTCGGGAAATTCTGATGATTCTTTAACATACTCATTATTTAAAACAGTTCAAAACAAAGATACAATTGAAGACTTTTTAAAATCAATTCCGTTAGCATCTAGTTTAAAAAATTCATTAGCTATTGAACATAACAATGCTTTTTGATCTCTTTCTATTCCTTCAAGAATAATAGGAAAGCATTTTAAAATCTATCCTAGTGTTGGAAATAACATTAGAAGAGGTGAAGGAACAATTATTTTTGATAATTCTTTAACTAAAGAAGAATTTGATAAATATAAAATTTCGCATAATTTAGATTCAAAACTGAATTATGAAGATTTAATAGATACAGAAGTATTAAGTGTAGTTTCTGATGTAAATGATAGCAATCCTTTTTTAGAAATAGAATTTAATCATAAAATTAATAATAAAAACTTTAAATTTACAATGAATCAAGGTAATATTGATGAAACTTGAGATGTTTCATATAATACCTTAAAAAAAGTTATTGATAATTCTATTAAACATTTTTTAGATTTCTACGATGTTAAGGCTTATGAAAATAAAACAATATGACAATACCAAAATAAAAATGGTGTAGTTTCTTATTATCGTTCAAAAGTAGAAGCTTTAAATAAAGAAAAAGAATTATTTAATTGAGCAAATTTAGATTCAGAACAACAAAACAAACTAAAAAAACTACAAGTTGTTAATTTAGATGTTATAGATAAATCTCTCAATATAACTTTAGTTGATGAAACTAAAAACAATCAAACAATAACTTTTAATTCACAAAATATAACAAAGAAAGAACAAGAAAGTTTGAATAAATTCAAAATTGCTGTTGGTTATGGTGGAGGTATTAATCCGATTGCATTATCAGCTGGACCAGAAGATATTTCAATTTTAGATGATAATGGGAACCCATTACGTGGTCTTGCAAGTAGAAAATACCAAGTTTATAATGAAGCATATACTGGTTTAATAGACAAAGTAATAGAAAAATATCCACATTTACTAAAAAAACAAAACGGACCTCATATTGTCAAAACACTTAATGATCAAGGATACTATGAATATTCTTTATCAGAAGGTGAATATTACGGTTTATCTGAAAATGATAGAATAGGACTCCCTCTTTTAATGGGTGCATCACTTGATAATTTTGATGGTGTGTCTGCTGATTTCTTAAAATATGTTGCAGCACATGAATATGGCCATCATTTTACTTTAGATCAATCACAAGCTTTAAATCAAGATAATAATGCAATAATTGTTGGTGGTTTATCAACAAGAGGTGGAATTAATGAATCTTCATATTATTCTGCTAAAGCCTTAAGAAATTATTTATATGCAAGAACTAACCTTGACTTTGTAAGAGTTAATGCACTAGGAACTGAAAATGAAAATACAAGGAAAAATGGAAGTTTTATAAAATTCTTATTTAAAGATAAAACAACTGGTGAATTTATTAAAGAATTAGATGATGATATCTGAGGAAATGCATTTAAATCAAATGATATATTTGAAGTATTAGACAACCCAAAGAGAAGATTTTTACAAACCTTTGAAGGATTAGAAAATGCAGCAAAATTAAGAAATGTTAAATTAGGTGACTTATTTATTGCGAACTCATTCGATGAGAATTCCGGTACTTTAAATCCATTTATCAATGGAAGTGCAAAATCTTTTGAGAAGAAATTAATTGATGGAAAAGAAGTGTTTGTTTTTAAAGAAGTTTCTGCACAAGATATAGTTAATCAATTGAAAGATGGTTTAGAAAATTCAATAGACAAAGCAATAGAAATTGTAGATGAAGAAACAATAAGAATTTCTGTAGTTGAAACAGTACAGGAAGGCGAAATAACAAAAGCAACCAAAATAAATTTATTTAATAAAGATGGTTCTCCTGCTATTAATGTTCCTTTAAATGAACCTTTAGACCAAGCTAGTCTTGATTATATTAATTCTCAAACAAATTTAATTACTAGAGCAATTGAAAACATAATTCAAACTAATTATAATGAATCAGGTTGAAACGAACAAGGAACATTCTTAGGTGGAGATATTTCATTAGGTTGAAATTCATTATTAAATAGTTCTTCAACAAACGGAATTAAAAATAACTTACTAAACAGAAATAATCCAAACGAAATAGATATATCTCACAATGAAATTAATAATCCAAATAACCCTCGTACAAGTTTTGAATATACTGCCTTAAGTAAAAATGTTTCTTTAGAACAAAGTCTAAGAGAATTAGCAAATGCAGTTATAGCAGTATCAAGATCACAAAATCAAGTTGGATGAAGACAAGCATCACAAGCTCAAGTGGGTACAGTTTTTGCATTTATAGATAATGATCAAATTCAATCTAAATATACATTTCCTTATGCAAATGATTCATATTTATTAAATGAAATGTATTTAAGATTCCAAGAATTTTACAATATATTAGAAAGATTAAATCTTTCTAATATATATGGAATGATGCAATTACATCCAGGTTTTGGATTATTGTTACGTGGAAGTGGTATTTTAATGTCAGATCCAAGTCAAATAAATCCAATATTATCATTCTTAGATAGTTCAAATAATATTGTTTCACCAACAAGATTACAAAATGCTGTATTAAATAGAAGTAATGAATTTACGGTAGCAGAATTAACTCATAAAATTACATTGAATAATATCAATGGAAGAGCAAATGGGTCGCTATCACTATATAGTGCTTATAATTCAACAATAAGAAGTCAAATTAATCAAGGTTCTCAAACAGCATATGCTCCTGTTTTTGATAATTTCGAAGCATTTTTAGACTTTACTTCAATTGATTATAGTAAAGCAAAATTAGTTAAATCTACTTATAAGGATAATAAAGCAAACGGTGAATTTAATTGAGATATTGATTATGTTAAATCAAAATTTGATTTTGAACTATTTAAAAATGCAGTATTAACTTCTGATGAAAATGAAGATATTAAAGAGTTTGTTAAAAAAGCATCTGAACAAAATATTGCTAATGAACTTATGTATAGATTCAGACATTCAAATCATTTCTTTACAGTTAAAGATTTCAATCCAATTAAAGACTTACAAGTAAATCAAGCTATTTTCTCAAGTAGATATGGCATTAATGTAATAAATCCTAACTTTACTGAAGGTTTTGTTTATGATTTAAATGATATTGGTGATTTAGATCCGAGAACATTCTTTGATGCAAATAAATTACAAGAAAAAATTAAAGAATATGTCGTGAATTTAGTAGGACAAGAAAAATCTCAAGAAACTTTTGAAACTCTGAATTCTCAAGATTTATATAGAATAATGGGAAATATTTTAACTTGAAATAATCAAGGAAAAGTAAATCAAGCAAGATTTGATTATATTTTATACCCAACATTTAGTAACGGTAAACCATCATCAGATGTTATTAACTATAACTTAACAAGAGTGGAAGCGTTATTAAATGATAAGTTTACTGATTATATCTATAATATCGCAGAAACTTTAACACGTGATTTTGTTCAAACTACATATGTTCCTGAAACAAAAGATTTCGAGAATCTACCTTCTTATTTTACTGGAATCAGTGAAGCACATACTGGTTTAGATTACGTAATTGATGCAACACAATTAAGTTTTTGAAATAATAATTTAAATAATCAAAATAATATGAATTTAGGCGTAGTTCAAGCAGTCAGATCTCAAAAATTCAATAATTATTATGACAAAATTAAACAAACTCATTTTATTTCTTCTAATTTAATTAAGCAAGAAAGAGAATTGGAAAGATCTATTAGCAAATTACTAAATGAAAGTAATAAAAGATTAGAATCCTTATTAGAACAATATAGAACAACTACTAACCAAAAAACTAAAGAGGAATTAAATAAAGAAATTCAAACTCAAAGGGCTATAGTAAAAACTTATGAAAAAAATGTTTTAGATATTCGTGCAAAAATTTCAGATATAACCAATGACAAATTTAAAGCAGTTGGAGAAACAAGTTCAAAAGAACTAGGTATTTTTAATCAAAGAAATCGTGATATTATAGCTAACCAAGAAATAAGAAATTCTTCTTATTTTGGAAACTTTATGACAAGAAATAATGGATATTTCAAAGACAGATTCCAAAAAGAAAAAATAGGTATGCATTTATATGACGATCAAGGAAAAGAAGTTGTAGACAATGAAATTAGATTAAAAGATTTTGATGGAAATCAAATAACATCAAGACCTAGAGCATTCTTTATCTCTCAATTAATGAATTATGGTGTAGGAAACAGAACGATATCTGGTATTTTTAGAAATAAAAGATTAGATGCATTAGCATTATATGGTTATGTGAAAAATTCTGATGCTAAATTAATCAAGAAAATTCGTTTTACTGATGTACATACAAATGAAGTTAAATACTTACCAGTTAACTTTAAAGACACGAATAATATTTTTTACCTTAAACAACAAGGAATTAAGGAATCTAAAGTATCTATAGAAGATGAAGGTTATACATCTTGAATTTCTGATTTTGGTTTAATGGCAAAATACAGAAATACTTTATTATTACCAAAACATGAATATTATTTAGAATTTGTTGATGAAAATGATAATGTAGTTTCTGAAGTTGAATTAGGAGACTTAGATTTTATTGCAGAAAACGGAAAAACGGGAACACAAGCATCAGTAAAAATTTATAAAAACAAAAACCAAGATACAAATAATAAATATAAATCAATAATAAATATTGATTATCAATTCAATATTTCAGGATAGGAGGATTATGAAAAATAAAAAAATATTAAGTTTAATAACTTTCACAACGATATCAAGTAGTTCATTAGTTTTTGCATTAAGTTGTTCTCATAATTCAAATAATCCACAAAACAAATCATTAGCAAAAATTGATTATGATTTTGGTTTAGCAACTGAACCTTTAAATAACTTAAATTATATTAAGTATAAATCAATGGATAAAATATTACCTTCCCTAGTTGATTCGTTCTTAAAAACAGGACCAAGTGATGAATTAAAATCAATAGTTAAATCTAATGATTTTAATATGGTTATTGTGGATACAAACGGAACTGTTAATAAAGATGGTGAAGTAAGTTCAAATTTCAATGATTTTTACAAACTTAAAGATAAATTAATTGAAGAAGAAGGATACGGAAGAATAACAGGGAGTTATTATGGTATCCAAAATTTTAGTACTATTGGTGGTTTAGGACGAGCATCAATTGGTGAATTAAGACGAAATTCAACAATTTATGCTTTTAGAAATCCTAAAAATCCAAATAACTATATGGGGATGACAGGTTTTATTAATAAAAAATTGAATAGATGATCAAACGGTGATTATATAACTGCTCAAGACCTCAGAGATTATCTAGAATATATTTTTGATTTAAGCACTGGTTCTCAAAAAGTAGATCAAGTACAGAAATTTGGTATTAGAGGTGCAGAAAAATTCCTTGATGCTCAAAAAGACTATATTCAAAAGTTTAATAAAAGTTATAAAAATCCATGAGGAAGAAGAAGTTATGTACTAGATTCAGAAGGAGATTTAGTTCAAAATCCAAATGAATCAGTCTGACAATCACAAACATTTGATGCTAATAACAATCCAATCGATACTAAAGAAGTGCAAGCAATTAAAGAAGCTGCATTAAATTTTGGTTTTTATACAGGACAATTATTTTTAGATTATTCAAATGAAGAAATAGAAGCTAATTTAAAAAATAATCCTAATTTTTCAATCGATAAAGAAATTCAAGATTTTACCTTTATAAATGAAAAAGGGATTACAAAAACAAAAAAAATAGTTAAAAATGCATTTGTTAATCCATATCAAATATTTAATGTTGATAGTAAAATTCTTTCATCAATTAAATCATTAAGTTATGATGAAAATAGTTTTACTATAATATTTGATGAAAATCAAACTCCAGGAATTTCGTTCTTCTTATTCCATGTTTTATCAGGACTATATCCAGTTAATCGTAAATACATTGAAACAGAAGGTGGAGGAATTGATGAATATGGTTCAAACACAAGCAAGTTTTTAACTGGTGGGCCATTTAATTTTGAACCAAGTGATATAGTGTTAGGTCCTCAAGGTTATATTATTTTAAATAAAAATAAAGATTATTTTGATGCAGAAAATACTATTTCAAATAAAATAAAAATTTATTTTTCTACAGATAGAAACACAAATTCTACTTTTTTTGAAGATGGTTATATTTCACAAACATATATTCCTGCAGAAAAAATCAATCAATATTGATCTAGTCCAGGTTATAAGGAATATTTAAATAAAAACACAGGCTATGGAACTATAGCTTTTGGGTTTAATTTAGATAATGAAACAAATGGCAATAGTTATATAATGGATCAAGATTTACGTAATGCTATTTATTATGCAATTGATCGTGAAAAAATAATGAAAATAGTCGGATGAGACTTTTCATTCCCTGTAAACACATGAACTGCATATGGACAATATAGAACATTTGACGGAAAAAATATAGAAACTTATTTTTCTGATTTATCTACTAAATCTAAGGATAATGTAGAAATACCATTACAAAATTATGAATATGTTGTTCATTTATCAAAAGGATATACTTTTGAAAAAACTCAACGTGGTGATATAGCATATAAACCACAAACTTCTGAATTTTATATTAATCGTTTTAAAGAAAAATATCCAAATTTAAAAAATGTTTCTCTAACCTTTTTAAACAATTCAACTGATGAACAAAAAAAAGCAGGAACTTATTTAAAAGAAATTTTAGATACAACATTTAAAGGTTATGTGAAATTAGAAATCAAGAGTTTACCTGAAAATTCATTTGCTTCATTTATTGAAGAAGGTAAATATGATATTATTTACCAAAATTATGATCGTTTAGGCGGAAATGGTGCACAAGATTATGTTTCTGTTTTCTTTAAAACAGATGAAATAGATTCATTGAATCAAAAGTCAATTGGATTTAAATCAAATCCAGTTGGTTCATTTACTTATGCAGATTATGTTTCTGATTTATATAAAGAAAATAACAATATTCAATTAGAAAATTATATACATGAACATTTAGGTAAATATATTTTAAATATCATCGACAATGATTCAGAAATTTTAAATACTTATAATTCGATTCTTAAACAAACTTTTGAAAATCAAAAATTGTTAACTTTAGACTTTCAAAATAAATATTTAGAATTAATTTTTAACAAGTTATCAGAAAACAATCCAGATAAATACAATTTAAGAATGGTTAAAAACTATTTAGAATATAAATTAATCAATCATAAAAATATTAAATTAAGCAGATTAAAAAGAATTTTTAATGAATTACTTATTAATATTGAAGGATTAGAAAAAATTTCAAATAATACAAACTTAACTGCTCAAAGATTAAATTTCCAACAATCAATTGTAAATAATAATTCATCTAATATTGACTTTTGAACAAAATTTATTGAATTATCTTATATTAAATTAAATGAAACAACTGGTCAATATACAGATAGATTAAATGCATTCTTTTCAGGAAACTTTACTACTTTAGAAAATACACAAAAATGAAGTCAAGAAATAGTTTATGTTTTCATAGGGGAACTAGAAAAAGTAATTAGGGATGCAAGTCCTGTTATACCACTAATGGAAGTTGATACTAACTGAGAAATAACTCGTGTAGGTGGAGCAGTTTCATTATTTAACTTTGCATTACAGCATGCATATGACTTTACTAAACCCCCAAGACCTGGATTGCCTAGAAAGAAAGGAAATTAATGTCTCATAAATATCAAATTATTGATAACAAAAAAGTTTGAATAGATGAAAATAAAATTTATTTTTCAAACAAAAGGGTTAAAGAAAAATCATTAAAAGACAAATTATTAAATACTAATTCACCTCTTTGAAACTCATTATCAAGGTTTTTAGTTATAGTTTTAGAATTTTTCTTAATTGGCTTTATTGTCATTACTATTACTTTCTTTTTAATTAATGCTGTTCCTGGTTCAAATACATTAACTGCAGGTTTAGATGATGCTTCTCGTAAAGCAACTGAAGCAAAATACGGTTTAGATTTACCTTTGATCCAAAGATATTTTATTTATTTAAAAGGATTATCTAAATGAGATTTTGGTATTTCACTTTCACTATTCCCTGCACAAGAAATTAATTCATTTATTTGAGAACGTTTTTATAAGTCATTTTTAGTAGGTATATTTTCAGTTTTAATAACAGTTGTAGTAGGAATTTCAGTTGGTATTTGAGTTGGAAAAAACCCAGGTGGCTGAGTTGATAATATATCAACAGTTATTGTAAGTATTTTTTCATCTGTACCATCTATTATTTTTGCTTTAATTTTAGTGTTTTTAGGAAGATTGATTGGTTTACCATATATCTTTGATCATAATGATTTATTAACATATATTTTACCTGGTTTAGCTTTATCACTAGGAAGTATTATTGTTTATATAAAATATATTAGAACTGAATTAAACAGAGAACTAAATTCAGTGCACGCAAAATTTGCATATTTAAAAGGACTTACAAAAAATCGTTTTGTATGAGTTCATGCACTTAAGCCTTCATTATTTCCTATTGCTACATTCTTTCCTGCTGTTATTTTTGGTTCATTTATAGGAAGTATTTTTATAGAACAAATCTTCTTTATTTCTGGATCTGGTGCTACTTTATTACAAGCAATTCAAACTAAAGACTATAATGTTATTTTATTTTTAATTGTTATGTTTACTATGTTAACAATATTATCATATGCAACACGTGATATTTTATATGAAGTTATAGATCCACGTGTGCGTAGAAAAGGAGTCTAATGGAACAAAAAAAATCAAAATTAGCATCTTCTTTTTCTAAATATGTTAATAAATTAAAACAAAGACAAGAATTAGGACCTACAAATGAACTAACAAAAGAATCAGCACCAAATGCAATCTTACAACCTTTTCAATACCAAGCATGAAAAATCATAGGTAAAACCTTTGATTTTCAAGTAGACAGTCAATTAAAAGCAGAAACAAAAATTTTTAAAGAATTTGTCTATAGATTTTCTAAAAATTTTGGTGGTGTATTTGGTTTTGTTTTACTAGTTAGCATTATTGTTTTATCTATTTTTGTTCCTTTTACTACACTTAGTCCAACACAAAGTGATGTTGATGTTAAAAATTTAACATTTAATCAAACTGATTCAAATGGAATTTATCATATTCTAGGAACTGATTCAATTGGTAGAGATTTATGAGCTAGATTATGACACGGATTGAGATACTCATTATCATTAGCTATTGTCGTTACAATAATTGAAGTTATTATAGGTTTAACTATTGGTATTTTAATGGGTCAATATGAAAAATTTGACAAAGTAATGACTTTTATCATTAAGATATTATCTGTTGTTCCAACAATTATTATTTTAATATTAATGACTATTGTTGTTAGTCCTAGTTTTTGAGTAATAGTATTTTCTTTATCATTTACTTCATGAACAGGTATGGCAAATCAAATTAGAGCTCAAGTTAAAAGAGCAAAACATTTTGAGTGAGTTTCAGCATCTAAAGTTTTAGGAACTCCAAACTGAAAAATATTAAAAAATTATATTCCGGTTATTTTACCTATTTTAATTACTCAATTAGTATTTACAATTCCTGGTGTTGTGTTATCTGAAACTTCGCTTGCTTTTATAGGTTTAGCAATTGATGATGTCCCAACTTTAGGTAATTTAATTTCCGAAGGGCAAAAAGTCTTTCCAACATACTTAAGATATGTTTTTGTTCCATCAACATTATTAATTTTAATTACTACTTCAGTACAATTAATAGGTGCAAGCATTCAAGATGCTCTAAGAAGACAAAGATAGGAATTTATGAAAAAAAATAATAATATTTTATATAAGAAACAATATAGATATAAGAGAAAACATTCATATCAATTCTTAACCAAAAAAACTACAGAAGAAAGTTTATTAATTAATCAAAAACAAGAAATACTAACTAAAAATAGTGAATATAACAAAGATATAACAAAAAAACAAAATAAACCAATTGAAACACAAAAAACAAATAATCAATCAAATAATTTAAATAAAAAATCATTTTTTTCTAAATTATTATTTTGAAGAAAAAACAAGAAATTTGATTTTGATAAATTTTATGAAAATGTGCAATATAAAGAACTTAGCGATGGTACTAAGTTAAAAATAGCTGCAGAAATTAAAGATATCCACTTATCATTTACAAATCCTGCTGTTCCAGGTCAAAAAAATAAAGTATTAAGAGGTCCTTCTATAGAAATATATGAAGGCAAAGTTCATGCTATCATAGGTGAATCAGGTTCTGGAAAATCCGTTATAACATCATTATTATATGGACTAACAGGTGATAATGCTGTTATTGATTCAGGAACTGTTAAACTATATAATAACAATGTAGAAAAATTCACATTCAAAGATTGAGAAAAATCAAAATATCGTGGAAAAATAGTTTCTGCTGTTTTCCAAAATCCTATGTCTACTTTAAACCCAACAATGAAAGTAGGAAACCAAATCATTGAAGGTATGTTATTAAACAAGGTAGTTAAAAATAAAAAGGAAGCATTTTCAAGAGCGCTAGAATTTTTAAAACTAACAAAAATTAATGATCCCGAAGCTGTTATGAAATTATATCCTCATGAAATGTCAGGTGGAATGATTCAACGTGTTGTAATTGCAGCAATTGTAGCACTAGAACCTAAAATATTAGTAATGGATGAACCAACAACAGCACTAGATCCAACGGTTCAAGCATTAGTTTTAGATATAATTAAAGAATTGCAAGAAAAACTAAAATTATCAATAGTTTTTATTACTCATGATTTAGGTGTTGTTGCTTCTATTTCTGATTACATTTCAATAATGTATGCAGGACAAATTATAGAAGAAGGAACTAGAGAAGAAATTTTACATTATCCTCAACATCCATATACATGAGGTTTAATTATGAGTATGCCTGATGTTAATAAAGGTTCTCGTTTAGCGACTATTAGGGGAAGCGTACCATCTAATTTGAATAATATTAAAGGTGATGCGTTTGCAGTTAGAAATGATTATGCATTGGGAATAGACTTTCAAGAAGAACCAGATTTCTATCAAATTTCAGAAACACATAGAGTTAAATCTGCTTTATTAGATCAAAATGCTCCAAAATATGAACCACCACTATTGATTCAAAAACTATGAAAGGGATATTTAAATAAAGATGGAAAATAAAGAGATACTTTATAAAGTTAAAAAATTCCCTTTTGGAACTAAATATATCTTAAGAAAACAAACATCCGGAACAAGTCAAATGCTTAAACCTAAGCACAATGAACAAGAATTAGTTACAATTAGAAATCTTGATATAACATATGGTTCTGGTTCAAAAGAATTTAAAGCAGTTATGGATTTAAATTTAAATATTTATCAAGGTGAAGTGTTAGGTTTAGTAGGTGAATCAGGTTCAGGTAAAAGTACAATTGGAAAAGCTTTGGTAGGTTTAGTTCCACATAGTTTTGGAGAAATTAAATTATTAGGTAAAACATTACCTAAAAAACTAGTTCGTGGTTTTAAATTTGGAAAGAAACTAAAAGAATATAAAGAAATTGAGCACTTCTTAGTTAATAAAGTGCAAATGATTTTCCAAGATCCTGCTAATTCCTTAAATCCTCACGTGAACGTAGAAACAGTTGTTTCAGAAGGTTTATCAAACACAAAAAATGCTAAAGAAATTTATTTATTTAATTTTGATCAATTAGCAAAAAAGGCTATTTATGAAGAATTATGTGATATTCATCATAGCCAATTTTTTGGTGATTATGAACAATTATTAGAAAAAGAAATTACACAAGACAATGAATCAAGTTATAATGCATTATTTGTTAATTTATACCAAGATATAAAAAATCTGAATAACAATTATTTATTAAAAATTATTGAAAAATATAAACAAGAAAGAGATGATATTTTAAAATTCTCTGAAAAACAATGCAAAAGATTATTAGTTAAAGAAATTTTAAAATCTGTTGGTTTAGATGATTCAGTTCTAAGAAGATATCCTTTAGAATTCTCGGGTGGTCAACAACAAAGAATTGGAATATCTCGAGCAGTTGTTCTTAGACCACAATTATTAGTAGCAGATGAACCTATTTCAGCATTGGATGTGTCAATTCAAGCACAAGTAGTAAACATATTCAATGAGTTAAAAGAAAAATATAAATTAACTATTCTTTTTATTGCTCATGATTTAAGAATGGTTGAATATATATCTGATAGAATCGCTGTAATGAACAAAGGTAGGCTATTAGAAATAGGTAAAACAAATGAAATAATGTATCATTCTCTACATCCATATACTAAAAGTTTATTAGATGCTGTTCCTTCAATTGAAGGAAATAAGGGAAGTTTAATTGGTTATGTATATGATATTAATATGCATAATTATGATTCAGAAAATCAACCAAAATGAATCAAAATAAATGATGATCATTTTGTTTTGGGTACAGAACAAGAAGTTGAAAATTGAAAAAAAGGAATTTATTAAATTATTAAAATAGAATATTTTTTTTATTCAATTTAATTTCACTAAACTAAAATTTATTAAAAATTAATTTAAATGATAATTTAAACTTTTATAAATTAGATAGTAATTTAAAACATGTATTAAATATAGTTAAATATCATAATTAAATTTTTATGCTATAATAAATAAGCAATAGATCTATTTAAAAGAAAGGTTAACTATGAAAGAATTTACAGCAAAAATTGTAGATCCAATTGGATTACATGCTCGTCCAACTTCTATCATTTGTACTACTGCTTCAAAATTCAAATCAGACTCAAAATTATTTTTCAATGGACGTGAAGGTAATTTAAAATCTATTATGAATATTATGGCTTTAGGAATCAAACATGGTGCTGAAATAACAATTAAAGCATCAGGTGATGATGAAGATGCAGCTATTTCAGCTATCAAAAAAGCTTTTGAAGAAAATCAATTAATATAATTTTTACACCCCTTAAAGGGTGTATTTTTATTTATTTACTAGATATAAATAAAAATTATAGTAAAATATAAAAGTTATGCCCGAGTGGTGAAATTGGCAGACACGCTAGACTAAGGATCTAGTGGAGTAATCCGTGCAGGTTCAAGTCCTGTCTTGGGCACCAAATATATTTTTTTAAATTTTCTATAACTCTTTTATACAAGCATATTTTTTATAAATATGCTTTTTTCTTTTTTATATTTTACTTTTAAGTCTATAGAATAGGGAAAAACGAAAAAAATATTATTGTAAAATATGTTATTATTAAGTATCAAAATTTTGTTATATATGTAATATATAACAAAGGAGGATAAAATGAAAAAGAAAACAGTAATATTTTCAAGCACTATAGCTTTATTAGCAGCTATATCTATGACTGTATCTTGTCAAGCACCTGGTTCTTCTAAACCTATTCAAGGAGGAGGACAAAAATTCTTAGAAGAAATTCAAAGAGATGATTCTGATAACCAATTAATCGAATTAAATACTACTTTTGTCCAAAAACCTTCTGATAATTCTAATAAATTAAATTCAGATATTTTCATTCAAATAAATCCTACTAAAACAAAATCATATAGATTGTCTTCAGATAAATTAATTAAAAAATTTGACAAAATTAGATATGTTGCTTTAGGTGATTCAATAACTGAAGGATTTGATGGAACACTAACACAATCATATCCGGGAAAAAGAGAAAGTGATGGTTCTATATCTGGTGTGTCATATCCTGCTTATTTAGCTAGATTATTAAATTTTAATAATCGAGTTGAAAGTTTTAATAATTATGGTATTTCGGGTTCAAGAATTTTAGATTGAATAAAATTCTTAGGTATAGAATACAATGATAGTACTGTTTCTAATTATGATTTAACGAAAATATTTGGTGCAAACTGACAAAGCAAATCTAAAGAAATTAAAAAAGAATTAAGTCAAGCAAACTTAATCACATTTACACTTAGCGCAAATGACTTATTTTTCTTATTTTTTCAATCAGCTGCACAACAAGATGTTGCTAAGTTAATTAAAACAGTTTTAGAAGATGGAGCAGTTATTGGTGATGCTTTAGTCTTTGTTGATAAGTTATTTAAAAACTCACTAAGAGAAATGAAAAAAAGATTAATAACTTTTGTGTCTAATTTGAAATTATTAGCACCAAAAGCTAATATTAATTTAGTTGGTTATCCAACTCCTATGTTAGGTTTTGCAAACGTTATTTCTGAATATATTAGTTCATTATTAGGTATTAATATTGAAATATCACCCGTTCAGTTATTAACAGATTTAATTAATAAAGGGTTAAAAGAAATTTCTGAAATAACTCAGATTAACTTCATTAATCCAGTTAATGTTAATTATTGAAATAAGAATACAGAAAAAGTTTCTACTTTATTTTTTGATATTCATCCCAACTCTTATGGTTATAAAAAAATGGCAATGGATTTATATTTAAAAATAGCCAATCCATCTTTAGATATAGAAGATTTTAAAAATTATGACTTTAATCAAGAATTTATTGATTATGATAAAGAAAGCTTAAAATATCAAATTGAGGTTAATATAGAAGATTCTGCTTTATTTGGAATTAATACACTATCTTATTTAGAAAATAAAACAGAACAAGAACATAATGTGGATATTGAAAGAAATATTCATAATTTTGGTCAAAGAATAGCAGAATTAACAAAGACTTTTCAATATATAACTAGAGAAATATTTAACTATTTAACTGATAACGTAATATATAATGAAATAGATCCAGACCATTTACTAAAAAATATTTTACATAAAGAAATAACACAAAATAAATTTGGTATGGATACAATTGTGGATAGTATTATAAATTCAAATGGTATTCAAAACATTTTATTTAATATTGAAAATCAATTGGCTTTATTAAGAGAAAATAATGAATTAACTTTACCTAATGTTTTGCAAACATTTACTAAATCTCTTTTTAATGAGCAAAATTTAGCAATTATCTTTAGTTCAATTTCGAAAAGTGAAGTCTTTGTTCAAAATAAAACTGAAATTTCTAATGCTTTAAAAGTTATTTTAAATAATGTTATTAAGATATATGGTTTAAATATTAATAATACAATCTCTAATATTCTTATAGAAAAAGTACAAAAATACAACATAAATAAAGACGAGTTACAAAACATAATTCAATCTATAATTACTTCTGAACACACAAAAGGAATTATAAATTCCTTAGTTGATGCATTTGCTTTATATCCTGAAAACTTTAGCAATGTTCAAAGTTTTAATGATATTATCCATTCGTTGTTTAAACAACCGCAAATAAATGAATTACTCGCTAAAAATATTAATAATTTAATTAAAGAATTATTAACAAATACAAAAATAAAAGATATTGCTGTTGACTTTCTTTTTGATATCTTAACAAAAGAGAATTTAGCAAATAATATATCAAGAGAACAAATTGATTTAGTTATTAGCGATTTAATTAAACTTTTTGATACTATAAATACTGATTTTAGTTTAATAAATAAAATTACTCATGAAGTTTTAAATAATTTTTCAGCTTATGCAATTGATAATATAACTTCTTTATTTATTGATTCAATTGAAATTGTATTTAGAAGAGACTTCAGTAATGTTAAAGATGAATTATTGTTAGATTTATTACAAACAATAATAGGTTCTGATTTCTTTAATAATCATAAAGACTCAATTAAACAATTATTAAGAAATATTTTAGTTCAAGAGAATTTAGAAAAAATTTCAAATATAACTTCTAAATTACTTGAAAACACTAAATTAGTTAAATATATTTCCCAAGAGGGATTACAAAAATTTATTGTTATTGTATTTAGTCAACCTCAAATTTTGGAAATCCTAAATTTTGGTTTAGATAGTTTAATTGATAATTCACAGGAATTACTAAAAGCAAGAACATTAGATGATTTACTTAATGAAATTATTAAGCATTTAAATTTAGAAAACATTCAAGACTTATTAGTACCATTTGTTAATAATATTTTGAATAATGCAGAATTTCCTAATGTTATTAAAGATATCTTAACAACTTTATTGAGCAACTTTAATTTTGATTTAGAAAATGAATTAAATATACAATTCATTAATGATTTTTCAAATAATGTAATTAGTTTAATTAATGAATATAACATTATTGAACCTATTATTAATCAAATAACAAATCAAATAAAAATTGCAAGAACTTCAGCTGACCCGACTTCTGAAATAAAGAAAATCCCAAGTTTATTACTTGAGATATTAAAAAACAAATTTACTGAAAATATAATTCCTAATATAAAAAATTTACTAAATAAAGATTGAGTTCAAAATAATCCACATGGTATATCAAATTTAGCAAGTGTTGTATTTGTTCAATTAAAAGATACAGGTATATTAAACCATGTGATTAATGATATTCTTAATATAGAACTAGAAAAAGAAACTATTATAAAATACATAGATAAAGATGAAGTTTTAGGATTAATAGATTCTCTTATTAATACTGAAGGAATAGCAGAATTAATACAAAAATTAATATTTACTGGATTAACAAATAGTGATTGAATTGATAACGTTAATAATATCAATCAATTTCTTAATTATTTATTAAATAATAATTCATTCAAAGAAGTTATAGTAAATAATTTAAAACAAATTTTAAAACAATTAGTTTTAGAAGGAAAATATCAAAAAACAATAGTTAAAACGATTAAAGTTTTATTAAATGATAATGGATATGTAGTAAACAATAAGTATGATGAAGTATTTTTAAATATAGTTCCAAGTATATTAAACACACTTACTACAACAAATAAATTTGATAATTTACTAGATACACTATTTAATGTAATACAAAAAGCAACTAACTTAAGTGATATTCAAAATAATTTACCTAATGACTTATTGATAAGTATAAATTTAAAAGATTTAAATTTATATACTAATTTATTAAAAACACCTTTATTTTCAGAAAATAAGGAATTAGCAAAAGAATTATTTAGAAATTTATATGACACATTTAAAAATGATCATTTACAAAAGGTTTTAAATTTAATTTGACCTAATCAAATTCTAGGAATATCAAAAGTTGATTTATCAAATTTAATTCTTAAAATTTCAAAAAATACAAACTTTATATCATTTATAAATAATTTATTTGGTTTCATTGTTGATAATTCAAGTAATATTGGGAATTCAGAAAACTTCATTCAAATAATTAATATATTTCTTAAAAATACAGAATTTATTAATCAAAATAAATCTTTATTAACTAATATTTTAAATGAATTAAAATCAAATAACACATTTGTGGAATTTATTAGCAATTTCCTTAAAGAACAATTATCTTCTTCTGAATTAAATTGAATATTTGCAAATACAACCAATGCAAACGGATTAATTCAAGAAATTCTAACTTTTAGTTTAGCTCAAATTGATCATTTTCATTTATTTGAACATCTATTTAATTCACTAAGTGAATATAGTTTAAGTTCAGAACAAAATTATCATTCAATCATTACAAATTTCTTAAATAATTTAAAAACAGAATTTACCGGAGATAATTTAAAAAATAACATAGTACATATAATAAAAAGTCTTCCAGAAAATTTTATTAATATTCATATAAATGATATAAAACAAGTTTTAGTCAATGTTTATGATTATTTAAAACAAAGACCTAATTTAGGTCAAATAATTTTAAACTTTTTACCAGTGAATTTAAAACAAGAAGTTAATAAATATGTTTCAAAAGAAGTCTTGAATAATATTTTATTTAATATTTTAAATAAAGAACAAACACGAACATTGTTTATTAACACAATTGATAATTTATTAAATATTAATAATTTAAGTCAATTAAATTCCTTTGATGACTTAATTAAAGTATTACTAAGAAACATCAATGGACAAGAATTAAAATCTAATCTAATTGCTTGATTAGATGAAATTGTGAATGATACAAAATTATTAAGTAATTTAACTAGTGTTATTTCGAATGTTATTAAGTTTAATTTTAATAATTTATATAATAATCCACAAACTGATGAGTTTTTAAAATTATTTATCCCCGAAGTATATAGTTGAATTAAAGAATTCAACTTATTAGAAATAGTTTTTGAAGAAATTGTTTTACTATTAAATATTAATAATAACGAAGACCTTAATACAAAAGTAAACATATTTAAAAATAATTTAATAACAAAATTAAAAGATAAAATAGTAGAAAATTGACATCCTTTAGTTAAAAAAATTTATAAATCTAACTTCTTTAATGAACAAAAAGAATATACAAAGTTCTTATTAAATGGAATTTTTGAGATTTTAGTTGATAATTTCGTTATCTTCAAAGATGTTTTAAATAATTTATTAATTGAAAATCAATTCATTGATTCAAACAATAAATTAACAGAGGATCAAATTAATTTATTAAAACCTTTATTAAAATCAATTAATAATATAGATACAAATGTTTCAATAATAGATAAAATAATAGAAATAGATAAATCATTAATTTCTCAAACAAATAATTCAAGTGAATTAATATCATTGTTAACTAACAAGTTAATAGAGTTTATCAATATAAAAGACTTTAAGTTAGTTAAAATCCTTTTAGGTTCTGATTTTATTAGATCTAACAAAAGTTTATTTAGACACATTTTTGAGCAACTATTAAGCAATCATTTTAATAAAACAAATATCGATAAACTTATTAATTTAATTCCTTTAGACACACTTGGTTCAAATTTAGGTATAAGAACGAATGATTTAACTGATTTTATTTCAAAAATTCTTTTATCAGATAATTCAAAAGACATAATTAAAACAATTGTTAACTCAAGTATTGATAATATAGAAAGACTATCACAATCAAACTCATTTAATGAGTTGTTTATAAATATATTTAATATAAATAATTTAAAAGATAATATCAAAAATGATTTTGTTTCATTAATTAAAAATACTTTAACTGATAATAATGTTCAAGATAAACTAAGAGAATTTATTATTAATTTATTTAACAAGGAAATTTTAGTTCCTTATTTAGCAAATGTATCTGATAAAAATACACTAGCTCAAAATATTGTGAATATCTACCAAATAATTGACAATAGATTAAATATAAGTGAATTAATATTTGAAATTGTTTATTCACAATTAAGTAATAACGGAATTGATTTTAATGTTTCTAATTTTATTAATGCTTTTATTAATGGATTTAAACAAAAACTAGGAACAGAGCAAGAACAAGAACAAAATTTAATTAATTTAATTAAAGATATCTTAAAATCTAATTTATTTAGTCAAAATAAATCAGATTTAGTTCAAATTGTAGTTAACATTATAAATAAACTTGCAGATGGTACTTTAGTTGATAATTTAATTGACAATTTATCTGATGATTTGAAAAATAACATTCAGAGATTCATTTCAATAGATTCATTAAAGGTAGTTTCTAAAGGAATATTTAAAAATCGACATTTTATAGATATTATCAAAGGTACAGTTCAAAAAATTATAGAACATTCTAATGAGTTTGAAGATATTGATTCATATAGTTCATTAATCAAAAAAACACTTTCAATTATTTCATTAGATGAAGTTAAACAAGATTTAACTTCACTTATAACTCATATAGTTTCTGATAATGAAATCAAAAATGGGTTCGTTAACTTTTTAAGGACTACGCTATCTATAAATGGTGTTAATATAAAAAATACAAATATTTCAAATTTCATAAATGGTTTTGTAGAGAATTTAAATTCTATTTTGAATGATTTACAAATAATAAATCCAACAATAGATTCAATATTTAATTCGCTTATTGAAATTTCAAATACTCAAGATAGCAATGTAGTTGATCAATTTTTAACAATTCCTAATAAATTTATTGAAATTATTCAAGATATAGTATTTAAAAATCCTAAGACTTATCTTGATAGAATTTTAAATAACACATTTATATCAACTAATAAGGAAACATTTATTAATATTGTTAGTGACATACTTATTCATAACAAAAACGTAGGTTCATTCGATACATTAATAACAAATTTAATAAATAAATTAGACAATAATCAAGAAATATTTAGGTTTATTGATAAAAATAATTTAAGAAATATCGCTTTATTCTTATTAAAAGATAACATTACAACTGAATTTATTGAACAAGTATTTCCTGAATTAATTAGGAATACAGATTGATTAAACAATTTAGATAATCCATTTTTACTTGTAAAGAATTTATTAAATAATCCAAATATAGAAAATTACTTTAAAAATTCTTTAACCAAATCCCTTGAAAGAATTTTTGGACAAAGAGAATTGTCTGTTATTTTAAGTTCTGTAATTGATTTTGTTTTAAGTAAATTTAATATAGATTTAACTGGTATTAATAAAATTAATCTTGTTAATAATATATTTAGTTCTGTAATTCCGTTTTTAAAAGATATCAATGTATTCAATCCTTTTGTTAACACATTAATTGATTCATTAAAAACTACAAATTCATTTGAAGAATTTTCTTCAAAATTATTGATTGAAATACCTAAATTATTTAATTTTAATTTCACAACAGTCAAATCATTTTTAAACAATTTCTCAACTATTAAAAATTCAAAAGATACCATAATACAAATAATTAATAGAATTTATACAATAATAACAACGAATGATAATGTGTTTAATAAATTGTTTAATTTAATTAATATAGATAGTCTTTTAGAACCATATAACATTACTAAAACACAAGTATTACATTTAATTAAAGTAATCTTAAAAAATAATAACTTTAGAATCCATTTAAGTGATGTAATTAATAATCTTTTAACTAGAATTGACACAATCAAAGAATCAAGCGATTACAATGATTTAATCAAAAAAATATTAAATGATCAAAACTTAAAAAATACATTAAACACTATTTTCCAAAATACACTACAAGACTTATATAATGAATATGATTTTAAAGATGTTATAGCAAAAGTAGTTATTAAGAAAATTGAAGATACCAAGTTTTCTGATATATTTCAAGGTATTTCAAATAAAGAACAAATTGGAAGAACTTTAGTTGATATACTAAGAATTACTGACAGACATATAAGCATTTCTAATAATTTGATAACTTCATTAATTAATGAAGTTGCTACAAATGGTTTAGAATTAAACTTAAATAACTTGCTTGCTACAATAACTCAAGACTTAAATACTTTCTTTAATTCAAGTAATTTCGAACAAACTGCTATTAATTTATTAAAAGAAATAGCAACAAGTTCATCAATACAAAACAATAAAACTGATTTTTATAAATTAGTAGAAAACATTTTAGATTTTGTTATTCAAAAAACTGATTTAGGTTCAATGATATGAAACATCTTGAGTTCAGATATTCATGGATTTATAACTAAAAACCTAATTAATAAAGAAGAATTTGCGGGTGTTATTAATAAAGCATTAAAAGTAGACAGTTTAAAAAATGTTGTTTCTAACATAATTCAATATTTTATTGAAAATCACAATCAATTTAGCAATTCTCATTCTTTTATTGATATTGTAAAACAGTATTTATCAATACAAAATAATGAAACAGAATTTAAAAATTCAATTAAAAAAGTTATTTTAGATGGTTTATCATCAACTGAAACAAGCAATTCTATCAAAGTCATAATTAACAAAGCAACTAGATTTTTAAATATAACTACAAATAATGAAATTAATACATTCATTCATAATTTTAGTTCTGGTGTTGGTCAACTTCTAGATAGGACAGGAATTTTAGAACAACTAACAAATGGTTTAGTCAAAACATTTAAAGAATCAAATAACTTAAATGAAATTCAAACAAACTTTTTTAATAATATCACTTCTAGCATAGAACTAACAAATATTACATTTATAACTAAAATAACTAATGATGAATTAATTCAAAATAATAAAACAGGAGTTAAAGATTTATTAAGAAATTTAATTACTAATTTATTAGATAATGAACAAAAAATAAGAGAAGTTATTACAGAAATAAACATTGCTAAGTTATTGTTAAATAACACTGCTTTAAGTTCTTTGGTTAATGATACTATTATTCTAGCGTTAAGAAATAAGGATATTAGAGATGTAATCAACATTATATTTAGTGATTTTATTGATAGAGCTAGTTCTTATAGAAATAATCAAAATTGATTTGGTGCTATTAAAACCTTGTTAAATTCTCCAAGATCTAATGATTTAAAAATAAAATTAACTGGATGAATTAGAACACTGTTTAAAAACCCTGATCCAAGATTCATGAAGGGTGCCGCAACCTTTTTAATTGATAAATTAAGAAATAGTGGTTATAATTTATCTCAAACCAACGATTTACAACTATTTGAAAATGTCATTAGAAACTTTTTCAAAGCATTAGAAAGAAGACCAGAGTTATATAAAATAATTGATAAAATCTATGAAAATATTAAATCAATAAACTTTGCAAATGGAGTTGAAAATACAAAAGACTTTAAAAAAGCAATTTTAAATGGTGCTTTACACTTAATATTAACAAATGATTATACTAACATTTCATTTTCATATTTATTAGATCAAAAAGATTTAATCAAAGAATTAATTAACTCATTAGGTGATGATAATTATGTTCAATTAATTCACAGATTATTTGAATCAAGTAATAGACATAATATGTCTGGAATATACAAGATAGTAAATAATTTTTTAGTTAAGACAGATTCAAATTCAAATTCAAATTCAAATTCAAACCAAGTAGATAGTTATGGTTTTTCATTTGATGAAAATATCTTTAAAGTAATACCAAAAACAAGAGATTTCCTTTCAGTCTTATTCCAACCTATTTTCAGAAATATGATAAGAAAATCATCAAATAGAACATATAATCACAATCAACCAAAAGAAAACCCTGAATATAAAGCAATGTATAGATTATCTACTTTTATTTTATGATTTATCTATGAAAACGGTGGAGATGGTGGAAAATTCTGGAATGTATTTGGTCTAGATGTACAAGGGACATTTATGTCTGGTTTAGAAAGTGCTTTTCATGGTGCAAAATCTGAATTAACAAATATGTATAATGGATTATCAAATCAACATAAAGTTAATATTGGAGCATACTCTACTAGATATCCAAATGATTATAATAAAGAATTTATTTTAGGTAACCGTTCTGGTTCTACTACTGCAAGTAATTATTGAGCAGACCAGTTGCTTGCATACATTTATTATAGAAAAGACGGAATAAATTATCGTCGCGATAGATATCAAAGAAACAAAAACTTTAATGATGTTTTATTAGATTCTTTTGAAAGAGGTTATTTAACACGATAATTTACATAATTAAAAATCAAACCCTTATTAAGGTTTTGATTTTTAATTTACCATTTAATCTTAAATTTCGTCTTCTTCATCTAAATCATTATCAGAATCAATATCGCCAAACATTTCTTGTTTTAACTCATTAAGCATTTTTTGTTGTTTATTAATTTTTTGTATTTTTGCTTCATTAACTTTAATTTGATTATTAAATGTTTCTTTATTATTTACAAAATTAATTTTATGTTCTAATAAATCAGTATCAGGTTTTTCATCTATATATATTATTGTAGGAACGATAATAGGTTTTCTTCTTTTTTCTTTAAAAAATAAATAAGATAATCTATCAATGATTACTTTTTCAATATCTTCTGTTGTTCAATTAGGGTTATTTTTTATCTGATGTAAAACACCACCATGACTAACTCTTCTTGCTTCTTCAACTAAATCTTTTGAAGTTTTTACAAAGAAACTCCCCCGGGTTATTATTTGAGGCCTTCCGATTATTATGTTTTTGTGTTTGTCAATTAAAAAGACAATATTAACAAAACCAGATTGTTTTAATTTCTCACGCTCATTAATGATATTTGCGCTTGTGCTTAACACTGTATTTCCATCGATATAAATTGGACCAAAGTCAATTTTTTCATTACTTTTTGTAATCTTATTATTAAGCATGTGTCAAACTTGACCTTTTTCTAATAATAAAACATTTTTAGGATTCACACCATTTTCTATTGCTGTATTTCCATGAACAACTGACATTCTGTATTCACCGTGGTAAGGTAAAAAGTATTTAGGTTTAGTTAATCTAAAAATTTTATCATGTTCAAACTTATAAGCATGTCCTGAAGTATGTAAATAACCATCAATACCATTTTCTTTTATTATCACACCTAGTTTATACAATCTATTTACCAATAATTCTACTACCATTTTATTACCAGGAATAGGACTTGAAGAGAAAATCACAACATCACCTTTAGTTAATTTTATGGTTGCATGTTTTCCAAAACTCATCCGAGAAAGAGCAGCTAATTGTTCTCCTTGTGAACCAGTAGTTAAAATAACCAGATCTTTATCGGGGGTGTGAGGTAGTTGTTTTTTATCAATAAAAACACTATCTGCAACATTGATATAACCAAGTTTTCTACCTATTTTAACACCTTGTATCATTGATCTACCGAATGTAATAACTTTTTTCTTTAATTTTTCTGCTAATTCTATAATAACTTTAACTCTTGTTAAATTTGATGCAAACGTAGTTACAATAATTTTGTGTTTGGCTTGCTTCATTATATTTTGAATATCAGTTAAAATATCACTTTCACTTGGTGAATGATTTTCTCTCATAGCATTTGTTGAATCAGAAAGTAAAGCAGTTAGTCCTTGTTTACCAATTTCATCAAGTCTTGCAAAATCTGTGTAATTACCAATAGGTGTATAGTCAAATCTGAAGTCTCCAGTACACATAATAGAACCGTTAGGTGTTGTTATTCTAATACCAAATGCATCAGGGATTGAGTGTTGTGCAGTTCAGAAATCAACTTCACAGTTGTTAGCAAATTTATGCACATCACTTTTTTGAATTTCAATAAATTCAACTTTTTTTGTTATCTTATGTTCTTCAAATTTTAATTTTAAATATTGTATTGCTATTCTGGGTGCATAAATCTTATTTAATTTTGTCTGTTTAACTAAATAAACTACTCCCCCAATATGATCCTCATGACCATGAGTTATAAATAAACCTTCTATTATTTTGTCTTCTTGATTTAAATACTCATAATTAGGGATAATACCTTTAATACCAGTATTAAAGGTATCAGCAAATTTTATACCTGCATCAATAATGAAGATATGATTTTTATGTTCAATCAATAGTGTGGATTTTCCAATTTCTTCGAAACCACCCAAACCCACTATCTTAGTAGGTATTTTGTTTTTTGGATTCATAATTCTCCTAGTTTATTCTATGAATTTAAGAATATTAATTAAATTTAATTAATAACTTATTTATTATATAAAAAAACTCAAACATTAAATTATTTTTATTAAATAAATAAGATAATTAATTTATGTTAATATTTACATATTTTTTTGATAGTTATTTTTTAGAGAAATTATTATATATATTAAATTAATGTAAAATTCCATTCATACTCAATAAAGGAGAGAATTATGAAAATAAAAGGTATCGGAGCATCAAAGGGCATAGCAATTGCAAAAGTATTTAAAATAGAAGAATTACCTGTAGAAATTACACAATTTACAAATAATATAGATGCAGAATTAAATTTATATAAATCATCAAGAGATGTTGTAGTAAATAATATTAATAAAACAAAGGAATTAGCAAGCAAACCAGAACATGCAGCAATTTTTCAAGCACACATTGATTTTGTTTTAGATCCGTATGCAATTGAAACAATAGAAAATAATATTAAAAACAATAAATATACAGCTGAATATGCAGTTAATTTATTTTACACTGAATTTGCAAACATGTTTGCAAATATGGATGATGAATATATGAAAGAAAGATCATCTGATGTCAAAGATGTTCTTAAAAAAATTTTATATGCATTAAATGGTATAGCAGAACATAATTTATTAAGTATTAATGAAGAAGTTGTTATTGTAGCAGAAGATTTAAGTCCTTCTCAAACAGTGCAATTAAATAAACAATTTGTTAAAGGTTTTGTAACTAACATAGGTGGACCTACTTCTCATACTGCAATAATGGCTAGAAGTTTAGGGATACCAAGCGTTGTTGGAACTAATAATGTTTTAGAAAAAGTAAAAAATGGTGATTTAATAGCTTTAGACGGAACAAAAGGTGATGTTGTTATTAATCCAAATCAAGAACAAATGGAATACTTTACTTTACAAAAAGAAAAATTCTTAAAGTATTTAGAAAGATTAACAACTTTAAAAGGCAAAGAATCTAAAACAAAAGATAATCATAAAGTAGAATTAGCGGCAAATATTGGAACCCCAAAAGACATTCAATCAGTTTTAGACAATGATGCAGAAGCAATAGGGTTATTTAGATCAGAATTTTTATATATGGATAACAATGATTGACCAACTGAAGAAGAACAATTCCAAGCATACAAAGCAGTTGTTGAAAAAATGAATGGAAAAAGAGTTGTTATTAGAACTTTAGATATTGGTGGAGATAAAACATTAAAATACTTTAAGTTTCCATATGAAATGAATCCATTTTTAGGTTATCGTGCAATAAGATTTTGTTTACAAAACAGAGAAATTTTTAAAACTCAACTTAGAGCTTTAATTAGATCTAGTGAATTTGGTAAGGTAGCAATAATGTTTCCAATGATAACAAATGTTCAAGAATTTTTAGATGCAAAAGAAGTGTATAAAGAAGCATACGATGAAGTTTATAAAGTAAACAAAAACATCAAACCAATTGAAGAAATTGAAGTAGGATTAATGATGGAAACACCGGCTGCTGCTGTATTAAGTGATAAATTTTCAAAATATGCAGACTTTGTGTCAATTGGAACAAATGACTTAATTCAATATTCAATGGCTTCAGATAGAATGAACGAAAATGTATCTTATTTATATCAACCTTTAAATCCATCAATTTTAAGACTAATTAAACAAGTTATAGATGGAGCACATAAATATGGAAAATGAGCAGGAATGTGCGGAGAAATGGCTGGAGATAAAAGAGCACTACCTATTTTATTAGGTCTTGGACTAGATGAATTTTCAATGTCTGGAAGTAATGTATTAGAAAGCAGAGAATTAATTAATAATTTATCATTTAAGCAAATGCAAGAATTAGCTAATCAAGTTCTTGATTTAGACACAGAACAACAAGTTATTGACTTTTTAAATAAAAATCTTAAATAAATACTGTTTTAGTATTTATTTTTTGTATATATCAATTTAATATAATTAAATAAAGGAATTAAGATGGAAGAAGATAAATTAATAATTAAAGGTGCCCGCGAAAATAATTTAAAAAACATTGATTTAACTATACCGAAAAACAAATTAGTTGTTTTTACAGGATTGTCAGGGAGTGGAAAAAGTTCTTTGGCTTTTAATACTATTTATGAAGAAGGTAGAAGAAGATATATAGATTCATTGAGTGCATATTCTAGAATGTTTTTAGGTGGAACTAAAAAACCTGATGTAGATAAAATTCAAGGTCTCTCTCCTGCTATTTCTATTGAACAAAAAACAACTCATAATAACCCTCGTTCTACAGTAGGTACTGTAACTGAATTGTATGATTATTTTAGATTATTATTTGCTCGCATAGGAAAATCATACTGTCCTAATCATGATATAGAAATTTCTTCACAAACTAACAAGGACATTATTGAACAAATTTTTAATCAATGAAAAGGTCAAAAAATTAACATTTATGCCCCATTAGTTCAAGGAGAAAAAGGTACTCATCAAAATTTGTTAGAAAAACTCAATAAAGAAGGGTATCTAAGAGTTAAAATAGATGGAAATATTTATTCACTAGATGATGTTATAGATTTAAATAAAAATCAAAAGCATGATATTGATTTATTGATTTTTAGAACTGAAATTATTGAAGATAAATATAACGAAATATCTGAATCGATTAACATAGCAACTAATAAATCTGGAGGATTGGTTAAAATAGAAAAAAACACAGAAAATAACCAATCTAAAATTTATTCAAAACTATATTCATGTATTTACAAAGATTTTTCTGTTCCTAATATAGAACCTAGATTATTCTCATTTAATGCACCATATGGAATGTGTTTAAATTGCAAAGGTTTAGGTGTTGAATATAAAGCAGATATTGATGTTTTAATTCCAGAAACTTGAAGAACAATTAATCAAGGGGCAATTAAATATTATGCAAATATAGTAAATACAGAAAACCTAGAATGACAAACATTTGATGCTTTATTAACTCACTATCAAATACCTAAAGATTTACCATTTGATGAAATGAATGATTTTCAAGTTAATAAAATATTATATGGTTCTAAAGATGAAGAAATTGAATATGTTTTAGTATCAAGCACGGGAAATAAATATCGCAAAAAAGAACCAATTAATGGTATTTTAACAATGATTGAGAATTTGTATTATGAAACAAGTTCTGAAAACAGAAGAGATTATTTAAAGAAATATATGGGAACTTTTGCTTGTCATTTATGCAAGGGTTCAAGACTAAATCAAAATGCTTTAAGTGTAAAAGTTGATAAATTAAATATTTATGAATTTATGCAATTTTCAATAGAAAAACTAATAGAAAAATTCGATGAATTAATTAATAGTTTTTCTGAAAACGAAAAAACCATTTCTAACTTAATTGTTAAAGAAATAACAGATAGATTGAGTTTTTTAAAAAATGTTGGTTTAGAATATTTAACATTAGACCGTAGTGCTGAAACACTTTCAGGAGGTGAAGCTCAAAGAATTAGATTAGCTACACAAATTGGTTCAAATTTGAGTGGTGTGTTATATGTTTTAGATGAACCTTCCATAGGATTGCATCAAAGAGATAATTTAAAATTAATCAAAACATTAAGAAGTATGGTTGATTTAGGAAATACATTAATAGTAGTTGAACACGATGAAGATACAATGTTTGCAGCAGACCATATCGTAGATATTGGACCTTTAGCAGGTGAACAAGGTGGACAAGTTGTAGGTAATGGAACTATAGATGATATTATCTTACAAGAACAATCTATTACAGGAAAATATTTATCAGGAGAGTGAAAAATCGGTATTCCTAATAAAAGAAGACCTGGTAATGGTAATTTTATAGAAATTAAGGGTGCAAGAGAAAACAATTTAAAAAATATCGATGTCAAAATTCCATTAGGTAAACTAGTAGGAATCACAGGAGTATCAGGAAGTGGAAAAAGTACACTAATCAATGATATTTTAGTTAACGGTATCTTACACATGAATGGTAGTGCAACTGAAGGTATAAGTAAAAAAGCAAAATTTGATACTATTAAAGGTCTAGTTAATGTTGATAAAGTTGTAGCAGTTTCACAATCTCCTATAGGGAGAACTCCGAGATCTAATCCAGCTACATACACAGGAGTTTTCGATGATATTAGAGAAGTTTTTGCTAATTTATCTGAATCAAGATCACGAGGATATACTAAAGGAACATTTAGTTTTAACACACCAGGAGGAAGATGTGAAAGATGTTCTGGTGATGGTTATTTAAAAATAGAAATGCATTTTTTACCTGATGTTTATGTACCTTGTGATGATTGTCAAGGCAAACGTTATAGCAAAGAAACTTTAGAAATTTTATACCATGAAAAAAACATTAATGATGTTTTAGAAATGAGTATAGATCGGGCATTAGAATTTTTTGATTCAAATAAAAAAATAATTGAAAAACTACACTTTTTAAAAGATGTAGGTCTAGGTTATATTAAACTAGGTCAAATGTCTACTACATTATCAGGTGGAGAAGCACAAAGGGTTAAGTTAGCTACATATTTACAAAAAAAACCAACTGGAAAAACAATTTATGTTCTTGATGAACCAACAACAGGACTTCATATTCACGATGTTAAAAAATTAATAGAAATTTTAAATAGAATTGTTGATAATGGAGACACAGTAGTTGTTATTGAGCATAATCTAGATGTAATTAAAAATTGTGATTATTTAATTGATCTAGGGCCAGAAGGAGGAATTAAAGGTGGTCAAGTAATATCACAAGGTTCTCCAGAAACAGTTGCACAGTCTCAAAGAAGTTATACAGGTCAGTTTTTAAAAAAAATATTAAATAAATAGTTAAATTATATATAATTTTAATATTTAGGAATTTATGGATCAAAAACTTAAAAAAAATCTTAATATAGTTGATAACTTAAAGCAAAAAAAAGTTAGTGTTAAAGAAATAGTTAATTTTTTTAATTTAAAAATTATCAACGAAAAAACATCAGAAATTAAATGAGGTTATATTTATCAACCTGCAATCAAAAGAGTTGGTTTAGAACTATCTGAATTAATTAATAATGAACGATTGAATCGAAATGTAATTGCTTGAGGAACAAGTGAATCATTATGATTCCAAAAAATAGGTAAAGAGCGTTCACTTAAAGCAATTGAACATATTTTTAAAGAACAACCACCTTTAGTGATTTTATCTAAAGGAGTTATGAAGCCATCATTATCTTGAGTTTTATCAATGGCAGATAAATATGGAGTACCATTATGCTTATCAAAAGTAAGCTCATCGTTTATTAGTACTAACATAGGTTCATATTTAAATAATTATTTCGGTGAAGAAATACAAGTACATGGATGTTTGGTTTTAATTGGTGGTACTGGAGTTTTAATTATTGGACAAAGTGGTGCTGGTAAATCTGAAGCTGCTCTTGAATTAGTTCAAAGAGGACATGTTCTCATTAGTGATGATTCAGTGTTAATTAGAGATAACGGAAATATCTTTATAGGTAGTTCTCCTAAGATTACAAAAGATTTCTTAGAAGCCCGTGGAATCGGGATAATTGATATCAAGCGTGCATATGGTATTAGATCTGTTACAGGTTCTTCCATTATTAACTTAGTTGTAGAATTAGTTAAAGTAGACAAACAAAACGAATTAGATCGTTTAGGTGTTGATTTTCTACAATTCCCAATCTTTGGCCGTTATATTAAAAAAATTCAAGTTCCAATTAAAGAAGGTGGATCTGTTGCATCATTAATAGAAGCTGCTGTAAATTCATATTTATTAAGATTAGAAGGTGTTGATGTTTTAAAAGAAATACAAGGAAGGAGTTCAGATAATGAATAATACCCCTATTTATGTTCCGGAATATGCTTATCAAGCTGGTAGTTCAACTCCATTGTTTAGCATTGGTTCATTTGATTTTCAAGTATATTCTTTAACTATTATGCTTGGTTATTTATGTTCAATTTTAACAATCTTATTTTTCTGAAGAAGAGAAAAATTAAATATGGAAAAATTATATGTTCTGATTTTAATTACAATACCAATGGGAATTTTAGGTTCGCGTTTTGGTTATATGGTAGAACAATGAATTTATGCAGATATTCCTTTTAATGGTTCTGCTTGGTGAAAAATATGAGAAGGTGGACTAAGTATTCAAGGTGGTTTAATAATTACTATTTTAGTAGATTTATTTTATTGTTATACACAGCGAAAATATTTAGATATTCGAAAAGCAGCATCATTAATTATTCCTACAATACTAATAGGACAATTTATTGGTCGTTGAGGAAATTATGCAAATCACGAAGTTTATGGAAAAATAGACTGAACTGGTTCTAGTGTTTTAATTTTCGGAAAAGGTTTTGCTCACAATATGTTTATTTCTGATGCATATACTAATTCATTAGGATTACATGGAGCTTATAGATATCCATTATTCTTATATGAAGGACTTGCAAACTTAGTAGGTTATTTACTAATAGTATGAGTTGCAAACTTCTTTGGTTTATTTAAGCCGGGAACAAGTGTTGGCCTATATTTAATTTGATACGGATTAATACGTATGGGAATGGAACCACTAAGAGAAGAATCGTATAATTTATATGAATATGTAGCAATAGGATTTGTCTTAGTTGGTGCATTAGTATTTGTCTATTACCAATTCTGAAATAACATTAAATATACAGTTACAAAAAAACATAAAGTATTCAAGTTTTATAATTATGAAAACGAAGAATCATATTTCATTCATGTAGATAATACATCTATACCTCATGTATTTAAAAAAACCTTAACTTATACATGATTTAAATAAGGAGAAATAATGGAAAAAGAAATTTTTGATTTATTAATCATCGGAGCAGGACCTGCTGGTTTAAATGCTGCAATGTATGCATCACGTGCTAATTTAAAAACTATTTTTATAGAAAAAGGTGCTCCTGGCGGGAAATTAGTATTAACAAATAAAGTAGAAAATTGATTAGGAACAGAATTAATTGAAGGATGACAATTAGCAACTAATTTTTTTGAACATTCAAAAAAATATGGTGCTAAATATAAATATGGTGAAGTTCAAGAATTAATTAACCATTCTGATTTCAAAAAAGAAGTTAAATTAAGCAATGGAGAATCAGTTTTTGCTAAAACAGTTTTAATAGCAACAGGAATGAAAAATAGAGAACCAAAGTTTGTTAAGAATTTTGATAGTTTTGTTAACAAGGGAGTTAGTTTCTGTGCTATTTGTGATGGTCCATTATTTAAAGGATTGCCTACATTGATATTAGGTGGAGGAAATTCTGCAGTTGAAGAAGGAACATATTTAACAAACATTGCTTCACACGTATATATAGTTATTAAAGATGCTGAATTTAATGCAGAAAAAAGATTAGTTCAAGAATTATTACAAAAACCAAATGTAACAGTTTTTAGAGAAAGTCAAATCAAAGAAATTAATGGTTCAGATTATTTAGAAAGTGCAATTATTATTGATAAAAATAATCAAGAACAAGAAATTAAAATTGGTTCATTCTTCCCTTATATAGGTATGGAACCTACAACTACTTTCATCAAAAATCTAGATATTTTAGATGAAAAAGGATTCATTTTAACTGATGAATTTATGCAAACAAAAGTTAAAGGAATTTTTGCAGCAGGTGATATAAGAAAAAAAGAAATCAGACAAATTATTACAGCTTCTTCTGATGGTGCAGTTGCTGCAAAGAAAATTTCTGATTTATTGAATTTTGAACAATAAAAATCCTTTTAAATTTAAAGGATTTTTATTTTTATTTTTCTGAAAATTTAGTATATGCAAATGAAAAAAAGAAAATAGTTTATAATTATATAGTTAAATTTAGTTTAAGTCCAAGGGGTTTATGTAAATAAAAATTACAACCATAAGTTAGTCGAAAAAAGACACAGAAAGAAAATGAAGAAAAAAGAAGTTTTTTATAAATCATGATTTATCTAAAAAACCTTTTTCAATTTTATTACCACCTCCAAATGTAACTGGAAAATTACACTTAGGTCATGCATTAGATTCTTATATTCCTGATACTATTATAAGGTATAAAAAACTTAAAGGTTTTGATGTTATCCTGAGTTTCTGAGTTGAAGACCAAATTTTTAATTTTTTTAGAATCTATATATGTATATATATATATATAGAAATTTTTATTTTTTGTTTTGAATACTATGATTACAATGTATAATTATTATATGAAAGTGAATAATTACATAATTGGAAAAAGCAAAAGAGCAAAAGGAATATATATTTTTGCTGGAATTTCTGGTGGTTATGGTGCTGGTACTAAGAAACAAATTGGTTTGGGTTGGTTAGAACAATTAGAACAAATTAATCCTGATGTTATTTCTATTTTAAAAACAAAAGCAAAAGAACTTACAGAAGATATGGAAAAAGATTTCGTTAAACAAGAATTACTAAATTCTATTCAAAATCAAAAAATTACAGTTAATTCAATTAACTATGGAATAGAAGTTATTTATAAATTTATAGACAAACTACAAATCTTTGAATCGATATCAAAAACCAAGCATAAGGATTTAAAATCAATTTTAGAATATTGCATTGCTTCTAGAATAATTAATTCAAATAGTATCATTAGAAATTTTGAAATTAAAGATAACTTTATTAATACAATAAAATCACAAAAAGATGCATTTTATTCTCTTTTAGATGTATTAGTAGAAAATGAAAAAGGTATTTTAAAGAACTTAAACAATAAATTAAGTAAAATTACTAACAGAGAAATTGAACTTGTTTTCTTTGATTCGTCAACTGTTTATTTTGAAACTTTTCAAAGAGATGGATTGAGATTTCCTGGTTATTCAAAAGACGGAAAATTTAAAGAAGACCAAGTTGTTTTGGGTATGGCAACTGATATTAATGGAATACCAATTCATATGAAATTATTCAAAGGAAATACAGCAGATCCAAATACTTTTATCCCTTTTATTTTAGACTTAAAACAAACTTATCAAATTAATAACATAACCATTATTTCTGATAAAGGTATGTCCACAAATAGAAATATTCGTTTTTTAGAAGATTTAGGTATAAATTTTATTATTTCATATAGAGCAAAGTCAGGAAGCGCTGAATTTAAGAACTATATTTTAGATCAAAACGGTTATGTTGGTAATTCTGAATTTAGATATAAAGAAATTGAATATAAGTCATTATGAAACAACAAAAGATTTAACGGGAAAACTAGAAGAAGAATTATTACTTATTCAAAATCAAGAGCAATTAAAGATAGAGAAGATCGTAAAATACTCATAAATAATTTTGAGAAAAGACAAAATAAAGACGGAATTGTTAGAGGTGAACAAATGTTTGCTTCAAAAAAATATAAGTTTTTTAAACAAATAGGTCGTAGTGATTTTGAACTAAATTGTGAAAAAGTCTTAGAAGATAAAAAGTTCGATGGTATTTATGTATATGAAACAAATAGAACTGATTTAACACCACAAGAAGTAGTTCAAATTTACCAAAACCAATGAAGAATTGAAGAAAATTTTAGAACATTAAAAACAGCGTTAAAAGTAAGACCTGTATATGTATGAACCAATTCTCATATTAAAGGTCACTTTATCTTGTGTTATTTATCTTTAGTAATAATTAAGACAATAATTCACTTATTGAATGAGTCATTTAAAAAAGATGCAGGACTTATTGATTTTAAAATAACAACTGATAACTTTATTAAAGCTATATTAACAGCTAACAAAATAGTTAAAAAGGTTGATAACAAAATAATAGAGACATTATTTGAAACAAATGAAAATAACAAAAAAGATTTTCAGAATTATATATTAATTAAAAAATTCACAGATTTTATACATAGTAAATTAGATATATAAAAAGACGAATTTCCCTATTTCATAGGGTTATTCGTCTTTTTATCTTAATTAACTCAGAAACTCAGGAGAAATCAGACAAATTATTACAGCTTCTTCTGATGGTGCAGTTGCTGCAAAGAAAATTTCTGATTTATTGAATTTTGAACAATAAAAAACCTTTTAAATTTAAAGGATTTTTATTTTTATTTTTCTGAAAATTTAGTATATGCAAATGAAAAAAAGAAAATAGTTTATAATTATATAGTTAAATTTAGTTTAAGTCCAAGGGGTTGATGTGAATAAAAATTACAACCATAAGTTAGTCGAAAAAGACACAGAAAGAAAATGAAGAAAAAAGAAGTTTTTTATAAATCATGATTTATCTAAAAAACCTTTTTCAATTTTATTACCACCTCCAAATGTAACTGGAAAATTACACTTAGGTCATGCATTAGATTCTTATATTCCTGATACTATTATAAGGTATAAAAAACTTAAAGGTTTTGATGTTATGTGATTACCTGGTATGGATCATGCAGGAATTGCTACTCAATCTAAAGTAGAAGATCATTTATTAAATACAGAAGGTATTGATCGTATAAGTTTAGGTAGAGAAAAATTCATACAAAGAATTTGAGGGTGAAAAGAAGAATATTCAGAAATCTTTAAAAAACAATGATATAAAATGGGTCTTGCTTTAGATTATTCAAATGAAAGATTTACATTAGATAATCAAGCAAATCAAGCAGTTCAAAAAGTTTTTATAGACTTATATAACAAAGGTTTCTTATACAAAGGAATAAGACCAATTAGTTGAGATATTAAATTACAAACTGCAGTTTCTAATATTGAAGTAAATAATGAACCAACTGAACAAAATATGTATTATATTAAATACAAGGTTAAAGAAACAAATGAAGATTTAATTATTGCAACAGTTAGAACAGAAACACTATTAAGTGATGTTGCAGTAGTAGCAAATCCAAAAGATACTCGATATTTAAAATATAAAAATATGCATATTATTCATCCTCTTACAAAGAAAGAATTACCTATTGTTTTTGATGATTATGTTGATATAAATTTTGGAACAGGTTTAATGAAATTATCAGCTCATGCTGAAGCTGATATTGAAATTATTCAGAAATTAGGTCTAGAAATAATTGAAAGCATTGATAAAAAAGGATTTATTAATTATCTAGAATCAGAGTTTCATAATTTAGAAAGATTCCAAGCAAGAAAATTAATTGCTCAATATTTAGAAAAAAATAATTATTTATTAAAAAAAGAGAAAGTTATTTCTAATGTTAGTGTTTCAGATAGGTCTAAAACAGTTATTGAAACATTAGTCTTACCTCAATGATTTGTTAAAATGGATAAATTTAAAAACTACATACTAGATGATTTAAAATCAAAAAATGGAGTTAAGTTTTATCCAAAACGTTTAAAAGACACAATGAAACAATGAATGGAAGATGTTCATGATTGAACTATTTCAAGACAATTATGATGAGGTCACAGAATCCCTGCTTGATACAAAGGAAATGAAGTTAAAGTTCAAATTAAAAGTCCAGGAAAAGATTGAGTTCAAGATGAAGATGTTTTAGATACATGATTTTCATCAGGGATTGCACCGTTTGTATTCCTAGGTTGACCTAAAGAAAATGAATTATTAAAAAGGTACTATCCATTTTCTTTATTAGTTACAGGTTATGATATTATCTTCTTTTGAGTAGCTAGAATGTATTTTATGAGTTTAGAATTTATGAAAGAAATTCCATTTAAAGAATTATTATTCCATGGTTTAATTAGAGCTTCAGATGGAAGAAAAATGTCAAAATCTTATAATAATGGAGTAGATCCAATGGAATTAATTGATGAATATGGTTCTGATGCTTTAAGATGATTTTTATTAACGAATACATCACCAGGATTAGACATTAAATTCTCAAAAGAAAAAATTGAATCTGCATGAAGATTAAATAATAAATTATGAAATATAGTAAATTACATTAAAGAAATTCCAAATACTAAAAATAATCAAAAAACTTTTGCTGATAAATGAATTTTAAATAAATTGATTGATTTATCTAAGAAAATAGATAAATCAATGAAGAAATATGATTTTACTGTTATAGGTAGTGAAATATATAAATACATTTTTAATGATTTAAGTAGTTGATATGTAGAGTTTTTAAAATCTTCACCAAGCAAAAAAAATGCATTAAATATTTTAAAGAAAACTTTAATCATCTTACATCCGTTTTTACCCTTTTTAACTGATAAGTTATATTCTGAGTTATTTGCAAGTGAATTATTAGAACAAAAATGACCAAGAATAATGACAAATAAAGATGCAAATTATATCGATGAATTAATCTTAGTTATATCTGAAATTCGTAAGTATCGTGAAGAATATAATATTTCTAAAAAAGAAATTATTCAATATTGATATCCATCTTTAACAAATCAAGAAGGAATTGATATTATTAACAAATTAGCAAATGCCAAAGAATTTCAAAACAATGACTTCTTAATTTCGGTAAATAATAAAGAATTATTTATATCTATTAATCAAGAGCAAAAAGAAAAAAACAAAATGGACTTATTGAATAAAATCCAAAAGGTAGAATTTGAAATTCAAAGAGCACAATCAATGTTAAATAATGAAAAATTTGTTAAATTTGCTCCAGAATCAAAAGTTCAAGAAGAAAGAAGTAAATTAGACAAATATACTAAAGATTTAGAAAAATATCAAGAGGAGTTAAAATGAAAATATTAACAGGAAAAGAATTAGCTCAAGCTGAACTTTTAAAATTAAAAGAAGAAGTAGCACAGTTAGACACACAATATATTCCCAACCTTTCTATTATTCAAGTTGGTGATAATCCTGCTTCTAATAAATATATTCAACAAAAAATAAAAAAATGCAATGAAATAGGTATTGAGTGTAAATTATGAAAATTCCCAGAAGATATTACTCAAAAATCTTTATTAAAGAAAATTGATGAAATTAATGATGTTTCAACTGGTGTAATTGTACAATTACCATTACCTAAGCATTTACCTAAACAAGTTATTTTAGATTCTATCCCTTTATTTAAGGATGTAGATGGACTATCAAGTAGAAATCAATTTTTACTATACAATGATTTACCAGATAAACATTTTGTTCCAGCAACAACAAGAGCAGTTTTAGAAATCTTAGAGCATTATCAAATTGATTATACAAATAAAAAAGTTTGTGTTGTCGGAAGAAGTCATGTGGTAGGTAAACCACTTGCACATATAATCAAAAGACAAGGTGCAGATGTTGCTACATTTAATGAAAAAACAGGATTAAAAGGTGTAGAAACTGGTGATATAGTTATAGTAGCTATCGGTGTACCAAATTATGTGAAAGCAGAAAACGTAAAAGAAAATGCAATAGTTATTGATGTAGGAACTAATTTAGATGATAATTTACCAGATAAAATATATGGTGATGTAGACTTTGAAAGTGTTAAAGATAAAGTTTCTGCTATTACTCCTGTTTTAGGTGGTGTAGGACCAATGACGGTTGTTTGTTTATTAAAAAATCTAATTGAAATAGTTAAATAAGGAGAAAAGATGAGAAAAATTGCTGTATTAACATCAGGTGGTGATGCTCCTGGAATGAATAATGCCATTAGAGGTGTAATTAAAGCTGCTAAAATACATGGACTAGAAACTTATGTAGTTTTAGAAGGATATAAAGGTTTATATAATAATGAAATTTATCCTTCTGATAATTATGAAGTAGATAAATATTTAAATCAAGGTGGAACATTTATTTATTCTGCTAGATTTCCTGAATTTAAAAATCCAGAAGTAAGACAAAAAGCAAAAGAAAACTTATTAAACAAAGGTATTGAAGCATTAGTAGTAATTGGTGGAGATGGTAGCTATAAAGGAGCTCAATTACTTCATGAATTAGGAGTTAAAACTATTGGATTACCTGGAACTATTGATAATGATATTGCATCAAGTGATTATACAATTGGTTATGAGACTGCACTAAATACAATTGTGCAAGCAATTGATAAAATAAGAGAAACTGCAAGTAGTCACAAAAGAATTATGATTGTCGAAGTTATGGGAAATGGATGTGGAGATTTAGCTTTATATTCAGGATTAGCTACTGGAGCTGAAATAATTCTAACTAATCAATATAAATTATCACATCAAGAAATTATTGAGAAAATTAAACCATTAACTGAACAAAAAAATAGAAGAAGTATTATTCTTGTTGTTTCAGAAAAATGTTATGACATTAAAGCATTAGAATCAGAAATTCAAAATGCAACTAAGTGAGATACACGTTCAAATCAATTAAATCATATCCAACGTGGAGGAACACCAACTGCTCAAGAAAGAATCCTAAGTACTTTATTAGGTATGAAATCTGTTGAATTAATCTTACAAGGACAATCAGGATTAGCATTAGGAATTATTAATAATGACATTAAAGCCACACCAATCCTAGAAGCTTTATCAATGGAAAATACATCTAAAAATAAAGCAACACAACGTGCAGAAAAATTCAATAAATTAAACCAAGCATAATTTAGAAAGTGGAAATCAAATTATCTTCTTGATTTTGATTTCCACTTTTAAACATATTTATAATTCTTATTTATATAATAATTAAAGGAGTAAAATGAATAAAAATCTATTTGAAGAAGTAACAGAATTATTATTATCAAATCCTAAATATGTTAGTTCAGATAATAAATTACTTAAAGCAATAGTATATACAGATATAATGAATCTAGATACTAATTTATTAGTAATGTTATTGTCTAATAAATTAGTTAAATCCACATTTTTTCAAAATGTTAATGATACTTTAGTATTTGACAAACAAAAATTTGCTTGATTTATTAATAGTAAAGAATTTCTTCCTGATTCATATACAAGATATACTAATAAAATTGGTTTAACATCTAATGGAGAATACTTATCAAAATCTAATAACGTAGTATTAGATTTTGCATACAAGGATTGTTTTTTAGTAGGTGGACAAAACAAAGATGATCAAAAAAGAGATGAAATTTTTTATAATGAAATCATAGCTAGTGATCAAATTAGTACAATGCTATCTCCTAAAGTATTTACTAATGTTAAAAAATATACCAAAGATGGTATACAAGAAAATATCTTATTCAATGAAAATGATAATTTAATTATCAAGGGAAATAATTTAATAGTGCTAAGTTCATTATTAAAAAGATATGAAGGAAAAGTTAAATGTATTTATATTGATCCTCCATATAATACAGGAAACGATAGTTTTAATTATAATGATTCATTCAATCATTCAACTTGACTTGTGTTTATGAAAAATAGATTAGAATTAGCAAAAAGGTTGTTGAGCGAGGATGGGAGTATTTATATTAATATAGATTATAATGAAGTTCATTATCTTAAGGTTTTAATGGATGATGTTTTTGGTAGGGATAATTTCTTGAATGATATTGTATGACAATATTATATGGGAGGAAAGAAAAAGAACACCTTCGCAAGAAAGCATGACAATATATTGATGTATAGTAAAATTAAAGACAACAATTATTTTAAAAAAATTAAGATTAAACGATATTTAGATTTTACACCATCATTGAATGATTCTTCAAAGGATAGTGAAGTAGGGAAAGATGAAGTCGGATATTATAGTATAGTTACATGTCCAAATGTGTGAACTGATATAAAAAGTGTTTTTAATATGTCAAAGGAATATGTGAAATTTGATGGTCAAAAACCAGAAAAACTAATTCAAAGGATATTTGAAGCTTCAACTCAAGAAAATGATCTTGTTCTAGATTTCCACTTAGGTTCTGGTACAACTGCTGCTGTTGCTCATAAAATGAATAGAAGGTATATTGGAATAGAACAAATGGATTATATTCAAGATATAGCAGTTCAAAGATTAAAAAAAGTTATTGATGGAGAACAAGGTGGTATTTCTAAATCTATTAATTGAAATGGAGGTGGGTCATTTGTATATTTTGAATTATTAGAAAATGCAAATAATTTAATTTCATTAATTCAAAATACAAATGAAGATAATATTTCAAATATCAAGAATTTAATTTATAGTGATCAAAGAATAATTCCTTTTCTAACTAAAAAGGAATTATTAGAAGTAGATAATACTTTTGAAGCATTATCATTAGTTGATAAACAAAAAGCATTAATTAAATTAATTGATAAAAATAAATTATATGCAAATTATTCAGATATCGATGATCAAACATATAATGTTTCACAAAGTGATAAAAACTTTACTAAAAGTTTTTATAAAGGAGAATAAATGGAAAATTTATTTTTATATGAAAAATTAGATGTATTAAAAGAATCAGGCGTTGATATAAACTTACCTGAAGTTATTGAAAATGGTTTGTCTAAAAACATTAGCTTAAGACCTTATCAAATCCAAGCATTTAAAAACTTTTTAATGTATTATGAAAATGGTAATTTAAGAAAAAATAAACAAATTCATAATTTATTTCATATGGCCACAGGTTCTGGAAAAACAGTTATTATGGCAGGTTTGATTTTGTATTTATATACAAAAGGATATCGAAAATTTTTATTCTTTGTTAATCAAACAAATGTTTTAGAAAAAACAATTGATAATTTTATTAATAATTTATCATCTAAGTATTTATTTAATGATAATATAGAACATATAGGTAATAAAATCAAAATTAAAAAGGTTGATAATTTTTCTGGTAATTCATTTAATGAAGATATTGAAATTATTTTTACTACAACTCAAAAACTACATTTAGATTTATGACAAGCAAAAGAAAATTCAATTACTTTTGATGATTTCGAAAACAATCGAGTTGTCTTTATTTCTGATGAAAGTCATCATATTAATTCATTAACTAAAAAACCATCTAAAGATGAAGAAACTGCAAAGAATACTTGAGAGTATTCTGTGATGAAAGCATATTCATCTAATAAAGATAATATAATGCTAGAATTTACTGCCACATGTGATTTAAAAGATAACAACGTTTTAACTAAATATTCAGATAAAATTATTTTTAACTATCCATTATTTTCTTTTAGAGAAAGTGGATATACAAAAGATTTTCACAACATAGCAACTGATACTGATTTTTGAACTCGAACTTTAATAGCCTTAGTTATGAGCGAATATCGAAAATACTTATTTGCTGATTTAAAACTAAATATCAAACCAGTAATTATGTTAAAATCTCAAAAAATAATTGAATCACAAAATTTTTATGATCAATTCTTTGTTAAAATCAAAGAATTATCTTATAAAGATTTATTAGGATTAGAACTTGTTGGAATAAATTATTTAAATAAAGCAATTCAATATTTTAAAAATAAAGATGGAAATCTCCAAATTCTAGAACAATCTATTAAAAATTCTTTTACTAAAGATACAAGTATTATTATGAATGGATCTTCTGATAATAATAAAGAGAATCAACTTTTAGTTAATTCTCTAGAAGATATTAATAATCCAATTCGTTTGATTTTTGCAGTTGATATGTTAAATGAAGGATGAGATGTTTTAAATTTATTTGATATAGTGCGTTTATATGATACTCGTCAAGGTTCTGGTAAATCAGGTGTAGTTGGTTCATATACAATTAAAGAGGCACAATTAATTGGTCGTGGTGCTAGATATTGTCCATTTGTTGATAATGATTTAGATTTTAAATATCAACGTAAATATGATAATGATTTAACAAATGACAATCGAATTTTAGAAACAATGTTTTTTCATTCTAAAAATGATTCTTTATATATTTCAGAATTAAGACAAGCATTAATTCAAACAGGATTACAATCTCCAAATCCAATAACTATTGAATATAAATTAAAAGAAGAATTTAAAGAAAGTTCTTTATATCAAAAGAGTTATGTTTTTTCAAATACAAGAATACCAAAACCAAGAAATGAAGTTAAAAGTATTGAAGGTTCATTTAAAAACAAAACATACTATTATCAAGTATTAACATCAAAAGGTAATACAGTTAATTTATTTGATAAAGAAGATTTATCAAATAAATCGTTTAAAACAAATATAACTAAATTAAAATTTCAAGAAATTGATTTAAATATTTTACTTGGTGCTAGTGAATATTTTAATGAATTAAGATTTGATATCTTAAAAAGAAAGTATCCACATTTAAAGTCTAAAATTGAATTTTTAACAGGAGATAATTTCTTAGGAAATAATAATCTTGAAATATCTCATTTAACTAATGAAATCACAGGAAAAGATATTTTTAATGCTCTAAAAAAAGCTTTTGTAGAAATATCAAGTCATATTAATTCTCTTAAACAAGAATATATTGGAACTTATGATTTTAGTCCAAAAATGTTAAAGGATGTAATCAAAGATAAGAAAATTTATCTACAAAGTATTGATTCATTTAATGGAAAAGGTGTTTCTCAAAACCTTTCAACTAAACAAGAATACCAATTAGACTTAAGTAATGAAAGTTGATATGTATTTAACGATAATTTTGGTACATCTGAAGAAAAATCATTTATTAAATATTTTAAAACAGATATTGAACCTAAATTAAAATCAAAAAACTTAGAATATTATGTAATTAGAAACGAAAGATTCCCAGAACTAGCAATATATTCTTTTGAATCCGGTGAAAGATTTGAACCTGATTTTCTTTTATTTATTAGAAAAAAAGAAAATAATGATGATTTAATTTACCAGACATATATAGAACCAAAAGGTCAACACTTATTAGAATTTGATTTATGAAAAGAAAACTTTTTATTAGAATTAAATAACTATTCTAAGACAAAAGGTTTATTCTTTAGTAATTACAAAATTCTAGGTCTTCCATTTTTTAATAAAGAATTTAAAAAAGAAAACTTTGATATTGCAATTAATGAATTAATACAAAACATAAAATAAACGTTTAATTACTTAACATAGTTATTTATATATACCAAACACTTTATTCTTCTATGGAAATAGTTTGTTGTTATAACCTTGTTATGAAGTTTCAAATAAAATATTTGTTTTTCTCTAAAACTAAAAAATATGAACCAGTATTATATTTTCTTCTATTAATTTGTTTAATTTTGTATAAACAGATATATTTCCATAATATTTTCATATTTATGTATATTTTTACTTGGATTTTCTTTTGAAAAAAGAAAAAGTAAATAACTTTTTATATGATTTAAATGTAAACAAAATGTAAAGAAGGAACTATGAAACTATTGAATTGACTTAAATATATATGTCTCCTATTTCAATAAGTATATTAGCAATATCAATCTCCTGTGATCTCAATTCAAAATATGAAGAGGAAGTTTCTCAAAATAATGAAGCAGTAACAGAATATTTTTCAATAAATCCTTTATTAATTGGTATAGATGAAGAATTAACCAATAAATTAAAAGAAAATTTTCCTGCTTATTTAAATAATAAAATACTTAGTACTAATATAAGTAATTTAGCTAAAAAAATACCCACACAATAAAACCTTTAAATAAAGAGTTAAAAAAATATATTTATATTACATTTGATAATGAATATAGGGATAAACAAGGTAATAAGCAAATTAATAAATGAGGAACATTTGAATTTATAAAAAAATATTTTGAAATAGATTATATAGATAATGAAAAAGGATTTGCATACCTTAGTTCAGATAAGTCTATAGAAATACTTAAATATCATTTATGAAAATTTAACTATTTATTAAACTTTACTGATGTATTTTTTGTAAACAAACCAGAAAACTATTCTAATTTCTTAAAAAATGAGTTAGAAGAATTAGAAAAAATGAAATAGATTTTATAAATATAGATAAAGAGCAAAATGCAGAAAATATTATATTTAATGAAGTTAATAAAGAGAACGCATCGCTTTATTTTGATGAATTAAATATAGAAAAACTTGATTTTAAAAACAATAAATATTATTATTATTCCAATCCTGATTTTAATGATATTGAAAAAATTATGGATTTGGTACTTACCATATAGTCACTCAAAAAATATTTAAAAGATTAGATAATAAAGATCTTTATCTAGAATTTCGTCAAAATATAGAACACACATGTGATATTCATTCTAACCCGGATAAAAATAAATCATATTCATTTAAAAAATGGTTTCCTCTTTAAAATAAGCAATAAAATTCTAGAGAAAAACAAAAATATTTATATAGATTTTAATCAAAAAAAATTGAAAACGAGAAACATAGGAACTGTATTATATTTTGTGTAAATTCTCTTTAACTTACTTTTTAATGTAAGAGAAAAGTGATAGCAAAACACAAATCTGGTTCTATTATAACAGAAAAAACCAAACAAAATGTCAAAAAGACGGAATGTCATTTCCGCTTTTTGACATTTTGTTTGGTTTTTGTTTTTTTAACCCTTCCGTCCCTTGATTGCAATCAAGGGATACCTTACTTTTTTAAAAAAAGTAAGACAAAAAACTTTAATTTTAAAAATAATTTTTAGTTGTTTTCTTTAAATATTATTAATAATTGACTTAAGATTTGTCCTCAGTTTGGAGTAATTTTATCTCATTTTGCAAGTTGATTATTTATAGCAAAATATACTGATTTCATAAGTGATTCTTCTGTTGGAAAAGAAGTTTTTGTTTTAGTAATTTTTCTTATGTTTCTATTAAGGTTTTCAATAATATTAGTTGTATAAATTAACTTTCTTATTTCTTTTGGGAAATTAAAAAATGTAACTAATTCTTCAAAATTATCTCTTCAACTTTTAATGGCATACATATATTTATCTTTTCACTTATCTTCAAAAATTTGTAAAAATCTTGTTGCTTCATCAATATTATTTGCCTGATAAATATTTTTCATATCTTTTGTAAACTCTTTTAAGTCTTTGTAATTAACAAATTTAACTGAGTTTCTGATTTGGTGAACTACACATTTTTGTATTTGGGTTTTAGGAAAAACTGCTTTAATAGCATTTGATATACCTGTTAAGTTATCACTTGAAATAATAAAAATTTCTTGTACACCCCTTAATTTAAGGTCATTTAGTACTTGCATTCAGTATTTTGCACTTTCAGATTCACCTATTCAAAAACCTAAGACATCTTTTTGTCCTTCAAGTGTATAACCCATAACTATATAAACAGATTTTTCAACCAATCTATTTTCTTCTTTAACTTTAAATCTAATCCCATCTATAAAAACCATAGCATATTCTTTTTCTAATGGTCTGTTTCTTCACTCAATTATTTGTGGTATTATTTTATCTGTTATTCTACTTACAAATGATGGTTCAACATCAATACCATAAATTTCATGTAATGTTGAAGAAATATCTCTTGTTGACATACCGCTGCTATAAAGTTTAATTACTGCACCTTCAATAAAAGAAATATCATATTGAAATTTTGGAACTACTTGTGGTTCAAACTCAGCATTTCTATCTCTTGGTATTTTTAAATTTATATCACCAAATTGTGATCTAACTTTTTTATCATATGAACCGTTTCTGTAATTATCTTTAATTGCTTTTTCATGTTCATATCTATCATAACCAAGATAATTTTTCATCTCTTCTTGTAAAATTTTTTCAATTAAATCTTTAGTTTGAGACTTAAGAATTTCTTGAACGTCTTCAATAGTCTTTGGTTTATACTGATTATATAATTTTTCAGTATCAAGATTAAATGTATTTTTCTTTTGCATAAAAAATCTCCTAATATAAATATTTTAAATTAAATATTTGCTATTAAGAGAATTTACACAAAATTAACTACACTTCCGAAACATATTTGTATTTCTAATACATAATAATTATTTCTTTAGATACTTTAATAAATAAAGTTTTTGTTTCCTTAAAAAAACTTTTTCTCCCTTAAAAACAGGAGAAAAAGTTTTTTCTTTGCATACATTCAATTATGTTATCTTAACAAAAGATATTGATTTTACTCACTAACTAAGCTTTCAGTGTATTTACATTTAGGGAAGTTTTTACATCCTATGAATTTTTGACCTCTTTTATTATTTCTAATTAATAATATTCCTTGATCGTTAGGACAAGGTTTTTCTATTTCTGTTAATTCAAATTGAACAACTTCCAATTTACTTGAAGCATTTTTAACTACCTCTGTAAAATTGTCTCAAAAGTTTTGCATAATTACATTTTTATTTATTTCATGTTCTGCTATTTTATCTAATTGACTTTCAACTTCTGCTGTGTATTTTTCATTAAAAATATCAGGGAAAGTGTTGATTAAGTAATCATTAATTATCATTCCGAATTCTGTTGGTTTTAATACAGGTAAATTTGTTTCAACAAAAGCACGCTCTTTAATTATATTAACTGTTGAAGCAAAAGTTGAAGGTCTACCAACTTTAATTGTATCTAACATTTCAATTAAAGTACCATCATTATATCTTGGTGCTGGTTTGGTTTCATGGTCTTCGAAGTTGAATTCCTCAACATCCACTATTTGATTTAATTCATAATTAGGGTCTAAGAACTCTTCATCAAATCCTGTTACTACATAATATCCATCATAAATTACTTTAGAAAAAGATTGTCTAAATTTATATTCGCCATTATTAAAAGTATATTGTTTACTTTGTCTAATAGGTTGTTTGATTAAAGACTGTAATGTATTTTCATAAATTAATTTATATACTTTATATTCTTGATCTGTCATTTCTGGATAAATAGTTCTAGCTCTTTCGGGAGTTAAACTAATATCAGTAGGTCTAATGGCTTCATGAGCATCTTGATCTCCTGAAAATCCTTTTATTTCAGAAGCGATATAATCTTGACCTCATTTATTTTTTATATATGAATGTGCTTGATCAATGAAAGTTTGTGATAATCTAGTACTATCAGTTCTTGGATAACTAATCAAACCACTTTCTCCATAACCTTCATAAAGTTTTTGAATAATAATTTGTGTAGATGAAGCACTAAAAGGACTTTTTTTGTATAAAATTGATTGCTTAAATGGTGTTTTAGCAGAAACCTTACGATTTGAAACATTAATATCAATTACATTCAAAATCTTTTGAGCATTTTCTATATCTGTTTTGACTTTATCTATTTCATTAGTAAAAATTCAATCGTTATACTCTGATTCATTTTCTGGATTAAAGTAATATGCAAGTGTAGGATTATCTTTTAATTTTGCTGATAATTTAAAATATTGTTGAGGAATAAATGCATTAATTTCCTTTTCTCTGTCAACAACTAATTTTAAAGCTATTGATTGAACTCTACCTGCTGTTGGTAAACCAGGTGAATTCTTAAATTTAGTTTTAATTAAATTAGTAACTCTAAAACCAATGATACGATCAAGCATTCTTCTTGATTGTTGAGCAGCTATTAAACCAAAATCTAATTTTGTAGCATTATTAAATGATTTTAAAATAGCATCTTTAGTAATTTCATTATATTTAATTCTTGAGTATTTATCTTCTATTTTAAAATAATTTACTAAGTGACTTCCAATTGCTTCACCTTCACGATCAGGGTCAGTGGCAATGTAGATATGTTCTGATTCTTTGATTAGACTTTTAATTTCTGTTACTAGTTTTCTTTTACTTGAATCTAATGAATACTTTGGTTCTCATTTTTCAAAATCAATACCCAAACCAAATTCTCCATCAGTTTTCATTTTTAAAAAATGTCCAACAGAAGCAACCACTTGAAAATCATCACCTAGATATTTTTGTATAGTTTTTACTTTGTTAGGAGATTCCACAATAACTAAATTTTTCATTCTTTAATAATACTATAATTTTAAAAATTATTAAAATTTAATAGATACATAATGACTTAAAATTATTTTATTAAATAACTTTCCATTATATAAAAATATGTTTATAATATACAAGAGTATATTTATTAATAAGTGTACTCCTTGGCTATTAGCCCAGAAAGACCATAAGGAGAAAAATGAACAAATATGAAATTATGTTAATTTTAGACCCAAAAGCAGATGTTAAAATTGCTTTTGATTTACTTTCTGATGTTTTTGGTAAAGGTGTTCAAAAAGCAGAAAAATTAGAAAGAAATGAATTAGCATACGAAATTAATAAATCAAAACATGGACAATTTGTTTTAGCTTTAGTTGAAGCTGATTCAAAAACTCCAAATGAATTTACACGTCGTACAAATATTATTAAAGAAATATGAAGAACTTTAATAGTTAATTTAGATTCTGAAAAAGGATTAAACTCAACAAGATCAACTAAAAATTTTAGACCTAAAAGAACATATGTTAAAAAATCAGATTCAAAAGAAACTGAAAAAGCAAAAACAGTTTAATGTCTAGAATAATTAAGGAGTATTAATGAACAAAGTTATGTTAATTGGAAGAACAACAAATGACGTTGAATTAAATATTACTTCCAATGGTAATTCATATGTCAGAGGAACTTTAGCTGTATCACGTAGAGGTATTGCAGAAGTAACAGATTACGTTCCCTTTGTAGCATGAAATCAAAATGCACAGTTTTTAAAAAGATATGCTCCAAAAGGAACACAAATTTTAATAGAAGGTAGCATTAAAGTTGATTCATATATAGAAAAAGCAACTCAACAAAGAAGAAGATCGTTTGATGTTAATGTTGATAATATTACTATTTTAGAATCTCGTAAATCAATTCAAGATAGAATTGAAAATCGCTCTTTTGGTGAAAATGTAATTGATTCTAAAACAACATATGAAAAAAACTTTAATAATTCAAATAATATTCCTGGAAATATTCAATTTTCTAAGTCTAAAACATCTTATGATTTAGAAAAAAATGAAACTAATTCAAATCATGATTTTAGTTCACTAACTGAAGAACCAGATTTGGATAAAGATTATGATATATATGATTAATAATTAAAGGAGTAAAGATGGCATATATTAAACGTAAAAAAACTTTTTTAAATAAAAGAAAAGTTTGTTCTTTCTGCGAAGAAAATTTAAATTATGTTGATTATAAAAATGTTGAACTATTAAGTAAATATGTTTCTGCAACAGCACAAATTAAAGCAAAATCAGTTACTGGAACATGCGCAAAACACCAAAGAAAAGTAGCAAATGCAATCAAAAGAGCAAGATTTATTGCATTAATGCCTTATTCAGTTGTACGTTCAAGAAACATGTCAAAATAATCATAAAGCAGTCATTGACTGCTTTTATTTATGCAAAAATGTGGAATTTTTCATGTTTTTTTCATAACAAAAGTTAGTTTTTATTCATTTTTAAATCAATTTGGACTAATTAAATATATAATAAACTTACACAATATTTTAAACAAAGGAAAATTATGAAATTAAAAAAACTTTTATTATCATTAGCAACTATTGGAAGCATTATACCAGTAGCTACATCAGTTTCATGTAAAGATGAAACAAAACCAGAACAACCAACAACACCACAAAAAGAAACATTAGATAAAAATCAAGTTATTTTAGACAGTGTAAGATATTTAGCTAATATCTGAAACACAGTTTCAGCAGAAAAAGATGCAATGTCTTATACATTATACAACTCTGCTAAAAAACAATTCGATACCTTAGTAAAAGGTCAACCTGAAGTTTTCGAAACTGATAAAGTAAAAGTTGATGCTAGCGGAAATGTAACAATTTCAAATACAACTGAAGGTAAAGCTATACCAGTTGTATTTATGGATATTGATGAAACTGTATTAAATAATTATTCTTTCCAAAACTGGTTAGTTAAAAATCACAAATATTTTAATTCTTCAATTTGAAATGAATTTGTTCAAGATAAACAAGCAAGAAAAATAGCAGGAGCATTAGAATTTATTGATTATGTTTGAAAAAATGGTGGAGTTGTAATGTATAACTCAAACAGAGAACAAGAAAATCAATTAGTTCCAACTAGAGATAATTTAGTTTCTGAAGGATTAAATGCAAACTACTTAGCTGATTGAACTTTCTGAATGCAAGGTGTTGATTTAGATAATGCAAAACCTTGAACAACAATTAAAAAAGATTCATCAAACAAAAGAGTTAAATCAGAAAAAGAAGATAGAATGAATTTAGTAAATTCTAAAAAATGAGATTTAACTACTGAAGGTAAAACTTTTGGAAACTCAGTTGCATTAAAAACAGTAATGAGAGTTGGAGATAATTTTGATGACTTTAATGATGTTTCTTCAGCACATAAAATTAATAAAGAAAGAAATAAAACATTAAATGATATTAAACAATTATTTGGTAATTTTGATACTTCTGTAAAAGGTGTTAAATACACAAAAAATGCAGATGGTTCAGTTACTAAAGAAAATGAAACATGAGCTGAATCTTATGTTTTAATAGGTGGTAATGCATCTTATGGTGGTTGAGAATCAGGTCTTGCTAAAGGATTCTATGGATTATCTACAGAAGATAAAATAAAAGCAATGGATAAAGCAATTGAAGAATTTATTTGAAAACCATCTAAACCACAATCTTAATTAATTTAATTTTATTTAATAATTAAAACATTTTAATGATATAATTAAATTACTTTATTGTATTAAAAATAAAGAGTTGTACGAAAGTACAACTCTTTCATATTTTGAAAGGAACTAATGAATTACAAAGAAATTTTAGAAAATGAATTTGGTTCTATAATTATTGATGCAAAACTTGTAAAAAATGAATTTGGAAATACTCTAGAAATAATTACAAGTTTCAATAATTTATCAGATGTAGAAAACATAAGTAAAAAAATATCAGTTTTTTTAGACAGTCAAAAATGATTTAAGGATGATTATAACTTAGAAGTTTTATCAAAAGGTCAAGATACAGCAATTAATATAGATGAAATTGAACAATATAAAGATAAAGAACTAAAAATTCAAACTATTAAAAGTTTTGAAGGTAATAATAGTTTTATAGTTAAATTTATTGAACAAAAGGATGGTTTTTTAGTCTTTAAATGAAATAAAAAAGGACAATTAAGAAAAATTCAAATAAGTAAGGATAATATATCAAATATAGAAATTTATATTAAATTTTAGAGGAATTAAAATGTTAAACAAAGATGATTTAAATAAAATAGATAAAAAAACAAGCGAAAATAGTGATTGATATAAAGTTATTAGTGGTTTTGCATTAACTCACAGATTAGATTTTGAAGTTATTTTAAAAATTTTAGAATCAGAAACTGAAAAAGCACTTCAAAGAGATATAAATCCAGATGCAGAAGTTGTTTTTATTGCAGATCATAAAAAAGAAGTAGTTTTAACTATTATTAAAAATGGAATTGTAGTTGAGGATGAAGAAATAGAATTTGATGAAAATTCAGATGAACCTAATCCACAAAGATTAATTGATATACCTTTATCACAAGCAAGAATAAAAAATCCAGAAATTCAAATTGATGATTTAGCAGAAATTGAATTTGATTTTAGCTGATTAACACAAAAGCATAAATCAGCTATCTTTAATGGTTTTAAATCTGAATTAAAAAGAATAGAAAAAGAAAAAGTTAAAACTATTTTTGAATCAAAAATTGGTCAAAAATTTTTCGGAAAAGTTAAAAATGTTTTACAAAGAGGTTCTTTTTCAGTTGAAATTTATGAAAACGAAAGAGAATATTTAGCTCATCTACATAGTTCAAAAGTTAATAAATCAATAGATGTACACCCTGGTTCATCAATAGAAGTAATTTTAGAATCTGTTAATCTAGATAGTTCATTACATTTATTAGAAGTTTCAATGATTGAACCTGAACAAGTTGAAAATGCATTGAAATCTGAAATTCAAGAAATTAGTGATGGAGACATTGAAATTGTAAAAATTCAACGTATTCCAGGTATAAGAACAAAAGTTGCAGTTAGACCAAATCCAAATAAATCATTTAATTTTGATATTATAGGTTCAATATTTGGTGAAAATGCAAGAAGAATTATTGCTGTATCAGAGAAAATCGGTGAAAAAATAGATATTATTAGATATTCGGATGATAAAAAAGAATATATTAAAAATGCTTTATCCCCTGCAAAGGTAGTTGATGTTGCTATACATAAAACAACTCAAAAAGCGTTTGTTATAGTATCAAAAGAAAACAAAACTATAGCAATAGGCAAAAAAGGTATAAACATTGAATTGGCTTCAAAGTTAACTGGTAATAAAATTGATATTATAGATATTGAAAAAGCAATAGAAAGCAAAATACCATTTAAAGAACCTACAATTAAAAAGAACACTTTTTCATCAATTGAAAAGCCATTGTTTAATCATTCAAAACAAAATAGAAGTAAAAAGTCTAAATCAAGTGAATACTTCAAAGACTTTTCAATTTCAATGGAAGAATTTGACAGAGATGTTATGGAGTTCTTTAACTCAGTTAATTCATTAGATAATCAAATTAAAGAAAATGTTGTTGAAACTAAAAAAGAAGAAAAATCTAAGAATCAAAATGTAACTTCAAATTTTGATGAACTATTCAACCAAGTTGAAGATGAATTAACATCAACTAATGTTAACAATGATCCTTATGATTTTGTTAATGATTTAAATGATTCGTTTGATATAAACTTTGCTGATGAAACAGAATTTGAAGAATATGTAGAGGATGATTCTAATAAAAAAACAAAATCAACAAAAACAGAAGTTAACAAAAAAGATAAAGTTATTTCAGAATATAAAAAGATTAAAGATTTTAAAGTTGATTCAGATTTAGCTAATTATGGTTTAGATTCTAATTTAGACTTAAGTGATTTAGAAGATGAATGAGATAATTAAACAACAAAATTACAATCGTAAATGTATTGCAACAAACCAAATTACAAATATTTCAAATTTATTAAGAATTGATTACGATAAAAAAAATAATCTTATCTGCGTGGATTACGAAAAAGTTTTAAAAGGTAGGGGTTGTTATTTCATATTAAACATAGAGAATTGAGAGAAAATTAAAAAAAATAAATTATTAAATCGTTCATTTAGAACTAATATTTCAAAAGAAATATATGAAGAAATGGATATTAAAATCAAGGAGTTCATATATGGCAAAAAAAAATTATAGAATAAGTAATGTTCAAGAAATAAAAGAACAATTACAAACAACAAAAACAGAAGTAAAAAACGGTGTTTTTATTTTCACTAGTAAAATGTCAATTGCAGATTTTTCAAAATCAACAAATATAAGTGCAAATGATATTATTAAAAAGTTTTTCTTATTAGGAAAAATGTATAACGTTAATCATATTCTTTCAGAAGAAGAAATCGCTGAATTATGCATAGAAAATGGTTTAGATTTTCAAAAAGAAACAAATGTTGACGGTTCTAATTTCTTAGATGAAGTTAATTTTGAAGATAAACCAGAAGATTTAATTACAAGAAATCCAATTATTGCAGTAATGGGACATGTTGATCACGGTAAAACTACTTTAATTGATAAAATTAGAAAATCAAACATAGTAGCTTCAGAATCAAGCGGTATTACTCAACATACCGGAGCATATGAAATTGCACATAAAAAATCACATATCACTTTTTTAGATACCCCTGGACATGAAGCATTTACTAAAATGCGTGCCAGAGGTGCTAAAGTTACAGATATCATTATTTTAGTTGTAGCTGCAGATGATGGTGTTATGCCACAAACTAAAGAAGCTATACAACATGCAAAAGCAGCTAATGTTCCTATTATTGTTTTTGTAAATAAAATGGATAAACCCAATAAAGATTTAGATAGATTAAAAGGTGAATTAGCAGAAAATGAAGTTGTTATAAGCGAATATGGTGGAGATGTACAAATCGTATACGGTTCAGCTATAAATGGAGAAGGTCTTACAGAATTATTCGATGAAATTACATTACTAGCAGAAGTCATGGATTTAAAAGCAAATCCAAAAAGATATCCAATAGGAACTGTTATAGAATCTAGAGTCGATAAAGGAGCGGGTGCTGTGTCAACTATAGTAATTGAAAATGGTACTTTATATAAAGGAGATTTTATAGTTGCAGGGTCTAGATATGGAAGAATTAGAAGTTTAACAGATTCACAAGGTAATCCACTAGAAAAAGTTTTACCAGGACAACCAGGGATAATAACAGGATTAAATTATGCTCCAGATGCAGGCGACAAATTCATAGGTTTTAGTGATGAAAAGTTCGCAAAAAAACTAGCCAATGAAAAAGCATTTGCAGATAAAATGAATTTATTACATGATAAAAGTGTTGCAATGCAAAATACAGATGGTAAAAAAGTAATTAATGTAATAATAAAAAGTGATGTTCATGGAACTAGTGAAGCTATTAAAGGGCAAATTAATAGTATGGAAAATGAAGAAGCAATAGTTAAAGTTATTTCTGCTTCTGCTGGTTATGTTAATGGAAATGATTTGTTATTAGCTCAAGCTTCTAATGCCATTATATTTGTCTTTAACTTAAAAACTCCTTCTAATATGAAACAAAATGCAGCAGCACAAAATATTAGTTTAATAGAACATAATGTTATTTATAAAATTATAGAAGACTGTCAAACACTACTAGACGGACAAAAAGCACCTGTTTATGAGGAAAGAAAAATAGGAGAAGCCCATATTTTAAAAGTTTTCTTTTATTCCAAAGTAGGAAAAATAGCAGGTTGTTTACAAGATTCCGGTGTTGTTAAAGAAAAATGTAAAGTTAAAGTTTATAGAAAAAGTAAATTAATTCATGAAGGTGTTTTAGAATCCTTAAAACGTGAATTAAATGATGCTAAAGAAGTAGTTAAAGGAAAAGATTTTGGAACACATATCAAAAATTTTAATGATATAGAATTAGATGACGTATTAGAGTTTTATGAAGATGTAAGGATTAATTAATTTATGAATTCAAGAATTGAACAATTTAAAAATAGACTAATTACATATCTTGAAATTAAAGGAATGTCTAGATATGAAGAACCAGTAGCAGATGAATTAAGAAAAAACATAGACACAAAAATTTTTAATGTCTCAAGAGATAAGTTAGGTTCAATAATTTTTCATAAATCTTCTAAAAAAGTAAATGCACCAAAAGTAATGATAACTGCACATATGGATGAAGTTGGGTACTTAGTAAGATTAATTCATGATAAAGGACAATTATTATTATCTCCAGTAGGAGGGATTTGACCTTCTGTTGTAATTGGTACTAAAGCTACACTAATAGCTTCAAATAACCAAGAATTTGATGGAGTATTTGGTCATACGAGTATTCATATAATGGAATCTTCAAAAGTATCTAAAGCAATCACAAGTGATGAAATATATGCAGATTTTGGTTTTAAAAATAAACAAGATGCAATTGATAATGGTGTTGAAATAGGTGACAGAGTTTATTTATCAGGTGAAACAGTTTTCTTTAAAAATTACGATTTAATTGGAGGAAAGGCAATGGATAATAGAGCAGGTGTTACTGTTCTAGAAACTATTGCTAATATAATTAAAGATTATGAATTGGATATTGATTTATATTTAGTAGGTACTGTTCAAGAAGAAGTTGGAACAAGAGGAGCGAGAAGTTCTGTTTCAATTATTAATCCTGATATAGCTATTGCTCTAGATACAACATCTTCACACGATACGATTGATACCATTCCCGGAACAACTCAATTATTTAAAGGTGCAGCCATTAGAGTTAAAGATGGTGGAACATTAATGGACCCTAAATTAATTAATTATTTTGAAAAAATTTCCCAAAAATACAATATACCTTCTTATAAATTTATAGCAGCAGGTGGAGGAACGGATGCAAAAGAATTACAATTTGCAAAAGGAGGAGCAAGTACAATAACAATTTCACTTCCACAAAGATATTTACATAGTCCAATTGGAGTATGTTCTATCTCAGATTTATTAGCTGCAACTGATTTATTAGTAAATTTCTTAAAAGACTTAAATAAAGAAGAATTTGATAAAATTAAATACAACTAAGGAGAAACTATGGTAGAAATGCAAACTTTATCTTTTGTTTTAATGATAATTTTTGTTTGTTTAGGAGTTGCAATAGCAGCTGGTTTGGTTACATTTTTTGTAACTAAAAGATTATTTGAAAAACAAATTAAAGAAAACCCTCCAATTACAGAAAAAGCAATTCGTGTAATGTTTAATCAAATGGGAAGAAAAGCAAGCGAAAAACAAATTAGACAAATAATGCAATCAATGCAAAATGCAGATAAAAAATAATTATAGAATTCATTATAAATATAATGAGTTTTTTATTTTATAAGGAGAAATATGTTCTTGAGATTTAAAAGATTCTTAAGAAATTCAAAATTGTGAAAGTTTTTTAACAGAATTCATTTATGGCACAAAAAAATCTCACAATTAAGGTATATACTTTTTGTTTACTTTCTAATAATTTTTGTTTTTAGTTTATTATTATGAAGTCCAATTACTCAAAATAACCCAGAACAAAATTGATACTCTTTTAAGAATTATATCAATGCCATATTTACAACAGCTAGTGCTTTTTCAGATACCGGATTAGTTGTATATGATACATATATATATTGAAATATGTTTGGTCAAGCAATTATAGCAATTTTAATTGTTCTAGGAGGAATAGGAATTTTTGCTATCAAATTCTTTATAATAAATTATTTATTTCGAAAAAGTGTATCTACACTAACGTCAGTTCAAGTATTACAAAGTGAGCGCGGAGATAATGATATTAATTCAACTATTAAGTTAGTTACTTCATCTGTTAAGTTTTTATTATTTGTAATTCTTTTTTCTGGTTTCTTTATGTCTTTATATTTTTATTTTGCAAGCCCGAGTCAAACGTTTGGAATTTCAAAATATTTAAACAATCAATATATAAATCCACAAGGAAATTTATCTTTAGCATTTAGGTTTGGTTATTTTCATACTATTTCTGCTATTAATAATGCAGGTTTTGATATTATTTCTAATCGATCTATAATGCCTTATTATCTAAATTATGGATTACAAATATGAATTATTGTTTTATTAGTTATAGGTGGTATTGGTTATCCAACTATTTATGATTTTCATAAATTCTTAAAAAGAAAGTTAAGGGGCAACAAAAAGAAATATCACTTTTCTTTGTTTTCAAAAGTTTCTATAATAACTTATATTTTAGTTTTACTTGTAGGAATGATAATAACTATAAGTCTAGAAACAACTTCTCATAGTAATTCAACCTTATGAAACAGAATTTATATTCCACAACATTTATCTAATACATATATAAAATGAGTTGAAGCATATAATAATAGTCCAGACTTATTAAATTTATTAACAGTTTCAACCAAAGAAAATTTACCATTAGAACAACAAGAATGGTTCGATGTCTTAAATCAAGGAAGTATACCAGGAGAAATAAGTTCCTTAAAAGACTATATAAATCAAGGAACTATGTACGGAAGCAAGTTTGATCGAACTTTTGCTATTATATTCACTGCTTTTTCAACTAGGTCTGCAGGTTTTGCAACGGTAAATGTAAGACATTTTACACATTCAAGTACATTAATTTGAATTATTATGATGTTAATAGGTGCTGCTCCTTCTTCAACTGGTGGCGGAATTAGAACTACTACATTAGCATTATTAGTAATGAGTGGGGTGTCTGTTTTATTAGGAAGAAAAAGAGTTCGTTTATTTAAAAGAGCAATTGAACCAAAAACTGTTTTTATGTCAGGTCAAGCATTTGCATTTGCTTTTATGATTGTTATCTTTATTAGTTTTATTAGTTTTAGTTCATTTGACATCCACGGAGGAAATATACAAACTTCTTATATTACACAAAAAGCATTCGATTCTTCAAAACCTTTTTATGATACTGAACATTTAATTTTTGAAGTAGCAAGCGCTTTTGGAACAACAGGTTTAAGTACAGGTATTACTCAAGATTTAAATATTATTTCAAAATTAGGTATTATACTAACAATGTTCATAGGTCAATTTGGAGTTTCGTCAACATTACTAGTTTGAAAAAGAAAAAGAGCAAAAGATCGAAATTATGAATATATAACAGAAGACATAGCGATAGGATAAAATATGAAATACAAACATTCAGAAGAAATAGCAGTAATAGGTTTAGGTCGTTTTGGACAAGCAGTTGTTGAACAATTAATTAAACTTGGTAAGTCAATAACAATAATTGATGAAGACGAAGATAAATTAAAAATTTATGCAGATGATGTAGAAAGATTAATAGTAGGTGATGCTGCAGAAACTAAACTATTAAAATCAATAGGTATAGAAAAATTTGGAACAGTTGTTGTAGCTGTGCCTGAAAATATAGATATTATCTCAGCATTACTAGAATTAAAAGTAAAAAACATTATCGGAAGAGCAATAGATCGCAGAAGAGCAAGAATTTTAAAACAAATCGGTGTAGATGTTATTGTAAGGCCTGAGTATGAAACAGGAATTAGAACTGCATTAATAGCTGCAAATCCTAATTTCTATAGATTTAGTCAAAACCTTCAGGAATTAGGTGATGATTTTGTTTTAGGAACAACAATTGTTAAAAATAAAAATATTTGTCAAAAAGCAATTAAAGATTTAGATTTAAATAATCGAGGAATCAATATAGTTTTAATTAAAACAAATGGTAAAAATCATAGACCTGTAGGTAATTCGTTTATAAATGAAGGAGATGTAGTAACTGTTATAGGTCAAACTCAAGATGTAACTTCTGCCTTTGAATGGTTTAATGATACAAGCACAAAAAACACTAATTCATAGTGTTTTTTTAACAAATTTATTTTATTAGTGGTAAAATATATATGGATAGTGGGAGGAAGTGGTAATGTATGGTAAATTTATCAGAGTGATTGATGATAAAAATAGAGTTACTTTGCCAACAGTATTCAAAGAAGCATTAGGTCAATCAATTGTTATTACTCTTGGATTTGATGGAAATGCTGAAATAAGAAGTTTTAAAGATTTTGAAAAATATAAAGAAAATATAGAAAATCAAAGTCGTTTTAAGGCAGAAACAAGACTATTAAGTAGATTTATTTTTGGTAATTCCTATGAGGTTAAAATAGATTCTGTTGGTAGGTTTAATATCCCGAAAATTATTATAGATAAACTCACTATCCAAAAAGAAATTTCTTTTATTGGAGTAGGTAATCTAGTAGAAATTTGATCTAAAGAAAGATTGGATGAATTAGATTCTAATATTTCACTAACTGATATAGTAACAATAGCTCAGAAGGTATCTTAAATTATGAATGATTTACATTATTCTGTAATGTTAAATGAAACAATAGATTCATTAAATATAAAGGAAGATGGTATTTATGTTGATTTAACCCTTGGTATGGGCGGACATTCTGAACAAATACTAAAAAGATTAAAAACTGGTCATTTATATGCCTTTGATAAAGATGATTTTGCATTAAATTATTCAAAAAATAGATTATCAAAAATATCAAATAATTTTACTTTAATCAAGAGCGATTTTAGATATTTTAAAGAAAAATTAAATAATCTTAATGTTCTTAAAGTAGATGGAATTATAGCTGATTTAGGAGTTTCTTCACCTCAATTAGATACCCCTGAAAGAGGTTTTAGTTATAATAAGGATTCAGTGCTCGATATGAGAATGGATCAAACCCAACAATTAACTGCATATGATATTGTTAATAATTACTCTGTAGAAAAATTGGTAAATATATTTAAAATGCACGCTGATGTAAAACTACCAAAATTAGTTGCGAAGGCTATTGTTTTAAATAGACCGATTAATACTACATTGGAATTAGTTGACATAATCAAAAACACATATCCCTCTGCTATTTTAAGACAAAAACACCCTGCAAAAACTATTTTTCAAGCTATTAGAATAGAAGTTAATGATGAATTAAATTCTCTAAAAGAAATGCTTGATAATGCTTTGTCATTATTAAATAAAAATGGAACTTTATCAATAATTACATTTCATTCGATAGAAGATAGAATTGTATCAAGATATTTAAAAGAAATATCCAAAAGTGACATACCATCAAAAATGCCAATTCAAGATAATAAGATTTTTCTAACTAAAAAAATCCCTCCTTCAGACTTTGAAGTTAGTCAAAATCGAAGATCTAAGAGCGCAAAACTTAGAATACTAAAAAAACTATCGGAATCTTAATTAGTTTTATTTAAATTAAAATAATTAATATAACCCAAATATTATGCTTAAATAATTTTATTTAAATTATTATTAAATCGATAATTTTCATTGGGGAATGATAAATTATAAATTTAATAATATCTTTAGTTTATTTAAAACAAAAATTTTCTGATTTTTTGAAGTATCAAAGTAAAATAAAAACTTACAAATTTAAATTTGTAGGTTTTTTTATATATAAATATTTATATTTATATATAAAAAATAATGTAAAATTTATTCTATGAAAAAGCAATTTAAGTTATTTTTTTATAGTATTTTAACATTTGGTTTAATATGAATTAAATGAAGAAAAAAGAGTAATCAACATCAAAAAAATACAATTTATCAAATAGAAACAATGCCATTTAAAATAGATACATTATTGAGTATTATAGAACTACAAAAAATTCAAAAAGTGGAATTAAAACCATCTAGAATCAATATCTATATATCAGAACTTCATAATATTAATACCTCAAAACTAGCAGAATTAAAAGGAGTTTCAGGGGTTTTTGTTCGTTCTAATTCAATATCTTTAACATTAGGTGAATATAGCACAATTGTAGCAAAAGCATTGAATGATAAATTAAAAGAAAGGTAAAAATGGATTTACAAAAATATAAAATCATTTTAGATAATCTGTTAAACATTAAAAGTGGTGAACCAGATATATTCACACACACAAATAATAAAAATCATTTTGACCTGTTTTCCATTTTAAGACAAGATGAATTCTATGAAGTAATTTATAATGAAAAGTTTGAAGTGAGTTTATTAAACGGAAACTTAACTGATTTTATTAATGAATTAAGAAAAACAAAAACAATAGAAGATTTAATATATTTAAATGACAAAATCCTCAAAGAAAAAATTTTAAAACAAAATGATATTGATACTAACAATGATTTTACAGATGAACAATTTAAATTACTTAATAAACTTGAACTTATCCAACAAAAAACAATTAATGTTTGAAAATTATTAAATGTTACTATCAATGACATTATAGATTTAAGAAATATATGACCATTACATATTGGTTTTTTATTTTTATCAGTACGTGTCGAAGAAAAAGTTGTATATGCACCATTGTTTTTTAAAGAAGCATACATAACATTTAAAAATGGTCTTCCATATTTAACTTGTGATTCAGAGATGAAAATAAATGAAAAACTAATCTTTTTTTTAAATAACAATGGTTTTTATTTAAACTTTGAAAATCTCCTTAATAATCAAATTATAAATGATGTTGTTAAAATGCTTCAAAGGGACTGGAAAAACTTATATACGCTACCAAATAACATTTATAGTAACTTTATTAATTTAAATAACGAAGAAATAAATAACTTAAATATTATTTTTCATCCTGGAGTAGTATTAGGAATTTATAATCCTGCAGGCGGTTATGCTCGTGCTAGAATGAAAGAAATAATTGAAAACAATGAATTAGATGACATTATTCAAGTCGAGTTTAATAAAACTAAATATAAAAATGCAATAGATAAATATTTATATAATCCAGAATTCTCATTATTTAACTTAACTAAATCTAATTTATCTCAAGATAAAGCAGTTATTTCTGCTTTATGTCAAAATACAATTATTCAAGGTCCACCAGGTACAGGTAAATCTCAAACAATAGTTAATTTACTGAGTAATATTTTAATTTACGGAAAAACAGCTATAGTTGCTTCACAAAAAAAAGCAGCATTAGAAGTTATTCAAGAACGACTAGGTAAATTAAGTGCTTTTTGTTTGTTTAATTTAAATACAAAAGAAAAAAAGAAAAATTTTTATAAACCTATTAAAGAATACTTAAAAATGCTAGAACATTTTAATAGTAAAACTACTATTGAAAAATCACCATTTATTAATAAATTTGAAATTAATTATTTAAATAATATCAATAACTTTTTAGATTTAGAAGACACTGATAAAGTATTTAAGTCTTATTATTATTTATCAAAATATAAAATAGAACCAAATTATTATGAAAATGCTATTTTATTAAGTAGCATTCCGAAAGATTTAAAATTTACAACTAGTAAAATAGATTATGATACTTTAACATATGATTTGCTTAATATAAATAATATAAGGTTTAAACCTTTTTTTCCTAAGTATTGAAAAATAAGAAAGATTTCTAAAAATTTAAAGAATCATTTTGATGGTTTTTCAGGTTCATTAGCTAAAGTTGTTAAGTTATTTCAAGATGTTAATATAAAAAACACATCTAAAAATAATCCATTTATTAAGGTTAATGATTCAATTAACTCTTATCAAAAAATAGATTACAATCAATTTCTAGTAAAACCAGAAATAATAGAAAAATTAGTTTGCGAAAGAATAGTAAATAAAGTAAATAATTTTTCGATAGAACAAATGAGGTTATACAAGGAATTTGCTCAAAGTGTAAGGGTTGAAAATTTACCTCCAACAAAATTTATTAAAAAATATTCGGAAATGATCAAAAATATCTTTCCAATTTTAGTAGCAACACCTGATTCGGATTTATCAGTATGAAATAAAAATGAATTTGATTATGGGATATTAGATGAAGCCAGTCAAATATTTATAGAATATGGCTTACCTATTTTATACTTATCTAAAATTAAAGTTTTGTCAGGTGATAATGAACAAATGAAACCAACTAATTGATTTTCTAGTAGAAGTAGCGATGAAACTATTTTTGGTACTGTTGATTCATTATTAGATTATGTATCATCGTTAGGTGTTTATGAAATATTATTAGATAAAAATTACAGGTCTAATAGTGCTTCATTAATGACTTTTAGTTCAAAATATTTTTATAATTCACAATTAGATGTAGTCAACTTATGTAATAATAACGAAAAAAAACCAATTGAAGTTATAGAAGTTCAAGGGCAATGACTAGATAATAAAAACATAATTGAGAAAGACAAAGCAATTGAAATAGTTAGTCAAAACCTAGATAAGTATAATAAAATAATTCTATTGTCTTTAAATGCAAAGCAAAAAGAATATATTTTAGAAGAAATCTATAAAAATCATTTAAATTTACAGAAAGCAATTGAAAGTAAACAATTATTACTTAGAAATTTAGAAAACATACAAGGTGATGAAGCTGATTTAGTAGTAATTACTGTAGCATATGATAAATATACAAAATTCTCTAGTGCATATGTATCTAGATATGGTGGTAAAAATTCATTAAATGTAGCAATTTCTAGAGCTAAAGAAAAAATGATAGTTGTAAAAACAATTAAATCAAATGAATTAACTATATCAGACAATTCAACAGAAGATTTAAAAATCTTCAAATCATGATTAGAGTTTTTAGAATTAGGTGAAACTGAAAAAACAGAATTATTATTAAAAAATGTAAATAATCAAAATATTAAAGAACTCAAAAAAGCAAAGAAACATATTTGATTTAAATCTTTAGTAATAGAAGAATTTGAAAAAGAAATTAATAATCCAAACATTTTTCAAATCAAAGAAAATTATAATATAGGTTCATTAAATATCGATTTAGTGATATTAAAAAATAAAACCCCTTATAAATGTATTATTTTTGATACTTTTGAATATGGAAGTACACCTATTGAAGAATATGTTACAATAAGAGACAAATATCGTTATTTGTGTGCAAAAAAATATGATACATATATCATAAATCCAATTTCTTGAGTTGAATTTCAAAATCAGATTAATAATTGATTTGAATTATCAGAAGAAGAATTAATAGAAATTCAAGAAAATACATCAAAAAATCAGTATTTATTAGAAGACAACTTCCAATATAAAGAATCTGAAAATAATAATGAGTATGTAGATAAAACTTTTATTAAAGAAAATGACAAAAGTAACTATCTATTAGATGATGTTAATATCGAAATAATAATCCCAGAAGAACAAGTAATTGATAATAAAGAAACAAAAATAAAAGAAATTGAATATTCAAATATTGATGATTTAGTTAGTGGAGAAATTAATTCAATTTTATTATCTCAAACACAAGAAATTGATTTTATTGAAATAAATCAAACAAACACAAATAAAAGTGATTTAGTTCAAAATTTTAAAGAACAACCAAATCATCAATTAGTAGATAATAAAAACGAAGAAAATTATTGATCTTCATTAAATATAGATGTTAAAAATTCTACAAAAATAAATGAAAATGAAATTTATGACGATACTTCAAATTGAATGATAACAGGGAATGAATTTGAAGAAGATTGAGAAGAAGATAAAAAGTAATAATTTTATAATTTATTAAAGGAGTAGATATGGATATATCTCAAGTGTTGTCAGTTCTTTCAAAAAATGTGAAACGATCAATAATTTTACATTTGTTTACTTGTCATGAAACTGAATGTGATGTTCAAATGTTAGTTCACTTATTAAAAGAAAAACAATCAAACGTTTCTAAACATTTAAATGATTTAAGAACTTTAAACATTGTAGATGTTAATAAAAAAGGTTTATACAATTATTATTTTTTAAATGAGGAATTTAAAGAAAAATATTTTAATTTATTAACAATAATATATCAATATCATAAACAAAATATAGATTGTGAGTGTTTAAAAGATGGACATATTAAATAAAAAAACTTCTTTATTTAAACTTTCTTATGGCTGTAGAATTTTATTTATAATAACACTTTTATTAAGTATATTTGATATTTTCTTAAGAACATACATGCCCACATTTATCCAAAAAATCATTGATTTGTTAAATTCAGAAGATTTATCAAGTAATAAATCAATGATTGAAATTGAAGTTCAAAAAAATATCTTAATTTTAATATCATTTGGTCTTCTAATAGGTATTTCAACAATAACAGGCTCTTATTTAAATGTTATTGCTAGATATAGATATGCAAAAAACTTAAGATATGCATTGTTTACTAAAGTTCAAAACTTCTCATTCCAAGATATTGATAAATATCCAACAGGAGTTATTGTGAATTATTTAAATACAGATGTAGATAATATAGCAAAAGTTTTTAGGATTTTTAGTGTACCCCTAATAAAAATGCCTGTTATGTTTCTTTCTGCTTTAATATTTGCTTTAAATCAATCTATTGAATTATCAATCATTTTTAGTGTTTCTTTACCTATTTTATTTATCTTTTTTATAATAATGTGAAAATATGGGATGCCAATTTTCTATAGAACATTTAAAAAAAGTGATGAATATAATAATAAATTACAAGAAAATTTACATTCAATTAAAGTAATTAAATCATATGTTACAGAATTAAAAGAACAAAAAAAACATGATTCCATTAATAATGAAATGGGAGAAATTTCAATAAAAGGTGAAAAGATTTTCACTTGATATCACATAGTAACTATGAATACAATTTTTATGTCCTTAATTACTTTAGTTTTAATTGGTGTTAATCAAGTATTAGAAAATAAAATTACACCAGGAACAATTGTTTCTTTTTCTACTTACATTTGGATGATAACTGGTTCTTTTATGGCTATTCTAAATATAACAAGCGAGTTATTTAGATCTATTCCAAGCATGAAGAGATATAAACAAATAATTAATTATCAAAGTTCAATACAAGAAATTCAAAATCCTATTATTAAATCACTTGATGGTGATATAGAATTCAAAAATGTTTCTTTAAAATATGAAAATGCTCAAGAAGAAACATTGAAATATATTGATTTAACTATACCTAAAGGTAGTTCTTTAGGTATAGTAGGTAAAACCTCTTCAGGAAAAACGTCATTATTGAACTTAATCACAAGATTTTATGAAGTGTCAAATGGTGAAGTATTAATTGATAATATTAATGTTAAAGAATATTCATTAACTTCTTTAAGAAGTCAAATCTCGGGTGTTTTTCAAAATTCAGGTTTATTTAAAGGTTCTATCAGAGAAAATATGTTAATTGGAAATCCTAATGCAAGTGATGAGGAAATAATAAATGTCTTAAAACAAGCAAGTATCTGAGAATTTGTTAATAATCAACCTGAAAAATTAGATTATGTTATTACTCAATCAGGAAATAATTTATCAGGTGGGCAAAAACAGAGATTTTATATAGCTAGAGCACTATTGAAAAAAGCTAAAATTTTAATTTTAGATGATGCAACTAGTGCAATAGATGCTAAAACAGAACAAGAAATAAAATTAAATTTAAATAATATTAAGGAAGTTACTAAAATAATAGTTGCTCAAAAAATAAGCTCAGTGCTAAACTGTGATCAAATTTTAGTTATTGACGAAGGAAAAATTTCAGACATAGGAACACATAGTGAATTAATGCTAAAAAATAAATATTATAGAGAAATGTATGAAATTCAAAACTCACTAGGGAGTTTAAATGAGGTATAGAAGAGATATTTATAGTTTAAAAACATCTAAAATTTCTAATAAAGATAGATTTTCAACATTTTCAAAAATAATTAATTTATTATGAAAAGATTACAAGTATAAATTATTATTCTCGGTTTTTTTGATTATTATAAGCACGGGTGGAATGTTATATAATCAAGTTTTTATAGGAAAGATAATAGTTGATAACTTTTTATCTGATTATAAAAATAAACCTTTTGATTATGAAAATTTTTATTTAGTAGTAACTTTGTCAGCATTGTGATTTTTTATCACTGTATTAGCTGGTTTTTTCTGAAAAAGAATATTGATAAAAGTAACTATTAAAACTCTAACTAAACTAAGAACTAATTTGTATATACATATCCAAAGTTTACCAATTGCTTTTTTTGATAATAATAAAAAAGGTGATTTAATGTCTCGTTTTACTTCTGATATTGAAACACTTCGTGATTTCATATCTAATTCATTACCTAGAATTATGGATACTATTATTACATTATCTGTGTCAGTGGTAGTTATGTTTATTTTAAATTGATTATTATCACTAATAATGATTATAATGATGGTTGTAATCTTACTTTTTTCTTATTTTATAGGTCAACAATCAAAAAAAGCATTTGTTTTAAGACAAAAAAATAATGGTATTTTATCTGGTTTTACTGAAGAAGCAATTTCTTCCATTAAAACTATTAAGATATTTACCCAAGAAAAGAATATGATTAATAAATATCAAAAATTAAGTAATGAGTTATATAAAAATGAACTTAAAGCAAGAGGTCTGGCAGATTTACTTTTTCCTTTTTCAATATGAATGGGTGAAATAGGTTATTTAACAGTTACTGTTTTTGGTGCTATTTTAATTATCCAAGGTAATTATGCAGGAATAGGTTTAACAATAGGTACATTAATAGCATTTACACAATTTGCAAAAAGTTTTTCTGGCCCAGTTTCTTCTATATTAGAAGTAGCTAATTCAATTATTATTGCTTTAGCTGGAGGTAAAAGAGTTTTTGACATATTACAAAATGAAAAAGAAGTAAACAATGGTTCAATAGAGTGTGTTAAAATAAAAGAAATAGAAGGTAAAATTACTGAAATACAATCAATTAATGAAGAGGATTGATATTGAGCATATAAATTTGTTGATTTTACAGGAAAAATAATTTCATATAAAAAAGTTGAAGGGAATATAGAATTTAAAAATGTTTCATTTTCATATAAAGATAAGCAAACTCTTAGTAATATTAATTTTAAATTAAAACAAGGTCAGAAGTTAGCATTAGTAGGGCCTACTGGTTCAGGAAAAACAACTATTATTAATCTATTAGTAGGATTTTATGAAATAAATGAAGGTTCTATATATATAGATGATATAGAAATAAGAACATTAAATAAAAATAGTTTGAGACAAATAATAGCGATTATCCTTCAAGATGCATCCCTGTTTAGTGATACAGTTAAAAATAATATTATTTATGGATCAACTGAATTAGTAAATGATAATTTATACAAAAACGCAATAGAATTATCTAATTTAAAAAATCACATAAATAAATTAGAGAAAAAAGAAGAAACATTTTTATCAGATAAAGGAAATCATTTATCACAAGGACAAAAACAATTATTAACTATAGCTAGAGCAACATATAAAAACTCGCCGATTTTAATTTTAGATGAAGCTACATCTAATGTTGATACAATTACTGAATTTGAAATACAAAAATCAATGGATTATATGGTACAAAATAAAACAACAATCCTTATTGCTCATAGATTAAGCACCATTAAAAATGCTGACATAATTCTTGTGATTTCAAATGGAAGAATAATTGAAACAGGAAACCATAATGATTTATTAGCATTAAAAGGATTTTATTATGAATTATGAAATAACTCAATTAAAATAACACAATTTAATTAGAAAACAAAGCAAATATTTTGAAATTTTAATAATAAATTTGTTAGAAAAAAATATTCGTAAACCGAATATTTTTTTATTTTTAATTTTAGAAATTTAATACTTTTAACTTCCTTGAACACTTGGTTCAGACATATCTGTGGTTGTAGTTTGACCATTTATTTCAAAACTAGGAACATCAGTTAACTCAATGATTTTTGTTTCTCCTAATAAAATTTCTTTAAGATTAATAGTTTTTTTAGTACTACTTGTGTTAGTTATAGTGAATGTAATTTTTTTTGTTACAGGTAGTGTAGATTCACTATTAGTCTCAACACTAGTAGCAGTTGGAGTATTTTGCATTGATGAATCTGAACTTGTTGGATTTTCTTGAGTTCCAGTATTTGAAGGTTGACTATCACTGTTTGATGGTCTTGCATTTACAGATCAATCATTATACTGAATATCTGTTATAGTTATATTTTCATCATCTTGGTTAAGTTTTAGTTTTAAAGATTGATTTTCCTGTTCTTTTAAAGTATGAATAGTTAAATCCATTGACACCTCATAAGCGTTATTCATATTTTCTTTTGCTTTAACTTTTATTGAATCATTATTAATACTTAATAGTGTTTCTGAATTTTTAATCATATTTACAGAATCTTCAATTTCTTTAAATTGAGTATTTACTTCTAAAACTTTATTAAATATTGATGTTTTTGTTTTATTATCTGAATTAATTAATTCATCTAGTGAATTAAATAATTGAGTAGACTTAGTTATTTTTTCTTGTAATGAAATTACTTTAGGTGTATTATTTAAGAAAGTATAAATTTTACTTAATGTTTCTCTAGCAGATTTTAGTGCTACTTCAATACCTTTGTCTTTTGTTGTATTTTGAGAGTTTGCTGACATTAATAATACATTAAGTTCCTTGATTTTGTCTAAATAAGATTTTGTTTTTTCTTTAAATTTTTCTCCGTCTAATTTCTTAATAGATTCTTTCTTCGAAGTAAAACTTCTTAATATATCATCAGCTTTTTGTATGATTAAACTATATCTTTTTGTATCTACATCACTAATATTTTTAAATTTTTCTATAAATGAAGAAATATTTGTTAATATACTTTCTTTTTCTTTTGTTTTATCTATATATGTGGATTTTAGTGAATCTAAATTTTTATTATTTATATCATAGAATTTAATTTCACTTATTTGTCATGCATAATGTTTTTTGTTTTCTTGTGTAGAATCATTTAGTTCTCTAGGTGTTCATTGTAATCTAATGTATTTAGCAAATGTTGGTTCAAAAGTTATTTTGACTAGATTTGCTACACTAGAATTTTCATAAGTAAAACCACTAGTTAATACATTTTCATTGTTTTCTGTTCCGAAATCACTATGTAATATTTTATCTTGATGTTGAACTTCTGTGTATGTTTGTCCATCATCAGAAACAAGTATTTTTATATCTTTAGGAAGAACAAATTTTTCCATATTTGCTGCTTTTAGATATAAATCTACTGAATTAATCAAGAATGTTTCTTCCATATTTTTTCTAACAAAAGTAAAATAATTTTTATAATTACTTTGATCTGTATTAAAGTCGTTTCAATTATGTCATCTACCATTATTTGAATTTGTATCATTATTTATTAATGTAGAAATTTGATGGTTAGTTTCATTATGTCTTTTTAGTGCATCATTTGAATTTGCTTCATCAATATTTAATTTATTATTATATATGTGAGTTTTAGCTTCAACATTATAATCTACAAAACCAACTTTAAACATAACAGTTAATGAATTTGTATCACTGTTTTGTGGTTCATTTGTTTCTTGAGTTTCACTTAAAGTATAGACAACTGATAAATCTTTTTCATAGAATTTTTGACTTTGTACATCTGTAACTGCTAATGAAGTTTGATTTATATTAGTAGGTATGTTATATAACTTCCCGTCTTTTTTGATTTTCTTAGGTAAGTATTTGTCAACTTTTTCACCTTTAATTAAATATAAATAATATGTATTTGAACTTAATTCAACAACTTTATCATCACTCATTACAGGTGATAAACCTTCATGAACATTGTTTAAAGGTATTTCAATAGTATTTAAATTATTTTCAACAGTAACATTTTCTGGAACTTCCGGATCTTCTTGGAATCCTGACACTTGAATTGTTAATGGTGTAAATGATTTTAATTCATTACTTGTTTTGTATTGAATCCCTGAAATACTGTATGTTTTATTTTCAAAAACTTTAAATGATACAGTAATAACTTTCTTTTCTGCTTTATTTTTAAATGTTTTAGATTCAATACTTAATGCATTGTTGTCTACAACTACTTTAGTAATTGAATCTAATTCATCTAATGCTTCGCTACCTGTTAATTCAAATGAAACTAATTTATATTTAGGTTCACTTTGCTCATCAGTTGAACTAGGCTCTGCAACTGAAGCATTAGCAGCACTAAAAGTTATACCTTCTGCGTCTTTTGTATCTTTATCACTTTTAGCTTTAGTTAACACATTATTTAGTTTAATAATTTCTGCGTTAATTTCAGATGATGTTTTAGATGCAATATTAGTTTGAAATGTTTCTGCATTTGTTTTTGCTGTTGTTAATTCTGTTTTAATTGCATTATATTTATCGTTTGTAAGTGTGTTAAGAAATTCATTAACTTCACTAAGCTTTGTTTTTAATTCTTCAGTTTTTGTTGCTTTTGCTGTTTTTTCTTGATCAAAACTTTGTTTGTTTTGTTTTGCTTTAGTTAAAGCATCATTTAATTTATTTAATTTTGAATTTAATTCAGTAATTTCTACATTATCATTGTTAGTAACTAATGGTTCAACTTCAGAAATTACACTAGATAAAGCATCCTTAATTGATTTGTATTCTGAATTTTCTAATTCTGTTAAGTATTCTTTAGATTCAGTTACTTTTTTTGCTAATTTATCAACTAATTTTTGTTTATTAGTTGTAGGAGCATTATCAATTGCTTGTTTACGTGCTTTTAACTTATTTAACTCTTGATTAAACTTGTCTAAATGATTTTTGTATTCTTGATCAGTTAAACTTTGAGTTAAGTATTTTGAATATGTTGATACTAATGCATCATAATCATTATTAATTTCACTATATTTTGGGTCTGATAATGATTCTTTAAATGATTTTGAATTTTCTATATTAGTATTTAGTTTCTTTTTATTTTGAGATTCATTAGAATCCTTTTTAGAACTTAGAACTATTCCAGCAGTAATACCACCGGCTAAGATAGCACCACCTAGAACAGCTCCGATTATTAATTTAGTTTTTTTACTCATATATAAAACCTCTAATTTTATTTTTATAATTTTATTTATAATAAAATTACATCTATATCTAATCAAAAAAAAAAAAAAAACAAAAGCAATTTTATAAAAAATTAACTTTTGTTGTATTAAATTGAATATTTTTTGAATTATTCTTCTACAAAAATAAAACCATCACCCCCGTGTTTCCCACTTGTGTATAAAAAAACAAACAAAATACTCTAAATTTTAACTCTCACTATATATTTACATATAAATATATAGTGTATTTTAAAAATTTTTTTAATTTTATATTTACATTTATTTACAATTATGTCATAATATTAATATGAAGGAAAAGAGTAATAATTTAGTTTTGTTTAATGTATGAGGAACTAGAAAGGTGTTGTTTACAAATATGTTGGATATGGTAATGGTTATGGAACGAATCCCACAAGATTATTTAGTTTAGGAAATCTACAAAAACTTTTAGATAAAAATCCAAATGCTGTCGAAATACTTAAAGATAAACTAAAATCATTTACAAGAAATGATGATATGGAAGTTGTAAAATGAGCATTACTACAAAGTTTAGAAACTGAAAACATTCTTAAAACAAGTAGAATATTTGGAGTAGATTTAATTTATAAATTTTTAAACAAACATAAATTTAAAAATCTCTTCAATAATACAAAACAATTAAATTCTTATGAAATTTTTAGTTTCTTAGTTTCCAAACGAATAATTGATCCGTCTAGTATTTTTAATTCTTTTAATGAAAAAGATGAATATTTGAATGATATTAAATCTTCTAAAAATGCTTTTTATAGAACACTGGATGTTGTTTATAAAAACAGTGACAAATTGTTAGAACACCTTAGACTAATGGTAGAAAAAGAATTAAAAGAAAAAACAAACGAAATTTATTATGATACATCTACTATTTATTTTGAAACATTCACAAGAAATGGAATAAAACATCCTGGTTATTCAAAAGATGGAAAATTTAAGGAAGACCAAATAGTTATTGCTCTTGCTTGTGATAAGTATGGAATCCCTTATCATTTTAAGTTATTTAAAGGAAATACAATTGATTCTAAAACATTAATTCCGTTTTTTATAGAAATAGAAAGAAAATATGGAACAAGAAATATAATGGTTGTAGCAGATAGAGGCATGAGTACTGCTGCTAACATTAGATTTCTTGAAAAGAAAGGATATAAGTTTATTATTTCTTATCGTGCAAAAACAGGTGGTAATAAATTCAAAGACTATATCACAGATGAAAAAGATTATATTCAAATAGACAATGAATATAAATATAAATCATTTTCTTTTGTATCTACTTATAAAAAGAAAAGAGGGGATTTAAATCATTTAAGACTTAAATTTATTACTCACAGTAATAAAAGGGCAAAAAAAGACAAAGAAGAACGGCAAATTTTAATAGATAATTTCAATAAGAAAAGAAACAAAGATGGAACTGTGGATTCTAATAAAATGTTAGGTTCTAAGAAATGTAAATTTTTTAAAGAAATATCAAAACTAAAATTTGAATTAGATACTGAAAAGGTACAAGAAGACGCAAAATTAGATGGTTATTAATGAAACAAATCTATTTGATTTAGAACCTAAAGAAATTATTCAAAAATATGCAAATCAATGAAAAATAGAAAATAACTTCAGAATTCTTAAAAGTTTTCTTAATATTAGACCCATCTTCTTAAGAGTGGATGATCACATTTATTCACACACACTAATATGTTTTACTTCTTTAGTTGTTTTAGAACTACTAATACATAAAATAAATAAAACAATGATAGATAATGGTGTATTGGATGAGAAATTAACAGAAGAAAAGTTTATTAAATTACTCAATAAAGTAAGAGAAAGATTAGACTTAAATTCAAAAACAAAAGCAAATTTTAGGAACTGTATTATATTTTGTGTAAATTCTCTTTAACTTACTTTTTAAAGTAAGAGAAAAGTGATAGCAAAACACAAATCTGGTTCTATTATAACAGAAAAAACCAAACAAAATGTCAAAAAGACGGAATGTCATTTCCGCTTTTTGACATTTTGTTTGGTTTTTGTTTTTTTAACCCTTCCGTCCCTTGATTGCAATCAAGGGATACCTTACTTTTTTAAAAAAAGTAAGACAAAAAACTTTAATTTTAAAAATAATTTTTAGTTGTTTTCTTTAAATATTATTAATAATTGACTTAAGATTTGTCCTCAGTTTGGAGTAATTTTATCTCATTTTGCAAGTTGATTATTTATAGCAAAATATACTGATTTCATAAGTGATTCTTCTGTTGGAAAAGAAGTTTTTGTTTTAGTAATTTTTCTTATGTTTCTATTAAGGTTTTCAATAATATTAGTTGTATAAATTAACTTTCTTATTTCTTTTGGGAAATTAAAAAATGTAACTAATTCTTCAAAATTATCTCTTCAACTTTTAATGGCATACATATATTTATCTTTTCACTTATCTTCAAAAATTTGTAAAAATCTTGTTGCTTCATCAATATTATTTGCCTGATAAATATTTTTCATATCTTTTGTAAACTCTTTTAAGTCTTTGTAATTAACAAATTTAACTGAGTTTCTGATTTGGTGAACTACACATTTTTGTATTTGGGTTTTAGGAAAAACTGCTTTAATAGCATTTGATATACCTGTTAAGTTATCACTTGAAATAATAAAAATTTCTTGTACACCCCTTAATTTAAGGTCATTTAGTACTTGCATTCAGTATTTTGCACTTTCAGATTCACCTATTCAAAAACCTAAGACATCTTTTTGTCCTTCAAGTGTATAACCCATAACTATATAAACAGATTTTTCAACCAATCTATTTTCTTCTTTAACTTTAAATCTAATCCCATCTATAAAAACCATAGCATATTCTTTTTCTAATGGTCTGTTTCTTCACTCAATTATTTGTGGCATTATTTTATCTGTTATTCTACTTACAAATGATGGTTCAACATCAATACCATAAATTTCATGTAATGTTGAAGAAATATCTCTTGTGGACATACCGCTGCTATAAAGTTTAATTACTGCACCTTCAATAAAAGAAATATCATATTGAAATTTTGGAACTACTTGTGGTTCAAACTCAGCGTTTCTATCTCTTGGTATTTTTAAATTTATATCACCAAATTGTGATCTAACTTTTTTATCATATGAACCGTTTCTGTAATTATCTTTAATTGCTTTTTCATGTTCATATCTATCATAACCAAGATAATTTTTCATCTCTTCTTGTAAAATTTTTTCAATTAAATCTTTAGTTTGAGACTTAAGAATTTCTTGAACGTCTTCAATAGTTTTTGGTTTATACTGATTATATAATTTTTCAGTATCAAGATTAAATGTATTTTTCTTTTGCATAAAAAATCTCCTAATATAAATATTTTAAATTAAATATTTGCTATTAAGAGAATTTACACAAAATTAACTACACTTCCCAATTTTTATAAAAAATTAACTTTTGTTGTATTAAATTGAATATTTTTTGAATTATTCTTCTACAAAAATAAAACCATCACCCTTTTTAATATCAATGATACTGATAAATAAATTGTTATTAATACTTTTTGCTTCTTCAAATAATCCAACTGCATCTAGATATTGAGTATTAGTTGTAATCATAAATTGTTCTTGTTTAGAATAACCACCAGTTATTTTATGAATAGAGAAAGTATATATTCTATGAGTTTTTTCATTAATTTCTTGTATTAATTCAAATGGGTTTGTACAATAAATTTGAGTTTGAACAAGTTTGTATTTAGGGAAAGTTAAATTAACAAAAATAGCATTTACTAATAACATGAATATACCAGAAACAAAATTAGGATTAAAAAATAAATCAAAACCTCATGGTTTGTTATAATTAAATATTTCTTGATATTTTTGAATATCACCACCCACCTTGTTTTGTATACTAGAAATAGCAATAGAAGTCGGAATGTATGTTCCTATTATATTAGCAATAAATAATGAAATAATATTTAAGATAAAAAAAATAGATGATATGTCTTTAAATTTAATTTTAGCAGCATAAACACCATATATATCATAACCACCAGTAGATGCACCTAAAATTAATGATGTTACAGTCGCAAGTCCTTGAATTAACCCAAAAGATATAGCATATATAAATATTGATAATTGTTTAAAATTATCACTTGGATTATTTCACAATACAACTCTTATATTATATTCTTTGTATAGTTGTGATAATGGATTTTCATTTAATAAAGTTGCATCTAAATTAGCAAAAATAAATATTTTTTCTATTCCAGGAATACTAGCAAATAATAAACCTGAAAATGAGTAAATGAATATAAAGTACATATTATATCAAGTGAAATTTTTAGAAATTTTTAAATAAGACAAAATAAATAAAGGAATATTAAATATAAAATACATTATCCAAAATATTATGTCAAATAATATTTTGGAATCTTTTAGATAATAAACTAAATTACCAAAACTTTGCCCTATAGCTTCAGCTCCAAGAGCATATAAACCAGTATTTTGCAATAATAAAACACCAGAAATGGATGCAATAATTCCTATGGTTGTTAATGTTAATAATTTTTTTCAAGGAGTATTTATTTTATAAAAAAAACCAAGAATTAATAATGAAGAATTCATTCTTTTACGTGAATATCTTATTTGATTATCTTTCATTTTACTATTTTAACATAAATAAGATTTATATTATATTTGATATAACTTTTTAAGGCTAAAAGATAATAAGAAAATATCCAGAATGTTTCTGAATATTTTCAATCTTTAATTTAGTTCATATTGATATGTAATAAAATCTTTATCTTTATAAATTATATTTTCATCTATTAATTTATTTTTATTTATAAATGAAATTTTTGTATCTGTTTTATAAATGTTGTTAATAACAGAAATAATTATAATATTTGCTTTATTATAAAATTGTTCATAAACTGATTTCCCGCCACAAATAAATAAATCTTTTTTATTTTCTCTATATTTAAAAAAAAGATTATTTATTTGTTCTTGAGTATTTAATATTTGATTTATTTTTATATGCTTTGGAAAATCAATATATTTACTTAGAACAATAATTTTTCTATTTTTTAAATCAAATGAACTAGGTAAACTTAAATAAGTGTTTAAACCCATTAATAATGTAGCGTTTTGAGTGATTTTATTAAATAATTTGAGTTCATTTGGTATATTTCATGGTAATTTTTTTAAATAACCTATTCCACCATATAAATCAGTTGCTATTATTAGTTTAATCATTGAAATCTAAATCTGCTTTTCCCATACTTTTTCATTTATTAATTAATTGTTGATATTCTTCATTATTTTGACATTCTAAATATGCTATTTGATCTGCGTCATCTAAAAAATTAAATTCAGGAGATATATCTGTATTTGTAAATTTGTAATATCAATCTTTAACTAGTTTAATATCTTCATTTGCTTCATTTTCATTTACTTTATATGTGTATGTTTTTATTTTTCTTTTAGTTAAATCAATTTCTTCTGGTTTTAGATAATCTCCTTCTTCATCTTTTAAAAAAAGTGCAACTATACTATATTTATCAATTCTTGTATTTAACTTTTTGGACATTAAAATGGCATATAATTGTGCTTGTTTACGATAAGAAGGATCAACACCATCTTTTTGCCATAATTCTTGTTTTTTTTCTCCTGCAGTTTTAATTTCTAAGATCATATTGTGTTCTGGCATAAAACCATCAGGAACACCACTTAAAACATCATCAACACCAGCAAAATAATCATAATTATAATCTTCAGCTTTATAATTTTCAATTTTTTGATTTTTTAATGTATTTCTTAAAACGTCAAAGATTTTAGGTTCTAAAATAATTCCCGCATTAATATATTTTTTTGATAGAACAGGTAATTTTAATCTTGTTATATGACAAAAAGCATTAAATTGAGATTTAAATTTATTTTGTATTAAAATATCACCAACAGAACTACCTCCAATTTTTTTATAACCTTTCCACTTATCAAAGGTCTTTAACTCATTAAAAAAATCAGGTAGTAATTTTATTACTCTTTTTTCTTTGTCAATGATATAGTGAATATTATTTCAATATTTACGAGCCATTATTTAAAAAAGTTTTGAATAATGGTGTTTGCTGCTATTTCAACACCTTTAAAATCAGCAACCCATTCTTGATTAATCATTGTATTTTGTGGAATAATATGGTCAAAAGCAATATTCACTAATTTATCAAAACTTATTTCTGTTGAATTATCATCAACACCCTTTACAAATTTTTCAGCATCCATAAATTTTTCAATTCTGATTGAAATAACTTTAGAAACATCTGTTTCATGATTCAATTTAGTTTCTAAATCTTTTATATTTTTCTTAAAATAATCTAATTCATTAGGGAATCTCATATCATCTATAATGAATAATGTATTTTTATTGTTTTCTATAGACAAGTCAATAGTTTCTTTGATTTTATCAAATACTTTAGCACATCAAATGTTATTGTTAATATTTCTTCCTACTTCTCCCATAGCAATTCATAAAGGTCTAACTATCTCTTTGTCTTTTTGATCTCAGTTGATTTCATCTAAAATAGGTTGTGTGATTTTTTTAATAGGTTCAGCAAAAGACAAAATGTGAACATTATCACTGAATTTGTGAGAAAGTTTTTCAGATAAAGCATTTGTTAAAAGTCCCTTACCACTTCTTCTTTTACCATTTATTAATATAATTACGTGATTTCTTTTTTTCATATTTACTCCTTGATATTAAAAAATTAAGTTTTATTATTATAGAACATTAAACATAAAGAACATAAAAAAACTTAATAATTTTATTTTTATGAAAAAATATAATGAAAATATCATTAACAAAAAATATAATGTAAATTTTTCATATATTTACATTATATTTTTAAATTAAGTTAATTTAAATAATTTTTTTTCTAATACACTGTTTGATTCTAATTGAGTGATATTTTTTAATCTGGAATCAGAAGTTATAGTAATAATTAAGTGAGTATCAATATTTTCTTTTACAAATTTTTCGAGTTCAATTTGCATAATTACTTGATTAGATTTAACTTCTGTATTAGGTTGAACTTTACTTATAAAACCAATTCCATTAAGCTTATGGCTATCTAAACCAATTAATACTAAAAGTTCAACACCATTATTAGATTTAAAAATAAATTGATTTTTATTAGCAGGAACATTAGTAATTTTTCCATCAAAAGGAGCAACTAAGTCAATTGATTTTTGATTTGTATCCATTTTAATAGCAAAACCATTACCTACTAAACCTTCAGAAAAAATTCCATCATTTAATTCTTTTAACCCAATAACTTTTCCATTTGTTAATGATAGAACTTCTAATTCTTTTTCAATTTCAAATTCAGTTTTATTTTTAGTTTCTTTAGTAGTATTTGTTTGTGTGTTTTGTTCTTGCTTTTTAAGAATTTGTGAATATTTCTTAATTTCAAAATTTAATTCTTCTACCACATCACCAAATTCTACATGAATATGATTTTGATCATAAAAGAAAGTTATATTAGTTGCACCTTGTTTAATTAAGTCATCTTTTGAAACTATAGACAAGTTTTTTAAATCATATCTTAATTCTGAAACACTATTGCTAAAACCAACAATATTATGTATTCCTCCAAAAGCATTAACAATATCTATAACTTTTTTTGGTACTTCATGTCCACATACACAACCAAAAAAAGGTTTACATTCACACATATCTGTTTTATTTATTTCCATTATTTCCCCTTATTATGCAATTATATTTGATATTTTACCAAAATTTTATTTATATAAATGTGTTTTATTGATAATAAATTATAAATATTTATGATTAAATAATATATAATTTATAAATATAGACTATTTTAATTAAATAGGAGAAAAATGACTATTATACAAAGGTTAAAAGAAAATATTTTAGAAATAATAAAAAAAATTCAAGATGAAAACTATTTTGATTCAGCGATAGATTTTAATAACTTAAATTTTTTAGTTAATGAACCAAATTTAAATAATAATGATATTTCATACGATTATTCAACGAATATAGCATTTATGTTAAAGCAATATAAAAAAACAAGTCCAATGGAAATAGCAAAAGTAATTCAAAATGAATTATTAAAAAGCAAATGAATTAGTAAAATAGACATTGCTCAACCAGGTTTTTTAAATATTGTTTTAAGTGATATAGCATTTATTGATATTATAAATAACATAGTAAAGGAAAGGGATAATTACGGAAAAAATATAATTCAAAAACAAAAAATAAATGTTGAATACGTATCTGCAAATCCAACAGGTTATTTACATGTAGGACACGTTAGAGGAGCAGTATATGGAAGTACATTAGTAAACATATATAAACATGCTGGACACAACGTTGAATCAGAATATTATGTAAATGATGCAGGGCATCAAATTGAAATTTTAGTTAATTCATTATTAGTAAGATATAAAGAATTATTTAATATTTTCCAAGAAATGCCAACTGACTGTTATAAAGGTAATGATATTATTTATGTAGCAAAAATAGTTAAAGAAAAATATGGTGATTATTTCTTAGAGATAAATGAAACAAAATATAACAAATTAAAAAAAATAGCAGTAGATATTTTATTAGATAAAATAAAATATGACTTAGAATGTATTAATGTCAAATTCGATACATTTACAAGTGAAAAAAGTATTCTTGATAATAATTTGATTAAACCAGTTTTAGATAAATTATCAGATAATTTATATAAAAAAGATGGTGCATTATATTTAAATACTACTCAATTTGGTGATGATAAGGATCGTGTTTTAATTAAAAGTAATGGGAACAATACATATTTATTACCTGATATAGCTTATCATTTAACTAAACTACTAAAATCTGATAAATTAATAAATATTTGAGGAGCAGATCATTCAGGTTATATAGCAAGAATGAAAATAGCTTTAAAATTTATGGGTTATGAACCAGACAAACTAGATATTTTAACAATTGAATTAGTTAAACTTATGAAAAATGGTGAAGAATTTAAAATGTCTAAAAGATCGGGAACCAGTGTTACTTTAAGTGATTTATTAGAAGTGTCAAAACCCGATGCTATAAGATTTATGATGTTAACTAGAGAAATAAGTAACAATTTTATATTTGATATAGATTATGCAAATTCAAATGATATTAATAATCCTGTTTATATAGTTCAATATGGTTATTCTCGTGCAGTTTCTTTATTGAATAAACTTAAAAAACCTAATATAAATAAAGATATAATTTTTTCATCTAAAGCTAAAAAAGTTCTATTAACATTAGATCAATTTCCAGATTTAATTAAAAGTATAGTAAATACATCTAAGGTAAATTTACTAACTCAATATTTAGTTAATTTAGTCAAAAAATTTAATAGTTTTTATGAAGAAACAAGATTACAAAATCATGAATATGAAACATCATATGCAAGTTTAGTTTTAAGTTATAAACTAGTTATGAACCTTGGTTTATCATTATTAGGTATATCAGCACCAAAAACAATGTAATTAGTTCCACAAAAAATTTATAAGAATTTTTTTAAACATAAATAAAAATATAAAATTTAAATACAATAATGTTGAAAGGCAAAAATGAAAAGTACAACAATGTTAGAAATAGCAATTGATTTTGTTTCAGAAGATTACAATCAATCATATGAGTTTTATGAAATTTTCGAAAGAGTTGAATCTTTATTAAAAGATAGTTGAATTGAAAAATTTGTAAACACCGAAAACGGAAAAGATTATGAAAAAGTTCGTGAATTAAAAATGGGAGAACTTTATAGATTACTTACAGTAGATAAAGAATTTTCTCGTAATATGGATGGAACTTGAAAAAAACGTTTAATAAATTAATTTAAGGAGTAAAAATGGCGTTAGTAAATGCAAAAGAAATGCTAAAAAAAGCAAAAGAAGGAAAATATGCAATTCCTCACATTAATATAAATAATTTAGAATGAGCAAAAGCAGTTTTATTAACTGCAGAAGCAGAAAAATCACCAGTTATTGTTGCAACTTCAGAAGGTGCAGTTAAATACATGGGCGGATTCAATGTTGTAAGTGGTATGGTAATGGGATTGATTAAAGATTTAAATATTACAGTTCCTGTTGCTCTTCATTTAGATCATGGTTCTTATGAAGGTGTTAAGAAAGCTATTTCAACAGAAGGATATACATCTTTAATGTTTGATGGTTCTCATTTAGAATTCCAAGACAATTATTCAAAAACAAAAGAATTATTAGAGTTAGCTAAATCAAAAAATATGTCTTTTGAAGCAGAAGTAGGAACAATAGGTGGAGAAGAAGATGGTATAGTTGGTGATGGTGAATTCGCAGATCCAGAACAAGCTAGAAAAATTGCTTCTCTAGGAATAGATGTATTAGCGGCAGGAATCGGAAATATCCATGGACCTTATCCTGCATCATGAACTACATTAAGTTTTGAAACATTAACAGAAATATCAAATGCAGCTGGAGTAGGAATTGTATTGCATGGTGGTAGTGGTATCCCTACTGAACAAATTAAAAAAGCAATTAGTCTTGGTGTTACAAAAATAAACGTTAATACCGAATTACAGCAAGCAAATCATAAAGCACTAAGAAGTTATATAACTTCTGGTGAAGATTTAAAAGGTAAAAATTTTGACCCACGTAAATTATATAAACCAGGTTTTGAAGCAATGTGTCAAGTTGTAAAAGAAAAGATACATGAATTTGGTTCAAATAACAAAGCAAATATAAATCTTATAAATAATAATTAAAAAGAAAACTAAAAAATATTCAAGAAGCTAAAGGTGGACAAAAAAGTTAACATTGCAATGTTAACTTTTTTAATACCTTTGAGGGGGTATACCCCCTCAAAAAAACAAAAAAAGGAGAAGTATGTCAAGGCATTTAAAAACAGAAGAGTTTTACAAAATATATGAAGAATATAATAGAACAGGAATACAAGGAGCTTTAAAGATGTTGTTTAAAATTTCACCAAAAGTTCAGAATAACAACAAGAAGAATAATGTTTGAAGAATTAAAAAAATTATTAATCATTATAATTTAGGTATGGAAGATTTATTAGTGACTAAAAGCGGTAATTTACGTAAAAAAGGTTCAGGTAGACCAAGAAAAAATAAAGAACCAAATTGGGAAATATTCGATAGGGATGATTTAGTTGAAATCGCAAAAAGATATTATGAAATAACAAATAAACTACCAAAATCTAAGCAGATAAAAGAATCCAAAGAATTAAATTTGAATTACTTTAAATTAGCAAATCCTTTCAATCTTTGTAGACAAGCTGTTTCAAAAAACAAAAGAAAAGAAAACCTCAACAAACTACCAAAATATAGTGAAATTATTCTTCGAGCATTTGAAGAAACAAAAGAAAGATACGGTAGAGAAAAACTTAGTGTTTATATACTTAAAAAATACAAAAAGTATATAAATTCACGTAGCTTAGGTAAATATATGAATTTTTTAGGTTTAAAATGTAAAGTAAGACAAAAGAAAAAAAGAAAGAAATTAAAGACACAAATACACAAATTGAAAATCTTGTTAAGAGAGACTACGATGATAAAGAGAACAGAAATATTTTTGCTACTGATGTTTCATATATAAAATCACCAAAAGATGTTCTAGAATCTTTTGTATATTTATCTGCTATTTTATCTCACAAAACAAAAGAAATTATCGGCTTTAAGTTGTCAAAAAGTAACAACTTAGATTTAGATATTCAAAATTTAGAATATTTAACTAAAAAGAAATATTCAAATTTTATAATACATTCTGATCATGGTTTTCAATATACAAATCAAATATATATTGATAAAGTCAAAAAATCTAATGGCAAAGTTTCACTTTCTAGAATTGGGAACTCATTAGATAATCGTGAAATTGAATATTGATTTTGTATCATAAAAACTGAATTATTAAATGATTTAGATTATTCTGAAATTACTTTTGATGAATTAAATCTTAAAATAAAGGAATATGTTGATTGATATAATAAAGAAAGAATTCAATCAAATTTAGAATGAAAAACACCACAGCAAACAGCTATGATGTTATAATTTACAAAAATGTTAATTTTTTGTGTCGTGTTTAGTCTCCTGAATATTTTTTGTACTTTAATATTATTTTATTATGATTTTGTAATATATAATTTAATCTATGAAATTACCTTATGATGATAATAATGTGGAAGATATTTTTCGTTATTCCCAAAAACTGATTAATAAAAGTTTTAGAGATATTTTAAAGATGGCATTTGAGAATAAAGATGAACTTCTTGATAAATCAAAATATTATGATAATCCTAAATTTAAAGGTTCATTAGGTAATTTAATTGAATAATATTTTTATTTTATTAAACCAAATAATATGAATTCACCTGATTTCAAAAGCGTGAAACTAGAACTAAAAGTAACACCTTTTGAATATAACAAAGGTCAATACAAGGCTGCTGAGAGACTCGTAATTACAATGATACCTAGTAACAAACCCATAAGTTCAGATTTTGAAAATTCTTTATTAAAAGATAAAATTCAAAAACTTTTACTTATTTGGTATAAAAGAAACAAAGAACAGAGAAAGATAGATTATATTATTGATTTTGTATCTTTATTAAACATTTATAATGAAGTTTTCAAAAACGATTTAGAAATTATAAAAAATGATTATAAACTTATTTCAAGTAAAATAAGAAAAGGATTAGCTCACACATTATCAGAATCTGATACAAAATATTTAGGTGCTTGCATAAAAGGTAGTACATCAGAAAAAGCTTTAGCTGTTCAGTATTATAATTCTGATATAAAATCAAAGAGAAGAGCATTTTGCTTAAAACAAAGCTATATGACTTATTTACTTAATAACCATATAAATAAATTAGAAAAAAATGAATCTATCATTGAAAAATTAAGTATTAATGCTAAAAATTTCGATGTTCAAATAATTAAACAAATTAATAAATTTGTAAATTACTCAGAAACTAATCTTTATACAATTTTTAATATTAATAAACAATCTAAACAAAGAAATAAAACACTAGTTTTAAAAATCTTAGGTATAAATACAGAAAATATTGATGAATTCATTAAAGCTAATATACATATAAAAACAATTAGAATAAAAGAAAATTTTAAACCTATAGAAAGTATGTCATTTCCAAAATTTAAAATAAATAACTTTATAAAAGAAAAATTTGAACAATCAAAAGAATATAAGTATTTTTTAAATACAAGATTTCTTTTTGTAGTATTTAAAGAAAATAAAGATAAAAAATATAAATTATATGATTGTTTTTTTGAAATATGCCTATTGAAGATTTAGAAGGTAAATTTAAGGAAGAATCAGAATTATATAAAAACTGTTTTAAAAATAATATTAATTTTGTTGTTAATAAAAACTCAAACAACAAAATTGTTGTATACAATGATTTGCCAAAAAAGAGGCATACTAAAATTTTACATATTAGACCCATGCGAATAACAGTGCATATGTGATTAATGGAATAAAATATGGTAATGGCTCAGATGCAGATATGGATTTGCTTCCAAATGATGATAAAATAACAAGTCAGTGTTTCTGACTAAACAATGATTATATATCAAAAGTAATTAAAAGTAAAAAGGATGAAAAATGGAATTAAAAGTAATTGAATTATTTGCAGGTGTTGGAGGTTTCCGTGTTGGATTGAATAAAATCATTGAAATTCATAAAACAGGTGTTGCTATAGAAAATAAAAAGTGAGATTTTGTTTGAGCGAATCAATATGAACCGTCTACAAAAACTCAGGATGCATATGAATGTTACAAAAAGAGATTTAATACAAATGATATTTCTAACGAGGACATTGCTTTAATTGATAAAAATAAAATTCCATACCATTCATTATTAGTTGGAGGTTTTCCTTGTCAGGATTACTCTGTTGCACGCTCTTTAAATAATGAATTAGGAATTCAAGGAAAAAAGGTATTTTATTCTGGGAAATTATAGAAATATTAAAAATTAAAAAAAACACCATTTGTGTTATTGGAAAATGTAGATAGACTGTTAAAATCTCCTTCAAAACAAAAAAGGTAGAGATTTTGCAATAATGCTTAAGACATTTGATGTTTTAGGTTATGATGTTCAATGAAGAATAATTAATGCAGCGGAATATGGGATGCCACAAAAAAGAAAAAGAGTTTTTATTTTTGCTTATAAAAAGAATTTAAAATACTCAAAAGAAATAGAAACACACAATTTAAATCTAGATTCAAATATTTTTAACAGAGTTTTTAAGATAGAATATAAAAACAGTTTAAATTCAATAAATCTGAATGAATATAATGATTTATTCGATTTAACTAATAACTACAATAAAGGTAAATTCTTAGAAACAGGAATAATGAAAAATGGAGTAGTTTTTCATGATAATATAACAGAAATTTCAACAAGCAAACATACATTAAAAATGGTTTTAGATAAATCTAAGGAATTTAATTCAAATATTCAAAATTATTTAATACAAGACGAAAAATTAAAAAAAATTGAATATCTTAAAGGTAGCAAAAAAATACAAAGAACATCAAAAGATGGTCATAAATATTGATACAGTGAAGGAAAAATGTCTTTTCCTGATAATTTAAATGAACCAGCAAGAACTATGTTAACTAGTGAAGGTTCTATTAATCGTTCAACCCATATAATTTATGATGAAACTTTAAGAAATTATAGATCGCTCACCCCAATCGAATGTGAATTAATCCAAATGTTTCCACCTAATTGAACAAATACTATGTCTGAAAAAAGAAGATATTTTATGATGGGGAATGCATTAGTAACAGGAATAATTTCAGATATTGAACCTATTTTAAGTCAAATAATAGAAAATGAATAAATTTATAATATTCAAAATTTATTTGCTTTGAATTATTATAATAACCTTGTTTTTTAATTAAAAATATTCGGTTTCCGAATATTTTTCTACATTAAAACATAAATTTTCAAGCTTTTTTAATATATAAATAACCAGAAAAACAAGAAAAAAATAAAGAAACAAAGATTGGTATATTAATAATTAAAAATCATCAACTTATATTGTTAATATAAACAGGTGAATTCATAAAATGAAAAAGTATTGAGAATAACAAAACTAAAACAATTCCTATACTTAAAATCATTGTCTTTGCTTTTCCTCAAAAACTAGCTGAGACATCTTGATTATTTTTTATTAAAAGACCTCTGCATCCGTCAACAATAATATCTCTTAAAATAAATAAAATAACTACTCAATAAGGAGTTAGCCATATAATTGATAAATAAATTAATGTAGCAGTTGTAATTAATTTATCTGCAATAGGATCTCACAATTTTCCAAAAGTAGAAACTAAATTCTGGCTTCTTGCTATTTTTCCATCATAATAATCTGTTACCATTGCTAAAATAAATATTGTTAGGATAAAAATATTAAATACAAAAAATATAACAAAAGGTCAAACTGATAAATGTAATTTAAATGATATGAACATATATGAATATGAGTTGTATTGTTTAAATATAAAAACATTAAAACTTATAAAAAAAATCAAAGGAATAACAAATATTATTCTCATTAAAGTTAATTTATTAGGTAAATTTAGTTTTTTATAAAAATTATTCATTATTACTTTCTTTAATTTTATTTAATGCAGAATAATATTTTTGTTCCATTCATATGTTTAATTCTTCTTTAGTTTTTAAGTTTTCTAATGAAGTTCTTATAGAGTTTTTTGCTTCATTTAATGCAGTTTCTTCATAGTTATTAAAATCAGTTAAAACTTTTTCTAACTTCTTTTGTCATAAATTAGAATTTAAATCTCTTAGCATATCTAATTCTTGAATTTCTTTTTGAAACTTAGGATTTTGTAAGATAAAGTTTTTAAACTCATACTCATCAAAAATTTGATCTATAACATTTTTTGTAGCACGGTTTATCTCTGACATTGTGTATTTTCCAATACTAGGCACAAAATTATCATGAGTATATTTATTTAAAAGTATTAATTTATTAATTTTTATAACTATTTCATATCAGTAAATAGATGAATTTTTTTCGAATTCCTCTGTTGCTTGTTTAGTTCGTTTTTTTTCGATTTTACCTTTAATAAATTGATATAAAAAATATACAATTAATAAACATAAAATAATTGCTAAGACAACTCAAATTATTATATTACCAGCTTCTGCTGAAAAGAATGTTTGATTATTCATTATTCTCCTATTTTTTTATTTTTAATCTTCAATTATAACTTTTTACTTCTACACAGTTTTTTGTTACATCTCTTTTTATTTCTTCTTCGCTCGGAGGAGTTATTAATTGTCCATTATTTAGTTGAATTAATAAATCGAACAATAAAGCAGTGACTTTTTTATTGTTTATAATTTCTTTATCTTCAGGCTTTTCATATATTAAAAAACCACCATTCGATAATCTTTCATTGACTTCCTGATTGTATTCTTTTAATAAATCCTTAACTTCTTTTTTGATTTCTGATAATTCTTTGTTCAATTCTAAATATCTTTCAGCAAGGATTTTTGACTTTTCTATAATAATACTTTCTTCCATTTTATCTTCCTAATATACTAAATTTAAACTCATATTGAGTTCTGTAAAAATATTTATATATTGTGTAATATTTTGGCTATTTGTATTGCTTTCACCTATTATTCCGGAAATGTACGCTAAATACAATACTAATAAATTTAAACCAAAAAAGATTAGTGTAGCTAGTGCATCTGATAATGTAGCAAGAATTGGAGCAGACATAACTGCTGGATCTTTTTTGAATTTTATGGCCAGTAAAGGAATAATTGTTCCTAAGAATTTTGCAAATATAACAACTAATCACAATGAAAGAGAACTAGCTATTATGATGAAACTTAATGTACTTCAATCTTTTGCACCTTCTCTAAAATACGGAATAGCATAATATATATATAATCTCATAATATTTACTAAAAACATTATTCCACCAATTATAGTTCCTACTATAATTTCTTTAAAAATAACCTTTTTATATTCATTATTGTCAAAATCGCCTAAAGCAGCAGCCCGAGTTATTGTTGTTGAAGATTGTGAACCAGCATTACCTGCTGCACCGCTTATAATAGGTATTAATGAAACAACTACTGCAGTTGAAACAGTTATTTGCAAACTATCTAAGAAATTTTCACTCAGATTAGTAAATTCTTGTATTATAAATTGAGAAAAAGTTGCTGATATCATTAAAATAATTAATCATAAAACACGTGATTTAACAATACTTAGTATTCTGGTTTTTAAATAATTTTCTTCAGCTGCAGTAGGATTTATCCCCGCCATTTTATAAATATCTTCAGTCGCTTCTTCTTGTATAACATCAATAATATCATCAGAAGTAATCATACCGATTAATCTATTATCATTTGTTATTACTGGCAAAGTGGATTTATCATGATTTGAGAATACTTGAGCTGCATATTCTTTATCATCAGTTGGTTTAACACTAGTAACAGCATTATATAATTCAGAAAGTGTTTGTTCTTCATTACTAAATACTAATTCCTCTAAAGTGATATCACCTATTAAATAGCCATTTTCATTTACAATATAAAAATTATGACCCATTAAAATATTTTGATTATAGTCTTTTCTAATTTTATTGAGTGCTTTTTTACAATTTCAGGAGTCTTTTAAAATTGAAATATCCACTCTCATAAAACTACCTACCTGGTCATTTGTATAAGAAAGAATTTGATTAATTTTGTCTCTTTTTTCTTTAGGGGTTTGAGAAAGTATTTTACGAGTTATGTTAGCTGGTAATTCTTCTATTAAGTCTGCTAATTCATCAGTTTCAATTTCTTGTAAAACCTTTTGTCCTAAATCGTCTGTAAAAGAATTAACTAGATTTAGCTTGATATCATCATCTAAATAAGAAAATATTTCGGCTGCTTCTTCTGTTTTTAAAATTCTTAAAACATAAATTTGGTCTTCTATACTTAACTCTTCTAAAGCTTTTGCAAAATCTGCATGAGGTATGTCTTCTTCTAGTTCTCTAAGTGATTTAACACTTTTTGAATTAATTAATTCTTGAAGTTCTAAAATAAGCAAGTTCTTATTAAATTCTCTTTGATCTTTTTCCATTTTAGTCCTTTAAAAATTTAATTAATTCTTCTTGAAATTCTTCTAATTTAACTTTATGTATTTTGGATTTTTTTAATATTCTAACTGTACCTGTTTCTTCAGAAACTATTATTGTGATTGCATCTGATTGTTCGGAAATACCCATAGCAGCACGATGTCTTGAACCATATTCTGAATTTACAGATTTACTAGTTATTTTATAAAAAGTAGAAGCATAGTATATTTTTGCATCTCTAATAATCACAGCACCATCATGTAATGGAGAATACTTGTTAAAAATAGAAATTAATAAAGCACTTGAAATATTAGCATTAACAATAATCCCATCTGTTCTTAAGTTATCAAGATTATCATTGTTTTCAATTGTTATTAGCGCACCTGTTTTAGTTTTAGATAAATATTCAACACTTTCTCTTAATTGATTTATTAATCTTATCTGAGAACTTTTTCCGATTTTATCATATCTATTTTTCTTAATTTTAGAAACTATGAAACTATGGATATTTGTTCAGTTTAGAAACACAAAAAACAATATTAAAGTTAAAAAACAAAAGATAACAAAAATTAAAATAACTGTTAATATAGTTTGATTTTCCACATTAACTCCTTTTCTTACTATAAAGTTTTACCTATATAAAATGCTACTAATAGCAAACCTATAATAATTATCAAAGCAACTGAAGTTAAAATTAAATTAACAAAAAGACTTTTTTTATAAATTGGTAATTCCTTTTCTTTTTGTTTTTGGATTAACTTGTTATTTTTGTTTTTTTCTTTTGCTATAGCATAGGCTATTTCTTCTTTTCTAAATTGAATAAAATTTAATTTATTTTTGTTATCCATAGTTCTCCTTCAAATATATAAATTATAATGCTTTATATATTTTTATATTATAAACTTTTATATTAAAAATAATAACTAATTCTTAAAATTATTAACTTATTTGCCTATGACATAGCAAAATAAGTTTTTTTAATGTTATTTAGTATTTTAGTTTTTAAACTAACAAAAAACATTTATAGTCAATTTTAGAGTTATTTATTTTCTTGAGAAAATGATAATTTCCATATTTTATTTCATATTTTTTCCTTTATTTTAATTTTTTTAAAAAAATACTTTAAAAAACATAAAATTTTGATATATTAATGAAATATATTTCATTAAAGAATTATAAATTTTTCATTTTTAAGTTTTAAAAACATATTTAAATGAAAATGATTTTTTTAAAATTTTTAAGATTTAGAAATTAACAAAAAAACAAATTTTTTTTAAATTTTCCTTTTAACACTATAACAAAGGACAAAAAAGTTTTTTTTTTTTTTTATAAACGTAAAAAATATTAAAAAATTCAATTTATAATTTTATAAACAAATTTTTAGAAATAAAACTGGGAATGTTTTTCTTATTTTGATAAATTCTCAGTTGAAAGGAATTAAAATGTTAAAAAATAAAAAAGGTTTGGAATTATTTATAACTTCAATAGCAATGTCAAGTATTGCTACAGGTACAGCAATTGCTATATCATGAGTTTGAAGTAATAATGCAAGTAGTTACGAAGAAAAATACAATAAAACACAAGATTATATAAATTCTTTAAGAAACTTAGATGTACCAGTAGATTTAATTGAAGAAGAATTAAATAAACTTCCAGATAAGTATTTTAAAAATGAACAATTTAATGACTTAGATAGAATTTTAAATAACTTAAAAAGAACTATTGAAAACAATGTTTCTTCTAAATTATCATTAATTAAAAATCTTGATAAAGAAAAGATAACAGATACTTTATCTAAATCAAAAACAATAGATGAATTATTGGATTTTGTTAAAAGTTTAAACAATGTAATACAATTTGATCAAAAAATTAATGATTTACAAAATAATATACTAAGTGATAATGTGACTGATAAATTACTTTCAGACTTATCTTCAAAAAACACTGGTGAATCATTAAATGATTTAAATAAATATTTATCAGATCAAAAACAAAGAATAAGTAATTTAAATGAAGAAATAACTAATCAAATTTCTTTATTACCTGATGAATTAAAAGAAAAATACATTAATTTAAAATCACAAGCAAAAGATAACTTAAATAAACTAGAAGAATTAAATCAATTATTAAATAAAGTTCTTCCAATAGTTGAACAAGCAAGAAAAATTAATGATAAAGATGACAAACAAGAAATATACAATGATTTAAACAACGCTTCATCAGATAAAGAATTAGAAGAAATAAAACAAAAAATTCAAAAATTATTAGTTTCTGAAGATAATAAGGATTTTGAAAACATAAAAGATCAATTACTTAATTTAAGCAATGGTGTATTAGATTCTAATAAAAGAAATGATTTTATAAATTCAATTAATGACTCAAGAAATTTAGATGAATTAACAGAAGTTAAAAGAAAACTAGAAGAAGAAATCAAAAAATCTTCAGGTTTAGATGGATTGCTTAATGCTAAGAAAAAAATACTTTTAGAAAGAGTAAAGCAATCATACTTAACAAATGAAATAAAAACAAGATATAATCAAGATATCAATTCCTCTAATTCAATAAAAGAACTTGATACAATTTCAGAAGAATTGGATAAATTATTAAGTCTTAATAAATTAAAAAACGATGTTAATAATTTAATTAACAAATTAAATCAAGAAAAACGAGAAGAATTTAACCAAAAATTAAATGATGCAAATGATGTTCAAGCAATAAAAGATATTGCAAATAAAATTAACGAAATTCTAGATCAAGCAAGAATTGAAGCAAAAAAACAAGTTGATTTATTGCAAGGTAATTCTCAAGATAAAAATGATTTAGAACTAAAATTAGTGAATTCAAACACAGAATCAGAAATAAATAAAATAAAAAATGATGCATCTAACATACTTAATAACATTAAATCTGATATAGAAAATTCATTAAACTCAATCACTGATTCTAATTTAGATGCTAAAAAACAAGAATTAACAGAGAAATTTAATAACTTAAAAAATAATGCTGATTCTAATTTTGGTCAATTTAATAATTTATTAGATGAAGTAAAGAATTTAAATTCAGTACAAGAAACCAAAAAACAAACCAATGACATCTACAATCAATTAGACAATAAAGAAAATGTAGCAGATTTAAAAAATCAAATTGACAGTGAAACTAATTTAAATAATTTATTAGAAATTAAAAATCAACTTAATGATTTACTAACATTATCAGATGATAAAAAATCAGCATTAGAAGAAATTCAGAAAATAAATCATAATACCAAAAAAGAAGAACTTAAATCTCACTTAGATACAGTAACTAAAAAACATGAAATATATTCAATAAAAAATAATGCTCAAGATTATCATCAACATGAATTAGATAATAAAGTTCTTCATGATGAGTTAATTTTATTAGCAGATAATATTAATAATAATGAAGAAAAAAATAGAGTTAAAGGATTAATTGAATCAGCAATGAATGATTCAAATAATCAACCGAATATAAACCAAGTTGAAATTAGCGAAAAACTTATTCAAGTTAGAACAGAAATTTACAATGTATTAAATAATTTAAAGGATTCTAGAGAAGTATTTAACATTCAAAAATCAATTATAAATTCTGATATAAATAAAATAAAAGACAATATTAAAGTTGTTGAACTAAGACAAAAATTAAATCAAGCACAAAATATAGATGATTTAAATAATCTTTCAGAAGTTGTTGATAATGAGTTAGAAATTCAAAGATTAAAATATAAGATAAAAAATAAATTAGATTATTTATTTGATCAAAAAGATTATCCATCAATATTGGTTGTTATAAATAACCTTTCTGATTTAAAAGAATTGGAACAAAATATAGATAATGATTTAATAGCTCAAGAATCATCTTTAAATACATTAAAAGAAAAGATTAAAAATGATATTTTAAAATTAAGTGATAATAATGAAAATAAACCAAATTTATTTAATGATTTATCAAATGCTGATACTCTTGCAAAAGCACAAGTTTTAGAACAAAAAGCAACCTCTCTTTTAAATGAAATAAAAGAAAAAACAACACAAGCAATTTTAAAAACAGAAGGAGATCAAACTCTAAATGAGGATTTAAATAACAAATTAAATCTTGCTGTTTCTGAAGATGATTTTAATAATATTATTAAATTAGCAAATAATGCTTTTTCTGATAAAAAATCAGAAATTATTCAAGATTTAAATAATTTAAATAATGATGTATTAAAAGTTGAATTTACAGAAAAATTAAATAATGCAAAAAATATCAGTGAGTTAAATAATTTAAAACAAGAATTACAAAGCTTAATTAATTCAACAAATCAAAAACAATCTATACAAGAAAAAATAGACAAAATACAAGATATAGAAAAACAACAAGAATTACAAAAATTATTAGATTTAGCAAATACAGAAAATGAAATTAATAGCGTTGCAACAAAAGTAGACGAACAACTACAAAAAGAAACAACCGAAATACAAAACAATATAAATACAGTTAAATCAAAAATATCTCAATTATACAAACCTAATAACATTGAATTATTTACAAATGAAACAAATAAATATGATGATGAATCTACTAAACATTTAATTACATTACCATACTCAAGAAGTTTATTAAATAATATAAACAACACAATATTATTAGAACAAAGTGAATTAGAAGACAAAAAACGTAGTGCTAAAAACGAAGTTATAAATAGATTAATTAATGAAACTAAAATTCAAGAATTAAGAGATAAGATTCAATCAAGCAAAAATATACAAAGTGTAGATTTAGTTTTAAAAGAATTAAATGATGAAATAAATAATTTAAGAAATCAAGCACAAGAAGAAATTAATAAGTTAATAGATAATGCAAGATTAACAAGACAAATTAACAATGCTAATACTGAAGCAACTATTAATAATATTAAAAATATAGCATCAAATTATTTAAATAATCTAAAAAGTGATATTCAACAAAAAATAAACACTGTTATTTCAGTTTCAAGCAATATCAATCAAGAATTATTGAATAAATTAGAACAAGTTAATACTGAATCTGAAATGCTTTTAGTTTCACAACAAGTTGATATTAAATTAAGTGAATATAATAATAAAACTCAAAGCTATGTTGATAGATTAAAAGATAAATCTCATATCATTATCAAAGATTTATGAACAAGTGAATTAATCTCTAAGTCACAAAGAGATAAAGTCATTGAAATTATTAACCACAATTGAACTGAATATGAACAACTAATAGAAAAATTAACAGGTGATCAAGCGAATAAAGATAAATTTAGAGATAAACTAAATTCATATGATAAACAAACTGTCTTAGAATCGGATTTAATAGATGATATAAAGGTAATGGAAGAAATCTTTAATAGTGAAAAAACACAAGCCTTATCATTATTAGACAAAGTAGTTATTTTATCTAAAAAATCAGAATTTACTGAGTTAATTAATAAAGCAAATACAATTGCTAGATTAAAAGAAATACAAGAATTAATTAAATTACAAATCAAAAAAGAATCTGCAATAAATTCACTAACAAACAAGAATTTATTCCCTGAACAAAGACGTGATTTTATTCAAAAAATTAATAATGCTAAAAACAATGAAGAATTAAATGAAATCGTTAATCAAATAAATGCTAAATCAAATGAAAATAAAGATATTAGTAATTTAATTACTCAAGCAACTGAGTTAAATAAATTAATTAATCAAAATACACCAAAACATAATGAAATACAATCAGATATTAATAATGTTCGTTCTCTAGAACAAGGTCAAGGTGTTATAGCAAAAATTAATGCTTATTTAAACGAACAAAAATCACAAACTCAACAAGCAGTTAATAAATTAGTAAATAAAGAATTAAAAAATAGCTATCAATCACTCTTAGATTCATCTAATTCTGAATCTGAAATTAATCAAATTGCATCTGATGCAAACAATATTTTCTCAAGAAGACAAACAGAACTAGTAGTTGAGTTAAACAAAATTATCGATTCTGAAAAAAGAACAGAATTACAAAATAAATTAAACAATGCTCTTAATTTACAAACATTAGATGAAATTAGTATAGAGATAGAAAATCAATTACAAAAAGAAGCAATTCAAAAAAATATTAATAGAATTTCAGATTCAGAAAGTAAAAATAATTTATTATCTGAATTAAATAATTCAAATGATAAACAATCCTTAGATGTATTGAAAAACAAAGTTAACGAAAAACTAAAAAATCAAATTGGTGATTTAGATTTTTCTAAAGAATTAGCAACTGAAGAACTAAAACGTTTATTGGAAACTAATGCAAAAAGAGTAGAATTAACAAATACATTAAATAATTCTACAACAGTTGAAGTAGTAAATCAAGTTATCAATGATGTAGAAACTGAAATTCAGAGAATTAAAACTACTGTTAAAAATGAATTAAATACTAAGATTCAACCATCAAACAGAGAAAATGATGCACTATGACATAATCAAATATTTACTTCATTAACTTCAAAAGTTGATCAAACAAATACTGAACAAAAATTAAATGAAATTTCAAGTGTAGACATAGTAAATTATTTAAATTCTGTTAAATCATTATACAAATCTAAATTAGATAAAATACCAAATAATAATAAAGAAACAGAAATTTCTACAATCCAAAATGCAATCAATTCAAGTGGTTCAACTAATTCATTAGATGCTGAACTAACTAAAGCAAATGAATTGATGAAAAATATTTTACTTGAATTAAACAATACCTTATTAGATGAAACTAAAAAGAATGAATTTATAACCAAAATCAACAATATTACAATCATAAATGAAAACAAACAAAAATTTATTACTATTATTGATGATTTATTAAATGTTTATAATGAAATTCAAAACCAACAAAGAAATCAAAATAATGAATTATCTTTACTAAAAGAGCAAGTAAAAGAAGAATTAGCACTTTTATTAAAAAATAATGATTTATTAACTACAGTTAATAATGCTACAACCAAAGAACAAGTCTTAGCAGTTAAAGAAGAAATTAAAAAACAAATTCAAATGCAAAAAGACTTGGCATTTATTGAAGTTAATAAATTAACAGATGATTCTTCAAAAGATAACCTAACTAATTTATTAACAACTGCACAAAGTGAATATGAAATAAATAAAATTAAAGATCAAGCAATACAGATATTCAAAATAACTAAAGATAGTTTAACAGATACTATAAACCAAATTACTGATGAAACAGAAAAGCAAAAACTTTTAACCCAAAAAGATGATGCAAACAATCAAACAATACAAAAATTAAACGAGATTAAAAATCAAGCAAGATTAATAAAATCTAAAGAAGAAACAAAAGAATTATTAAACGGTTTACAAGATAAAAAAGATTATTTAAATCAAATTAATCAAGCAACTGATATTTCAACATTAAATGAAATCAAATCAGCAATTAATCAAGATAAATTAAATCAATCAATTGATTTATTAACTGCAAAACAAGAAGCTCAAGCAATTATAGATAAAACTAATTCTAAATCAACACTAGATGAAGAATTAAAAAATGCACACACAATACCTGAAATTAAAGCAGTTAAAGACAAAGCTCAAGTTTTATTTGAAAATACAAAACAACAAGCATTAACTGAATTAGCAAAATTAGTTGGTCATGCTAAACATAATGAATATTTAAATCAAATTAATCAACCAAATAATTCAGAACCTAATTTATTAAGAATTAAAGATGAAATTAATGAATTGTTTGAAAATCTAAAAAATGATGCTCAAACATATATTCACAATTCTGTTTCAGACCAAAGAGATACATTATTAAATGAATTACCAAATGCAACTAATTATGAAACTATAGATAAATTAAAACTTAGTTCAGATGTTTATCATAAAGCAAATCAAGTTAATTCAGAAATTAAAAATGTTGTAGATAAAAAAGATTTTGAACAAAGATTAAATAATATCATTAACACTCGCCCAAATACTTTAGAAGAAAAAAATAATAAAATTAAAGAATTAGAACAATTGTTAGATGATATTGAAGCACAAAGACGTAAGGAAGTTGTAGATTTAGGAACTTTAAAAAATAGAGCAAATAACATCATTGCTAGAATAGATATTGATATTAATAAACGTTTAGAATTAGAAAATACTATTGCAAACACACAAAATCCAGTTGAAGTAAATAACAAACAACAAGAAGCAATAAATATTTTAAAAAATGATTATGATGCAACTAAGAATATATTAAATAAATTATCAGAGAACTTTGAACCAAGACTTTCATTAGAAGCAAAATTAAATCAAGCAATTAAACAATCTGAGATTCAGGAAGTTAAAAATCAAGCATTAGACTTTTTAAAAAATTTAAAAACATCAGCGCAAGAATTAACTAAGAAATTTGGTAATGAAAAAGATGGTGAACTAAATAATGTTATAGCAACTGATAAACAACAAGCATATGAAGACTATATTAATAAACTAAATAATGAATTACAATCTCTAAAAGAACAAGGATTAAGTAAATTAAATCAAGTACAAAATCCAGAATCAAGATCTGATTATGAAAATCAATTAAATAATGCTTCAACTAAACAAGAACTTCAAAATATTATTAATAATATTGATTTAGAATCAGCAAGACAAGATGCATTGGTAGAAATTAATAAATTGTCAGTTGGTAATATTAAAAAACAAACACTATTAAACACAATCAACAATACAACTGATATTTCAGAAATTACAAATGCTAAAAATCAAGCAATTCAAGAATTTAATAACAAAAAAACTCAAGCTACAAATTCTGTTGCTAAATTAGCAGGTGATATTTCAGAAATTCAACTTAAATCAGATTTAGAAAATGCAGCAAATGAAGATGAATTAAATAGAATTATTGATATTGCAACTAGAACATTTAATAATGCAAGAAGAGATGCTCAAAACGAAATAAATAAATTAGTTAAGGATAATTCACAATTTAGTGTAGTAGATAAAGATACTATTACAAAATTAAAAGAATTAGAAACTCAAATTCTAACTAAAGCAAAAGAACACGCTCAAGAAGAAATTAATAAACTTGGAGAAGAAGATAAAAAACATGAATTAGAAGCAGAATTACAAAGAGCAGGAACAGTTGAATCAGCAAATGAAGTACGTACTAAAGCAATTAATGCTTTAGGTTCTGAAAATGCTTTAGCACAAGCTAAAGGTCAAGCAAGAAATTCTGTTAACAAATTAAAAGATTCTAACGAAAAAACTAATATGTTAAATGCTATTAATAATTCAGCAACACCAGAAGAAGCATTAGCAATTGGAAGACAAGCTCAAAATATTATTAACGAAAAACTTAATGAATTATCTAATTTAAGAAATAAATTTAATACAAGTAATGATCTACTAAGAGCAAATCAAGGAGTTTCAGACAACCAAGTTGCAATAGAAAATGCAATCACTAACTTACAAAATGAATTATCAAGATTACAAAGTGAAGCAGAAGCATCATTAGAAAAAATTAATGTTGATGATTATTTATTGAGAATTAGAGAATACTCTAATGAAAAAGATGATTATAATAGATTAAAACCAATACTAGAAAGAGCTATTTCTAATCCATCACAAGACCAATTTGATTCAATTAAAGCAGAATCACAAAACATATTTGAAAATAGAAAAACAAGAGTATTAGTTCAAATAAATAGATTAGTTGATTCGGATCAAAAAACAACATTATTAACTGAAATAAATGATCCAGGAACTGATACACGTTCAAAATTAATTGAAATTGAAAGAAAAACTCAAAAACTTTCTGAAGCAGATAGAATTAAAGACAAAATAGCAGGTATTAAAGATATATCTAAGAAAAATGAATTTAATAGACTAGCAGATGATAGAAACACTAATCTAACAGATTTAGAACGTAGAGTAGATGAGCAATTAAACAGAGAAGCTAGAGAATTACAAAGCGCAAAACAAGCTGCATTAAATTCAATTGCTAAACTACCTGCATCAGAACAGTCAAATCCAAGAAACATTGTTAATAGTTCAGATGATATTAATATAATTAATGGAGAAAAATCTAAAGCAGACACTAGATTAAATAATTTAATAGCAGAAGTTCAAGCAGAAATTAATAAAATGCCAAGTAATGCAAGAACAGATTTAAATAATAGATTAAATCAAACTAGAAATAATGGTGATGGATTGTTATCATTAAAAAATATTGCAACTAATACAGTTGATAAATCAAATGATTTACAAAGTACAATTGATCGCTTATTTGCAAATCATCCACAACATAAAACACATTTTTCTAATGTGAGAAATTCTGCAAATGCTGATACTATTGCTGAAATTGATACAATTAAAAATTCATTACAAGCAATTGCAAACAAAGTCCAAGAAGCTAAAACTGTGCATAATACTCTTTCAGTGTTATTAAATACAGATAGAAATAATTTCTTAAATAGAATTAATTCAGCTAATGATGTAAATACATTACAAACTATTATTAATGATATGAAACTTGCAAAAGCAAGACAAGAAGCACGAAATGCAATTAATGCATTAGATCAAGGTAATAGAATAACATTACAAAACCAATTTAATTTAGCAAATGATATTTCTGGATACAACAATGTAACTAATACAGCAAAAGCTCTAAAAACAAGAATTGATCAAGCAAGAACAAGAATTAATAATACATTCACACAACAAGGAAATAAAAATACTTTATTAAATGAATTATCAAATGCAAAAACAATCGATAATGTAATTAATGTTGAAACAAAAATTAATACTTTAAAATCTGCAATTGATTTAACTAAAAATGTAATTAATCAAGTAATAGACAATAATAAGAAAAATGAATTTAATAATAGATTAAATTCACTTGGAACTAAAGAAAGTGTAGATCAATTAAGGTCAGAAGTAGAAAGATATAATCGTGAAGTATCTCGTGCAGGTGCTCCTGAATTATTAAGAAGATTAAAAGATGGAACATTCAAAAATGAAAAATCAGCAATTATTAATTCAAAAACACAAAGCCCTGCAAATATTTTAAGAGCAAAACAAGAAGTTCAAGAACACTTAAACAATGTTAAAAATAATGCTACCAGAGAAAATCTAAAATTATCAGTAACTAATAATTTATATGGAACAAACTTTAATAAATTAACTGATAATAATACAGAATTAGAATATGAACAAGTAATTCAATCAGTTAATAATGAAATTACTAACAAACGTTCACAAGCATTACAAGTAATTAACAGATTAAGTACAAATACTATCAATAACTTAAGATTAAAAGAAGGTTTTGACAATTTAAACACATTAACTCAAGCTACAATTGAAGAAAAACAAACACAAGCAACTAATAAGTTAAATGAATTAAAAAATGAAACTCAAAGAGAATTAAATAAAATTCAAGGTGCTAATGAATATAATTCATACTTAAATACACTTAATAATCCATCTGCAACAGAATCGCAATATTTAGATGTTAAAAATAATGCAATGAGAATCTATAATGCAGAAATTAATAAGATTAATCCAGAAATTAAAAAAATAACTAATCCAAATAAACGTAGTGATTTTGAACAAAGAAGAAATAGTGCAAGAAATATTACTGAATTAAGAAACTTATATAATGAATTATTATCATATTATGAAGTTAAAAGTTTTACTCCTGAACGTAGCAATTATATAAATGAAAATGTTAATGTCAATGTAACATTAAATAAGTCAGATGGAGCTAGACATAATAAGTATTTATATTTAGTTGCACGTAATACTTCAGGTCAAAAAGTAGTATCACAACCTATACAATTAACAAGTACTAATTTAAGATTTACCTTCAATGTAAATTCATTCAATAACAATGGACTATATTCTTTTGATAAGTTAGTATGATCTAATACAAATAATAGAAACTCAAATGATATTGTTAATAGCAATGATACTTTTGATACATATTTTGAAACAAATAGATCACAAAACTTTAATATAACAAAAAGTTATATTATTGCAAACGATGTTAGAGCTTCATTTAGACCATCATATGATGAAGAATATAGTTCAGTATCAGGAAGAGATTTAATTGAAGCAACTTATAATTATTATGTTACTGTTTCAGGATTATCTGGTGAAAATCTTTTAATTGATACAAGTAAAAATGTAGAAGTTCAATTAGAAGTATTAGCAAATACTGGGAATGCAACTCCAATTAATAAAAATCAAAACTTGGTTACAAATAATTTAATTACTATAAGTAGTAATTATATTGATTCTGCTTCTACAACAGCAAACAATAGAACAATTAATCATAATTGAAGAATCTATTTAAATAGATCTCAATTAAAAGCTGGATTTAATTACAAAATTAAGTCAATTAAATTCCACGCTAAAACAGAAAACAATACCCCATTAGGTGAATACATCTACACAACAAATAAATCAAATGGAACAAATGCTAAACTAGTAAACTATGGAACAAATCATAATTATTCAGGTTCAACATATGCTGAAGCTTTAATCTTTAGCCAAATAAATAAAGTTAGGTTCAATTATGAATTCTCTGGTTTAGCACATCATTCAGGTGGACCAAACTTAGATTCAAATCCTATTTCTAGATTAGCTTTTCAAGATGGTTGAACAGTGAGAGTTTTTGCTGAATTATTAAACTACTTAAATGGAAGAGTTCCTGATACAACAGCAGATTATACTTCTTTAAATCCACTAAATACTTCTGCTAAATTAACATTAAGACAAAAATGAGTAGATTGATTAACTGATAAACTTGTAAAAGCATTTATGGAAATAAGGCATAAAAATGAACATGCTAAACTACCAAATGACTACCGTGCTCCTGAAATTTATTCTCTACCAGCAATTCAATTAGGTATAGGTGATCAAAATACACGTTTCTTACAAGTGTGAGAAAATGGTAAATATAGACCAATATTAGGTGGAAGTAATTTAGGAAATATTTTTACAAGTCAAATATCTAATAATATAGATGGTACAGCAAATGACTATAAAAAATTCACTTCTGGTTTGGAACATAATGGTTCATATTATTGACTTATGTCATTAGGGAGTCGTAGAGAAGGAACGATAGAAGTAAAAGGTTGAGATTATATAAACCAAGCACATGAATTTTGACCAGCAATTCAATTTGCTATAGAGTTCTTATTAAAAATTAAAACAGACCAATATTCAGCTAGTTTATAAAAAATAAATCAGAAATTTTTTCTGATTTATTTTTTATAATAATTTAATTCCTAAAGAAGATAATTCATCACGATATGAATCTGGTCAATAACTTGCTTGAACTTCCCCAATATGAGATTTTTCTAATAAAAACATACTTAAACGACTTTGACCAATTCCACCACCAATTGTCAATGGCAATTTATTTAATAAAACATTTTTATGATATGGAGATAGACTAATTAATTCATCATAAGACATTTGCGATTGTTTTAATATTGAATTATCATTTACTCTAATCCCCATAGAAGATAATTCAATTGCTTTATTTAAAACTTTAGAATATACAATTAAATCACCATTTAAATTTCAATCATCATAATCAAAAGCTCTATTTGAATGAACTAATCCTGATTTTAATTTATTTCCTATTTGATAAATAAATACAGCACCTTTTTCTTGAGTTATTAAATCTTCTCTTTGACTAATTGAATAATTCGGGTACTTATCTTCCAATTCTTGAGCAGAAATAAAAAATACTTCAGAAGCCAATTCATCATTAAGTTGTGGATATTCTTTAATTAAATGTTGTTTTGTTTTTTTAATGCAATCATATATTTTATTAACTATGTTTTTTAAAAATTCATAATTTCTATCTTCATTTGAAATAATTCTCTCTCAATCTCATTGATCTACGTAATATGAATGAGTATTATCTAATTCTTCTTCACGTCTAATAGCATTCATATCAGTATAAATTCCTTCACCAACTTCATAATGATATTCTTTTAATGCATTTCTTTTTCATTTAGCAAGTGAGTGAACTACTTCTAATGTAACATCATTGTCTTTAGGCGAAAAAACAACTGCTTTTTCACCTGATAAACCATCATTTAAACCTGTAGATTTTTCTAAAAATAATGGAGCTGTTGCTCTGGTTAAGTTAAGTTGTTTTTGTAAATTTTGTTGAAATATTTTTTTTAAATCTTGTATTGCTTTTTGCGTTTGTTTTGTGTTTAATTTTGATTGATACATAATGCTGTATATTATACTAATTTTATATCTTAAATATATTTAATTATTATAATAAACATAATATAATATAAAAAATATGGATAAAAACCTCGCTAATTTACTTAGACCTAAAAAAATGGATGATATAGTAGGACAAAATCATTTAAAAAGTTTACTAAGAGAAGTTATTGTTAATAAATTAACTTACAGTTTCTTATTTTTTGGTGAATCAGGAACTGGGAAAACATCAACAGCATTTGTTTTGGTTAATGAATTAGGATTGAAATATGGTTATTTTAATTCAACAATTAATTCAAAAAAAGATTTAATTGATATACTAGAGAATTGTGATGCCATTATTATCGATGAAATACATAGATTAAATAAAGATAAGCAAGATATTTTATTATCATATTTAGAATTTGACAAAATTATAGTTTATGCCACTACCACAGAAAATCCATATTTTAAAGTAGCACCAGCAGTTCGTTCAAGAATGCAAATTTTACAATTTCATAAAATATCAGAAACAGAAATAACTCAAAGTTTAAGAAATATAATTAATTCACATTTTAATTATTTAAATATTAGCAATGATAATTTATTAAATTTAGCAAGATTTTCAAATGGTGATTTAAGATCAAGCATAAATAATTTACAATTACTTGCTTTGTTAAAAAAAGATAATAAAGAAATTACACAAGAAGATTTAAAAGTTATTATTCCTAACATTTCATTTTACTCTGACATGAACCAGAGTGCTCATTATGATAATTTATCTGCTTTTCACAAATCATTACGAGGCAGTGATGTTAATGCTTCATTATACTATGGCTTTTTAATTTTAAAAACAGGAGATATTGATGGTTTATTTCGAAGAATGTTATGTGTAGCATATGAAGATATAGGAATGGCTAATCCGAATGTTGCTTTAAGAACACATAATGCTATTCAAGTTTTCGAAAGATTAGGTCTCCCTGAAGGAGAATTACCAATAGCAAATGCAATTATTGATTTAGCAAGTTCACCAAAAAGTAATTCTGTTGTTATATCAAGAGATAATATAAAGTTATTTTTAGAATCCGGTAGGATTTATCAAATCCCTAAACACTTAAAAGATTCACATTATGCATCAGCAAAAAAATTAGGTGATTGTATTAATTATTTATATCCTCATGATTATCATAAAAATTGAGTATCACAACAATATCTACCAAAAGAAATAGAAAATGAAATTTTTTATTTCCCGCAAGATAATAAACTAGAAAAAGATATAAAAAATTATTGAACTAAACTGAAAGAAGAAATTACAAAGGAGAAATAATGTTTAAACTAGAAGATATCAATACACTAGAAGATTTAAAGCAAGCTAAAGCGCAAGCGTATGGAAATAAAGGAGAAATTTTCGAATTACAAAATCAATTAAAAACTTCACCTATTGAATTAAAAAAAGAATTAGGTCAAAAAATAAATCTATTAAAAAAACAATATGAAGATTTCTTTGAACAAGCGGATTTAAGAATTAAAGAAATACAAATAAATAATAAAATTAATAGTGAATTTATAGACATTAGTGAACCAGTTAATAAACAAGGTTCTATACATCCAATTACTATTGTTGAAGAAAGATTAAAAGAATGATTTATACAACATGGTTATTATCAAAGACAAGAAGGCGAAATAGTTTCATATTTATATAATTTTGAACAATTAAACATCCCAAAAGATCATCCAGCAAGAGCAATGCATGATTCACTATATATTGATAAAAATACTTTATTAAGAACTCATAACACAGGAATTACAGCAAAAATATTACAAGAAAATCCGAACAAAGAAATAGCAGTTTTTGCATTAGGTAAAGTTTATCGTAATGATGAAGATGATGCAACTCACTCACATCAATTTACGCAATTAGATTTTGTTTCGGTAGGAAAAGTTAGTTTTCCGAATCTAATATGAACATTAAAATCATTATTATCATATGTATTAGAAGAAGAAGTAGAAATCAGATTAAGACCAAGTTATTTCCCTTTTACAGAACCAAGCGTAGAAGTAGATGTCTTTTATAAAAATAAATGAATAGAAATCTTGGGTGCTGGAATGTTGCATCCTAATGTTTTAAAATTAGCAGGTTATACAAACGATTATAATGGTTTTGCAGCAGGATTAGGTATCGAAAGAATAACTATGATTAAATATGGTTTTACTGATATCCGTGATTTATATAAAAATGATTTAAGAATTTTGGAGCAATTCAATAATGAAAGATAGTTTTTTAAAAATTTTACAATCAGAAGGTAAAAAATCATATTTTCAAAAAATATATAATTCCTTAAAAGACATAGAAACTCAAAACATAGAAATCTACCCTCATCAAATGGATATCTTTAGACCATTTGATTATTTTCAAGTAAATCAAACAAAAGTAATCATTTTAGGTCAAGATCCTTATCATAATGGATTTGCAGACGGTCTTGCATTTTCAACATATAAAAAACAAACTCCTCATTCACTAAAAAATATTTTTAAAGAATTATTAAATAATTATCCAAATACAGTAATTAAAACAAATTCTTTACAAGAATGAGCACAACAAGGCATTTTATTGCTTAATACAGTTTTAACAGTGTCAAAAGGTCAACCTAATTCTCATTATAATTTCGGCTGACAAAGTTTTACAAAAGAAATAATAAAAGAAGTTATTAATCAAAATCCTAATGTAATTATTGTTTTACTAGGAACTAAAGCATTAAAATTTTATAAAGAATTAAACTTAAATAATCGTAATTCAAAAAATGTTTTGCATACCTCTCATCCATCGCCTTTTAGTTTTAATAAAGGTTTTAATGGATCAGAAATATTTTTGAAAATAAATCAACGTTTAAAAGAACTATCTAACGAAGAAATTAATTGAAATTTAACAAAGGAGAGCAAATATGATTCTTTCACTAAATCATTTAAATAAATTTTTACCAAAAATAAAACTAAATCATCTTGAAGTTGAAAAAGCACTTAATAATTTAGGATTTGAAGTTGAATCTAATCAACCTTTTTCAAACGTAGAAGGTTTATTATTTGGACAAGTTTTAGAAGTCTTTCAAAATCCTAACTCTGACCGTTTAGATGTAGTTATTTTAAATACAAAAATAGGACAATTAACTATTCAGACAACTAATAGAATATTACAACCAGGTAATTTAATTGTTTGTTTTCCTGAAGGTTCTAAAAAAGGTGATACAACATTTAAAAAAGTAAAATTAAAAGATTATCCTTCTCAAGGTATGATGGCTGCTTGATCTGAAATAGGTTATGATTGAACCTTGTTAGATCAAAAAGATCAACTATTAGTTTTACCTAATGATTTTGCAAATATCAATGATGATCCAATGGAAAAATTAGGGTTAAACGACTACATAATTGAAATTTCAATTACAGCAAATAGAAATGATGCAAATTCTTATTATGTTATAGCAAAAGAATTAGCAAGTTATTTTAATACAGAATTTAATTTTGCACTTAGTGAACCTCAGAATACTTTTGAAAGTAAATTTAAAGCAGAAAATGGATTATCAAATGGATTATCTTTTTTAGAGGTTAATGGAAATAAAGAAATATCTATATATGAAAAAACATTACTTGCTAAACATAATATTTCTTCATTATTTGATTGATCTGTTAATTTAACAAATTTAGTTTTAATTAATTTTGGTATTCCTGCTCACGTTTATAATACAAACAAATTAAAATCTAAAAATCTAAATAGTAATTTATACTCAGGAAATTTAAATATCTTAGGTAATAAAGAAGTTAATGTTTTAGATGTATTATGTATATACAATGATAATCAACCTATTTCTATTGCAAGTGTAATGGGACTTGAAAATACTAAAACAGATTTAAATAGCAATAACTATTTATTCGAAATCGGGGTTTTTGATCCAAAATATATTAGACATGGTTCAAAAGAAATTAAAATAACTTCTAATTCATCGAATCAAGGCTCTAGACCTATAACTCATTATATGGCAAATTTAGCAATGAAATATATTCAAAGTTATTGTTCTGAACTTGAAACTTCAAATATAATTAATGAAATTAAAGTCCCTAAAAATAAGGTTATAAAATGAGATAAAGAAAAATTAAGTTTATATGCAGGTTTTGATATTTTAAATAACAAAAAATCTCAAGAGGTTATTAAAAAACTAAATGAACTTGGTTTTGAATTTGATAATGATAATATCATCATACCTGAATATAGATATGATATTAATTTATTTGAAGATATTATAGAAGAATTCTTTAGATTTTATTCATATGATAATTTTATTCCAGAACCTATAAGAAATTTACCTGTTATCATTTATAAAAATGATATTAATAAAAAAATATTACAACATCAAGGTTATTCAGAAGTAAGGACTTTTTCATTAATTTCAAAAGAAAAAAATAAAATTAATGTCTTTGGTTTTGATAAAGATATCAATTTATTAACTTTTGTATCAAAAGAAAGAGAAAGTATTAGAAATTCAATTGTTACATCATTACAAGAAGTAATTGAATACAATCAAAAGAGAAAAATAAATCAAGTTAATATTTTCGAAAAAGGAATGATTAATAATAATCATATTGTCTATGGTTTAGCTTCAACTACAAAATCATTTAATGAAATCAAACAAGATATTATTAATTTCTTATCGTTAGATATAGATTTTGTTCCACTAAAAGATAATTCATATATTCATCCAAATGTTTCTGCATATATATATTACAAAAGAGAATTAATAGGTTGAATAGGAAAAATTCATCCTAAACATGATGTTACAAATGGTTTTTATGCAGAGTTTTTTGATATAAACTTAGAATCAAAAATTCAATATGAAAATATAAACACAGAACCATTAAAATCTGTTGATTTAACATTTGAATTACAAAATAATGAATACATAAATCCAATCATTAAAGACTTAAAGTGTAGAGGAAACATTTACTCTATTGAACAAGTAGATGATTTTAAAAAAGAAAATTCTCATAATGTTACATTAAGAATTACAGCAGATAATCAAACAATAGTTAACTTAAACGAAAAATTTAATAAGTAGGTAAGTAATGTATAAAAATATTAAATTAAGTGATTTAGAAATACAAAAAGCAATAAATGGTGAATTAAAAAGACAACAAGAACATATAGAATTAATAGCAAGTGAAAATTATGTATCAGAAGATGTTCTAAAAGTTCAAGGAAGTATTTTAACAAACAAATATGGAGAAGGATATCCATATAAAAGATATTATGGTGGTTGTGAAAACGTTGACATTATTGAACAGTTAGCTATAGATAGATTAAAACAAATATTTGGTGTTAAATATGCAAATGTACAACCATATTCAGGGTCAGTTGCAAATGCAGCAGCAATAGCTTCAGTTGTACCAAGTGGTGGAAAAATAATGGGGTTATCCTTAAGTTCAGGAGGTCACTTAACACACGGTTATAAAATATCTTTTAGTGGGATTTTTTATAATTCTGTTTCATATGATTTATCAAAAGATGAAGTTTTAGATTATGATGCAATTCAAGAACAAGTTCTAAAAGAAAAACCTGATTTAATAATTTGTGGTTATTCAGCATATTCAAGAATTATTGATTTTAAAAGATTTCGAGAAATAGCAGATAAAGCTGGTGCAAAATTAATGGCTGACATTGCTCATATTGCTGGTTTAATAGCAGGTGGAGTCCATCCTAGTCCGGTTGGTTATGCACATATTATAACTTCTACTACTCATAAGACATTAAGAGGAGGAAGAGGTGGAATAATAATGACAAACGATCCAGAAATATCTAAAAAAGTAGATAGATGAGTGTTTCCTGGTTATCAAGGTGGTCCATTATTTCACTCAATTGCAGGAAAAGCGATAGGTTTTTATGAAACATTAACTCCTATGTTTAAAAAATATGCAACTGATATAGTTAAAAATTCTCAAATATTTTGCAATAAATTCAAAGAATTAGGTGCAAAAATTATAAGTGGTGGAACTGATAATCATTTATTTATGATTAATGTTCTACAAACATATAATATAACTGGAAAACAAGCAGAAGATTTATTACATAAAATAAATATCACTGTTAATAAGAATTCAATTCCATTTGACACATTATCTCCAAATGAAGGTAGTGGAATTAGACTTGGAGCTGCAGCAATGACAAGTAGAGATTTTGATAAATGAGAACAACTTGCGATTATAATTCATAGATTGTTAAGTAATTATCATAAAATCCAAAACGATAAATTCTTTGCTAAACAAATAATTAACGATTTAAAAAAAGAAGTTAAAGAAATAACTAAGAATTATCCTATTAAGAAGTCATATTTAAATGAAACTAACTAAAATTTTGACTGCTATAGAGAATACTTCTTATTTAAGTCACACATTAAATGTTGTACATAATCAACAATTAAATAATGTATTAATTAATAATAATTCAGAAGAAATTATAAGCAAAATAATAAATGGAAAAGGTTTTTACCAAACAAGATTTCAAAATTTAACAGATTCTGAATTAGAAAATTTATTATTAAATTCTATAAAAAAATTAGATATAGATATTACAAAGAAAAATGAACTAATTTTTAAATTAAACACTGATAAAAAATTCCTTAAAGAAAACATAAATTTATTTAAAAATAAGTCCATAGAAAACATAATTTCTTATAAAAAAGAATTTAATAAAGAAGTAAAAAATAATAAACTAAGAATTAAAAAAGAAAGAATTAAAATTGACAGTGATAAAAATTATTATATTAATGCAGGAAGCGAATATGATTCAAAAATTATTTATGCAGAAATAAATAAACTCAAGGAAGAATATTCAACAATTTATAATAATATAATTCAATATCAAGAAGATTTACTAAAAATAGAAGAGCTTTCTAAAATTTTAAATTCCATACAAATAGCATTAGGTCTAGCACAAGCTACTTTATATATTGTTTCTATTTTTACTGGTGGTACAACAGGGATATTAGGTGGACTTTTAACTGCAGCATCAATTTCTATAGGTTTATACCAAAAATATCAATTATATCAAAAAGCAAAATTAGAAATAATACTCAAAGAATTCAATGATAAAAATTATGTTCATAATATGCTAACAAATTCTTTTTTTTATAACATATTTACCAAAAATCTAGAATCATTATTTCCAAAGAAACTTCAATCACACTTTTCAGGAATAGCAAATATAATTAGTATAGGTTTTAGTGCAGATTCATTGTGAAATGATATCCAATCAATAAGAAACAGAAGTAAAATAATTTTTGACTTCTATGAAAAAGTAAATCTAAATCACAAAAGACTTTTGAATTTAAAAAATGTAACTAAATTTGTTGTAGTAAATGAAACTGAACAATATGGTGAATATAATCAAGGTGGTTTTGGAGGAAGAAATTTAATATTTAAAAATATACATACAAATGAAGAATATACACTAAATGAACTTTTAAATAAAGATTATTTATTCCTTTATTATAATAATTTAACTGTTGTAAACGATAAAACAAAAGGGAAATATATAAGGACATTACCAAATTATTCCTTAAAGGATAATTTAAATTAATTATGATATTATCTTATTATATAAGGATTATTTTAACTATTATATTAACTTTATTTTCATTTATATTTTTAAAGAAAGCACATATACTAACAAGAAAAAAGTATAATGAACATTATATAAAAAATCCTAAAAAAAATATTTCATGAGCTGCAAAAACTTCAGTTCGCGATTTTACGCTTGTACCTTTTTCTTTGATATGCTTTATAGCACCAATATTTATTCCTATAACTTTCTTTTTTAATCATGAATATAAATTGTTTTCAAAGTTTCAACTAACATTTTTTATAGTTATTTTTTTAATTTCTATTTTTGTCAGTTTGACTTCAATAATTTTTATTATTTTTGATTTTTATATAGCTGAAATGCCTACAAAAAGGCTTTTATTTAATTATTTAAAATTATCTTGTAATAAGTTATATCAGTTGATAATGAATGAAAAAAGTATATCTTTTCAAAATCTCAATTCGACATATTTATCTCGTGAAACAGAAATTATATATTGAAGATTTATATCTAGTTTTAAAAATCCAACAACTCCAAAAGAATTGGATGAGTTATTTGATGCAATCTTTAATTTTTACAAAACAAGAAAAGATAGATTCTTTCTACCTGTTGTTGAAAATACAATATATGAAATACACTATAAAAATTATTTTAATATAAAGGAATTTAAACTATATATTAAAAAAGATTTAAAAACATATTATAAAAGAGAAATAGAAAAGTATCGTGATAATTTATTTACTTAATTAAAAAGGAAAGGAGATTTATATGTGAATTTTTATGATTGTATTTTGATCAATTATAATTTTATTGTTTATTTTAGTAGAAATATTTACAACAGGAATTTGATCTGGAATGACTTCATTAGTTGCAATACCCTCGTTATTTATTAGTATATTTATTAAATCCAATGAATGATAAATGATATTAATTCAAGTTTTGTTATTTATTATTTTATGAATAGTACTTTATTATGGAGTATATAAAATTTTAAAGAATAAAATAAAATATGGTCAAAAATTAGAACAAATGATTGGTATAGATTTTCAAAAGAAATATATTTTACAAAAAGAATCAAAAGAAATAATTTTTAGTAATGAAGATTACGGATTAATAATTATTAATGGTAAGAAATTTAGAACAATTTCATATGAAAAACAAGGAATAATACAAAAAAATACAGAAGTATTTATAAAAGAGATTAAAGGAAATATTTTTTATATAGAAAGAGTATAAGGGAGAACAAATGATAGGTTTAATAATAGGTTTATCAATATTTGGAGTTTTATTAATTTTATTAATTTTAGTACTAATTAAGTCCATAAAAAGAATTAATCAAACAGAATTTTTAGTAATAGAAAGATTAGGTAAATTCCATAAAGTCCTAGAAAATGGTTTAAGAATTATTGTACCATTTCTAGATAAAGTAGTTAAAAAAAGTGATTATAAAGAAAAAGTAATTGATTTCCCGGAACAAGATGTAATCACTAAAGATAATGCAGGAATTAGAGTAGATACAGTAGTATACTTACAAATCACTGATCCAAAAGCATATGCTTATGGACATGAAAGACCGTTGCTTGCTATTGAAAATATTGTAGCTACTACATTAAGAAACTTATTAGGTGAATTAGAACTTGATGAAACTCTTACATCAAGAGATACAATAAATTCAAAATTAACTTTAATTCTAGATGAAGCTTCAGATCCATGAGGTGTAAAAGTAAACAGAGTTGAAATTAAAAATATTACTCCTCCAAAAGAAATTTTGATTTCAATGGAAAAACAAATGCGTGCAGAAAGAGAAAAAAGAGCAAATATCTTACAAGCTGAAGGATTAAAAGAAGCACAAATTTTACGTGCAGAAGGTGATAAAGCAGCTCAATTATTAAAAGCTGAAGCAGATCGTGAATCTGAAATTTTAAGAGCACAAGGACAAAAAGAAGCTATAGAACTATTGAACTCATCTAAAATTTCAAATGAAATACTAGTTTTAAAATCATTAGAAGAATTAGGTAAATTAGCAAATGGTAAAGGAACAAAAGTTATTTTACCTCCTAATTTAGCAGATATAGCAAAAACAATGACTGTAGCATCTACTATAGCAGTAAATTCTAATACAGAAGATCAAGATAATTTTACAAAATAGTTTTAGATTTTTTTAAATACTTATTTTATAACAAAAATAACTATATTATTTTTTAATAATATTATAAAAGTAGATTATCTTTAAAAAAAGATGTAATACAGTTTCTGCATTACATCTTTTTTTAATTAAGTTATCAAATTAATTATGAAAGTTTACAAATTTCTCTAATAATAATTATTCATTTAAAAGATAAATTTCTATCTTCAAATATATTAGTAAATAACACATACATTATTGCATGACTATCTTCTGTTTTTAGTTTTACTTATTTAAAAAAAGATTGACTAATATTTTTATTTTCAATAAAGTCAAAATAGACCAGGAAAAATATTCAGATACACCGAATATTTTTTTCACTTTAAAGTCCCTTTGTTTTTTAAGTAAACTGTGATTTATATTGGTTTTTACTATATTGGTTTGTTCCAGAGTAATTTTAGATTTTGAATAAAGTTTATTCAAAATTATTTCTATTGTTTTATTCAAGGTATTAATATCTAAAGAATTAGCTAATTTTTTAGCACTCATTTTATTAATTAAAAGGTTTAATGGCATTTTGCTTTCAATTATTTTTGAAGACAATATTTCATTTTAAATAATAGTTCATTATAATTTTTATTTAATTTAACATTTTGATTTGTATTGAAACTATATTCGTAAAATTCACAAACCCTGAGACAGGTTCGACCAAATCTAAATATCATTTTTTAATATTTATTCTACTTTCTACATTCAAGGTGTTCGATTTAATATCTTTATATAATAATTTTACGACACTTCAGAAAAGAAAAATAAAATTATTTTCTAATACAAATATTTTAGTTTTATATTTAAATTTCTATTAAAAATTTTTCAAAATAATCATAAAACTAAATGTTAATGAAAATTTTAATAAATATATTTCATAAATTGTTTTACTATAGTTATTATTTATACTATAATAACAAAACAACATTTTTATATATTTAATTTTAATATTTTAGTTATTATGGAAAAAACTAAAATAATTTCACAATTTAATACAAAAAATGATGTAAATTATAAAGTATTTAATCTTTAAAAAAATAAAATAATATAATTTTTATATTGGAGTGATAATGTCTAAAATAAAAAAAGCGATATTTTTAAATTCAGTTATATCAATAACAGGAGTATTTGTTTTATCTGCAAGTTGCACTAAACAAGAAACAAAAACTATTGAATCAGAAGTTAATAATCAAGAATTAAAAAAATTATTTACTATTGAAGATAACAAGCAAACTGTTAGTTATTTAAATTCTCATATTGAAACTTTTAGTGATGTAATTTTTAAAGATAACGAAGCTGTTTTAAATAATGATTTAAATATTAAAATTAAACTTAATAATACAAATTCAAAAATAAAAGAATATCTTAAAAGTAAATTAAATAATTTAAAATGAAAATGAGATAAAAAACAAAGAAAATTGTTAGTTAAGTATTTAATTAATAACCAAGAGTTTAATCAAGAAATTACATTAAACACTAAAATAGTTGATGAAGATACAAAAAAACTAGAAAAGCATAATATTGAACCCTTTAATATAAATCAACTTAATTTATACAATTTAATACAAAAAGCATTTTTATCAAAAAATAATTCAGAAAATTCAGATAATAAAGGAAAATATATTTATTATAATGAAACAAACAATAGATTAGGTTTCATAGGTTTTGATAATGAGGAGAATAATTTATTTTTAGAATTAAAAGATAATCAAACAAAAGAAACAATTATTAGTTCAAGCGAAAATAAAAATTTATATGAATATGATTGAAATAAAGAATCTAATAAATTAAAAATTTATTACAAATTAAAAGATGGTGAAGATCTTTTATTCCAAGAATTTCCAATAGAAAAAAACGATTCAGATAATGAATATTCAGAAAAGGAAATAAGAGAACCATTTGTTTTAATTAATCAAAATATAGATGGTGTTTTAGAATTAATAAATGAAGCATATTCATATAAAGAAAATTCTGAAAGAGAAAATAAATATAAAAAAGGATTATCTTTATACTTATACAAAGATGGACATTTAGGTTTTAAAGGTTTTGGAAAAAATCCAAATAACAAATTGATTGAATTTAAAGATTCATATAATAACGAAAACATCCAAGGAACCTTCCAAGAAAGTACTAAAGATTTTGAATATGATTGAGATAAAGAGGCCGGAATCTTAAAAATATTTTTTAAAGAAGCAGGTGATAATCAAAAACTATTTCAAGAAATTAATTTAAAAAATATAAATAATTCAAAAGATGATTCTGTTAATAAAGAACAACCATCAACTCCGAAAACACCTAAAGAACCAATCAAACCAATTGATAATGAAGAACCTACTTTATCTGAACCAAACACAGGTTCAGATTTAAATTCATATCAATCAAATAAAACAGTATTTGTTAGACCACCTTTTGGAGCAAGATTTAAGTTAAAAAATAATACTAACGCTCCATCAATAATTACAATTTTTGATCATCTAGATAGTCCAGGCAAAACAAGTAATTCAAGATATATAGAAGGAAATGTTGAGCACCAAACATTAAAAGGTGGTAAAAATGGTTCACAAGAGTTTTCAGAGTTTATAGCAATACCTCAAGTAATGAATTACTTCAAAGGATTAGCAAATGAAACAAATTCATTAATAGTGTTTGGTGGGGATACAAATATTGACGCAAAAAACTTTCATTTTGATAATGTTTTTCCAAGTAATATAAATAAAGTAACTAATTCATTAAAAAAAGATTATTATACTTCATTGAATACAAAAGGTGGATATGCAAATCCGTATGATAAGATGTATTATATAAATGGTGAAGATGAATTTTATGATACAGTTTCAGATACAGATAATCCAAATATTAAGTTTAAAGTAGATATTTACAAAGCATTCAAGGAATTTAATATAACTAACAATCCTGAGAATTTTAATTGATGAACAAGAAATAATTCAAAAAACTCTAATATTCGTTCTAAAATTTCAGATCATGCACCTGTTTTTACTGATATTAAATTAAAACATACACATTCAACATCTACATCAACAACTAGTTTTTATCCTAAAGAAAATAATACTTTAAGAATTTCACATTGAAACATTTTAAATTACGGAAATAATAATTCAAATTATGAAACAGAAAAAGATTTAAAAATTCTTTCTATTGCTTCTATTATAAAACAATCTGGTTTTGATATAACAGGTTTAACTGAAATAAATAATGGTGCCGGTGATTCAGTAGATTTAATTTTAAAAGAATTAAATAAAAATAATGGAAATTATAAATCTATTAAACAACCAGTGAATGATACAGAATGAGCAGGTACTGCTTATAAACATTTTGATGGTAATGCTCAAGAACAAGTAGTTATTATTTATAATGCTGATGTTTTAGTTCCAAGAAATTTTGAAAAAATAAACCAACCATCTGCTACTTTCAAAGAATTAATTGACTTATATGGTACCATAACTGTAAAATAAATAAATGTGTTAAAATAAAAACAACAATAGTTGTTTTTATTTTAATTTTTTGTGAGGGAATATGTTAAGAATAATAAGCGGAATATATAGAAGTAGAAAAATAATGGAACCTGATTTAAAAATAACCAGACCAACGACTGACAAGGTAAGAGAAGCTATTTTTTCATCATTACAATTTAAAATAAATGATAAAAGTTGTTTAGATTTATTTTCAGGTTCAGGAGCAATGAGTATTGAGAGCATCAGTCGTGGTGCAAAAATATCATATGCAATAGAAAAAAATAGAAATATTTATCATACTCTTGTTTCTAATATAACTTCTTTAAATATAAAAGAAAAAATACTAACTTTTAATACAGATGCACTTTTGTTTTTAGAAAACAATCAAAAACAATTTGATTTCATTTTTTTAGATGCACCGTTTAATGAATATGATTTAGTAAATAATACTTTATTAAAAATATATAATAAACAAACACTAAATCAAGATGGTGAAATAATTTTAGAAACAAATAATGTTTCTAAAATTATTATTCCTGATGGTTTAAAAATATATAAACAAAAAAGATATGGAAAGATAGATATACTATATATTTGTTATGAATAAAAAAGTTATTTTAAAATGTTCTGAAATAAGTTATGAAGGTTTAGGAGTTTCAAGGGAATTCAGTAAACCTATTTTTGTTCCAAATTTTTTTATAGATGAAATAGCAGAAGTCATAATTACAAAAGAATATAGCAAATACGCTTTTGGAAAAGTAAATAAACTTATTATAAAATCTAAACATAGAAATAATAATGAGTTATTATGTTTTAATAGTGCTCCATTAATTAATCTTTATTATAATGAACAAATTAAACAAAAATCTACATATCTAATTAATCTATTAACTAGAAATCTAGGTATAAAATCAACTTTAATTTCTGACTTTGTACCTTCATCTGAAATCTATAATTATCGTAATAAGGCAAAGTATCCTTTATATACTAAAGAAAATAAATTATATTTTGGTGAATATATTAATGATTCTCAAATTATCAATCAAAATCAAGATAACTTAATTCAAAATAAAGAAAATTTGAATGAAACATTAAGAATAATTATAAATAAAATAAATAACTATACTCAAGAGTATAAAAAATATAATAATTTAAACTTCTTTAAAGAAATAACATTAAGAATTAATAACAAAAACCAAACACAGGTTCTAATTAAAATACATAAAGAATTTGATATTCCTAAAACCTTATTAAATGATTTATATGATATAAATAACCTAATTGAATTAAATATTCAAAAAGAAGAATCTATTTTAAATTTATTTCAAAAAGAACCTTTTATAATGAAACTTAATGATATGGATTTTAAAGTCAATATTGATTCATTTTTTCAAATTAATGATTTTATAAGTTCTGAAATTTTTAAATTAATAAAAAACAAAATTAAAAAATATAAATTTCAAACATTTATTGATTTATTTTGTGGAGTAGGTGTTATTTCACAATTATCTTGTGATATTAATCAAAATATAATTGGTGTTGATATAATTAGATCTTCTGTTCAGAATGCAATATTAAATGCAAAAAATAACAAATTTACTAATTTTAAATATTTAGTTGGTGATGCTTTTGAGAAAATAAAGCAAGAGAATATAGACTATACAAATTCATTAGTTATAATAGATCCACCCAGAAGTGGTTTGAATAGTAAATTAATAGAGTGACTATTAAAATTTAAATATATTGTTTATATATCTTGTGATCCGAGAACTCTAACAAGAGACTTAAAACAATTCCTCTCATACAATTTTAAAATAAATTATATTCAAGGTTTTGACATGTTTCCGAATACTTTTCACATCGAAACAGCAGTATTTCTGGAAAAAGATAATATGAAAATAGGTTTATAACACATATAATAATTTTCCAAACATTAATATATTATTTAATAATAACTATTGATAATATTTTGATATATTAAATATAACTATAAAAGCATTTTGTTTATAAGTGCTTTTTTAATTTGTTTGAGTTTGTTGAGTTTGGAATTGTAAAGATTGATTAGGGTATCAATCTTACTAAAGAAATCTCCGATTTTTTGTTGTTCAGAAAAATTTCTTGATATTAATATTATATTATCTTTTAACTGATTTGAATTCATACTTGGGATACCAGCTTGATTAAAAGAAAAATTAATTTGACTAACTGAAAGATTTAGAAAGTTAATATTCATGTTTTTATTATATGGTAATAGAGTTTTTAATCTTATTATAGGGGTGAAAAACATTTTTCTAACAACCGGGAAACCAATAGTACCAATTGAAGAAATTGTTATTGCTTCTGTGTTTATTGAATAATTGTCAGAAAAACCTCATATCGCATTAGCTTCTTGTCCATTTGAATATATAGGGTATTTATACATACCTACTGGATGTTTTGAGTTTTTATAGTTTTTAGGTGGTTCACCACCAGTAATAACTTTAAAAATATCATCCAATTTTTCCTCTTCTCACTCTCCCTCAAACCCTTTAAATCTAATTCTAGGTACTTTTGAATTACCTTCCGGGAACATTTTTTGTAAGAGAGTTTGTTTAAGTTGCTTAAGTTTGTTGAGTTTAGATTGTTCGATGGTAATTAGATTAGAAATCTGGTCTAAAAGTTTTCCTATTTTTTGTTGTTCGATTGAGTTTGTTGTTAATAACAATTTTATTTTCTTAAGATTAAAAATTGCTACTGTTGGTATAGTTCCTACTGTTATTTTTTCTGCTAGCTTACTTTGAAAATTTTCCGATTTAAGTAGATAATAAATAAATTCAAGATTAAATTTCTTTTTTATTATCATTCCAACAATTCCTTGTTTAGTTGATAAATCTACCTTATTTATTGACACATTACCAATTGTTGCGCCATTACTAAAAAGAATATTATTTTTAGGTATTATTCAAGCAGATGAATTCTTCAGTCCTAATTCACTTATTTTTGATTTTGTATTGTATATATATTTATTTGCCATATCTTCTATTTTTGTGAAATAAAATAACCCAGGTTTGTAATAAATATCTTTATTTGTATCAGGTGTACCACCTTCACTAGCAAATGAATATATGTTTTCCAATTTTTCCTCTTTCCACTCTTCACTAAACCCTTTGAATCTAACTTTTGGAACTAAAACTTTTTTCATTATTACCTTCATTTATTATTTATATTATACTTTTATTATTCTTTAAATTCATAAGTTTATATAAAATTTAAATTAATAAATTTAATATAAACTCATTAATTATGTATTTATGATTATATTAAAATAATAATTTTATTTTTTTAATAAAAATTAAATTATTTTATAATTAAATAACTTATGAAAATCATTTCAACAAATAAGCAGGCTCATCGAGATTATGAAATTATTGATAAATATGAAACAGGAATAGTTTTAACTGGTTGAGAAATAAAATCTGCAAGAGCTAGTCAAGTTAGTATTGATATTGCATATTGTTCGATATACAAAGATCAAATATATTTAAAAGAATCTTTTTTTAAACAATACATGCAAGTAAAAGCAAATGAAACTCAAGATAGAAAATTATTGATGCATAAAAATGAAATTCGTAAGTTAAAACATATTTTAGATACTCAACAATTAACCCTTATTCCATTGAAAGTGTATTTTAATAATAATTCAAAATTAAAGTTGGAAATAGGATTATGTAAAGGGTTAAAAAAATATGATAAAAGAGAAAAAATAGCAAAAAAAGAACAAGAAATGCAAATACAAAAAACCCTCAAATTTTATTAGGGGGGTATAATGGTTTCGACATATATGGGTAAGTTTATATTGCAGTAGTGTGGAAGACTATAATTTCTACTAGGCTTTTTTAAACGGAAAAGAACAAAAACAAGAAGTAAACTTTGTTTCACCAATGTTTTACTCAAATCAATCAAATCTTGCGTTTGCTTAATTAAAACACAAGTTATCTTATGTTTTTCCTAGGATATAAGATAGGTCTATAAGGATAGATTTAGTATTTTGACAGATATTAAATTGAATTAAAGTCACATTTTATATTTTATTTTTGTTTATTTATGGATATAAAATTATAAAAATAAACTAAACTGTAGAAGTGTAAACTATATTTATGTATGGACACGGGTTCGACTCCCGTTACCTCCACCAACTTAATAACAGAATAGGAAAAAATTTACCTATTCTTATTTTTTTATTTTCTCGTTTTCTGCTTTTAAAGGTGGACAAAAAAGTTAACATTGTAATGTTAGCTTTTTTGTCCACCTTTGAGGGGGTATACCCGCTCAAAAAAATCAAAAAAAAGGAGAATTATATCAAGGAATTTAAAAGCAGAAGAGTTTTACAAAATATATCAAGAATATAATAGTACAGGGTTACATGGTGCTTTAAAGATGTTGTTTAAAATTTCATTAAAAGTTCAAAATAACAAAAAGAAGAATAATGTTTGAAGAATTAAAAAAATTATTAATCATTATAATTAAGGTATGGAAGATTTATTAGTGACTAAAAGAAGTAATTTACGTAAAAAAGGTTCGGGTAGACCAAGAAAAAACAAAGAACCAAATTGGGAAATATTCAACAGGGATGATATAGTTGAAATTGCAAAAAGATATTATGAAATAACAAACAAACTACCAAAATCTAAGCAAATAAAGGAATCAAAAGAATTAAATTTGAATTACTTTAAATTGGAAAATCTTTTCAATCTTTGTAGACAAGCAGTTTCAAAAAACAAAAGAAATGAATACCTAAGCAAACTACCAAAATATAGTGAAATTATTCCTCAAGCATTTGAAGAAACAAAAGAAAGATATGGTAGAGAAAAACTTAGCGTTTATATACTTCAAAAATACAAAAAATATATAAATCCACGTAGTTTAGGTAGATATATGAATTTATTAGGTTTAAAATGTAAAGTAAGACAAAAGAAAAAAAGAAAAGAAATTAAAGACACAAATACACAAATTGAAAATCTTGTTAAGAGAGACTACGATGATAAAGAGAACAGAAATATTTTTGCTACTGATGTTTCATATATAAAATCACCAAAAGATGTTCTAGAATCTTTTGTATATTTATCTGCTATTTTATCTCACAAAACAAAAGAAATTATCGGCTTTAAGTTGTCAAAAAGTAACAACTTAGATTTAGATATTCAAAATTTAGAATATTTAACTAAAAAGAAATATTCAAATTTTATAATACATTCTGATCATGGTTTTCAATATACAAATCAAATATATATTGATAAAGTCAAAAAATCTAATGGCAAAGTTTCACTTTCTAGAATTGGGAACTCATTAGATAATCGTGAAATTGAATATTGATTTTGTATCATAAAAACTGAATTATTAAATGATTTAGATTATTCTGAAATTACTTTTGATGAATTAAATCTTAAAATAAAGGAATATGTTGATTGATATAATAAAGAAAGAATTCAATCAAATTTAGAATGAAAAACACCACAGCAAACAGCTATGATGTTATAATTTACAAAAATGTTAATTTTTTGTGTCCATTTTTACTTTTCTTTTTTTTTTTTTTTTCATTTATAATAAAGAAAAGAAAGAGAAATAAAATGAAGGCCAATTTTCAATCAATACTTAAATTTTTAAAAAATAATAACAATAATTATTATGTGCCAATCTTTCAAAGACCATACACTTGAGAAAAAGAACAATGTGAAAGATTATGAAATGATATAATCATTCTTTCCAAAGGGCTAACAAAGAAACATTTTTTAGGTACTATAGTAAATGTTTTTCGAGCGGGAAAAAATAGTTTTGCTGAAGGTGATTATTTAATTATTGATGGTCAACAAAGACTTACAACTTTAGTTTTATTGTTATTAGCTTGTATAGATGAATATAAATTAGACCTAGAACAAGAACTTCAATTTCTTAAAGATACAAGAAAATATGGTGATAGAAGATATAAAATTATATTAAACAATATTGATAAAGATATTTTAATTTCTTTAATCGAAAGAAGCGATTTATCTAAATATCAAAACTCTAGATTAGTTGAAAATTATAATTTGTTTAAGAAATTAATAAAAGAATATGCTTTACCTTTCGAAACTCTAAAGGAGTGTATTGATAGATTAGAAATTTGCATTATTGAAATAGGTCATGATGACACAAACGACCCACAAGAAGTTTTTGAAACCATAAACTCTACTGGGAAACCTTTAACTAAAACTGATTTAATACGAAATAATGTTTTAATAGGTATCCAAATAGAAGAGCAAAATTATTTATATCAAAATTACTGAAAAAAAATTGAGGATTTATTTAAAGATAATAACTTAAAATTAAGAAGTGATAGTTTTGAATTGCTTTTCAAAGATTATTTAACATTAAAATTAAAAAGGATACCTAAAAACAATAAAATATATGAAGAATTTAAACAGTGAAGATTATTTAATAAAGATTTTATTGAACCTGAATTATTGTTAAAAGATATATACAAAAATGCTAAAATATATACAAACTTTCTTTTTTTAAGAGAAAAAGATGACAAACTAAATTTCTTTTTCAAACAATTTGTTGAACTAAATAATACACCTTCTTTTGTTCTTTTACTTAAGGTCTTAAATGATGCTGAAAATAAATTAATAGATTATCAGACTTTAATTAATATATTAGAAATTTGTATTAGTTTCTTAGTAAGAAGAAAAATTTGTTCAATTCCTTCTAGTTCACTAAATAAAATATTTGAAGACTTAATTCAAAAAATAGAAGACGAAAATTATGAACAATCAATAAATAATTTTTTAATAAATGGAAAAGACTCAAGAGAGTTTCCGGATGATAACAAATTTAAACAATCATTTATAGAAAATAATTTTAAACAAAAACAATTACCTTGATTTATATTAAAAAATATAGAAAAATTTTTTAATAAAACACCTATTAATTTAGATTTATTAAGTTTAGAACATATACTTCCTCAAAACAGAAATTTAAATAAGGAATGAAGAGAAGTTTTAGGAAGCGAATGAAAAAGTAAACAAGAAAATTATCTTTATAAAATAGGAAATTTAACTTTAACTTCTTATAATTCAGAAATGAGTGATAAATCATTTGATGAAAAGAAAAATATGAAAAATGGTTTTAGTGATTCAGGTCTAAGAATTAATGATTCTTTATTAAACTTATCTAAATGAACAGAACAAGAAATCGATGATAGGTCTACTTGATTATTTAATAAAGCTATTAAAATATGAAAATATCCTGATCAACAAGAAGACATAATTGAAAACTCAAATAATAATCAGGATAATTCAAATATATTAGATAGATATATAAAAACAGAAAAAACAGAAACTTTGTATCATATCATTAATAATTGATTTTTAGATCAACCATATGAAATAAAACCCACTTACAATAAGTGATATATTACATATAAACTTTATTATATGAATAAAATAAGAAGTGTTATTTCAATTATATTTGAAAAAGAGTATCTCAAAATAATACTAAATATGAAAGATAAATATTTAAAAAGCGATGAACTTAATATATGTGAATATATCGGAAATAAAGGACACTGAGGAAACGGTGATTTACAATTTAAATTTAAAGATACTTCTAGTAAAGAATACATTCTGAAGATAATGCAAGAGTGTCTTGATTATAATTTGATTTATATAAAAAATAAAATTGATTATTAAGAACAAAAATAATATTCAAAAACCAAACAACACTAATTTAATATCTTAGTTTGTTTGGTTTTTAATTTTATTATAAATCAATATTCTTTACATATTTAGCATTTTCTTCTATGAATTGTTTTCTTGGTAATACATTATCACCCATTAATGTTTCAAATATTTTGTCAGCTTTATATGCATCTTGAATTTGTACTTGAAGCATTTTTCTATTATTTGGATTCATAGTTGTTTCCCAAAGTTGTTCTGGGTCCATTTCACCAAGTCCTTTATATCTTTGAATAGTAATTTTTTGATTTGGATTTAATTTAGCAATAATTTTATCTTTTTGTGCATCATTAAATGCATATTCAACGAATTTATTTTGTTGGATTTTATACAAAGGAGGTTGAGCTATATAGATAAAACCATATTCAATAAGTTGTTTAAAATATCTATAAAAAAATGTTAATAATAAGATTCTAATATGAGCACCATCAACATCAGCATCAGTCATTATAACTATTTTATGATATCTAAGTTTATTAATATTAAAATTATCACCTAAACCAGTACCTAATGCAGTAATTAATGACATAATTTCTTCGTTATCAAAAACACGCTCTGGTCTAGTTTTTTCTACGTTTAAGATTTTACCCCTTAAAGGCAAGATGGCTTGCGTATTTCTGTCACGTCCCATCTTAGCAGAACCACCAGCAGAATTACCCTCAACTAAATATAATTCACTAATTTCAGCATTTTTTGAAGCACAATCTGATAATTTTCCTGGTAAACCACCACTTTCAAAAACATTTTTTCTTCTGGCATTATCTCTTGCTGCATTAGAAGCTAATCTTCCTTTTTTAGCTAAAGATGCTAATTCCACAATTTTTTTAGCTATATTAGGATTTTCATTTAAAAATCTTTCTAGAACGTTTGAATAAATTTCATTAACTGCTCTACGAGCATCCTTTGAGCCTAATTTACCTTTTGTTTGTCCTTCAAATTGGGGATCAGGATGTTTAATAGAAATAATAGCAGTTAATCCTTCAATTAAATCATCGCGTGTATATTTATCTGATTCATTTTTTAAATAACCTTTTTCGATTGCATATGTGTTAATTAATCTCATTAAAGAATCATAAAATCCAGAAAGATGTGACCCACCTTCATGAGTTGAAATATTATTAGTATATGAAATAATATTTGATCTATATAAATCTTCTAAATATTGAACTGCTACTTCAACTCCTATAATAACTTCTTCTTGATTAATGTCATTAATATATTTATAATCTCCAGAAGCATATATAACATCTGTTGTAATAGGTTTGTAACCTTGAGTTAATTCTTTAACATAGTCTACAATTCCGTTTTCATATTGAAATTCATTATAAGTATTGTCTCTTAAATCGTTAACACTTATGAATAAACCTTTATTTAAGTGAGCTATTTGTTTTGCATGATCAAGTATTAATTCTTTATCAAATGGAATTTTATCCATTATTTTAAAATCAGGATGGAATTGAATTTTAGTTCCAGTTTCATTTCCTTGGTATGTATCAATTATGCTTGTGCTTTTGATAGTTTGACCGCCATTTCCGAATTCAGCATAATAAATATTACCATCTCTTTTAACTCATGCTTTCATTGAATCACTAAGTGCATTAACAACACTAGCACCCACACCATGTAAACCACCTGAAACCTTATAAGCATTAGATTCAAATTTTCCACCAGCATTTAATTTTGTTAAAACAACTTCTAAAGCACTTATTCCAAATTTAGGATGCATACCAATAGGTATACCTCTTCCATCATCTTCAACTATAATTTCATCGTTTTTTGTAATAGTAATATTTATTTTTTTAGCATAACCTGCCATTGCCTCATCAACAGAGTTATCAACTATTTCTCATACCATATGATGTAAACCAGATTTTGAAGTGCTTCCGATATACATTCCAGGACGTTTACGAACGTGTTCTAAACCTTCCAAGTGTTTTATATTAGAAGCATTATATTCATTCTTTTTATTTTCTGACATTTTATCACTCCATTTATTAAATGATTTATTAATTATAATTAATAAATATAATTATAACATTATATTTATATGTTACATTTTATGAAATATATCTATTTGATTATGTTGTCAAATTCCTAGATAGTGAAGTTTTGCATAATTTTGAGATTCTAAGATTACTTTATAAAATTCTTTTTGATATTTATCCTTAGTATAATAAGGTTGTTTGTAATTTGTATCTTGAATATAATGAACCCTTGCAAAACCGTTTTGAACCAAATTAAAATTAAGACTATTTTTAAAATAAAAATTATTGTCAAAATAACAAATAGAAACATATCTTTGATATTTATCCTTTTCTATTATTTTCATATATATTTCATTATTTAATTCACTTAATTTATTTTTCAAATAATTTTTAGCTAAATTTCCGTATTTATCTTCATATATAGCAAGTTCTTCATTAACAGAATCTTTTTTTATTTCAGGAGTATCAATTCCATATAATCTAATAATGTATTTTTTATTCTTATTATCTATTGCATTTATAGTATCACCATCTATAACATTACTTATTTTAACTTTAATGAAACTATTTATATTATTGTTTTTAAAATATAAATAAAAAGATAATGAAGTCAGGAGAATGCTAAATAAAGTAATATTAAAAAATATAAATTTAATTTTTTTCTTATTCATATGTTTTTTATATATCTTTAATTTTTGTTAAAACAAAAAAAGTAAAAAAATATTTTGAAAAAAATTTTTAGTGTTATAATATTCAAGCAAACAAAAAAAGTTCTTTGAAAACTAGATATATACAAAAACATGACAGTCAATTTTTTCGAGAGTTTGATCCTGGCTCAGGATGAACGCTGGCTGTGTGCCTAATACATGCATGTCGAGCGGAGTTCTTTTAGGACTTAGCGGCGAATGGGTGAGTAACACGTACTTAACGTACCTTTTAGTTTGGAATAACGGTGAGAAATTATCGCTAATGCCGGATACTTTTTTATTTCACATGAGATTTAAATAAAAGGAACTTCAAAGTTTCACTAAAAGATCGGGGTGCGGAACATTAGCTAGTTGGTAGGGTAAAGGCCTACCAAGGCGATGATGTTTAGCGGGGTTGAGAGACTGATCCGCCACACTGGGACTGAGATACGGCCCAGACTCCTACGGGAGGCAGCAGTAGGGAATTTTCCACAATGGGCGAAAGCCTGATGGAGCGACACAGCGTGCAGGATGAAGGCCTTCGGGTTGTAAACTGCTGTTATAAGGGAAGAAAAAATATTATAAGAAAAGATAATATCTTGACGGTACCTTGTCAGAAAGCAACGGCTAACTATGTGCCAGCAGCCGCGGTAATACATAGGTTGCAAGCGTTATCCGGAATTATTGGGCGTAAAGCGTCTGTAGGTTGTGTGTTAAGTCTGGCGTCAAAACTTGGGGCTCAACCCCAAATCGCGTTGGATACTGGCATGCTAGAATTGTATAGAGGTTAGCGGAATTCCTAGTGAAGCGGTGAAATGCGTAGATATTAGGAAGAACACCAACATGGCGAAGGCAGCTAACTGGGTACATATTGACACTGAGAGACGAAAGCGTGGGGAGCAAACAGGATTAGATACCCTGGTAGTCCACGCTGTAAACGATGATGATTAGCTGATAGAGAATCTATCGGCACAGCTAACGCATTAAATCATCCGCCTGAGTAGTATGCTCGCAAGAGTGAAACTTAAAGGAATTGACGGGGATCCGCACAAGCGGTGGAGCATGTGGTTTAATTTGAAGATACGCGTAGAACCTTACCCACTCTTGACATCTTCTGCAAAGCTATAGAGATATAGTGGAGGTCAACAGAATGACAGATGGTGCATGGTTGTCGTCAGCTCGTGTCGTGAGATGTTCGGTTAAGTCCTGCAACGAGCGCAACCCTTGTCCTTAGTTAAATATTCTAGGGAGACTGCCCGAGTAATTGGGAGGAAGGTGGGGACGACGTCAAATCATCATGCCTCTTACGAGTGGGGCAACACACGTGCTACAATGGATGGTACAAAGAGAAGCAATACGGCGACGTTGAGCAAATCTCAAAAAACCATTCTCAGTTCGGATTGTAGTCTGCAACTCGACTACATGAAGTCGGAATCGCTAGTAATCGTAGATCAGCTACGCTACGGTGAATACGTTCTCGGGTCTTGTACACACCGCCCGTCACACCATGGGAGCTGGTAATGCCCGAAGTCGGTTTTGTTAACTACGGAGACAACTGCCTAAGGCAGGGCCGGTGACTGGGGTGAAGTCGTAACAAGGTATCCCTACGAGAACGTGGGGATGGATTACCTCCTTTCTACGGAGTACAAGTTACAATTCATTTTAGTAACATTACACTTTATATGACTATTTAAATTTAATAAATGTTATGTGCTTTTGATAATAGTCCAAAAGATATATCTAGTTTTGAGAGAACTTTCTCTCATTTGTTCTTTGAAAACTGAATAGTAAAGATAAATTAATATAACAACGACATCAATAAATAAATTAGTCAATTTGTTTTGTGATACCGAGTTAATTATTATATTAATATAATAATTTATTAAAATGTCTTTGAATACATCAACAATAGGTAAATATTGATAACTTTTAAATAAGTAAGAGTGAGTTGTGGATGCCTTGGGTCTGGAAGTCGATGAAGGACGTGATTACCTGCGATAAGCCTCGTGGAGCTGGATATAAGCTACGAAACGGGGATTTCCGAATGGGGAAACCTAGTTAGAGTAATTTCTAACTGCATTGGAATGAATATATAGTTCTAATTAGCGAGACACGTTGTGAACTGAAACATCTTAGTAGCAACAGGAAAAGAAAATAAATAATGATTCCATCAGTAGCGGCGAGCGAAATTGGAAGAGCCCAAACCAACTTAGTTGGGGTTGTAGGACTATCTACATAAAGTTACAAATTTTTATTATAGCAGAATAAGTTGGAAAACTGAAGCACAGAAGGTGAAACTCCTGTATGTGAAATAATAAGAACTTTTGATAGTATCCTGAGTAGGGCGGGGCACGTGAAACCCTGTCTGAATCTGCCGGGACCATCCGGTAAGGCTAAATACTAACCAGACACCGATAGTGAACTAGTACCGTGAGGGAAAGGTGAAAAGAACCCCGGGAGGGGAGTGAAATAGAATCTGAAACAACTTACTTACAATTAGTCAGAGGCCGTTAATGGCTAATGGCGTACATCTTGCAGTATGGACCGGCGAGTTATGTTAACATGCAAGGTTAAGCAGAGAAAAGCGGAGCCGCAGAGAAATCGAGTCTTAATAGGGCGTTTAGTATGTTGACATATACCCGAAACCATGTGATCTATTCATGAGCAGGTTGAAGTTTGGGTAACACCAAATGGAGGACCGAACCGTAGTACGCTGAAAAGTGCCCGGATGACTTGTGAATAGTGGAGAAATTCCAATCGAACTTGGAGATAGCTGGTTCTCCTCGAAATAGCTTTAGGGCTAGCGTGTGATGTTAAACTTTGGTGGTAGAGCACTGAATATGGAATGGCCGCGCCTAGCGGTACTGACTATAATCAAACTCCGAATACCATCGTGTATTGTCATGCAGTCGGAACCGGGGTGCTAACGTCCCGGCTCGCGAGGGCAACAACCCAGATCGTCGACTAAGGTCCCAAAATCGTGTTAAGTCAGAAAGGTTGTGAGATTTCATAAACAACTAGGAGGTTGGCTTAGAAGCAGCCACCCTTTAAAGAGTGCGTAATAGCTCACTAGTCAAGAGATCTTGCGCCAATAATTTAACGGGAGTAAAACACGATACCGAAGTCACGGGTACGAAAGTACGTTAGAGGAGCGTTCTTAATGCATTGAAGCTAGACTGTGAAGACTGGTGGAGCGTTAAGAAGTGAGAATGCCGGTATGAGTAACGATTTGTGGTGAGAATCCACAACGCCTATTGGGAAAGGTTTCCTGGGGAAGGTTCGTCCACCCAGGGTTAGTCAGGACCTAAGGGGAGGCTGAAAAGCGTACCTGATGGATAACAGGTTAATATTCCTGTACCACTTATATATGTCATGGAGTGACGGAGAAGGATAGCATAGCCCATTAATGGATTTGGGTGTAAATAACAACTGTAAAATATAGTTAAATGCGTGTTTTATAACCGGGAGTTATGATGCAAAGGTTTAACAGCTGAATTATGTGAATTCATACTTCCAAGAAAAGCTTCTAAACATTTAAAATATATATGTGCCTGTACCGAGAACGGACACACGTTCCCAAGATGAGTATTCTAAGGCGAGCGAGAAAACCAATGTTAAGGAACTCTGCAAATTAACCCCGTAAGTTCGCGAGAAGGGGTGCCAACTTTTTGAGTTGGCCACAGTAAATTGTGAGGGGCAACTGTTTATCAAAAACACAGCTCTCTGCTAAACCGCAAGGTGATGTATAGGGGGTGAAGCCTGCCCAGTGCCCGAAGGTTAAGTGGATGCGTTAGCTTATGCGAAGCGTTGAAATGAAGCCCGGGTGAACGGCGGCCGTAACTATAACGGTCCTAAGGTAGCGAAATTCCTTGTCGGCTAAATACTGACCTGCACGAAAGGCGCAATGATCTCTCAACTGTCTCAACATTGGACTCGGTGAAATTATGGTCCCAGTGAAAACGCTGGGTTCCCGCATCAAGACGAAAAGACCCCATGGAGCTTTACTACAACTTCGTATTGGAACTTGGCCTAACATGTGTAGGATAGGTGGGAGACTATGATACTAAGACGCTAGTTTTAGAGGAGTCAACCTTGAAATACCACCCTTGGTATGTTGAGTTTCTAACCTGCCACCGTTATCCGGTGGGGAGACAGTGCGTGGTGGGTAGTTTGACTGGGGCGGTCGCCTCCTAAAAGGTAACGGAGGCGTTCAAAGGTACACTCAATACGGTCAGAAACCGTATGTAGAGCGCAAAGGTAGAAGTGTGCTTAACTGCGAGACCTACAAGTCGAGCAGGTGCGAAAGCAGGACTTAGTGATCCGGCTGTACGTCATGGAACGGCAGTCGCTCAACGGATAAAAGTTACCCTGGGGATAACAGGCTTATCTTGCCCAAGAGATCACATCGACGGCAAGGTTTGGCACCTCGATGTCGGCTCATCGCATCCTGGAGCTGGAGTCGGTTCCAAGGGTTTGGCTGTTCGCCAATTAAAGCGGTACGCGAGCTGGGTTCAGAACGTCGTGAGACAGTTCGGTCCCTATCTGATGTGGGCGTTGGAATATTGATGAGAGCTGCTCTTAGTACGAGAGGACCGGAGTGGACGTACCGCTGGTGTTCCAGTTGTTCTGCCAAGAGCATAGCTGGGTAGCTAAGTACGGAAGGGATAACCGCTGAAAGCATCTAAGTGGGAAGCCTCCTCAGAGATAAGTATTCCCTTGAAATTCCTTGTAGACTACGAGGTTGATAGGATGGAAGTGTAAGTGTAGTAATACATTCAGCTGACCATTACTAATAAATTGATAGGTTTAAAAGTTAAAATGTATTCAGACATTTTAATGAATTATTAATTACTATTCAGTTTTGAAAGAACAAAGCCCTAATGGGCATTTTTTTATTTTATTTAATGTATATTAATGATTTACAAAAAAGCGAAAATTTAATATAATTAAAATATTATGTATAAATTCAAGATAGGTGTTGACTTGACACGTATTTCTAGATTTGAAAATAAAAATATTTTTTTTATTAATAGAATTCTTTCAAAAGAAGAAATTAAAGAGTTTGAAAAATTAAATAATGAAAAAGAAAAATCTATATTTTTAGCTAGATCTTGAGCAATTAAAGAAGCTATTTTTAAATCAGATAATAAATACTTTGAATTTAATAAAATAAATTTATACAAAAGAAATAAACGATGACACTTTAAAAATTTTAAGATTTCTATATCTTATGAAGATGATTATATAGTGGCATTTGTTGTTGGATAAAGGAATGTTATGAAAAAATTTTTTATCGATTCTAGAATTAAGTTATTATTTACTTTCCCAATATGAATAATTAGATTTATTAAAATAAATTCATTGAATAGGAAATACCGTAAAACACCAGGATTAATTACTAAAGAACAAAGATATAAATATATATTAAAATTAAGTAAAAAGATTTTGAATTTATATAATATTGATTTAACTGTTAATGGGTTAGAAAATTTACCTAATAAAGGTGGTGTTATTTTAACACCAAACCATAAATCTTATTTAGATGCATTAGCAATGATTGTGGCTTTAGAACAAACTAATCAAGAGTTTATTGATAATTTTAGAATTCCTACTTTTGTTGGAAAAAAAGAATTAAAAAAACAAAAAACTATTTATAAGGCTATGAATTTAATTGATTCATTTTTTATAGATAGGGGAAGTATTAAAGATTCTTTAAATACAATGAAGGATTTTTCAGAATTTATAAAAATAAATAAAACATATGGAGTTGTATTCCCAGAAGGAACAAGAATTAAACAAGAAGAATTAGGTGAATTCAGTTCTGGAGTATTCAAATTTGCTATAAATTCTTATGTAGATATTATACCTGTATCTATTAAAAACACTCTTGATTCATATTCCTTAAAAAGAAAATCAAGAAAAGAAGTTATTGTTTCTTTTTTACAACCACATAAAGCAAAAAATAATATAACAAAAGATCCAAATGCCATTTCTAATCAAATAAAACAAGAAATTACAAAGGATTTAGGAATAAATGGGTAAACTAAATTTAAACTATACATATGAACATACATTTAAATTAAATGATTTTAATGGTCCATTAGATTTATTATTAGAATTAATTAAAAATAAGAAAATTCATATAAAAGATGTTAATTTAATAGAACTAGCAACTCAATATATTCAAATAATAGACGAAATAAAAGAAATGGAAATAGATATAGCTGGTGAATATTTAGTAATGGCTGCTACATTAATCAATTTAAAAACTAAAATGATGTTGCAAGAACCTGGTGAAATAAATGAAGAAATAGAAGAAGAGAAAAAGTTATTTATTCAAGACTTAATTGAGTATGAACATTTTAAAAAAATTCGTGAAGCATTAAAAACATTTCAGAATGATAGAAACGATATATTTATAAAAAAACCAAGCAGTTATGATGAATATATTGTAGATGAAGATAACTCAAAATTAGACGGTCATTCTTCTCCATTAAAACTTATTAATGTTCTTAGAAAAATGTTTGAAAGAGTTTATGCTCAAAATCTAAGACAAACAAAAATTGAAAAATTTAATTTAACACCATCTGACCAATTTCCTTTCATTATAGAACTTTTAAAAAATAACGAAATTGTTACTTTTGAAATGGTATTTAATCAACCTTCATTAAATCATTTTGCTATAACACTAATAGCATTACTAGATTTATCAAGACAACAAATTTTAAAAATTAAACAAGAAGGTGAATATGGTGATATAACAATAACAAAAGGAGAAAATTTTAATGAAAGAAACTCATAAAGTTTTAGAAGCTATTCTGAACATCGAAGGTGAAAATGGTCTGAATTTAGAACAAGTTAAAAATTTATTCGATCTACAAACAACACAAGAAGCAAAAAAACTGCTAATGGATTTCCATAAAGAATATAACGAATTAGACCATGGACTAAAAGTTGTTAATTTTAATGACGTTTACAAGTTAGCAACTAGAGAATCAATTAAAAAATATATTGTTAAGTTCATTACTGTAAATAAACCACAAAGATTGTCAAATGCTGCAATAGAAGTGGCAGGGATTATAGCTTATAAACAACCAATAACAAGAGGACAAATTAATAAAGTTAGGGGAGCAGCATCTGACCAAGTTATTAATACCCTTTTAATTAAAGGTGTTATTGAAGAAGTGGGAATTTCTCCAACACCAGGTAGACCAGTTTTATATGGTATTACAAATAAGTTTTATGACCATTTTAAAATATCTTCATTACGCGATTTACCTAAAATGAATGATTTTAATTACATAGATGGTGTAGAAAATGAAACAAATGATTTTGATTTATTCTCAAGTCAAAGAGAAATAGATAATTAACGCTTAAAATAGCGTTTTTTATTTACTTATAATAAATTAGTTAATTTAAATAATGTATAATTAAATTTTATAAAAAGGAGTATAAAGTGTTTGAAATAAAAGCAACTAAAAATGATTCACAAAGAACAATTTTCAAAGTTATTTGTAAGTATTTAAATAATATACCAATTAGTAAAATAGAAAGTCTATTCAGAAAAAAGGACATAAAAATAAATGGTAATAGAAAAATCAATAAAGATGATAAAGTTAATGAAAATGACATTGTTGTAGTTTATGGTATTAAAGACTGAAAAAAAATAACAAACTTTAGCAAAATACCTTTTGATTTTAAAATAATATATGAAGATGATAATTTATTAGTTATTGATAAAAAAAATGGTGTTGAGGTTCATGGAACTGATGATTGCTTAGATTTACAAGTGCTTTCATATTTAAATTATAAACATAATGATAGTTTTATTCCAAGTCACATAGGAAGATTAGATAAGGAAACAAGTGGATTGATTTTATATGGGAAAAATTATATGACTGTATCAAAATTTAATAATACTCAATCACTTTTTACTAAAAGGTATATTTTTAAAAGTGATTTTAATGAATCTAGAAAAATAGTTGATTTATATTTTTATAAAGATAAAACAGGTAAAATCAAAGTTTCTAAAAATAAAACAGATAAAAGTAAATATGCACAAACTCTTTTATATACAGAAAATAATAAAAAGTATGCAGAACTAAAAACAGGACGAAAACATCAAATTCGTCTAACTTTAAAATACTTAGGCAAACCAATTTATGGTGATAAAAAATATGGTGGTAAAATCTCTGAAAGATTAATGCTACATTCATATTACATTAAATTAAATGGTTTAGATGGTGAGTTAAAATATCTTAATAATTTAGAATTTTATTCACATCCAAAATGATAGGAATTATAATGGAACAAATAACAAGAGAAAAATTAAAAAAAATAGTAAAAACATTAATGTTTGAGCCAACAGAAGAAGTAGTTGATAATATCTTAAAAAATTGATTAAAACTAGAAAAAGAAATTAAATGATTTGATAATTTAGACCTAACAAATATAGAACCTATGTCAAAAATAGATGAAGAATACTATATAGATTTTTTAAGAGAAGATGATTTCAATAATTTAGATTCAATAAATAAATCTGAGTTAATTAATAATGCACCACAAAAAAATAATGATTATGTAATTTTAACAAAGGTAGTAAAGTAATGAGAAAATTTATTAATAAAGGAAATTATGAATTAGCATACAATGAATTAAAAAATGATAATAATAATTCAGTATCATTTTTATATCCATATGCAAATAATGATTATATTCCTAACAAATTTTTAAGTAATGTTGTATTAACTATCAAAGATAATTATGCAACAAAAGAAAGTAAAACTAAAGCTTCATCAAAAATATTAGAAAATTTTACTCCTTATTATAATGCAACGATTCTAAACAAATTATATGAAAATGGAGCTTTAAAAATAGCAAAAGTTCATCTTGATGAATTAGCATTAGGGGGAACAGGAACACATAGTGCATTTGGTATTATAAAAAATCCTAAAAACCAAGAATATTATGCTGGTGGTTCATCTTCTGGTTCTGTTGCAACATTTACTAAAAACATAGGTATTGCTTTAGGTAGTGATACAGGAGATAGTGTAAGATTGCCAGCTAGTTATAATGGTATAGTAGGATTTAAACCATCTTATGGAGCTATTAGTAGATATGGATTATTTGCTTTTGCTTCTTCTTTAGACACAGTTGCTTATTTTACTCATAATGTTAATGATTGTATATTAGTAAGTCAAGCAGTTTTTGGTAAAGACACAAAAGATATGACATCTAAAGATATTGAAATTTCTAATGTAATTAAAACTAAACCTAAAAAAATAGTTATGTGAGATTTTTCTGATTTTTGTGAAGATTATGTAAACCAAAAAATGGATGAATTATTTAAAAAATTAAATGATCAAGGAATAATAATAGAAAAAATAAAACCTAATATTGATATTTTAAGAACAATTAAACCTGTTTATCAAGTTTTATCATTTTCTGAAGCTAGTTCAAATTTATCAAATTTAACTGGTGTTTCTTTTGGGAATAGAGTTGACGGTTCATCTTGAGAAGAATTAATGTTATATACAAGAAGTAATAATTTTGGAAAAATGGTTCAAGAAAGATTATCATTAGGTAGTTATTTTCTATATTCAAACAATATAGAAGAAATCTTTTTTAAAGCACAAAAAGTAAGAAGATTAATTAAAAATTATTACACTAAGTTGCATAATGATTATGACATAATTATTTTTCCAGCATTTGGGGGAATTGCTCCAAAATTCAATGAATTAAAGGAATACGGGGTAATGGATTATATCTTAACTGGTGCTAATTTAGTTGGTAATCCATCAATTACTATTCCTTTATCAAAATATCAAAATATGCCTTTCTCACTAGCAATCGAATCTAAAATATATTCAGATGAAAAATTGTTAGGTTATGCTGAATATATAGAAGAAATTATAGGAGAAATAAATGAATAATTTTGAAGTTATCATAGGAATTGAAATTCATATTGAATTAAATACAAAAACAAAAATGTTTTCTAGTTCAGAAATCAATTTAAGTGCCTTACCAAATACTAATGTAAATCAAATAGATTTGGGTTACCCAGGAACTTTACCTTTAGTAAATAAACAAGCTGTAAAACATGCATTATCTTTTGCTAAAGCATTGAATATGGAAATAGACACAGTTTTATGTTTTGATAGAAAAAACTATTTTTATCCCGATTTACCTAAAGGTTACCAAATAACTCAATATTTTAATCCGATAGGAAAGAATGGTATTGTTACAATTCAAGTTGATAATCAAACAAAAAATATTGAAATAGAAAGAATTCATCTAGAAGAAGATACAGCAAGACAATATCATACAGAACTAGGGACTATGTTAGATTATAATAGAGCAGGTGTGCCATTAATTGAAATAGTAACTAAACCAGTAATTAGAAGTTCAAATGAAGCAGTAGCATATGTAGACATGATAAGAAAAATAGTTCAATCGTTAGATATTTCTGAAGGAAAATTAGAAACTGGTTCATTACGTGCTGATATCAACATTTCTCTTAGACCATACGGAACTAAAAAGTTTGGTACAAAAGTTGAAATAAAAAATATGAATTCATTATCAAATATTAAAAAAGCAATTGAAAACGAGATAAAAATTCAAAGTCAAGCAATACTAACAGATCAAATTATTTTGCAACAAACAAAAAGATTTGATGATCAAAAACAAGAAAATATAGTAATGAGAACAAAAACTGATACAGTTGATTATAGATATTTTCCAGAACCAAACATTCCTTTAATTAAATTGTCTAATGAATTCATAAATTCCATTAATATTAAAGAACTACCACTACAAAAACAAGAAAGATACCAAAAAAACAATATTCAACAAATTTATATTAATAGTTTATTAGACGATATAAAATTAGCTGATTACTTTGATAGCATTCCTTATCCAGACAAAGAAAAATTATCCAAAGTATTTTTTGCTGAAATAGTATCTTTAGCAAATGCAAAAGGTATATTAGCTTATGATTTGGGAATCGATATTAATCACATATCTCAATCAATAGAATTACTAGATAAAGAAGTCATCTCAGGAAAATCATTAAAAAAACTAATACCTTTATTAGTTAATTATTCAGGTGACATTGATAATTTACTTGAAGAACATAATTTAAAACAAATCACTGATGTAAAATTGATTAATGAATTATTAATACAAATTATAAATGATAATCTAAATTTAGTTTCTGAATATCCGATAAGACAAGAAAAAGTAGTTAAATTTGTTTTAGGAACCTTAATGAAAAAAACAAACGGACAAGTAAATCCGATTGTTTCAAATGACTTAGCTATTAAATTACTAAATGAAAAATTTAAATAATAAAATATTAAATTATAAAAAAATAACCAAAAGAAAAGTTCCTAAGATAATATATAAAGAATATTATGAAAATATAATTCCGAGAAACCCTTTTGTTTTTCTAGAAAAAATTTATGAATTTTTTATCAAAAGTATAATTAGTATTTTTGCTAATATTTTAATAATATCAAGAACTGAAAACGCAAAAATAAAAAGAAAAAGAGTAATACTCAACATATTTGAATTATTTAATTCAAAACAATATAATTTTATTTGATTATCAATAACATTTTATATGTTAATTTCATTTGTTGCTGTAATCTTCATTGTTAACTTTTTAAATTTAGTTATAAATGATAATATTACAACATTTAAAAACTTAGTTTCTAATTTAGTTAAAAAACAAGAATTAAACACTCAATATAGCACTTTTCAATCGTTATTTAATAATATTGTTTTTAATAAATTTATTCCAGGTGGTGAGATTTTTTTAAGTTTAGATGAAATAGATGTTAGTTCTAATTTTAAATTATACTCATGAATTCCGGGTTCAGTTATTGCATTACCTTCTTTATATATATCAGCAGGAGGATATGGGAAATTAGTTACTGCTTTTAATACAATTTATTATCACAAAAAGACAGGAACATTTATAGGAAATAAACTTAAAGGTTTGTATTTAGTGTTAGGAATATCGTTTTTATTATGATTTTTTTCTACCTTATATATATTTAGTCAAGCTTCAATTTATAACAATCATCAGACTTTATCTTATGGTTTGAGTGATTTTGCTTATTTATCATTTATTATCTTATTCTTTGTTTTTAGTTTTTTATTTTTGTTTAAAGAAGGTCCATCATTTAAATTAAGTTATAAGTCAATATATAGAGGAGTTTTCGTTTCTTTTTTACCCTCTCTTTTTTTAGTTATTATTTATACATATTTAAACAAAATTTTAAATTATTATAAATATGGTGCAGCAGTAGGTTTCTTTTTTAGTATAGGTTTTTTTATTAACTGATACGTATATTTTATGTTTTTAGGGATTGTATTTAATAGTTCATATTATAAAAGTTATGTCAGTTCACATACAATACCCAAGAAAATTTATTCACTATTTGTCTTTTAAAACACTTTAATAAGTGTTTTTACTATTTTATAAAGGGGGGTTGTATATGAACATGTATTCATCATATAAAGAAATTCAAGAAAATCTAAATAATTGTAAAATAAAGAACTTTGATTTTAAAAAAAACTAGAATATATGAATATTTATTGAAAAATAATTTTGATATAAACAAAATATATAAATAAAACTTTACATCAATGTGCATGAAAAATAATCCAACTCTAATAAGGATTAGAAATGATAAATTTTTATTATGTGCATCAAATAAAGAACAGTCTATATTAATAGTTTCTATAAAAATTAATAACAAAATTATTACACTTATCTTTTATTCTAAATCATTTTATGGATACAACTTCAGTACACAATCTTCAAACTCATTTATTACTTTTGATTTCTTTAAGCATTTGATGAACAATTTTCAATATATTGAAAATGATACAGTCTTAAATTATTATTTGCAGAGCAAACAAAAGATAAAGTATTTATTTTATATAACAGTAAATAATAATTTTGATGAAAAAATCTTTAAAAGATTTATTAATGATATTGATAGTATGGAATTAAATTCCTATGGTGATAATTTAAAAAATAAGTATGTTCCGATAATTTCGAAAACCATTACAAAAGAAATAAGGGAATATTGAAATAATAAGTGTGCAATGTTTTATTCATTAAATAAAGATTATAGATGTCCTATAAAAATTTTTGTTGAAAAATTATTAGAAAAATATGAATTAAATTACACTGATATTCATCATCTTATTCCTAAATATTATTTTTTGAATTATTATGATTTATTAAAAGATATACCAAACTGACAAATTATACATTCTAAATTAAACTTAATACCTTTGTGTTCGATTTGCCATCAAGGAATACATAAATCACTAGTGCAAAACGATTCTAATAATTTATTAACGAACATAATAATTAATGAGTTAATAAATTTAAAAACTTTATTAAAAAAAGACATAAAGATTTTTATAAACTTTTTAACAAATAATACAGATATACAAAACTTAGAAAACTTAATAAAAGAATACAAGAGGATAGAATGAAAAAAATAATAGTGTGAGATTTATTTGGTGGTGGACAAAACTCAGTTTTCAATTCAATTAATAATGATCCTAAACTAAAGGAAAAATTTGAAGTACATACATGAGATATCACTGAACCTACAAGAGAATTTCATTATAAATTGGATTTAGCTTCTGATAACATAGTGGAATTATTTAAAAAATATCCCAAACCAGACATTATTGTAGCAAGTCCTCTATGCCAAAGTTTTAGTTGTGTTTTAACAATGAAAGGTGGTGGAACACCTTTTTGGAAATTAAACTAAGATAAAACAAAAGTAATTGAAAGAACAGTAGAAGAGTTTGAACAATTAAAATCGGGTTTTCAAAAAAATTAAAATCAGATGTGCAATTATTTATAAAAAGATTAGGTGAAAAGTGTATTAATAATACAATAGAATTAATTAAATTTTATAAACCAAAATTCTTTTATATAGAAAATCCAAAACAATCTATGATGTGAAAATATATAATATTAAATAGAACTGATTTTCATAATGAAAATCATTATTTAAATGAAGCTAGTTATGGAAAATATGGTTTTCTAACTACAAAAGCTACATATTTTTATAGCAACGTTAAACTAGAATTAAAAAAAGGGAAAATAGAACCTCCTTATACTATAGAAATAATAGATGGACAAAAATATTATGTATTAAAAGATGATAAAACAGTAAAATTAAGAAGAGATTTAGACAGTCGAATGATAGGGCTTGCCTCCATAAATAAAATGATTAAAGCACGTAAAGCAAAAAGCGGTATGGGGGTTTAGATTTTGTTCAACGTTCAAAAACACCAACACAAAAAAATAAAATGGTAAATGAACAAATATGTGAAGCAGGGCCTGCTTCTGCTATTCCTTATGATTTAATCTCAGATATATTTAATCAATTGTTAATAGCATATAAAAAATAAATTTCTAATATTTAATTATTTTAATGAGGTACTATGAGCAAAAAAATAAAAATTTCAATAAAAGATATCAATAACTATGAATTTTATATCCAAGAAAATGCACAAGCAGGTGATTATATAGATTTAAAAGATTTTTTAAATTTAAATACAAGTGCAATTACTGAAATAATAAGTACAATTAAGTCAAATTTTTCAGATGCAGAAAAAGAAAGTTTAAAAAATAAATATTATGAGGAATTTAAAGAACAATATTCTAATAGTGTTTTAAATAGTAAAGAGTATTTAAATTTAAAAGAACAAAAAATAAAAGAATTAAATGAATTGCAAAATAATTTAAGACAAGAATATGAATTAAAAAAAGAAAAAGATATTGTAGAAGTTATAAAAAAAGAACAACAAAGATTTAATGAACTTCTTGAATCGAAAACAGAATCAATTGAGGTTAAAACAAAAGAATCCTTTTTTGAATTAGAAAGAAAATTAAATAAAGAAAAAGATGAATTAAATCAAATCATTAATAAATTAAAACAAGAAAAAGAATATTTAAATCAAATTAAATCTAAAGAAATAGATAATGAAAAACTTATTTTAGAATCTAAGTTTAATGAAGAAAAACAAAGACACCAAAAAGAAAAAGATGAATTAAATCAAATCATTAATAAATTAAAACAAGAAAAAGAATATTTAAATCAAATTAAATCTAAAGAAATAGATAATGAAAAACTTATTTTAGAATCTAAGTTTAATGAAGAACTTAATAAAAAAGAAAATGAAATAAAAGAAAAACAATTAACAATCCAAAATTTAAACGAAAAAATCGATTTAAAAAACCAAGAGAGTCAAAAATTGTCAAAAGATTTAGAAGAAACAAAGAATCAACTTGAAATCACTAACAAATCCAGAAGATTTAATTCAACTAAAGAAGTTGGTGAAGTATATGAAGATCATCTAATGAATTTATTAAATGAAGCATTTAGTTTAGACGAATTAGTTGTATTTCATAAAGCAAATCAAATCATAGAAAATAATAAGCCAGATTTTGAAATAGTTTTTTACAAAAAAAATATTCATAATAAAAAAGAACCAATCGGTTCTATAATAATAGAAGCAAAAAATAAATCAACTGAAACCGGAACAAAAAAGAATGAAGATTTCATCAGTAAACTTAACAAAGACAAAATAAACTATAAAGCAGATTATGCTATTTTGTCAACAGAATTAAATCCACAGGAAGAAATATTTATTAAAAGAGTTCCAAATTTTGATGATATTTATATTGTAAGATGAGAAAATTTAATTAATTTAATACGATTATTAAGAGAAGTCTTGTTAAAAAAATCTGAATTAATAATTTCGCAAATTGAATTTAATAATAAAGAATATATACTGAATGAATTTAATAAATTTGTTCAAGATAATATAGAAAAAAATATTAATATTGTTAATGCAAAAATAGATTCAATTTCTAACACTGCTTTATCAATAGAACAAGAAGCAAAAAAAATATATGATTTAATTGATGAAATAAAAAGAAATAGTTTCAAAAAACTAAATAACACCTTTGAGAAATTTAAAAATTCTCAATTTATTAAGCAAATTGATAAGTTAGAAAGAAATGAATTAGAATCTTATAAAGACAAAGAAGAAACAGAGGTTCAGGTAATAATAGATGAAGAATAATATTACTTGAAACGTTTTTAAAAAAGTGTTTAGCAATAATCCTGCTTTAATTTGGACACCAAAAAATTTTGTTAATTTAATTCAAGAAGAATATTTTCTAAAATATAAAAAAGAAAATATTCTTTCTAATGATATAGACGAAGAAAACAGTGATGAAGCTTTAATTGATTTTGAGATTTTTGAAACTTTAAATAATAATTCAATTCATGAAATTAATTTAGAAATAAATGATGTTTCTGAAAGTTATATAAAAGTAGCAAAAGATAGTTATGATAGATATTTATTAGATGCAACTAGATGATATATTAATAAATATGGTTTTAATTCAAATGAAATTGAATATATATCTAGCAAATCAAATTGAGAAACTAGGCATATTCAAACAATGAATGCTTTTGACAAACCAAATATTAATTTAGTGGTGAACGGAAATTTATTGTGAAATCAAAAAGAAATAAATTATAATGCTCCATTCTTTATTTTTGATAAAAAAAATAGTAAATTAGTTTTACTTAGTTATACAACTAGAATTAAATATGAGTTTTTTTCTAAGTTCTTTTATTATTTTAATATTTTTAAAAAAAATAATTTAATAATTAAAGATATGTCGGTTGTTTTAATTAATCCATATACTAAAATACTAAATAAAACTAAAAAAAATTATATAGATTTTTATGAAGGATTTAGTTCAGTATACACTAAAACAATATCTAAAAGCACAAGTAAGAAAGCAAATGAAAATCAAATACTTATTGACCAGTGCATAAAGAAAACAGGTGATATTTTATTGTTAAAAAAACACGGATATGATAAGAAATCTGAATATAATTTTTATAATAGTATAAAAAGAAATCAAATACCTTGTTTTTCTATTTCTTCAGATTTTGAAAAATGTCAAACAGAAATGTTTGATGGTGATATTTTTAACCTGAAGTGATTTTTGAAAATACCAAAAAAAACACATAACAAAGAATATTATGATTTTGATTATTACATAAAAATAATAGAAAAATCATTTACTGAATTTTATGAAAACACAAATTTTGGTGCTATTAAATATTTTGCTTCCTTTGATGAAGAGTCAATTATTCAAGAAATAAATAATTGACTTGAAAGTAACAGATTCATTTATAAAGTAAAATCGGATAATTATTATATAAATGAAAGTTCATCTTTAAACAAAGAAGAAAAAAATGAACTTTTAAAATTATTTATAGGACAAAATTTTGAAGAATTATCTATGTCTTATTTTTCTAATAATGAAAAAAATAATTTAGTTTCAATGGAAAATAAAATGTTAATTTACAAAGAAATAGATAATTTTTTTCATATTGATGCATTGAATATACTCATAAAATTACACAAAAAAAATGCAAGAATTTGTTGATATGATTATGAAGGTTTTTCAGATTTATATCCACCAATGAATAGAATTGCCCCATACAACCAACTTGTAAACCAAGTTTCAGTTATAATAACAAAAAATGGAATAGAAGAATCTGTTGAAAATTTAGTTATAGATACCAAAAATATAAGTTGTAAAGATTTAGTTAAAATAATCCAAACTATTTATAATAATAAACCTGATTACTTTGTTGTTTATAATAAAAATTATGAAAATACAAGAAATAAAGAAATATCTAAATTAGTTTCATATGAATTTTTTAGTAATAAAGAATTTCAAACTTGGTTTTTAACTCAATATAATAATATAAGTGATTTTACAAGCATTATTACATACATAAACAACAATACCATAGATTTAGCTGATTGCTTTAGTCATAAGAAAAATTTGAATATCGATATAAAAAACTTTATTAGTTTTTATGAAAAAGAAAATCTTATAAAAATTAAACCTAATAGTTTAGATTTTTATAATAAAAACATAACTTATAATAAATCTTTAATTCATATTAACTTTTTAAAATATTTTTACTCGATTAAAAAAATTGAAAAATACATAACTCATATGAATTTTGACTTAAAAACAAAGATAACACCTTATAATGAATTAGTTATTCAAAAAGGTACAATGGCAATGGAAGCGGCCATTTTAAGATATTTGGGAGCAACTAATGATGCAGTATGAATCAATAATATTGTTCCTGAATTAAAAAAATACTGTGAAAATGATGTTAGAGCAATGATTATGGTATATGAGTTTATTATGTATTTATTTAGAACAAAATTTAAAAACATTAATGAATATGAATACAAATTAACTGAAATAGAAAATAACAAATACACTTTCATTGATGATGAACTTTTTCTTGAAACAAATTAAAATATAAATAATTATTAAAATAATTTTAAATAATTCATTTAAAACTGTGTAGGAATATAAATGAATAATAAAATAAATAAAATGAAACCTTTTTTTACCTTTAGAAAATATTACTTTTGATACATTATAACAACCAATTCACGAGCATCCTGTAATTATTTTTTATGATGAATATACTGAAAGATATTGATATTTGAAAGCAAGAAGCAAGTATGATAGAAATGGTAATGTTAAAGTAAAATACAGAGGGTAAATAGAAGTTCCGAGAAATAAATGGAAAAGGGATGACATTCTCTTTCTAAAAGATTCGTATATTGCACAATAAAGGCGGACAAAAAAGCTAACATTACCATGTTAACTTTTTTGTCCGCCTTTAAAATACCTGATTTTTATTAAAAACGGGCATTAGTCTGAAAGTTTAAAATCCATTAATAAAATCTTTTATTTTTTTTTGATAACCCAGAAAATGTAAGTTTTTGACAAGTTTGATTAAAGTTTGGGAATATTTCACTCTTTAAAGTTGAAAAGAAATATTCAACTTTTCTATTATCTAAACTATTTCCTATTAAAAACACTTCAATGAATTTGAAGTGTTAATATTTTAGAAGTTATTTTATATTTAATTGATAACTATCTAATTACCAAATTGAGAATGATATAAATTAGTGTAAAAACCATTTTGATCTAATAATTCTTGGTGAGAACCAGATTCTATTATTTTTCCTTCATTTACAACTAAAATTAAATCAGCATTCTTAATAGTGCTTAATCTATGAGCAATAACAAAACAAGTTTTATGTTGCATTAAATACAACATACTTTTTTGAACAATTCTTTCTGTACTTGAATCTATATTTGATGTAGCTTCATCTAATATTAAAATATTTCTATTTGATAATATAGCGCGTGATAATGACAACAATTGTCTTTGACCTTGTGAAATATTCATTCCATTATTTTCAATTAAAGTATCATAACCATTTTCCATATTTTGAATAAAATGGTGCGCTTGAGTTAATTCAGTTGCTTGATTAATTTCTTCAAAAGAAACATCGGGATTAGTTATTTTTAAGTTTTCTAGTATTGTTTCATTAAATAAAAATGAATCTTGTAATACTATTGTTAAAATATCTCTTAAATCATCTGAATTAATTTCTTTTAACTCATTTCCATCTATTCTAATACTTCCTTTTTCATAATCATAATATTTTGTTATTAAGTTAATAATGGTAGTTTTACCTGCACCTGTTGGTCCAACAATAGCAATTACTTTACCTTGTTCTGCCACAAAGGAAGCATTTTTTAATTGGTATTGTTCTGAATATTCATTATATTTAAAATAAACATTTTCAAATTCTACTTTACCTTTTACTGATTTATATTCTGTTAAATTAGTATCATAATTTATTTTTTTTCAAGCATAAAATCCAAATAAGTCTTGTTTATTAGTTTCTATGTAACTATTAGATTTTTCATCATATTTTATTTTTACTATTCTAATTTTTTCGTTTTCTCTATTCACTTCTTTTGAAACAAGAATTTTCATTACTCTAGTAGTTGAAGCAATACCTACTTGTAAACTAAATATTGTTCCAAGTGCAGCTTGAGTAGGACCTATAAAGTTTCAATTAAGAGAAATAAAAGTAAAAATTAGTGCAGCAGTAGCTTTTCCATTAGAATCAGCACCTAGACCTGGTATTCCTAATACACTTCAAGAATTTAAATAAAATAAAGCAGAAATTACAGTGATAATTAATATAATTGAATTTGAAATAACATAATATATAGTTTCAAAACTACGCACTATGATATCACCTTTAAATGAAATATCCCTAATTTTTTTAGTAATAGATTGTAATTGTTTATATATAAAATCTTGTTGATTAAACACATTTGTTACTTTAGTGTTTGATAGCATTTCTTCTACAAAAGCATTTAATTCTCCAAAAGTTTCTTGAACTTTTATAAAGTAAGGTTGAGATTTTTTTATTAGTAAAATGACACCAATAAACATCAATATAGATAAAGGTATAACAATTATAGTTAAAGCAAATGAAACAAATGACATAAACACTATAGATATTGTGATATTGAATAACGCATTAATTATTTGTGTAGAACTCTGGTATAAAGAGTTTGCAATATTATTAACATCAACTATTAAACTAGAAATTAAATCACCAGTTTTATTTGAATCATAATATGAAATTGGTAGTTTATGTAGTTTCTGAATTAAATTATTTCTCAATCTACTTGTTGCATTGAATGAAATTTTTACATACATTCTATTTTCAAGATATCTAAAAATTGCATATATCAAATAACTTATTAATAAAGAAGTAACTAAACCTCAAAACAGAGGTTCGTTTGCATCTAAAGGATTTACATCACCTTTTGCAATTGGTTCAAATATCAAGTTAACTATAAAACCTATTAAAAAACTTCCACCAATATATGCAATTGCATTGATTAGAGAAAAAATAAAAGAAATATAAAGAATTTTTTTGTCTTCTTTAATAAAAGAGAGCAAAACTTTTAAAGTTTTTATATTATTACTTTTCAAAATTCCTCCTATTGTTCTAGTTGATTATTATTAACGTCTTGATATCAAGGACAATTTTTTATTAATTCTTGATGAGTACCTTGAGCAATTATTCTACCTTTATCTAATACAATAATATTATCTGCGTGCTTTATTGAGTTAATTTTTTGAGATATTATAATATTAGTTGTATTATAGTTGTTTTTAATATTTTGAATTAAATTTTTGGTTGTTATATTATCTAAAGCACTTGTTGAATCATCAAGAATTAAAATTTTAGGATTTATAAGTAATGTTCTAGCAATAGATAAACGTTGTTTTTGTCCTCCAGATAAGTTTTTTCCTCTTTGACCTATTATATGATCTAATTTATCTGGAAATGAATTAATGAATGAGTTTGCACAAGCATTATTAATTGCTTTTTGTATTTCATCTTCATTTGCATTTGTTTTAGCAAATAATAAGTTGGATTTTATTGTTCCTGAATATAACAATGAATCTTGATAAACAATTCCAATGTTTTCTCTTAGTTGTTTGGAATTTATTTCTTTAACTTCTTTATTTTCAATTAAAATATTACCATCATTATATTTCATATTATTAACTAATAAATTAGCAATGGTTGACTTACCAGAACCAGTTGGTCCTATAATTCCTAATGTATGACCAGCAGGAATTTTAAAATTGATATCTTTTAGTACATAATCTTCAGATGTGTCAAAATATTTAAAATTAAAGTTCTTAAATTCAATTGAGTAATTAGAATCCTTAGACAAGTTAAGTCCATTTAGAACTAATAAGTCATCATATTTTGTTTCAATAACATCAATAACCCTTTTAGAAGAAACTCTAGCCCTAAAAAAAGTTCCTAAAAATTGACTAAAAGTAGTTATACCTAAAGCTATAATAAATTCATATTCAATAAATGTGTTAATTTTAGCAACTAGTTGAGCATGATCAAGATCGGGTTGATTTTGAATCATTAAATATGCAGTTGTATATATGAAGACTACAACCAAATTAACTATAAAGAAAAACGAAGGCATAGCTGCTGAAAATAAGTTAAAGACATTTATTTCAGTATTTTTTCATTTTGTATTAATATTTTTAAATTTTTTGTATTGCTGGTTTTGTAGGTTGTATGCTTTGATAAACCTTATACCTAAAATATTTTCATCTGATTCTTTTGTTATTGCATCTAAATTTTTTCTATTTTTAGAAATTAAAGGTCTTACTTTTTTAAAAATTAATCCCATTACTAAAACAAGCAAAGGAATTACAGCAATAATTGAAAAAGTTAAATTAACATCAGTTAAAAAAGCAAAAACTAACCCAGCAATAATATAAAAAGGAGCTTTAACTAATGAAGTAGAAGCACTAACTAAAAAGTCTCAAAAAACTGCTACATCATCATTTATTCTTGTTATTAAACTTTCTGGTGTAAAATGAGCAATATCTTTTAAAGAAAGTAATTGATATTTTTTAAATAAAGTATCTCGATAAAAGTTAGATGCTTTTTCACCTGCTCACACGATTAATAATAAACTAGTTATTGATATAACTGAAGAAACTATAATCAAAGAAACGGTGAGACCTAAAAGTAAGACTAAAGCATTAGAAAAAGAAGTTGTTGTATAAACTTCATTATTAAATAAAACTATTTTATACAATTCTCTTTTTTCTATTAATAAAGGAAGAAATTGAGCTATTAAAATAGGGATAAACATAGTTAAAATAACATTTAATAAAACTAAACAAATACCTAAAAAAAGTTGTTTTTTTAATTGTTTAGGTAAAATTTTAAACATTTTTAACATAATTTCTCCTTATTTTTCATCTTCTCATTCAAATTCAAAACCATAAATTGAAACTGTATCACCTTTTTGGATGTCCTTTTTCATTAAACCTTCTCATACACCTATTTTCTTTAAAATATTATTAAATCTAACCAAATTATCATATGTGTTAATTGGTATTTTATTATATATTTCTTCTACTTTTTTTCCAGAAACTTCATAATAACCTTTATATGGAGAATTAATAATAAAATCAGGTTCATATGAAATAACTTTAAGTTCTGTTGTTTCATTAGAAATAGTGGTAAAGTTATATTCTTGTATTAGTTTTCACAATTTACCTTTTACGGTATCTAAATTTTCTCTAAAAATTGCTGATATTTCTATTAATTCAATATTTGGATATTTTTTCTTAAACTTTTTAACTTTTTCTCTAAAGCAATCAGTGTCAGATTTATTAGCAATTACTAATTGTGGTTTTTGTTCCAGTTTTAAATTGTATGTTTTTAATTCGTTATTTATGACTTCATAATCTTGAATTGGATCTTTATCTTGTGAACCAAAATCTATAATGTGTGCTATAACTCTACAACGTTCTATATGTTTTAGAAATTGAATTCCTAAACCCTTACCTAGTGAAGCACCTTTGATTAAACCAGGTAAATCAGCAACAGTAAATGAATTGTCAAAGTATTCTACCATTCCTAATTTCGGAACTAATGTTGTAAATTCATAATCCGCAACTTTTGCGTTTGCATTTGAAATAGAGTTTAAAAAAGTAGATTTACCAGCAGAGGGTTTTCCGACTACACCTACATCAGAAAGAATTTTTAACACTATTTTAGCTTCATATTTTTCTCCAGGCATACCATTTTCACATATTTTAGGAGCGGTATTTTTAGCAGTTTTAAATTTATTATTTCCTCTTCCACCCTTTCCTCCGGAAGCGATTAAATATGGTTTATTAGCTTCAATAACATCTGCAATTAATTTATTCCCATTATAAACTAATGTTCCTATAGGAACATTTATATATGTATCTTCAGCATTTGCTCCATATAAATTTTTAGGTCCACCTTTTATTCCGTCTTTTGCAACAATATGTTTGTTTTTATAAAAACTTAATAATGTATTTTTGCCTAAGTCACCAACAAAGTAAATATGACCACCTCTACCACCATCTCCACCATCAGGTCCGCCTTTATCAACGTGTGCTTCTCTACGGAACGAAATCATTCCATCTCCACCTTTTCCTGCTTGGACACTTATAGTTATTTCATCAATAAATCTAGCCATAAAACCTCTTTTTAATAGTTAGTATAAATATTTTTAAATTCTATCATATTATTAAAAATAATGCATTAGTTGAATTATATTTTGTTTAAATAAAATAATTTTAAATATAAAAAGAAAATGGGTTCATAAATCTCTTTGTTTTATCGTTTTGTAAAATTTAATTATAAGAGTGATTGTGTTGATTAAAAAATATTAAAAATTTACTTATTTTTAGTGGAATTTGTATAATTTTTTCTACTAGTGCTATTTATACTTCATTTTACAAAGATGATTATTATAAAGAAACAGAAAAGAAGAATTTAATTATCCGTTCAGAGTTAAAAAGATTATAAAGATTGCAAAATAAAACTCAAGAACAAGAGAAAATATGTTTATATAGGATTTATATGGTATATAATTTTTATTACTAATTACTAAAACTACAACCTCACTAAACGATCGAGATAGTTTTGTTACAATTGAAATAAAATTCAAAACATTAAACTATTAAAAATCAAGAAGTTTTATATGCAGGAATTTATGGATTCTTAATAAAAGACAAAGATTTATACTATAGTATTTCAAACAAAACATATTTTGATTATAAAGAAGCGAATGAAAATTAGATATAAAATTCATGTATTTTACAAAATACATGAATTATTTTTATCCCTATTTGGTGATTTTACATATGGCGGGAGTTAAAGGAATAGAACCCTTACATGCAGTTTTAGAGACTGTACCACTACCACTCTATACCAAACCACCGTTTTTATGTAAAAAAACTAATTTGCGGAAGTGTAGTTAATTTTGTGTAAATTCTCTTAATAGCAAATATTTAATTTAAAATATTTATATTAGGAGATTTTTTATGCAAAAGAAAAATACATTTAATCTTGATACTGAAAAATTATATAATCAGTATAAACCAAAAACTATTGAAGACGTTCAAGAAATTCTTAAGTCTCAAACTAAAGATTTAATTGAAAAAATTTTACAAGAAGAGATGAAAAATTATCTTGGTTATGATAGATATGAACATGAAAAAGCAATTAAAGATAATTACAGAAACGGTTCATATGATAAAAAAGTTAGATCACAATTTGGTGATATAAATTTAAAAATACCAAGAGATAGAAACGCTGAGTTTGAACCACAAGTAGTTCCAAAATTTCAATATGATATTTCTTTTATTGAAGGTGCAGTAATTAAACTTTATAGCAGCGGTATGTCCACAAGAGATATTTCTTCAACATTACATGAAATTTATGGTATTGATGTTGAACCATCATTTGTAAGTAGAATAACAGATAAAATAATGCCACAAATAATTGAGTGAAGAAACAGACCATTAGAAAAAGAATATGCTATGGTTTTTATAGATGGGATTAGATTTAAAGTTAAAGAAGAAAATAGATTGGTTGAAAAATCTGTTTATATAGTTATGGGTTATACACTTGAAGGACAAAAAGATGTCTTAGGTTTTTGAATAGGTGAATCTGAAAGTGCAAAATACTGAATGCAAGTACTAAATGACCTTAAATTAAGGGGTGTACAAGAAATTTTTATTATTTCAAGTGATAACTTAACAGGTATATCAAATGCTATTAAAGCAGTTTTTCCTAAAACCCAAATACAAAAATGTGTAGTTCACCAAATCAGAAACTCAGTTAAATTTGTTAATTACAAAGACTTAAAAGAGTTTACAAAAGATATGAAAAATATTTATCAGGCAAATAATATTGATGAAGCAACAAGATTTTTACAAATTTTTGAAGATAAGTGAAAAGATAAATATATGTATGCCATTAAAAGTTGAAGAGATAATTTTGAAGAATTAGTTACATTTTTTAATTTCCCAAAAGAAATAAGAAAGTTAATTTATACAACTAATATTATTGAAAACCTTAATAGAAACATAAGAAAAATTACTAAAACAAAAACTTCTTTTCCAACAGAAGAATCACTTATGAAATCAGTATATTTTGCTATAAATAATCAACTTGCAAAATGAGATAAAATTACTCCAAACTGAGGACAAATCTTAAGTCAATTATTAATAATATTTAAAGAAAACAACTAAAAATTATTTTTAAAATTAAAGTTTTTTGTCTTACTTTTTTTAAAAAAGTAAGGTATCCCTTGATTGCAATCAAGGGACGGAAGGGTTAAAAAAACAAAAACCAAACAAAATGTCAAAAAGCGGAAATGACATTCCGTCTTTTTGACATTTTGTTTGGTTTTTTCTGTTATAATAGAACCAGATTTGTGTTTTGCTATCACTTTTCTCTTACTTTAAAAAGTAAGTTAAAGAGAATTTACACAAAATATAATACAGTTCCCTATTTGCTACTTTTATATATTTAATTTATTTCACTAAATTTGGTTTATAAATTTTTCAACCATTTGATTAAATTCTTCAACTTTTGTTGTTGAGTTAAAAAATGGCAAACCAATAATTTTATAATTTTTAAAAAATAAATTATTAATTTGTGAGGTATTACTAATTTGATTTAAAAATTCTTCTTTTCATTTATCTTCTTCTAATAAATGCGTTCCTTTAGGTTCGATAAATGTTTGATATGTGATATTGTAATTGTTGATTTTTTTTCTAGAAAATAGTACAAAATCTGGTTCGAAACACTCACCTGAATCAAAAGAATAAATTGCTAATTCAGGAAATCTTTCATTTCTAATTAAGTAATATTCTAAATCTTTTGCTTTTAATTTTTGTTCAATTTGTGTTTTGAAATATTTAATAAAAAGTTTTTCTTCAGAAGTACCATAGTTATCATTAAAAACATATCATTGTTCATTATTTAAGTCAATTTGATATTCTTGATTGTGTGATTCGTTTTGCGAAGCACCCTTACCACCGTTGTTGTCAACTTTTTCTAGATAAACTGTTTTATCTTTAATCATGTTTTTAAGCGGTTTTGCTTCAAAGGTTTTAGAGCCTTTGTATTCTGGTTTGATTAATGATATTTTTGTAGATATTTCACTTAAAACTTTTTTGAGTGCTCTAAAAATTTCCCTTCCACTTAAATGATCATCAAGATAAGAGATTTCAATTTTAATATTACCTAAAAAATCATCGCTTGTAAAAAACTCTTGTTTTGATTTTAGTGTAGGATATTTTGCTTTTAAAAAATCAAATCTAAATTCATTAAAAAATTCTGAAGCACCTAATAAAATATTTAAATTAATTTCTTTAATTTTAAGTAATGTAATATTCATTTTTTTATTAGTGATAATATCATTATTATTTGGCTCATTAAATAAATGTAAAACATTACCCTTACCAATATAAGACTTATAATAGTATGTATTGTTTTTTAAAGATGAATCAATACTTTTAACTTCTTTTCTGCTTTTTATTTCTTTTTTATTCGAAAAGATTCAAGCATTTTCAAAAAAATCAGATTCTTTAAACTCTTGTTTTAATTTATATTCAATTTTAATTGGATCTGGTGATTGTAATCCTGTTTCAATTAATGCTTGTCTTAGTTCAAAAATATATTTTGAATCATTTTTACTATGAAAAAACATTGTTTCTAAAATTCTTTTATCATTTGTTAAATCATTATCATATTTACGAACAAACTTTAGTTCTTCATCTTCATCTATAAATGGGCAGTATCTTGCTCCTCTTCCAATTAATTGTGCTTCTTTGATTGTGTATGTACCAACTTTTCCTGGTTTTCCCGATCCTTGTCTTGTATCATATAAACGAACTATATCAAACAAGTTTAATACATCTCAACCTTCGTTTAACATATCAACAGCAAAAATTAACCTAATTGGATTATTAGTATCTTCAAGTGAATTTACTAATAATTGATTAGTTTTGTTATTGTCTTCAGAATCATTCATAATGATAGATGTTTCTTTAGTAAATGAATTTTGAATTGAATTTACTAATAATTCTAGGGAATTATCTTTTTCTTTAAAGTATTGTAATGCTTTGGTTAAAACAGGAATTTCAGCATGAATTAATGAAAATAAGTTTTGTGTTGTAATTTCTTTTATGTTTTTAAAGAATTCATCATAAAAAGCTCTTGATTCAGTGATTTTTTGTGATTTTAACATTAAAACCGGTTTAATATTTAATTTTAAATCAGTAAATAAAAATTTTCTGTATTCACTTATTACGAGTGCAATTAAAGTTCTGGTTCACAAATCAGTATCTGTTGCTAAATTTTGAAAATCTTTCGTGTATCCACTTTGTCTAAATGATACTAAAGGATAATTAAAAATAATTTTGTCTTTATATTTATTTAAAACATTTGTATCTTTTAAATCACAAGTTGCAGTGAATTCAAGCATTACATTATCTTTATTTCTATTAAAAGCATTCATTACTGAATATTCTCAACTATTTTTCTCTTCTTGTTCATCCTTAGTTGGTTTTTTAGTTAATGAATTGATGTGATGACTTTCATCTGAGATAAAGACAACTTTATTATTTTCAAAATCATCATAAGTAATTGCGTTTTCTTTTGAAAAGAATAAATCTAAGTGCAGTTTTTGTGTAGTAGTAAAAACAATTTCAATATCATTGTCTAGTGTGTTATTACTAAAATTGTCAACTTTTTTAATTTTAATTTTGTTGTCTAAATATTCAATATCATTATCAAATAAATATTTATTTAATAAGCTATTAATAAAGTTATCAATTGTTTTTTCCAAAACATTTGTTTGGTTTACAAAAAATAAGAATTTTCTATAACCTTTTGTATATAAATACAAAATTAAACCAGCCATTATAACTGTTTTCCCTGAACCAGTTGCCATATGAAACAAATTATTAATTTGTTTATTTTTGCGTAATTTTTCATTTTCAAAATATGATACAAAACTTTCATATGCATCTATTTGATAAGGTCTTAATTTAATTTTTTTTGATAAGCCACTTTCAATTATTTTAGGAAGTTCAGAAACTAAACCGGCCTCATTTAATATTTGTATTTTTCATATAAAAATTGATTATTATTCATATTATGTTTCCTTATAAAATGATTTACTAAACTTCTTATCTGAGTCATTTATATTAAATGAAGAATCATCAATATCAGAATAATTCACATATAACTTGTTTTTATCTATTAATTTAATAAGTGCTTGTTTTTTATCTTTTAATGATAATGATTCAAAATCTTTATCAACACCTTGTAATTCTTTTGTTGTTAAATATGGAACAATTCTGTTATCAGAATAAATTAGGTTTTTAATGATTGTAATGTTTTCATCACTTGCATCTTGGATTTGTGAAATTAAAGAATTTGTATTTTCAAGTAACTCACAGTATACAAATGACCCCCCCCCATTTCAATTAACTGATTTTGAAATTCCACCTTGTTCTCCATCAATAACTTTTTTTAGACGTTCAACTGTTATATCATTTATGTAATCCATTTGTTCAATACCTATGTATCTACGATTCATTTTGTGTGCTACTGCTGCTGTTGTTCCTGAGCCAAGGAAGAAGTCAAGTATTAAATCTCCAAGTTGAGTGCTTGCATCAATAATTTTATTAATTAAAATTTCTGGTTTAGGATATGAAAAAATTTTTGAAGAAAATAATTGTTCGATTTCATTTCTCCCCATTGTTGTTGAACCATTATTTAATATTGATTCTAAATAAACTTTTCTTCTGTGATCCATAGGGATAATTAATCTTGGTTGCTTTGTTCCATCTTTACCAAAATATAATAAGTCTTGTTTAATGAAATCATTTATCTGGTTAATATCAAATTTTCAGTGTTTAAATCACTTTATACCAGAAGGAGATACTATTTCAAAATTATTTGGATGATCAGCAGAATAATTATCTTCATTTACAGCTAAATTAGCGGTATTCAATTCTTTTTCACGACCTTTAATTGGTTCTGATATTTTGTTAAATGAAATATTATTTATATTCTTGTAAGAGATATTTATAAATTCATGAATCGATCTAAATCTTTTAACTTGTTTTAATGTTCCAGATTTATTTTCAGCTTCCTTATTTCAAATAAGAGTTTCCGTGTTTTGTCTTCCAAAAATATCATCCATCAATACTTTTAAATAAGCTTGTTCGTTATCATCGCATTGTACAAAAATAACACCATCTTCACTTAATAATCTTCTTGCTAACTCTAATCTATTTTTCATAAATACAAGTCAGGTTGAATGGTTAAATGAATCATTGTAATTAAAACTATCATTTCCTGTGTTATATGGTGGATCAATGTAAATACATTTTACTTTACCTTCGTATCTTTTTAAAAGAGAAGCAAGTGCAATTAAATTATTTCCTTTAATAATTAAATTATCATTTTCGTCAAACGTGATATTTTCTTGAACACCATCTTTTGTATATCTTTTAGCATTACTTAAAACTTTTGGCGCAAGCATTTGATTAATTTCATCAGAAGCTATTATTTCATTATAAAAGATTTCATCTCTTTTTTGATCATCTTTATTTTGTCCACCTTCAAGCACACAATCTTTATAAGGAAAATCTAAAAGAACATCGTTTGTTTTAGATAAAAACTCACCATTATGAGTTAATCCGATTTTGTTTGTATATCTTGTGTATGAATCAGGTAAAAACTCCTTAGAATCGATAAATCAAGCAAATTTTTGTTTGTCAAATATTAATGTTCCATTAATTTCAATAAAAAATCTTTGTTTGATATCGTTATTACTTAGTAATAAAGATAATAAATCTTTATTCATAGTCATAACATCACTATAAACTTTTGCTTTTAAGAGTTCGTTGTCTTCTGATATATATTTTGGATTATTCATTAATATTTCTTTGGTTGTTTGAAAAATATTTTTGTTCATAGAATATACGCTTCCTTTCTTGTAATGTTACTTGTTGTTTCTTTATAACTTTTAATACAATAATTTTAAATTTAAGAAAATATAAAAAACCTATTGAGTAATTTTCAGTACAGTTTTTAAATTACTTTATATTAGAAATCATTTTTATAACTACTTGGTTAACTATTTTAAAAAAAAGTATTTTTATCATTTATATTATAATTTTTATCATATTTAGAAATAATTTTCAATAGATCATTTATGTTTTTTGCTCATAAAACTTATTAGACAATTCTCATTCTTCATTATTTTTAATTCCAATAACTCTTCATAAATTTAATATGAAATAACACAATCAAAAAACTAATTCTTCAAAATTATCTCTATATTTTTATAATCCTTATTTTTTTGTTTATAATTTAAACTTTCAGTAATTTTTATACTAAAACAAAATTAAGACTTTTTTCGTTAATAGAAATGATAGATTTATATAGTTCTTTACCCGAGACATTTAAGCAATTAAGTATTTCTTTTTGTTTTGCTGTTAATGAATTTTTTCTTACATATTTTCCTTTGATGTTAGTAACTTCTATTTTTGATAATTCTCCTAAAATAGAATTAAAAGTTAAATCAGATTTTTTCATTAATTTCAAACAATGGAAGGTTATAAAACTTTTAATAATGCTTGAAATAAAAGTTATAAATGTTTTACTTTCTAATACACCATCATTATATGAATAGTTCTTATTAAAGTTAGTTTGAGTTTTTATTCATTTAAACATTTTTTCTATACTATCTCTTTTTCTATATGCATTAATTATTTCCTTTGCATCTTTATTTATGTTTGAAATGATTGCATAAAAACCATAATTTTGAATGTGCTTCTGAAATAATTCATTATTTGGTTTTACACTAATTAATTCTCCCGATTCATCTAGTTCAATATCTAAATAATCCTCATAACTTTCAATAATATGAGGTTTAATTTTCTTTAATTGTTTAACTTGATTAACCATTTTAGTAAAGTACTTTGTATAATAAGAAACTCTCTCAGTTTCTTTTATAGGATTGTGTATTAATACTATATTAAATTCTTTTGATTATCAGTAAACATTTTGTCTTTAATTATAGTTACAAATGTTTCATTATCATCTATGAACATATTAATATTATGTTTTAAAATGTCTTTGTTTGCATCTAAAAGTTTTTGTAAATTCTTATTTCATAACTTTGCCATCATAATGAATTTAAAGTTTTTTTGTTCTAAAAAAGAGATGTTTTTGGATGAAAAATAACCTCTATCCATTACTAATGTTTATTCTTTAATACCTAATTGTTTTGCTTTTTCAACTAAAATTTCACATTTATCCATATCTGTTATAAAACCAGAATAAATATCATAATAAAGTGGGAATCCATTATTTTGATTTGTAATTAAACCAATATTTATAATAGGTTTATTGTTTTTATTTTTTTAATAACCATATTTTGCTTTTTCGATATTTTGTGATGTAGAACTGATATTTGTAGAATCAACATTTATATAACATTCTTTGATATTTTCACCATTTAATTTTTTATAAGTTTTATATCATTCTGATTGAAATTTATATATTTTTTCAGAGGTTAATTGTCTGTTTAAAAGATTAGAAATATAAGATTCTGAATAGATTTTTTCTAAGCCTGCATAATTCTTTAATAATCAATATTTAAAACCTTGTATGGTGTTATTTGCATCACTTAAATAATAATTAACTAATACTTTAATTAATTCTGATTTGTTGCCAAAAACATCTTTTAAAATTTTGTTTATTCTAATTTTTTCTAAAATTAATTCAGAAGTAGAATGTAAACCAAAAGACACAGAATTACTAAATTCTTGTGTATACTATTTCTTCAACCTTGCCTTCTTTAAAATAAATAAAGTAATTTAAGTTTGGAAACATATATGTTTCATTGTCATCCATTGAAACTTTTTTACCAACTGCAGCCTTAGTTTCTTTGTAGTATTTTTTACTTTTTATATATTCTCTTTTAACTACAAATTGAACATATCAAGCATTCTTTCTTTTACTAATTTTTGCTCCATCAGGAATTAAAACTTTTTTAAATTTTTCAATCATTTTATCCCTTTTTGATTAGTATAATAACTATACTAAAATAATCCAAAAAACTAAGAAATAATTAAATTTTAAAAAATACCAGTTTTTTATCAAAAACAGGTATTAGTATAAAACACTGAAAGTTTAATTTTATATATTTCGTTTTAGTTCTTTTACTTTATTAGTTTCTTCTCAAGGTAAAGAAATATCAGTTCTACCAAAATGACCAAAATATGCTGTTTTAGAAAATATAGGACGTCTTAATCCTAGTGCTTCAATAATTCCTTTAGGTGTTAAATCAAAGGTTTTTAAAATTGCTTGTTCGATTTTTTCTTTTTCAACTGTTTCAGTTCCAAAGGTTTCAACCATTATTGAAACAGGTTTTGCTATTCCTATTGAATAAGCAATTTGAATTTCTACTTTACTTGCTAAATCTGCTGCAACAACATTTTTAGCTACTCATCTTGCTGCGTATGCAGCAGATCTATCTACTTTAGTAGCATCTTTCCCGGAAAATGCTCCACCACCATGTCTTGAATATCCACCATAAGTATCTACTATTATTTTTCGACCTGTTAAACCTGTATCACCAATAGGTCCACCTATAGTAAATAAACCAGTAGGATTTATAAGAATTTGATTTGGTTTAGATAAATTAAATTTAGATAATACAGGAAAAATAATATTTTCTTTTATGTAGTTTTTAAATTCAACTTCATCATATTTAGGAGAATGTTGAATACTTAAAAGCACTGTGTCAACTTTTGTTTGATTAGGATCAGTATAATCTAAAGTTACTTGAGATTTCATATCTGCTTTTGCTCATTTAAACAAATCTTTAACTCTTAGATCTTCGGCTACTCTTAATAATTCATGAGCTATTGTAATTCCTAAAGGCATAAATTCAGGGGTTTCATTAGTTGCAAAACCAAACATTAATCCTTGGTCTCCTGCACCAATATCATCACCTAATTCAACTCCTTTTGCTATATCAGGACTTTGGTGTCTGATATCAGTGTGAAAACTTGTTTGAGTTGTATAATAACCTAAATCCTTTAGAATGTTTTTAGCAATTTCTATAACATCTATGTCTGCATTAGATTTAACCTCTCCTGCAATAAAAATATTATGACCAGATGCCATTGTTTCAATAGCTACTTTTGATTGTGGATCTAACATTAAAAAAGCGTCCAAAATGGCATCTGAAATTTGATCACACAATTTATCTGGGTGACCTCTTCCAACTGATTCGCTTGTAAATAATTTTTTCATAAATATCCTCTCAATTTACTAATAGAGGCATAAAGAAGATAATAGCATGTTAAGCAAATGCTCCTGACTATCCACCGTATTTTATAACCGGTTGGCTATGGTTATCGTTGTCAAACTACCATACTCTTTATGCTTTATCCATAATGCTTTTGCATATGGTTAAAAAATTATAGCATAAAAAGATTTTTAACTATTTATTTTATGTAAATTTTAATATTTAGTTTATTAATAGTTATTTTTAAAAATAGAAATATATAAATATTATGTTTCAGCAAAAAGACAAAAGAGACTGCGGTTTATATGTATTTAAATTCTTTTTATATAAGTATTTTAATAAAGATATTGATATAAATAAACTAAAAAGAAATGTTGAATATGAAAAAGGAGGGATTAGTTTATTTAAATTAACTAAATTATATAAAGAAAATAACTTCAATACTCAAACTTTTAATTGTTCTAATGAAGAATTTCTCAAAATTAATAATGATGAATTTCCTTTAGCAGTAATTATAAATAGAAATAATTTAAAACATATGGTATTAATAGATAAAATAAAAGATAATAATGTTTATTATTTTGATCCCGAATTCGGAACTGAGTTAAAAACAAAAACAGAAAAATTTTTAGAAAATTTTGACAACTTAATATTAAAATTTAACAAAATTAAGGTTGAATACAAAGTAAACCAAGATAATACAATAGTTTTTAGTAAGCATAAATTTGTTATTTCGCTTAAATTAGCATTTTTATATTTGTTACAATTTATTACTTCTTTTATTCCTGCTTTGTTTTCAAAATATGTTTTACAGATACTTATCCCAGAAAGACTTAAAAATGAATTATTTATTATTTCAACATTCTTTTTAACAATATTTATAATTTCTTTATTAATACAAGTATTTATAATTAGGATTTTTGAAAACAAATTATTAAATTCTTACATTAATAAAACGAATTCAATATTAATTAGTTGAGCTAATGAAAACATTAAAATTATTAATAATTTATCTGATATAGAGATTAAGAATAGGATAAATAGTATTTACCAAATTATTAATTACCAAAACACACTTATAGCAAAAACATTTATAAATATGTTTTCCCTAGTAATTTCTTTTTTTGTTATTTTTTTTATAAATAAAAAATTAATTTTTGTTGTTCTGATTTTTTCCTTTATTGCATCATTGTTTAGTTTGATTTTTTTAATATGATATAAGAAGAATAAAAATAATTTATTTAATATATCAATGAATTATGATTCTAATTTAAGTGATTGAATAAATATACTTAAATCTAATTATGAAAATTCATTTATGAATAAAAAAAAGATGGATATTATTGCTAATCAAAATAAATTAATTCAAGAATCTTCGGTTTTTAACGTGAATTTATCTTTATTTAATGAATTTGAATCTTTTTTAGATTTTATATTTCCTTTTTTAATACTTGTATATGGTGCAATATTAGTTTGAAATAAATCATTAAATGTATATGATTTATTATTTTTCATAACAGCATCTAATTTATTTTTAAAACCATTAAAATCTGTTCCAGAAATGATAAAAGAACATAAAGATTATGTTGTTAATCTAGAACTTTTAAATTTATTTAAATCACAAAGAAAATCAGAAGAAATTATAAATTGAAATGAAGAAATTAAAAAAATTCAATTATCCTATGTTTCCTTTTCGTATAGTGAAAATCAAAATTTCAAAGTGATAAATATACCGAGATTGATTTTAGAAGATAAGATTATATTAACAGGGAAAAACGGGTCAGGTAAAACAACATTATGTAATTTATTAACAGGGAAATACTTAAATGATTTTGGAGAAATTCTAATCAATGACAAAGTTGTAAAAATATTTAATCAAAATCAAATTAAAGACAGAATATACTATATTGGAGATAAAAAAGAAAATTTAAATATGACTTGTTTAGAATATTTAATGATACAAGATAAGCTAAATTTTAAAAATACACTAAATAAGTTTGGTTTAATAGAAATAATGAAGGAACTGAATTTAAATAATTTAAACGAAATAAAAATTAATCAACTTTCTTCTGGTCAATTACAATTTATTAAACTTTTAAGAATATTGCTATTAGATTATGACTTCATTGTTTTTGATGAAGCATTTGAGTCATTATCAATTAATATATATAATAAATTAATTTCGATTTTTCAAAACATTTTAAAAGATAAATTAGTCCTGGAAATAAGTCATAATCAAAAGTATATTTTTAAAAACTCAAAAGTTATAAATATTGAAGCATTATAAAATACATATACTAGAATATATTATTCTAGTTTTACTTGTTTTATTACTATTATTATTCACTTATTTAATATTAACTATTAATTATAGTTACCAAAAAGATATAATAATAAAAATAGATAATAATAATTTATATTTAAAAAATATACTTTTTAAAGAATTAAATTTAAATAAACATGAAATTAAAATACTTTTTAATAATGATATTTTATTTTATAACATTGAAATAGTTGATGTAGATAGTGATGGAAACATATTAATTAAAAGTAAAGAATTACTTAATTTATTCAAAGAAAATAATTGAGAAATATATACTTCTAAATTAATCATAAGTACAAAGAAGATATATGAAGTAATTTTTGATTTTATAAATAAAATATTTCAATTTAAATAGTTAATTATTAATTAAAATTAATTTAATATAATTTAATTATGTTCGATTATGATGTAGAAATAAATATTTCAAATAACCTAAAAAGTACAATAATTTTTCTTGATGAAATGAAACAAATATTACAAAATTTTGCTCGTTTTTTTAAAATTTCTAAAAACAAAAAAATTATCTTAGATGTTACTTTTGTCTCAAAAAACAAAATAAAAGAACTAAATAAAGAGTATAGAAACAAAGATTATGTAACTGATATTTTGTCATTTGATTTTGGTGATAAATCTTTATATGATGAACTTCCAATTTATTTTCTTGGTGAATTAGTTATTTGTTGGGATAAAATAAAAAAGCAAGCAAAAGAATTTAATCATTCAATAAAAAGAGAGTTTTGTTATTTATTTACACATGGTTTAGTTCACTTGCAAGGTTATGATCATGAAATAGAACAAGAAAAAAAAGAAATGGATAACATAGTTGATGCTATATTCAATCCATTGAAAATCACTAGAGGAGAATAAATGCAAATAGATATTCAAAAATTAAGAGACTTATTAAGATATTCATATTGTCCTTATTCTAAATTCAAAGTAGCAGCAATTGCAATTGATGAAAATGACAAAGAATTCATTGGAGTTAATGTAGAAAATGCTGCATATCCATCAGGATTATGTGCTGAAAGAAGTGCTTTATTTGGTTCAGTTGCTCACGGAGCAAAAGTAGGTACTTTTAAAGAAATCCATATTATTTCATCATCAGAAGATATTATTAGTCCTTGTGCAGGTTGTAGACAAGTAATGACTGAATTTATGCCTGATGATGCTTTAATATATCAATATTCAAATGATGGAAAAAAGGTAAGAATTAATAAGGTAGTTGAAATGGTACCTTTTCCTATTCACTCACATAACATTAAATAATGAAAATATGTTTTGCTAGTATGTTAGGTAGACCTAATGTAGGAAAAAGTAGTTTACTTAATTCAATAATTGGATACAATGTAGCAATTGTTACAGACATAGCACAAACTACCAGAGATCAAATAACTGGAATTTATACTGATGATACTCATCAAATTATTTTCACTGATACACCAGGAATTCACAAACCAGAAAACCAATTAGGGGAAACCTTAAACAAAAATGCTTATGATTCTATTAAAGATATAGATGTTTTATTATTTCTAACTCCAATTGATGAAAAAATTGGACCAGGGGATAAAATGATTTTAGATAAAATATCTAAAATAGAAAACAAAATAGCAGTTATTTCAAAGATAGATAAAGCAAAAGGCAAACCTGAATTAGTATCTCAAAAAATAAACGAACTAACTTCATATAATTTTAAGCATATAATTTCAACTGATATAAAGAATCTAAATTCAATAGAAAATCTTATAAACTTAATTAAAGAATTTTCTTATGAAGGTCAATTACAATATGATCCTGAATATTTAACTGATAAATCAATTAGATTTATTGCTAAAGAAATCATTAGAGAATCAGCAATTAATTTGTTATATGATGAATTACCTCACTCAATAGCGATAGAAATAACAGAATTTAACGAAGCAGATCCTGAACGTATTTTTATTGATGCCATTATATATGTGAAAAAAGATTCTCAAAAAGGTATGGTTATAGGTAAAAAAGCAGAAAAAATTAAAAAAATAGGCACTAACGCTAGACTTAAAATAATGCAACAGTTTGGAACCCCAATTAATTTATCATTAAAAGTGAAAGTCGCTAAAAAGTGAAATGATAATGTAGAGTTATTATCTAAATTTGGTTATAAATAAATAAAAATATATCTAAATTATAAACCTATAAAAAATATTCGGATACTCCGAATATTTTTTATAGGTTTAGTTAATATAATATTTTTAGTTCGCAGAATAAATAAACATTAAAATAGCAATACTTATAAACAAGACACTTAAAAATAATGGTATATTGTACTTCATTCTTTCTCATCCTGGTAAATATAAACCTGAATTTTCATAAGTGATACCTTTTAATCTTGGATTGTCTTTTTTGAATTCTTCTAGTTGTTTTTCTTTATAATTTCTCATTTTTTGTAATGATAGTTTATAGAAATATAACAAAATTAATGATGCAACTATTAATAAAATCCCTACTACTAAATATACTCACTTTGGTTGATTTTGACTCTGAGTGCTTGATGAATTATTCTCCATGAATACAGTTAATAAGTTTGATACAACATAGTTCATAATTTTATTTTAACATATCAATTATCTTTTAAATAAATTATTTTGTTTTTTATAATCGTAGAATTCAACTGTTTCTATTAATTTTTTAATAGAAGGAGCATCATCAAAAGGCTTTACTTCTTGAGCATTTATTCATAAAATAATTAAATAATAAACAAGAATTTTTTGTTGAATTAAATATTCTTCTCAGTATGTTTCATATCTATTCAAAAAGATATTTTCTTGTTCTTGTGATAAAAAAGAACCTGTTATAAAGTATGCTAAATCAAAGTGTTTATCACCCATTGATGCATATTCTCAATCAACAAAATATATTTTGTTATTTTTATCTTTTAAAATATTTGCTGTATATAAATCATTATGTAAAGGTCTGTTGTTTTGACTTTTAGATAAAATCAGATTAATTCTCTTATAATATTGATTCAAAACAGGAATATTAATGTTTTTTTCTTTTAATATTTTTCTATATTCTTTTACCCTTGCTGAATGATTAGTCTTAGGAAAAACTAAATTACTATCATGCAATTTTTTAAAATTGTCAGCTATTTGAAATAATTCATCTTCATTGAATTTTAATTCCTGACTTTCAATAAATTCTCATTTAGATAAAGTTTCTGAATTTTCAATCAGTTTAGGAACAAAATCTAATTCGCTTAGAATTTCATAATCTAATTTATGATTAAATTTATTAGTTTTTTTGTACTGAATGAATTTATTAGTATCTTTATAAGATTCGTTAGTAAAACCTATTTTAATTCTTTTCATATAACTCCTTGCTTTGATTATTATAATTCAATAAATAAATTGTATAATATAAAAATATGAATTCAATTAATATTAAAAAAAATATATGGAATCAAAGAATTATACCTGCAATAATTATTGTTGTTTTTTTAATTTGTTCAGTTGTATTACTTAGATTTTCTTTTTATTGAAGTTTTGAATTGCTAAAAACAAATATTTCATTGTTTTGAATTGCAAGGTCTTTATCAATAATTATTATTTTATTATTTAGTTTTTGAATATTTTTTGAAATATCAAAGGCTTATTTAAAAAATAAATTTTTTTCTGTATTGCAAAGCTATTTTTTATTATGTTTATTTTTTGTTAATCAAAGATTCTTATTTAGTGTTCTTTTGATACAAGAAAACGGAATAAATAATCATATAACTAATATATTTTGAAAAGATTGAGAGTTTTTCTTAACTTTATTTTTAAATTCAATCATTTGTATGTTATTTAGAGTTTATATCATAAAAAATGTTGATTGATTACAATTATTGTTAAGGACTTTTACATATTTTATCAGTTTACTTATTTTATCAACATTCATTAAAGCTTTTGTTTATTTAAATACAATTGATTCAGGTATAGAATATATAGTTCTATTTATTTTAATAGCTTCAAGTAGTGATATTGGCGGTTATTTTGGAGGAATGTTTTTTGGAAACAAATTCTTTACAAAAAAAATGGCTCCTATGATAAGTCCTAACAAAACATGGGAAGGTGCATTTGTTGGTTATTTATCTTCTTTGATTGTTTCTTTATTATTCATTTATGTATATTACGGAATAGGTCAGAATTACAGTATTACACATGATATAGGAAGCATTATAAATAATTTTACGGGTCATTCATTTGGATTGATTTTATTATTAAGCATTGCCCCACTTTTATCCATAACAGGTGATTTATATTTTTCTTTTATTAAGAGAAAACTAGAAATTAAAGATTATTCAAATATTTTAAGAGGTCATGGAGGAATAATAGATAGAGTAGATAGCATATCATTTGTCTTTTTTGCTTGAACTTTTATTTCTTTAATAATATAAAAGAGGTTTTATGAGTTATTATAAAGATAAGAGTTTTGCAAACTTCGCATATGAATTAAACATAGGGAATATGGATGCATTTCATGATGCTTATATTGTTTATATGAAAGAAATTAAAAATAATGATTCAGATAAAATAATAGAAGTTGAAGTATGCATTCAAACTGCACCTTTATTTAAAGATTTTAACAGTTTAAAAAAAGCAATAAAATTTAAGAAGAATTATAGAGTTTATTTCCAAGTAAAAGACTATGTAATTGATTTACCGATGTTTAAAGATTATATATTAAACATTATTAGGATTAAAAAAGAAGAATCAAATAAGTGAATTAATTTATTTGATTTTTTGAATAAAAATCCATTAAATTTATATGCAAAACACGAAACTCAAGAGTGATTTATTACTTATAGCGATTTAAATTTGCAAGATGAAATCTTAGAAGCAACAGAAGTTATTACTAGAAATATGCATAAAATGGGTTTTTTAAGATTTAAATTACTTTCAGAGTATCAAGAACAAAGAAGAGTTCCGATACAAGAAGAAAATTGAAATAAAATTTATCAAGAATTAAAAAACAAAGAAGAAAAAATAGAAATTCCACAACCTAAAAACTTTAAATCAAAAAGTAAAACTTATTCTAAAATCAATTTGTACCAAATTAATAATTTAAATAAAAATCAAGAATATCACTATATTTCTTTTGATGGATATATTTATAAAAAAGAAATATCAGAAAACACAAATAACAATACTATAATTTATAGATTTGGTATTACAGACTTAAAAGAAGCAATACAAACTGTTTTATATTTAAATAAAGATGAACCACTTAAGGAAAATTTAGAAATTGATGATTATATAAATGTATCTGGTAGGTTAAGATTTACTTCGTTTAATGGTGAAATAAAAGGTTCACTAACTATAGATTCAATTCAAAAATTAGAAAATCCTATTGTAAAAAGAACGGACGAAAATGACTTAAAAAGAATTGAATTAAATGTAAAGTCAAAAATGAATGCTTTAGATAGTATTTTTAATGTTGCAGATATTATTAAAACTGCAAAGGATTTTGGACATAAAGCAGTAGGTATTTTAGATAGTAATAGTGTGCAATCTTTTCCAGAGTTTTATAGTTTAGCAAAAAAACATAACATCAAACCAATTTATGGTTCTGTTTTTGATTTTATTCATCAAAATAATCGCATTATACTTAATAAAGATTTTGATAAATCAAAAAATCTATTTGACTCAGAATATGTTGTATTTGACATTGAAACAACTTCGCTTTCACCCAAGTTAGGAGAAATAATTGAATTTGGAGCGACAGTGATTAGTAAAGGCCAAAAAATTAATTCTTATCAATTTTTTATTAAATCTAAAGAAAAACTATCTGAGTTCACTCAAAAACTTACAAATATAACACAAGATATGCTTGATAAAGATGGTTTGGAACTAATAGATGGTTTAAACAAGATATATGATATTTTAAATAATAAAATTGCAGTAGCTCATAATGCTAATTTTGATATGCATTTCATTACCCAAAAATTTATAGAAAATAATATGAAATTACCTAAAACTGTTTTTTTAGATTCACTAATGATTTCTAGAATTTTATTTTCAGAAAAAAATAAACACTCACTAGGTGATTTTTGTAAATATTTAGATGTTTCATATGATTCTGATGTAGCTCACCGTGCAGATTATGATGCTGAAGTTTTATCAAAAGCATTTCATAAATCCATTATTATGTTTAATAATGCTGGTATACAAAATTTTGATGAATTATATAATTTCTTACCTAATCCAGAATTATTTTATAAAAGAGTTAGATCGATCAATAATCAATATTCAATAATAGCTCTAAATCAAAATGGATTGAAGGAATTATTTGAATTAGTTTCTCTAACACTAACAAAAAGAATGTTCGGTAGTCCTAAACTTTTTTATGAAGATATCAAGAAAACTAATAATATTTTAATAGGTTCTAGCGGATTAAAAGGAAATTTACTAGATGCATTGTTTTATTCATCTGATTTAGGAATACAACAAGCACTTGAAAAATGTGATTACGTTGAAATTCCACATATAGATGCATTAAAACATTATTACACTAAAAGTGAATTTACAAAAGAACAAGTTCAAAAATTAATTAAAGAACTAATTGATTTATCTATTAAAAATAACAAAATAGTTATTGGTATTTCAGATGCAAGATATAAAAATAAAGAAGACCAAATTTTTTATAAATCATTAGTTTATACAAAAGGATTAGGTGGAAGTAGACATTTTTTATTAAGAACAAAAAACTCTGAAGCAGAAAAACAAAATAATGAAGATGAAACAGAAAAAGATAAAGTTAAAAAACTTGATTTAACAGTTATACCTGATTTATATTATTTAAATACTCAAGAAATGCTAGAAGGTTTTGAATATATAGAAAACGATAAATTAATACAAGATATTGTTATAAATAATACAAATAAAATAGTTGATATGGTTCAGGATGATATAGTAGTAATTAAAGAAAAGTTATATACTCCTAATTTTGACCAATCAAAAACAAAACTAAAAAAATTAGTTTATGACACAGCATTTCAAAAATATGGAGAAAAATTACCTGAAATCATAGAACAAAGAATAAAAAAAGAACTAGATCCTATATTAAAATATGATTTTGATGTTATTTATTGAATTTCACATATATTAGTAAAAAAATCACTAGACAATGGTTATTTAGTAGGGAGTAGAGGTAGTGTAGGTTCTTCGTTAGTAGCAACATTAGCAGGAATAACAGAGGTAAATCCTCTTCCTCCTCATTATATTTGTAGTAATTGTAAGTTTTTTGAATTAGTAAAAAATCCTCCAACAACATCAGGTTTTGATTTAGATGATAAAAGTTGTCCAAATTGCAATATGATAATGGATAAAGATGGTAATTCAATACCTTTTGAAACTTTCTTAGGTTTTAATGCAGATAAAGTCCCTGATATAGATTTAAATTTTTCTGGTGAATATCAAAAAATAATTCATGATGAAATTAAAAGAATTTTTGGTAGTGATCATACTTTTAGAGCTGGAACAATATCAACAGTTAAAAGTAAAACTGGTTTTGGATATATAAAAAAAATGTGCGAAGAGTTTAATTTTAATTATTCTAATGATTTTATTGATTTTCTTTCAACAAAACTAGAGGATGTTAAAAGAACAACAGGACAACACCCTGGAGGGATAATTATTATTCCTCAAAATTTTTCTGTAGAAGATTTTTCTCCTGTTAACTTTCCTGCAGACGATAAAGATTTAGATTGACAGACTACTCACTTTGATTATCGGGCTATTCATGATAATGTTATTAAATTTGATATCTTAGGACATATTGATCCAACTGCTATTAAAATGTTAGAAAACTTTACAGGTTTAAATGTGAAAAAAGACATACCAAAAAAAGACCCTAGAGTAATGTCACTATTTTCTTCTACTAAAGAACTGAATATATCACCTGAACAAATAGGAAACGAAAAAACTGGTGCATTAGGTATACCGGAATTTGGTACTGCCTTTGTTAGAAAAATGTTAGAGGAAGCAGAACCTCAAAGTTTTGCAGATTTAATTTCTTTATCAGGTTTATCGCATGGAACTGATGTATGAAAAGGGAATGCTCAAGACCTAATAAAAGAAAATGGTATGAAACTAAATGAAGTAATTTCATGTAGAGATGATATTATGAATTATTTAATCCATTTAGATGTAGATCCTTTATATTCATTTAATATAATGGAAAAAGTTCGTAAGGGAAAAGGTTTAACTACAGAAGAAGAAGAATTCTTAAGAAGTAAAAAGGTCCCAGAATGAACAATAAAAAGTATGAAATTAATTAAATATATGTTTCCTAAAGCACACGCTACTGCATATGTTTTGATGGCCTGAAGAATTGCTTGATTTAAATTATATAAACCTTTAGAATATTATGCAACATTCTTTAGTACAAGAGTAGAAGAGTTTGATTTAGAGATTATGGTAAATGACAAATATTGTCATAAAATAAATCAAAAACTAAGCGAATTAAATAAATTAAAAAATCCTAAAGCAAATGAAAAAGATTTAATAACTTGTTTAGAAGTAGCAAGGGAATTGTATGCAAGAGGTTTTAAAATTTCAAATATTACTCTTGAAAAATCATTAGCTAAAGATTGAATCATTGATAAAGAAAATAATTCCTTAATCCCTCCTTTTACTTCGATTAAAAATTTAGGTATTTCTGCTGCAGAAAAACTAATTTTAGCAAGACAAGAAAGACCTTTTAGATCTAAAGAAGATTTTAAAGGAAGAAGTGGAATAAATCAAACTTTATATAATAAACTAAAAGAAATGGGAATTTTAAATAACTTAACAGATACAGATCAAATGACATTATTTTAAAAATTGACTTATTGTCAATTTTTTTATATGGAAATATTCCGGAAAATAATGTTATTTAATAAAAAATAATTGTTTTTTAATAAAATTACTCTCATTTAATAAAATAAAGATGGGAAAATTAAAAAGGAATAAGAAAATCAGATTTAAAAATGGATTAAATATGTAATTTTAAGTAATTTTATATTTCCATTTTTTTAAGTTTAGCAATTATAAACAATAATAACATATTAAAAATAAATAAGTGGGAACTCAGAAAAATAAACTAGATTTTGAAACCTACATTGTAAAATTTTTGATGATCCTCATCCTCCTTATAGTTACAAAAAAGATTTATTATTTCTTTGAGAAAATTAAAGTTCGAAACAAATTAAATTAATAAAACACACAAAAGTTATGTAGAAATTAAAACTTTTGTGTGTTTTATTTGCTTTATTCTATTTTACAAATTTTTTGTATTCTGAATATCCTTTTTCATCCATTTCTTCAAACGGAATAAAATCTAGTGCAGCACCATTTATACAATATCTCAAACCACCCATTTCTTTTGGACCATCATTAAATACATGTCCTAAGTGATTATCACCTTTTCCAGATCTTACTTCTGTCCTGAGTTTCTGAGTTGAAGACCAAATTTTTAATTTTTTTAGAATCTATATATGTATACATATATAGAAATTTTTATTTTTTGTTTTGAATACTATGATTACAATGTATAATTATTATATGAAAGTGAATAATTACATAATTGGAAAAAGCAAAAGAGCAAAAGGAATATATATTTTTGCTGGAATTTCTGGTGGTTATGGTGCTGGTACTAAGAAACAAATTGGTTTGGGTTGGTTAGAACAATTAGAACAAATTAATCCTGATGTTATTTCTATTTTAAAAACAAAAGCAAAAGAACTTACAGAAGATATGGAAAAAGATTTCGTTAAACAAGAATTACTAAATTCTATTCAAAATCAAAAAATTACAGTTAATTCAATTAACTATGGAATAGAAGTTATTTATAAATTTATAGACAAACTACAAATCTTTGAATCGATATCAAAAACCAAGCATAAGGATTTAAAATCAATTTTAGAATATTGCATTGCTTCTAGAATAATTAATTCAAATAGTATCATTAGAAATTTTGAAATTAAAGATAACTTTATTAATACAATAAAATCACAAAAAGATGCATTTTATTCTCTTTTAGATGTATTAGTAGAAAATGAAAAAGGTATTTTAAAGAACTTAAACAATAAATTAAGTAAAATTACTAACAGAGAAATTGAACTTGTTTTCTTTGATTCGTCAACTGTTTATTTTGAAACTTTTCAAAGAGATGGATTGAGATTTCCTGGTTATTCAAAAGACGGAAAATTTAAAGAAGACCAAGTTGTTTTGGGTATGGCAACTGATATTAATGGAATACCAATTCATATGAAATTATTCAAAGGAAATACAGCAGATCCAAATACTTTTATCCCTTTTATTTTAGACTTAAAACAAACTTATCAAATTAATAACATAACCATTATTTCTGATAAAGGTATGTCCACAAATAGAAATATTCGTTTTTTAGAAGATTTAGGTATAAATTTTATTATTTCATATAGAGCAAAGTCAGGAAGCGCTGAATTTAAGAACTATATTTTAGATCAAAACGGTTATGTTGGTAATTCTGAATTTAGATATAAAGAAATTGAATATAAGTCATTATGAAACAACAAAAGATTTAACGGGAAAACTAGAAGAAGAATTATTACTTATTCAAAATCAAGAGCAATTAAAGATAGAGAAGATCGTAAAATACTCATAAATAATTTTGAGAAAAGACAAAATAAAGACGGAATTGTTAGAGGTGAACAAATGTTTGCTTCAAAAAAATATAAGTTTTTTAAACAAATAGGTCGTAGTGATTTTGAACTAAATTGTGAAAAAGTCTTAGAAGATAAAAAGTTCGATGGTATTTATGTATATGAAACAAATAGAACTGATTTAACACCACAAGAAGTAGTTCAAATTTACCAAAACCAATGAAGAATTGAAGAAAATTTTAGAACATTAAAAACAGCGTTAAAAGTAAGACCTGTATATGTATGAACCAATTCTCATATTAAAGGTCACTTTATCTTGTGTTATTTATCTTTAGTAATAATTAAGACAATAATTCACTTATTGAATGAGTCATTTAAAAAAGATGCAGGACTTATTGATTTTAAAATAACAACTGATAACTTTATTAAAGCTATATTAACAGCTAACAAAATAGTTAAAAAGGTTGATAACAAAATAATAGAGACATTATTTGAAACAAATGAAAATAACAAAAAAGATTTTCAGAATTATGTATTAATTAAAAAATTCACAGATTTTATACATAGTAAATTAGATATATAAAAAGACGAATTTCCCTATTTCATAGGGTTATTCGTCTTTTTATCTTAATTAACTCAGAAACTCAGGAGAAAAATAAACTAGATTTTGAAACCTACATTGTAAAATTTTTGATGATCCTCATCCTCCTTATAGTTACAAAAAAGATTTATTATTTCTTTGAGAAAATTAAAGTTCGAAACAAATTAAATTAATAAAACACACAAAAGTTATGTAGAAATTAAAACTTTTGTGTGTTTTATTTGCTTTATTCTATTTTACAAATTTTTTGTATTCTGAATATCCTTTTTCATCCATTTCTTCAAACGGAATAAAATCTAGTGCAGCACCATTTATACAATATCTCAAACCACCCATTTCTTTTGGACCATCATTAAATACATGTCCTAAGTGATTATCACCTTTTCCAGATCTTACTTCTGTTCTAACCATATTATGAGAGTTATCTTGTAAATATAAAAGGCTTTCTTTTAATATCGGTTCTGAAAAACTTGGTCAACCGCAACCTGAATCAAATTTAGTAGTAGAAGAAAAAAGCGGTTCTTTACTAATTTTTTCTACATAAATACCTTTTCTATATTCATTATTTAGTTCTGAAGTAAAACTTCTTTCTGTTGCAGACTTCTTGAGAACATCATAGCTTAATTGTGATAAATTATGTTCTTTCATAAGTTTTTGTTCTTCTGTTAATATTTCTTTTTCCATAATATCCTTTATTTATAACTTAGTTCTTTATCATGTATTTCTGAAGAATAATTTTTAATAAATTCAGTCAATAAATCTATTGCTGCTTGAATATCTACAAGTGAAGCTACACCTAGTGGACTATGTAGATATCTTTGGGGTATAGAAATTGTTACTACAGATGCACCACCTTCACCAAATTGCAATTCGGCAGCATCTGTTCCTCCACCACCTGCAATGTATTTATAAGCAGGTATATTTTTTTCTTTTGATAATTTCATTAAATAATTAATAAGCTTTGGATCTGGTAATGTACCACCATCTTTTACTAAAATACTTACTCCATTTCCACAAACTGGTGTTCCTACTTTTGCACCTGTTGTATCATGTGAAGCTCCAGTATCTAAAGCAAATGCTATGTCTGGTTTGATTAGTGAAACAGATGTTTTAGCACCTCTTGTTCCAACTTCTTCTTGAACTGTTCCAACTAAATATACATCACATTCTAGGTTTAGGTTTTCTATATTTTTTGCAATAAATTCAAGTGATGTAACTCCTGCTCTGTTATCCATTGCTTTTCCACCAATTAAATTATTTGCTAATAATAAAGTTTCTCCTGAAATAAAAATTTTATCTCCAATTTCAATACCAGCATTTTGAACTTCTTCTTTTGATTTAAAACCTAAATCAACATATAAATCATCATTTTTCATTGCTGATTTATTTTCTTCTGGAGTTTGGATATGAATACTGGTATGACCAAAAACACCATAATAACTTTTATTTGTTTTGGATGATACAACAACTGCTTTAGTTCCTATTACAGTACTTGCTCACACACCACCAATTGGACTAACCATAATGTTTCCATTATCTTTAATCATTCTAACCATATAACCGACTTCATCCATATGAGCAGCTATCATAATTTTAGGTGCATTTTTAGATGAAGATTTTTTGTAAAAAATAACAGAACCTAGTTTATCTCTAAATACTTCAAATTTACTTGAATTTATATTTTTTTTCAATTCATCTACAACCGGTTCTTCAAATCTAGAAATTGCTTCGATAGACATATAGCAATCTAATCTTTTTATTAAATCTTTATATTTATTTTCCATAATTACCTACCATATTTTATATACAAAACACCAATTAAAAAACTCCATATGGAGTGAATTTAATTGGTGCCTTAGACAGGACTTGAACCTGCATGGATTTCTCCGACGGATTTTGAGTCCGCAGTGTCTGCCATTCCACCACTAAGGCATATTTATTATTATACTCTTTAATTTTAAAATAATAAAGTAAAAATAAAAATATTGTTATTTTGTTTAGTAAACAGAAAATATAAAAACAAAATACGATATCATATTATTATGAATAAAATAACTATTTTTGAAACTTTTGCAGGAATCGGTTCACAAATCAAAGCATTAAAGAATATTTCAAACAAATTTAATTTGAAAGTTGAAAGTTTAGGATTTGTAGAATGATATTTAGACGCAATAATTTCTTATGAAATTATAAATAATAAAATCTTAAAACAAGATAAAAAAACAAACATAGAGGATATAAAAAAATCTTTATCTAGTTTAAAAATTAGTTCTGATTCTAAAAATATAGTTTCACCTAATTATTTTAGTAAACTAACTGCAGAGAGATTGAGAAGTATTTATCCATATCTAAAAAAGTTTATTAAGAAAAATATATGAGAGAGAGCACTTAAATTGCTACCTTGATATAAATGATGTTAATTTGCTACCATCAAATATTGATATATTTACTTATTCATTTCCTTGACAAGATATATCCCAACAAGGAAAACAAAAAGGAATCAATGAGCAAACAAGATCTAGACTATTATTACAAGTTAAAAGAATTTTAGAAATAAATAAAGATAATTTACCTGCTGTTTTATTATTAGAAAATGTAAAAGCATTAGGATCTAAAAAATTTACTACTTCATTAAATGAATGAATTTTATTTTTGGAATCATTAGGTTATGTATCTGAATATAAAATTTTAAATTCTTCAGATTTTGGTTCTTGTCAAAATAGAGAACGTTTATTTATGGTTTCTATTTTAAAAAATAAACAATTAAGAAAATTTAATTGACCAATTCCTTTTTCTCATAACAAAACATTAGAAAATATAATAAAACTCAATGAAGATGATATTTTTCTAGATAAATTAAAAGATAAACAAATAACAGAATTTAAAGTAACTAAAAATAATATAACTAAAAGTCTTATCTTAGAATATACTAAATTTAATTCTGAAAACTATTTATATAAACCTTTCGGATTTGGGCCTACTTTAACTGTTTCTGGAGCTAATTCAAGAATAAAATTTTATTTCGGTTCAGTGGATAAAGTTAAAGAGATTACTCCACTTGAATCTTATTTATATATGGGTTTTTCAAAGAAAGATGCTAATAAAGTTATAAATTCAGGTTTAATAAATAAAAGTAAAATGATTTTTACTTGTGGTAATTCTATTTCAGTTGAAGTATTAGAATCATTATTCTAAAGCATTATAAAATGTATCAAATAAACTATATTGATTTAAAGAAATTTGAATTTAATATTGAAACTTCAAATTGAAATAAAAACACTAATTCATCAAAATTTAGAGGAAAAATAATAATCATTTTTCATAAAGAAACCTTGATTTTATATGCTTATAGAATTATTATAGATGAATGTTATATAGATTTAAAAACAACTAAAAGTTGATTTGAATCAAATAACAATAATTTTAAAAGAAGAGAAGAATTATTTAGGAAGTTAAATTTAAAACAGGAAATCAGGAATCATTTAAATGACAATAAATTAGTTCATATAAAACCTAATGAATATGAAAAATTAAATATTATTAATGATTATTTACTAAATGAGTATAAAAGTACAATAAAGAATGTAAAGTTTTTATTCAGTGGAAATAATCCAACAGGTGAATTGAAAAATCACCAAAATGCACCTATTATAATTTCTGAATCCGTTGATATATTAGAACAAAATTTCAGTATTTTTTTTGAAAATTACTCTTTTTTCAAAGAAAACAAATATGATTTTTCTATATATTTTGAACCAAGTAATTTTAATAATTTAGAAACTTTAAATTATATAAACTTATTAAAAGAAACTCAAAACACAAGAATTAAAAATTTAATAAAAAATATAACTCTATTGTTGATTAAAAAAACTAATGATATGGGGAAATCTATTATAAAAGAATTTCACAAGTTATTAAATTTATCCAAAATAAATAAATTAATCCAAGAAAGAAGGCATAAATATTATAAAAATATAAAATTAGATGAACATTTTGTTTTTGAAACAATATACAAAAAAACAACAGAAAGAGCACATATTTATCCTGTCTCTAGAATTAAATAAGAAGTTATAAGTAAGATAATAAATGAAAATAAAGATTTAGATTCTTTAGAGATTCAAAAAAAGTTAGATGAAATTTCAGATATAAATAATTATATAAACTTACCTTCAGAATTACATACATTATTTGATTCAAACTTATTTACTTATAACGAATATAGCGGTATGTTGCAAATTTATAATTATAATGAAGAAATAGATGACTATTATATAAATTTACTAAAAACCAAGTTTAATAAAATACCAGATATTCATTTCAATGAAGAGAGAAGAAGGTATTTTACATTAAGGAATAAATAAAAATACAGAAACGGATTTCTGTATTTTTATAATTATCTAACTCTACCAATTTGGTCAGAAGTTGTTTCTGCTACTGTTTTACCTTCATTAATAGTAAAATCAGACATTGTTCCTTCATTTAAAACAACAACAATTACATCAGATCTAAGTTTTTTTTGAGCTACATATTCTAAATCAACTTGAGCTAATTTATCACCTGCTTTTACTTTGTCTCCAAGATTAACAAAGTTTTTAAAGCCTTCTCCATTTAATGATACTGTGTCAATTCCGATATGAACCAATACTTTAACACCTTCTTTTGTTGTTATTCCATAAGCATGTTTAGAATCTAATAAAACATCTACTGTTCCATCAACTGGCGAGTATACGTTCCCGATTTTTTCTGAATCAAATTTAACAGCAAATCCTTTTCCCATTAAGTTTGACGAAAAAACACCATCATTTAATTCTTCTAATGGTACTAATACACCTTTTGCAGCAGTTTGTATTCTTACTGATTTATTAGAACTTTTAACTAATGTTTCGTCTTCAGTAGTTGAGTTTTCTTTTTGTTTAATTTCTTCTAATTTTAATTCTGAATTATCAGAAGATTTTTTTTCGTATTCAGCAATTAAGTTTCTTTGTGATTGAATTTTAGCATTTACCTGCTCTGCTACTGGTCCCATAATTGCTTGAGCATGAGTTTTACCTTCAAATTTAACTGCTATAGCACCTGCTGATTTTAGTTTTTCTACATCTACTTTAGAAGTATCTTTAACATCATATCTTAATCTAGAAGCACAGTTATTATATGCTGTGATGTTCTCAGTTCCACCAAAACCTTGAACTATTGCATATGCTTGTGGATCTAAATTTGAATCAGTTTTATTGTCTGAGTTTGATTTTGCAAGATAATCAGCTTTTGTAAATAATTTGGTATTTCCACCTCTTCCTGGTGTATGTAAATCAAATTTTTTGATTGAGAAGTAAAACACAATAAAGTAAATTGGAATATATCCTAAACCAATTACAAGTGGTCATCAGAAGTTTGTTCCTTTTGCAACTGGAATAATTCCATATAATAACATATCTAAAATTCCACCTGAAAAGGCCATTGGAATATGAACTCCAGCTAAGTTTGCAAACATAAATGAAAATGCAGCCATTAAAGCATGGAATCCTCAGAATAATAATGGAGCTAAGAATAAGAATGTAAATTCAATTGGTTCTGTAACCCCTGTAATAATAGAAGTAAACGCAGCCGGAACAACTGTTCCTAATGCTAATTTTCTATTTTCTTTTGGAGCAGCTAAAATCATAGCTGCAGCTGCTGCTGGTAGTCCAAAAATCATAAATGAAAACTTACCATCAGCAAAACGTCCTATTTTCATTCCGATTCTTTCGATGAATGTAAATAATGGAACTATGTGTGTGACTTTATTGATTGTATAATCAACTGTCGAACTTGAAAATCCTAATAAAGATAATGAAGCAGTTGAATCTCCAGCATATTTTGTTGGATCTTTTTGAACTTCATTAATTAATTCTTGTAATGTATTACCAATTACAAAACTATCACCATAAGTGTCTTGTTGAGTTTGAATTCATGTTTGTAATAATGAATTAACATCTCCACCAGCACTTGAATATCATAATGGTGAATAGAATACATGGTGTAAACCAAATGGAATTAATGATCTTTCAATAAATCCAAAAATAAATGATTCAAAACCATATGGTACTTTACCTAATGATGAACCAAATATATTAAGACCTGCACCAATTCAAGGTCATAAAATTAAATAAATTATTGCTAGAAGAGCTGAAACTGGAATAGCAATAATTGACACAAATCTTTTTCCACCAAAGAAAGAAATTACTTTAGGTAGTTGAATTGTGTGAAATCTATTGTATAAGTATTGAACTGTTAATCCAATTGTTATTCCACCAAAAACAGAAGTTTGTAGTGATCTAACACCCATTGAATTACCTACAAGACTTTGCAATAATTCTGGTCTTCTTCCAGCTCCATTGAACAGAACTGTATAACCAATTATCTGTTTTTCAGCGTTATATTCAGGTGTAATAAAAACACTTTGAATTGCTAAGAAAACCATATACGAGATAATTGTCGCAAAGACACCGACACCTGCTTCGTCAGTAAATGCAATAACAAAAGCAGCAGCAAACAACAATGGTAATACAGCAAAAACTGGATCACCTAATTGTTTAATGAATCTTCCTGTTGTCACAAGGGCGATATTTGCTTTATCAATCCCTTCAATAGCTGCACCTACTCCTAAGAATAAACCAGCTATAGACATAACAGAAATAGGTAGCATAAAAGCACCAGAAATCTTAGAAAGTATTTTTCTTAACTTCCCAGATGAACTATTATTCATCTTTTTTGTTTCTTTTACTCTACTTGATTTTTTAAATAATGAATTCATGTTATTTCCTTTTTAAATAATTTTGCTTAAATATAAGCATTATTATTATAAATAAAAATGAAATCACTATTTTATTTTATTAATTTATTGAAAAATATAATATGAAAAAATTACCTTATTTTTAATAATATGTAGTTAGTTTGTTCTTTGTATAATGTTTTTTAATAATTGATAAAGGTATTAATATACTAAATAACACGAAAACATAGATAGGAATAGATATCATTGATCTAATAACTATTGGTGTCATTAATATCAAGTATTGATCTTTAATATTATATGATCTTCCCAAGAAAAAGTTTGCATATCTTATAAATGCAAATGGACCTCATATTCATCTTGCTAAAACTATTAATGATACAGTTAGGAAATAAACTAAAATTAGTAATGCTATTTTTTCTTTTTTAACTTTATTATTAGTTTTAAAATAAATAATAACTAATAAAAAGAAAATACTTAAAATAACTAAAGATAAAGTTAAAAGAACAATTCCTGCAGTTAATGAAATTCGAGATAGTCCGAATGTTCTAGAAATTCTTAACCCTTTTGGATCATTAAGTTGGGTTGTAAAAATATAAATTAAAACTGCAAAAATACCTAATAAGAAAATATTCATTATGACAATAGATAAATTCTTGTGTTTTTTAAATAAGTCTAAAAATAGTCCAATTAATATTGTCCCAATAATAGGAACAATTGCATAAGCTCAATGGTAAAAACCTATTCTTCCAGCAAATAATAAACCAAAAAAATCTGCCATAAAAGATAATAATGTACCTTTTAATTTACCAAAGAAATAAGCAAATAAAATATAAAAAATATATTCAAAATCTAAGTTAATAACCCTTGCTACTGTAAAATTTTTAATTAATGAAATAATTAAAAATAAAGAAAATAATATTCCTGCAAAAGCTACATCTTGTGTAGAAAAACCAAAACGTTTTTTCTTTTTAGCTATTTTATAATTTTTATATATTTTTTTATCTTCTTCATATAATGATATTAAATAAAGAAATCTAAATAGAGAACCTACTAAAAGTCCATAATTTGAAATTAATATTCATTTGAATTTATTGTTATCTTTTTCTTTTTGGTCTAAATTTATGAAAAATTCTTTTTCATATGAATATTCTAAATATGAAACATATACCAAAAATGGTATAAACACAATGGTAATAGATATTAAAAAAATATTAATTATTTTAACTATATTAAACACTTTTTCTTCAAAAGTTATTAAACCTAAATTAGGGATAGAAAAAATAGATGCTATAAGTATTAAAACTCAAAAAAACTTAAAAAATGTATTTAATGAAAATAATTTTCATAGTTTTTTTTCTTTCTGTTCGTAATTCATGCATCTATTATAATATATTAAATTTAAATTGTAGCTGTTTTATTTTCTAAATTTTGTTTTAGATAAATATAAGTTAGTTTTGTTTGAATTTCTTCATTAGTGAAATGATATTTAATTTTGTCTAAAATATTTAATTCATTCATTTCGCTAATATTTCCTAATTTTTCACTTTCTTCATCAATAAAAGTGTGTTCTGAAAATGTATCAATATCCATTCGATAAAAATTCTTGTACATTAATTTTAAATTTCACATTTTTTTATTATTATAAAGTTCAGTGAAATCGGTATCTTCTGTGTTAGTTTTATTATTTAGTAATTCACCAAATATAACATCCTTTTCTATAATAAATATAGGAAACAAACCATAAATATCGTTTTGTGAAAATTTGCATAATGAAGAATGTAATTTTTCATTCATTTTATATAATCTAAATAATTTTGTTTTTCTATTGTTTTTGTCTTTTTTCATTCTTACCTCACTTAAAGAATAATTAAATTCTTTGATAGGACTAAAAAAGAACAAAGTTTAATGTATTATAATTTAACTAATGTATAATATTAATTAATATACATTTAGTTTTAAGGAGTACAAAATTATGATAAATGTAAATGAATTTAAACCAGGAATAACATTTCAAGATGAAAATGAAATTTATGTTGTTTTAGAAGCGCAACATTCAAAACAAGGTAGAGGACAAGCTAATGTTAAAGCAAAAGTAAAAAATTTAAGAACTGGTGCTACAACAATTAAATCATATACAGGTGGAGATAAAGTAAAACCAGCACATATAGATAAAAGAAAAATGGATTATTTATATTCAGATGGTGAAAATATTATTTTAATGGATAGAGAAACATATGAACAAATTGAAATTTCTGTTAACAAAGTTCAATGAGAATTAAATTTCTTAAAAGAAGGAAATGAAGTTCAAATTAGAAAATTTGAAAATGAAGTTTTAGATGTTGAATTACCAGCAAACGTAACACTAGAAGTTACTTCTGCTCCTGATGCAGTTAAAGGGAATACAACAACAAATCCACAAAAGAAAGTTATAGTTGAAACTGGTTATGAATTAGAAACTCCAATGTTTATTAAAGAAGGTGATTTAATAACTATATCAACTGAAACAGGTAAATATACAGGAAAAAGCAATAAATAATGTCTAATGAAATAAATGTTTATTATAACTCAGACCAAGTTTATATAATTAAACAAGAAGCTATTTATGATGTTTTGAATAGTGCTTTAGAAAGTTATAATAATGTTAAATTAAATAAATCTATAAATTTAAAATTTGAAAATAATTCAAATGTTTGAATTTTAGTTGATATAAAAATTAAAGAACAAAATTCAAATCAGTTATATGAAATTATTAATAAATTAACAAAAGATATAGATAGTGTAATTAAGTCATTAATAGATAAAAGTCCTAAAAATATTCAGATAGTTTTTAGTGGTTATTACTAATGAAAAAAGAAAAAAATGATATTTCATATGATTATGCTATTTTTAGAACTAAATTTGAAATTTTATTATCTAATGAAATAAATAAAATACAGAAATTCAAAAAGAATAAAACTAACACTGATTACTTAAAAATGATAGTTGGTTTAAAAAAGGAATTAAGAAATTATTCAATAAAAAGTCAAGATTTAAAAGCTAATTATTTAGCTTTTTTAAAAGTTAAAAAAGAATACCAATTAAAAAGAGTTGTTTGATGGATTGTAGGGGGATTTTTATTGTTTTTTATTATAATACTAAGTATTACAATTCCTTTTTTAATATAATATGAAAAATAAATTTAAGAAGTTTTTACTAAAATATAAATCTTTTACAATTTTAGATTGAGCAACATTTACTATTGGAATTATGTTAATATTACTTTATTTATCTATTATTCTGTGAAACTGATGAGATAAAAGTTATTTAACATGAAAGACTTATTATGATAACCCTGAAATAATAGCAAAAATAAATGAAATAGCAAGTGCATATGAGGATGACGAACAACGCAATATAGTTTATAAAGCGTTGTTACCAAATGCAACATTATTACTTTGAGGTGAAACAACTTATTGATTTACTTTTATGTCTAATATTTATATGAGTATAACAATAGTTTTATTTCCTTTTTTTAAAAAATCAAAAAAAGCACAAAATTTCTATTTTGCTGGGATTGTATATATTATAATAGTTGTTTTAGTATTTTGATTTGGTTGAATTTCTGATCCTAATATTGGTGGTACTTTCACTCAAAATGACTTTTATAGAACAATTATTTGACACGGAATTGCTCCTTTTTTAGGAATCTTAACAATCTTTTGAGAAAGGAAGAGAATTAAAATAAGTACTGGTAGAATTTGATCTTTTTCTATTTTTCCAAGTTGTTATTTAATATTTATATTATTTATATATTTTTTTGGTTATAAATTTAAAAATCTTAATGCAGTTGAATTTTTCCCTAGTTATACTAATTCATCTAACAACCCTATTCCAATTCAATTTAATCGAGAAATAGATAGAGGGATCACTATTTATTCAGCAATAAGTTTTTGAGAACCTCTTGGATATAAAGGTGATAATACATACTTAAAAAGTGTTTTAATAGTTTTTATTATACTCTCTGCTTTTTTTACTGCTCCAATTATTGGTTTTTTATTAAGAAAAATTCTGCGTATTTTACAACCAGGTCAAAGAAAATTACAAAAAATATATTTCATTAAAAGAAGAAAGTAAAAATGAATAATAAAGAAAAATACATTGCTAGTTATTTTAAAAAAACTCAAACTATATTAAAAAATGAAAAACCAAACAACATAATAACACTACAATTTTTTCAAAGAAAAGATGATTCAATTTTAGCTGGGATGCAAGAAGTTTTAAATTTATTAACAGAAGTTACAGATATAACTAAATATACAATCAAATATTTACCTGATGGTTCTTTAATTAATAATTTAGATATAGTTTTAGAATTAATTGGTCCATATCATGAATTTGGTATTTGAGAAGGTATGATAGATGGTATTTTAGCTAGAAGTACTTCTATTGCAACAAATGCATATAGATGTAAAAAAGCCGCAAAAAATAAAGAGGTTATTTTTATGGGCGATCGAGCTGATCATTATATTAATCAAGAAAACGATGGTAAGGCAGTAAGAATTGGTGGTATAAATATTGTTTCAACATTAGCTCAAAAAAATAAAAATAACATAAATGATGATAATGTTTTTGGAAGTATGCCTCACATATTAATACAAGGTTTTAATGGTGATGTGGTTGAAGCAACGAAAGCATTTCATAAAAATTTCCCTAATCATAAATTAATATCGCTTGTTGATTATAATAATGATGTTATAAGCGATTCTTTAAAGGTTTGAAATGCTTTAGGAAATAAAGTATGAGGGATAAGAATTGATACATCAAAAAATATGGCAGATCATATGTTTGATAATGAAACACCACAATACGGAGTAAATCCAGAACAAGTTTTTAGACTACGTAAAGCTTTAGATGAAGCAGGAGCTAAAGATTATAAAATTGTTGTTTCTTCTGGTTTTGATGAAAAGAAAATAGAATATTTCGAATCATTAAATGTTCCTGTTGATTATTACGGAGTTGGTCAAAGTATTTTTAAATTAAATAATTCATTTTCAGCAGATGCAACTATTTTAAATGGAGAAAAACAAGCAAAAGAGGGAAGATACTATCGTTTAAATCCTAATTTAATTGAATTTAAAGGATTACAAAATAACAAAAATATCGGAAATTAATCCGATATTTTTGTTATTTCTTACTAACATCGCAAACATATTTTTCTCCTGTGTTTCCCACTTGTTTATTAAAAAATAAACAAAATGTTATGAATTTTAACCTCACATATATTTATATATAAATATATGTGTTTTATTTAATTTTTTTAAATTTATATTTACATTTATTTACAATTATGTTATAATAAGAATATGAAGGAAAAGAGTAATAATTTAGTTTTATTTAATGTATGAGGAACTAAGAAAGGTGTTGTTTACAAATATGTTGGATATGGTAATGGTTATGGAACGAATCCCACAAGATTATTTAGTTTAGGAAATCTACAAAAACTTTTAGATAAAAATCCAAATGCTGTCGAAATACTTAAAGATAAACTAAAATCATTTACAAGAAATGATGATATGGAAGTTGTAAAATGAGCATTACTACAAAGTTTAGAAACTGAAAACATTCTTAAAACAAGTAGAATATTTGGAGTAGATTTAATTTATAAATTTTTAAACAAACATAAATTTAAAAATCTCTTCAATAATACAAAACAATTAAATTCTTATGAAATTTTTAGTTTCTTAGTTTCCAAACGAATAATTGATCCGTCTAGTATTTTTAATTCTTTTAATGAAAAAGATGAATATTTGAATGATATTAAATCTTCTAAAAATGCTTTTTATAGAACACTGGATGTTGTTTATAAAAACAGTGACAAATTGTTAGAACACCTTAGACTAATGGTAGAAAAAGAATTAAAAGAAAAAACAAACGAAATTTATTATGATACATCTACTATTTATTTTGAAACATTCACAAGAAATGGAATAAAACATCCTGGTTATTCAAAAGATGGAAAATTTAAGGAAGACCAAATAGTTATTGCTCTTGCTTGTGATAAGTATGGAATCCCTTATCATTTTAAGTTATTTAAAGGAAATACAATTGATTCTAAAACATTAATTCCGTTTTTTATAGAAATAGAAAGAAAATATGGAACAAGAAATATAATGGTTGTAGCAGATAGAGGCATGAGTACTGCTGCTAACATTAGATTTCTTGAAAAGAAAGGATATAAGTTTATTATTTCTTATCGTGCAAAAACAGGTGGTAATAAATTCAAAGACTATATCACAGATGAAAAAGATTATATTCAAATAGACAATGAATATAAATATAAATCATTTTCTTTTGTATCTACTTATAAAAAGAAAAGAGGGGATTTAAATCATTTAAGACTTAAATTTATTACTCACAGTAATAAAAGGGCAAAAAAAGACAAAGAAGAACGGCAAATTTTAATAGATAATTTCAATAAGAAAAGAAACAAAGATGGAACTGTGGATTCTAATAAAATGTTAGGTTCTAAGAAATGTAAATTTTTTAAAGAAATATCAAAACTAAAATTTGAATTAGATACTGAAAAGGTACAAGAAGACGCAAAATTAGATGGTTATTATGTATATGAAACAAATCTATTTGACTTAGAACCTAAAGAGATTATTCAAAAATATGCAAATCAATGAAAAATAGAAAATGACTTCAGAATTCTTAAAAGTTTTCTTAATATTAGACCCATCTTCTTAAGAGTAGATGACCACATTTATTCACATACACTAATATGTTTTACTTCTTTAGTTGTTTTAAAACTACTAATACATAAAATAAATAAAACAATGATTGACAATGGTGTATTGGATGAAAAATTAACTGAAGAAAAGTTTATTAAATTACTCAATAAAGTAAGAGAAAGATTAGATTTAAACTCAAAAACAAAAGAAATTTTAAAAAGAGAAAGGGAGGATTCACAAAGTTTTAATAACTCTTGATATTATTTTGATATTTATTCAAAAATTGTAAATAAATAATTAACAAAAAATACTTAAACATCTATATTGTAGGTGTTTAAGTATTTTTTTAATAAATAAGTGGGAAACTCAGGAAAAGAAATCAGAATAATCATATGATTATTCCATTAACATTTAATGAATATGAAATTGTTAAACCAGTTTTAATAAGTGAATATATAGATAATGATTTTATTGAAATTATAATAAAAAAACAAAAAGCAGTTGGTATTCAACCAATGTTATTTTTGAATCTATCAGATAAAAATTTCTATATTAACAATGAATCTATTATAGGTAAAAATATTCAAACCAAAGATGTAATTCAATATGTTATTGACCCTAAAAAATTTATGAATTTATTTGTTAATTTAGTTTTAGTGTTTGCTAATTTATCAAAAGAACACAATCAAGATATTTTGCGTATTTTAAATTCTATATTAGATTATTCAATAAATATAGAAGAAAATATGTGTAAAAACTAAAATAACTAATATTAATATTTAATAATTTAAAAAAAGTAATAAAATAATAAAAGCATACTAAAGGAGACAAAAAATGATAAAGTTTCAAAAAAAATATGAAATTATTTTTTGAACTTTATGAATCTTTTTTTGTGTTTTATTTGGATTAGTTTCCTTAGAACATAATGGCGCTTTCTTTGGTTTTGCTATAGGATCTTTATGTTCTTACATATTGTTTAAAATAACATTAATATTAACTTTTAATAATTCAAAAAATAAATTATTTGTTTATTTTTTGAATATCTTAAAAATGTTTATTTTTTATATATTTATATTAACAATTATTTATTTAATTTTAAAAATAAATAATTTATATACAAAAAATAATTTAAACTATCCAATTAATTTCTTTTATTATTTAGGCGGAATTAATTTGAATTTAATAGTTATTTTAATACATTATTTACTTGAAATTAAAGGAGGTAAAATTGGAAGAAATAAAAAATAGGCTGTTTATATTTGATTTACCACAAATGATTTCATTAGTAGTAACTATTTTAATAATACTAACATTATCTATTATTATTTTTATTAAAGTTAAAAAAGTAAAAAAAGACAAAGCACCTTCTGGTATTGTTTTAATAGCAGAAGGTTATGTTGGTTATATTGATGGAACTTTTGATGAAGTAACAAGTCACAGATTACCAAGTGCGAGATTTTACATTTTTACACTTGCTACATTTTTGTTAGTAGGAAATTTAACACCAATGCTTGGTTTTGAGCCGATCGGAACTGCTTTTTCAGTACCATTAACCTTAGCTATATCAACTTGAATGGGAGTATTTATAGCAGGTTTAATTCATAAGAAATTGAAATATATCAAAGAAATATTAATTAAACCTATGGATTGAATTGGTAAGTTTTCACCCTTAATTTCTTTATCTGCACGTATGTATGGTAATTTAATAGGTGGTTCTACTATTTTGGTTATGATTTATGGCTTAGCAGGATTTGGATTAATGCAAGCATCAAATTCATCAGCATTTCCATTTACATATATTTTAGGTGTTATTTTAACTCCGTTATTACATTTTTATTTTGATGTATTTGGAGCAATTTTACAAACTTTAGTATTCACATTATTAACAGCAGTTTATTGAAGTTTAGAATCTGAAAATGAAGTAAGCCATAAAAAAATATCTAAACAAGGATTATTTAAAAAATTTAGTAAAAGAAAAATCGAATCTATATATTAGGAGAAAATATGTTATCAACAATTAATACAGTTTTAGAAACAACAACAGAAGTTGCAACAAAAACAACAGAACAATCATCAAACACAACTGGAACATCAGTAGGACTAGGATTAGTTGCTATTGGTGCAGGTATTGCAGCATTAGGTGTTATTGGAACAGGAATAGGACAAGGATATGCAGCAGGAAAAGCTGCAGAAGCAGTAGGAAGAAATCCAGAAGCAGAACCTAAAATTAAACTTATGTTAATTATAGGTGCTGGTATAGCTGAAACTGCAGCTATTTATGCTTTCGTTATTGCAATGATTGTTTTATTTGTTTTAAAATAATATTAAGTTATGAATATTAAAACATCAAGTGAATTAATTAAAGAAAAATTTGATGGTTTATACCCAAATATTCCTTTAATGATTGCTACAATTATAGCTTTTATTATCATTGGAATTATTCTTTGATTTTTCTTTTATAAACCTATTAAAAAAATGATGAAAGAAAGAAAAGATTTTGTTCAAGATAATATTGACTTATCAATTAAACAAAAAGAAGAAAGTTTGTTAATGTTAGAACAAGCAAATGAAAATTTAAAAAATGCTCGACTAACTGCTGATGAAATAGTCACCCAAGCTAAAATTAAAGCAGAAAAAGTATCTGAATTTTATACAAACAAAGCAAAAACAGAAGCTAAAAGATTATTAGATGAAACTATGGTTGATATTAATACTCAGCAAAAAGAGTTTCAATTAAATGCAAAAAAATATATTGTAGAAATAGCAACAGATTTATCTCAAAAAATTTTAAAGCGTGAAATGTCTCAAAGCACACATGATGAAATAATTGATAAATATTTAACAACTGATAGTGATGTAGAGGAATTATAATGCTTGAAAAAAAACATATTTCTGCATATTCTGTTGCAATTTTTGATTTAGTTCAAGAAGAAAATAAACTAAAAGAATTGCATAAACAATTTGAAGCAGTAAAAGATTTATTTTTAGAAAATAAATCTTACATTGATTTTTTTAGTGATCACACGATTTCAGAAGAAGAAAGATTTAAAACTATTGATTTAGCTTTTAAATCTTTTGATTGAATCATTATCAACTCATTAAAAATTATTTTAAGAAGAAAATCATTTAAATACATTGTTAAAATCCTTATTGAATATTTAAAATTATCTAATAAGGAATTAAGAATAAGATATTTAGATGTTATTTCTGCTTATCCACTTACTAACGAACAATTACAAGCAATAAAAAATAAATTACAATTAAAAACTAGAAGAACTATTGAAATAACTAATCACGTTGATAAATCATTAATTGCAGGCTTTAAAATAGTTTCAAGAACTGAAACTCATGAAATGAGCATTAAAAATGATTTAGAGAATTTAAAATATTACTTAATAAAACATGAAAAGGAAGTATAAATGGCAATTAAATTAGATGATATTTCTGCAATTATAAAAGACAGAATAAAAAATATTGGTTCTAAAGTAGATTTTTCTGAAATAGGTAGAGTTATATCTATCGGAGACGGAATTGCAGTGGTAACTGGTTTAGAAAAAGTTAAAAATAGTGAAATAGTGGTATTTAATAATTCTGTTTATGGTCTTGCTTTAAACTTAGAAGAAGAAACGGTAGGAGTTGCATTATTTGGTAATGCAAACTCAGTTTCAGAAGGTGATACTGTTAAAAGAACAGGAGAAGTTATTTCAGTTGGTGTAGGAGATCAATTATTAGGTAGAGTAGTTGATGCTCTGGGGAATCCAATTGACGGAAAAGGTTCACTAACATTTACTAAGAAATCCGAAATTTTTAAAACTGCTTCTGGTGTTATGACCAGGAAAGAAGTTAATCAACCACTTGAAACCGGGATTTTAGCAATAGATTCTATGATACCAATTGGTAAAGGACAACGTGAATTAATTATTGGAGACCGTCAAACAGGAAAAACTGCAATTGCAATTGATACAATTATTAACCAAAAAGGTAAAAATGTTAAATGTGTCTATGTTGCAATAGGCCAAAAAAATTCAACAGTTGCACAAATAGTTCAAAAGTTATCTGATACAGGTGCTTTATCATATACAACAATAGTAGTAGCAGGAGCTAGTGAACTAGCTCCTCAACAATATATTGCTCCATATACAGGTATTACTATTGCAGAAGAGTGAATGCAAAACGGAGAAGATGTATTAATAGTATATGATGATTTATCTAAACACGCTATTGCTTATAGAACCTTATCATTATTATTAAGAAGACCTCCTGGTAGGGAAGCATTCCCAGGTGATGTCTTTTACTTGCATTCACAATTACTAGAAAGAGCAGCTAGACTAAATAAAGATTATGGTGGTGGTTCTATAACTGCATTACCAATTATAGAAACTCAACAAGGTGATATAAGTGCATATATACCAACTAATGTTATATCAATTACAGACGGACAAATTTTTACTAAAGAAAGTTTGTTTAATTCAGGTCAAAGACCAGCAGTTGATATAGGTTTTAGTGTTTCACGTGTTGGTTCAGCTGCTCAAACAAAAGCAACTAAGCAAGTAGTAGGTTCTTTAAAATTAGAATTAGCTCAATATAATGAAATGCTTGCGTTTGCTCAATTTGGTTCTGATTTAGATGATTCAACAAAAACAATTCTTGACCATGGTGCAAAAGTATATCAATTACTTAAACAAGAACAATATTATCCAATATCTCAAGAAATTCAGGCAATTATTTTAGTTGGTGTTAAAGAAAGAATAATTAATATCTTGCCTATAAATTATATGCATGAATATCGTGATAAAGTCATTAGTTGAGCAACTCATGAAGAAGATGGAATTGCAGTATTTTCTAGAATTCATCATAATGGTAATATATCAAATGAAGATTATCAAATTATAGAAAAAGCATTAATTAAAATAGTTTATGAAATAGTTGCTACTATACCTAATTATAACAAACGTTTATATAAACCACTACCAAAGAAATATATAGAAAATGCCTAATTTAAACAATTTAAAAAACAGAATTTCAGTTGTTTCTAGTACTCAAAAAATAACTAATGCAATGGAATTAGTTTCTACTTCTAAATTAAGAAGATTAAGAAATGAATATACACAAGTAAAATCATATTTAGAGACATTGCAAGATACTTTTAATGAACTAATAGCACATGTGCAACCAAATGATTTTTATGACATTTTTCCACAAAATAATATTGAAAGTTCACTATATATTGTTATAACAAGTGATTTAGGTTTATGTGGTTCATATAATTCTAATATTATAAAATTACTGACTGAAAAAATAAAACAAAATGATAAGATTATAATCTTAGGAACTAAAGGTGTTGGTTTAGTTTTAGGCTCTTCTTTAAAAGATCAAGTTATTAAAAGTTATATTAATATCGGTGATAAATTATCATATAAGTTATCAAATGAAATTACTAAGTTGGCTTTAGAATATTATACAGATAAGAAAATATCAAAAATTAATTTAATTTATACTGAGTTTATTAATAATTTAACTCAAACTCCAATTAGTCTTCAATTATTCCCGATAAATGTTAATTCATATTCTAAAACACAAAATCAAACTGATTCTATTGAATTTGAACCAAATGCTGAAACTGTTTTATTAGAAACTATTCCCATGTTTATTTCTAGTATGATTTATTGTTTATCTGCTAATTCAAAAATTTCTGAAATGGCTTCAAGAAGAAATGCAATGGAAAATGCAACAAGTAATGCAGGTGATTTAATTAAAGACTTAAAATTAGAATTCAATCGTCAACGTCAAGGTATTATAACTCAAGAAATAACAGAAATAGTAGCAGGAGCAGATGCAACCTAAAAGGAGAAAAGATGATTCAAAATAAAGGAACAATAGTACAAATATTAGGACCTGTAGTTGATGTAAGGTTTAATGAAGGAAAATTACCTAAATTATTAAATGCTTTAACTGTAGTTCAAGGTGGTAAATTATATACCTTTGAAGTTGCTCAGCATATTGGTGATGATACAGCAAGAACAATAGCTATGGGAACAACTAACGGATTGCAAAGAGGTTTGGAAGTATTAGATACGGGAAAACCAATTTCAGTTCCAGTGGGAAATGTTGTTTTAGGAAGAATGTTTGATGTTTTAGGAAATCCAATCGATGATTTACCATTACAAGAAGAAATAATACGTCATCCAATACATGCTTCATCTCCTACATATGAAGAACAAAAAACTTCTTCAGAAATTTTAGAAACAGGTATTAAAGTAATAGATTTATTAATTCCTTATGCAAAAGGAGGGAAAATAGGTCTATTTGGTGGCGCTGGAGTTGGTAAGACTGTTTTGGTTCAAGAACTAATTAATAACATAGCTACTGAACATAATGGTTTATCAGTTTTTGCTGGAGTGGGTGAAAGAACCCGTGAAGGAAATGATTTATACCATGAAATGAAATCAGCAGGAGTTTTAGATAAAACAGCTTTAGTTTTTGGGCAGATGAACGAATCTCCTGGTGCTCGTATGAGAGTTGCTTTATCTGGTTTAACAATGGCTGAGTATTTTAGAGATAAACAAAATCAAGATGTTTTATTATTTATTGATAATATTTTTAGATTTACTCAAGCAGGATCAGAAGTGTCTGCTTTATTAGGTAGAATGCCATCTGCTGTTGGTTACCAACCGACTTTAGCTACAGAAATGGGTGCTTTGCAAGAAAGAATTACTTCAACTAGACGTGGCTCAATTACTTCTGTGCAAGCAGTTTATGTTCCAGCAGATGATTTAACAGATCCAGCACCTGCTACAACTTTTACGCACTTAGATGCAAAAACAGTTTTAGATCGTGGTATTGCTTCGCTTGGTATTTATCCAGCTATTGATCCATTAAATTCATCTTCTAGATTACTAGATCCTTTAATTGTTGGTGCAGATCATTATGATGTAGCACAAAAAGTTATTTCAATTCTACAAAGGTTTAAAGAACTTCAAGATATTATAGCAATTTTAGGTATGGGTGAGTTATCAGAAGAAGATAAGAAAATAGTTGCTAGAGCAAGAAGAATTAGAAACTTTTTATCTCAACCATTTACAGTTGCAGAAAAATTCTCAGGTATTAAAGGTGCATATGTTCCTTTAAGTGAGACAATACGAAGTTTTAAAGCTATTTTAAATGGTGATTATGATTCTTATCCTGAAGACATATTTAGATATGCAGGAAGTATTGATGATGTAATAGAAAGATATCAAAAAAAATAAATAATGAATACTATTTATTTAAAAATAATTATCCCAAATGGTGTTTTTTATGAAGGAGAAATTGATATTCTTACATTAAAAACAGCAAGAGGATACATTGGTATACAAAAAGGTCATTCTCCTTTTTTTTCTAGTGTAGAAATTGGAAATTTAACTATTAATTGAAGTAACTCTGATAAGTCACAAAACTTCTATATTGGTGGTGGAATTATTTATGCAGACCAAAAGAAAATCAATATCATTACAGATGATATAATTAACGCTAAAGATATAGATATAAACAGAGCAAAAAGCGAAATAGAGAATTTACAAACCCAAATCAAACAAAATAAAGATACAGTTGATATTTTAAAACTAGAAACCAAACTTAAAAAAGCTTTATTTCGAGTTGAAACATATAATTTATATAACAAATAAATCAAGAATTAATCTTGATTTATTTTTATCCTGAGTTTCTGAGTTGAAGACCAAATTTTTAATTTTTTTAGAATCTATATATGTATACATATATAGAAATTTTTATTTTTTGTTTTGAATACTATGATTACAATGTATAATTATTATATGAAAGTGAATAATTACATAATTGGAAAAAGCAAAAGAGCAAAAGGAATATATATTTTTGCTGGAATTTCTGGTGGTTATGGTGCTGGTACTAAGAAACAAATTGGTTTGGGTTGGTTAGAACAATTAGAACAAATTAATCCTGATGTTATTTCTATTTTAAAAACAAAAGCAAAAGAACTTACAGAAGATATGGAAAAAGATTTCGTTAAACAAGAATTACTAAATTCTATTCAAAATCAAAAAATTACAGTTAATTCAATTAACTATGGAATAGAAGTTATTTATAAATTTATAGACAAACTACAAATCTTTGAATCGATATCAAAAACCAAGCATAAGGATTTAAAATCAATTTTAGAATATTGCATTGCTTCTAGAATAATTAATTCAAATAGTATCATTAGAAATTTTGAAATTAAAGATAACTTTATTAATACAATAAAATCACAAAAAGATGCATTTTATTCTCTTTTAGATGTATTAGTAGAAAATGAAAAAGGTATTTTAAAGAACTTAAACAATAAATTAAGTAAAATTACTAACAGAGAAATTGAACTTGTTTTCTTTGATTCGTCAACTGTTTATTTTGAAACTTTTCAAAGAGATGGATTGAGATTTCCTGGTTATTCAAAAGACGGAAAATTTAAAGAAGACCAAGTTGTTTTGGGTATGGCAACTGATATTAATGGAATACCAATTCATATGAAATTATTCAAAGGAAATACAGCAGATCCAAATACTTTTATCCCTTTTATTTTAGACTTAAAACAAACTTATCAAATTAATAACATAACCATTATTTCTGATAAAGGTATGTCCACAAATAGAAATATTCGTTTTTTAGAAGATTTAGGTATAAATTTTATTATTTCATATAGAGCAAAGTCAGGAAGCGCTGAATTTAAGAACTATATTTTAGATCAAAACGGTTATGTTGGTAATTCTGAATTTAGATATAAAGAAATTGAATATAAGTCATTATGAAACAACAAAAGATTTAACGGGAAAACTAGAAGAAGAATTATTACTTATTCAAAATCAAGAGCAATTAAAGATAGAGAAGATCGTAAAATACTCATAAATAATTTTGAGAAAAGACAAAATAAAGACGGAATTGTTAGAGGTGAACAAATGTTTGCTTCAAAAAAATATAAGTTTTTTAAACAAATAGGTCGTAGTGATTTTGAACTAAATTGTGAAAAAGTCTTAGAAGATAAAAAGTTCGATGGTATTTATGTATATGAAACAAATAGAACTGATTTAACACCACAAGAAGTAGTTCAAATTTACCAAAACCAATGAAGAATTGAAGAAAATTTTAGAACATTAAAAACAGCGTTAAAAGTAAGACCTGTATATGTATGAACCAATTCTCATATTAAAGGTCACTTTATCTTGTGTTATTTATCTTTAGTAATAATTAAGACAATAATTCACTTATTGAATGAGTCATTTAAAAAAGATGCAGGACTTATTGATTTTAAAATAACAACTGATAACTTTATTAAAGCTATATTAACAGCTAACAAAATAGTTAAAAAGGTTGATAACAAAATAATAGAGACATTATTTGAAACAAATGAAAATAACAAAAAAGATTTTCAGAATTATGTATTAATTAAAAAATTCACAGATTTTATACATAGTAAATTAGATATATAAAAATACGAATTTCCCTATTTCATAGGGTTATTCGTCTTTTTATCTTAATTAACTCAGAAACTCAGGATCATTACAGATGATATAATTAACGCTAAGGATATAGATATAAACAGAGCAAAAAGCGAAATAGAGAATTTACAAACCCAAATCAAACAAAATAAAGATACAGTTGATATTTTAAAACTAGAAACCAAACTTAAAAAAGCTTTATTTCGAGTTGAAACATATAATTTATATAACAAATAAATCAAGAATTAATCTTGATTTATTTTTATTAAATAACTCTATTAATTACTAAATAATCTTTAGTTAATCAATAAGATGGTATATTTAAAACATAAAACCATTAATTATATATGGAAATTTTCACATTTTATATAAATTTAGTTATTCTATTATTTCATTTTAAATTATTTTTATAAAAAAGATATATCATTATTATGTAAGAGGTAACTTGTGAAAAGAGTTAAATTTAATAAATTAATAGGTATTTTAACTTTGTTTGGAATGATTTCAACTAGCGTTTCATTAAACTTTAAAGAAGTAGTAGAAAATACAAAACAAGAGGATAAGAATAAAAATGAATATGTCAAATTACAATTAAATTTAAATATAAGTGATAAGGAAAATATTGATGATAATTTTTATGATAAATTTATAAAAAGATTAGAAACACAAAAATAAAATTTGAAAAATATGACAAAAGCAAAATTTTTCCTATTATATGAATTTTTATAAATAAATCTCAATTAGATGAAACAATAAAAAAACTAAATGAAAATAATTATGAATTTAATATAGTTAAAAAAAATAATGTACAAAGCCAATCGTTAAATTGATTAGATAAAAAAAATCAAAATAGGTACGTCATTCCTTATTATCAATTTATTTTAAACACAAAAAATAAAAATTTCTTAAATATACCTTCTATTTATAAATATTATAATGATAATTATAAAAATGAAGTCGGTACATTAGAATACTATAGTAGTGATGAAAAAGAAGGAAAAGAATTCATTGTAGATAATTTAAGGAATTCATTAAATGTTAATAAGTCTATAGAACCAAGGATTAAAGAATATGTAGTTCTAGTTTCAGAAATATTGGGCAGAGAAAATGGAATTCATAAAAATTCGAATATTTATTTTTCTAATTTTAAAGATTCTCAAGAATGAATGAAGGCATTGGAATGATTAGTTTTGAAAAATAATGTTAAAATAATTAATCATAGTTATGGGTTCACAGGAGATGAATCTTTATATCAAGAAAAATCTTATTATCTAGATTATTTATCGAGAAAATATGGGGTGATAAATTTATTTTCTTCTGGTAATGGAGAATGAAATCCAAAAACTCTAAAGAATGGATAAACGAAAGAAAGTTAGCATTTAATTCTATTATTGTGGGATCACTAAACGATTCAAATACAAATATTTCTTATTATTCTAATTGAAGAGTATATGAAAAATATGAAGACATTTCAAAACCTTTTGTTTTAGCACCAGGAACATATAGTTATTATAATAATAAATTATTAAATGAATTAGGTCATTGAAGAACTGAATATAAAGTTAAGAAGGATATTTATGTAAATGGTACAAGTTTCTCAGCACCTGCAGTATCAGGAGCAATATCACTTTTTCTTTCTTTAGAAGAAAATAATAAGATAAATAATGATAAAAATAGAGTTCAATCAATAAAATCAATAATTGCAGCATCATCTACTGAATTAAAAATAGGAAAGACTAAACTAAGTGGTTTTGATTCAAAATCAGGTTCAGGAATTCTTAATTTTGAAAGAATGCTAAAGGCTAAAGAAAATTTAAAAAATATAACAATAGCAAAAGATGAGGGTAATAAAACTTTTGTATATACAAGTGAAAAATTTGAACTAAAAAAAGAAAACAAAATTTCTATTGCATTATCTTGATTATTTAACTCGGGAATATTAAAAACACCTGAATGAAAAAAGATTTTGATGTAAATATTCATGGAAATTATCCTATATCATTAGTTAAAAATGTTCCTCATCCAAAAGAAACACATGAAAATGAAAATAAACTAACTTTAAAAGAGAGTTTTAATAGATTAGGTAATAAATTCTTCAGTGATTATGATTTGTATTTACAAAAAGAAAATAAAGATGGAAAATGAGAAGATATAAAAATATCAAACTCTTCTACATCAAATGATGAATTAATTTGTTATACAGCAGATAATGAAGGTGTATATAGAATAGTAATTTACAAATATAGTGATTCATATCAAAATTCAGTCGATGATAATTTAGCTTTATCATATATTATTGATTAAAAGGAAAATATTATGAAAAAGAAATTAAAATATTTTATTATACTTTTATTTATGATATTTGCTTTTGGTTCTACAATTTATATTTCTTATTATTCTCACAAATACACAAATAAACAAATAAACAAATAAACAAACCTATGAAAAAAAGTATAATGAAATAACTATATTTAATAATGAATTATTCAAGGAATTAATTGATAAAATAAAAGCAAATCAAAAAGAAAATGGAATAATCTTATTAGATAGGTGAGAATTAGATGAGCAACAGAGAAATGAATATTTTGAAAAATATAAAATAGAATTACTAGGTGATATTTTTTATGGAGAGAGAAAAGAAAAAGAATTTAATATTTCAAATTATAATGATATTAAAGATATGTATAAAAGCATATTATCAATTAAAAATATAGATTATAAAGAAGAGGAATTTATTAATTTTAAACAACTTTTAAATAAAATATCAGGAACAAAAAATATTGAAAATATTTTAGAAACTAACAACATCTTTTTACACTTTACAAATCAAGGTTCAATTCCAGGTTCTGATATATATTTCTATATAGAAAATAAAGACAATGTAAATATAAATTTAAGGAAACTTCAAATGAATTACTTTATAGGTATATATACAAATGATAATATATACACACATCTAGTTGAAACACCCAATAAATCTAAGGAATTACAAATCCCATTAATCCATATGTTGATATATCCAAAAAACACAAAACTTAATTTTATTAATCATGAACCAAAAACTTCCTATGAAAAAGAAAAAGAAAATTATAAATATGCACTAAACTTTTTTAACATATTAAAAGATAGCAATTAATTTGCTATCTTTTAATATAATTATATTAGTGTTTTACCATTTCAGCTACATCTGCAGCAAAGTTTGATTGCACTTTTTCTATTCCTTCTCCAACTTCAAATCTATAAGAGTTAACTAGTTCTGAATTAACACTTGATAAATATTTAGATACAGTTAAAGCATCATCTAACACATATGCTTGTTTTTCTAATACAAACTCTGATAATTGTTTATCTAATCAACCACTAACAATTTTTTCTTGGATTTGAGCAGGTTTACTTTCAAAACCAGCAGGTTTTTCAAATTGCGATTTAATTTCATTTAAGCGTTCATTTGAAAGCTGAGAAACTAAAGAAAATTCAGGATTCATAGCAGAAACATGCATAGCAACATTTTTTGCCACTTCAGGATTTGTACCTTTTATATTAACAACTGCAGAAACTTGTTTGTTAATGTGATTGTAAATCCCTAATACTTCACCTTCATTTGCTTGTATTTCTAAAACTCTACGTAAAGAGATTTTTTCACCAATAACTGATGTAGCATTCATTAATTCATTTTCAACAGTTTGTCCATTGCTTAAAACTACATTTAAAGCGTCTTCTAATGTGCTTGCTTTACTTTCATAAATTGAATTTGCAGTTTGATTTAAGAGTTCCACAAATTTATCGTTTTTAGCAGCAAAATCTGTTTCTGAATTAATTTCAATTAAAATAGCACGTGTTTGATTTCCGATAGCTAAAACAGCGCCTTCTGCAGCGATTCTTCCGGCTTTTTTAGCAGCTTTAACAATTCCGTTTTCTTTTAATCATTGAACTGCTGCTTCAATATCATAGTTTGTAGATTCTAATGCTTTTTTAACATCGACTAAAGCAGAATTAGTTCTTTGTCTTAATTCTTTAATTAATTCTAATTTATTAATAGCCATAAATATCTCCTAATTATTCTGTTTCTGTAGTTTTTTCTGAAGTTTTAGTTTGAAATTCAGGTAAAACAACATTTTCTTCATCTTGGTAAGCAAATAATTGTTGTCCACCTCTTGCTTTAACAATAGCATCTGCTAAAACAGTCATTATTAAGTAAATTGATTTACTTGAATCATCATTTGCTGGAATTCCAAAATCTACAGCATCTGGATTTGCATTTGAATCTAAAAGTGAAATAACCTTAAGCCCTTTTCTTTTTGCTTCTTTAACAGCGATTTCATCTTGAATAGGATCAGCTACTATCATAACATTCGGTAAGCGTTTCATTGAACGTATACCTTCTAAATTTTTGTGTAATTTATCTAATTCTTTAGAAAAATTCAAAGCTTCTTTCTTTGTATAACCTTTGAAATTATTAGCGGCTTTTTCTTCTAATTCTTCCATTTTTTTAACACGAGACATAATTGTTTCATTATTAGTTAAAGTTCCACCTAATCATCTTTCTGTTACATAAAGAGAATTAGTTCTTTCAGCTGCTTTTTTAACAGCATCACGAGCTTGTTTTTTTGTTCCTACAAAAATAAATTGTGCATTTTTGCTTGCTAATGAATGAACTAATGAATAAGCAAATTCTAAGTATTTTTGTGTTTTAAAAATATCTATAATGTGTGCTCCTCTGTTAGTTTTATTTGGAACCAAGAATTCTTTCATTTTAGGATTTCAAGCAAATTTTTTGTGTCCAAAATATGTTCCAGCTTCTAATAATTTATTTCTTGAAATAATTTGTGGTTTTACTTCTTTTTGTTCTTTTGAAACAGGTTTTGTTTCAACTTTTTTATTTTCTGTTGTCATTAAAATATTTCCTTTATTTAGTTTGTTTGTTTTAATAAATACTTCTAACACCTAGCACTAAATCATTGCAGCACACCCAAGTGAATTCATATTTATCAATATAATTAATTTATAATTTAGAGTTTTATTTATATATAAATAACTCTTATTTATAATTTTATACTTTTATTTTGTAAATAGAAATAAAGTATCTCTTTTTTTAAACCTTAGTTATAGTAAAAAAGTAAAAACTTATGCAAAAGTTTTTACTTTCAAAATTTATTATGATTTTATTTTAGAAAAATAATATGTAGTTATTTTACTTAATAACTTATCATTCACCGGTTTAATTGATTCATGTTTTATTGCATCTGTATTTATTATTTCAAACATATTAATAGCATTGAAATCAAGGTTGTCATATTTATCGAAGAAATAAAATCTATAAATTAATTCATAATCAGTTATACTGGTTGGAACATAATTTATAAAATTAAAATTACTTAGATTATTATAATTTTTTAAATATTCTTCGTTAGATAAATCAATAAATACTAATGAATTAATTATAGTATCAAAAATGAATTCTTCTTTATTTTCATTTTCTTTAATTTTTTGAAGAAATTCTTCTATAAAAGTAAGTGTATTTTTTATAATCATTTTACTAAATTCATCTTGATTTAATTTTAGCAATTCTTCTTCTTTAACTTCAAAGTTATTGTTAGAAATTTCTAAGATTTTATTTACCAAATTATTCATAAAATCTGAATAATTTTTATTAAGAAATTCTTTCATTAAATATGAAGAGTAATTAATGGCATCATTTTTATTTATATCTTGTTCTGCTTTTTTAAGATATTTTTGTCTTAAGTCATAAAAATTAATAAATTCTTGATTATTTTCTTGAGAACTTAGATCGATTATTGATGCAATTTTATTTACAAAATTGATTATTACATCATTATTTAAATCATTTAATTGCTCTGATAATTCTTCAGTTTTAAAATCTTTTCAAATTTCTATAATATGATTTTCAACTAATTTATTTTGTAAATTATCAAAATTTTGCTTTAAATCTTGGTTAAAAATACTTTTATATTTTTGAATTACTTTTGACAAATATGAATAATAACCTGTTGATATGTTATGCATAAAATCATCTTTGGTTTCTTGGTTTAATTTATTTGATAAAACCAATCCATCTACTAATAATATATTTTGATTTGGTTTTATTGCTCTAATTTCTCCATCTTCAACTTGATTAGGGAAGTTATCAGATCCATAATAAGAATCAATTGCATCACCATTGTACATTATTGCTGCATTAATATCGGGACGATTTGGATTAATTAAATCGTTAACTATTTCTAATCCATCACCTTTTAAAGTAATGTGTTTATTATTTCTTATGTCAAAACCTGTTCCATCTTTAATTAAATCAACAAATGAATCAATTAAAATTTCATAAGGCTTACTATTATTATCTTCTTCTTGAACAATACCGGTGAATTTTTCATTTGTTCTACCGTTTGGTAAAGGTCAATATGAAGAACCATATAACATATTATCTCTTACTGCATCTGTGATAACCCATTTATCATAACCGTTTTCTGAAATAATTTTTAAAAGATTAATAATAGAATAAGGATTTTGAATTATTTCTTTATTAGGTTCTGTATTAATAAATTTATCAATATATTTAGATATATCTATAGATTGATTTTCATCTAAGTTTTCTGGATTGATAGAAACTTTTTTAATATTATAAGCAATAACCATATCTTGAGAATAATAAGGATAAAAATATTCTCATAATTCATTATTATCATTTAAATTATATGAATTCAAATGGTTTCAAATTTCTGGCCTAAGTGTTAATTTAACATATTGCTTAATTAATTCTTTTGCTTTTTTTGAATCATTTAAATTTTGTTGAATTTTTAGAATTTTATTATTTAATGATGCTTTTTGTTCTTGATCTTTAGTATTTTTTAATTGAATATTTAATTCATTGAATTCTTTTAAATAATCATCATACTTTAAATAATTTTTTAATTCTGGTAAGTTTAATAAGATTGAATAATCTAATTTAGATATCAATCCTTTATTAGCTAATTCTGCTGCTAAGAAATCAGAACCTATACCTGCTGCTGCTTTATTGTTAATTAAAGCATTAGTAAATTGATTGATTTCATCGAATTCTTTATAGTCAAATGTATTATTAAGATGTTCTATATTATCGTCTGACATATAAGATTTGTAATTATAAAAACTAGGTTTAAATGATTTATTTTTTTTAAGTGTTAAAGTTGTTATGAATATAGTTGATAAAAATAACAATGAAGCACCAAAAATAATGAATCTTTTAAATTTTTTCATTATTTTTTCTTAGTTTTATAACTTGCATAGATTATATTACCTATAATAGTTAAAACCAAAACAATTGATCCAATAACCAATCCTCAAGGCTCAAATGCTCCTTCATATAACTTAGTTCCAAGTGTTGTTGCATTTGATGTGGTTCTAGCAATAATAAAATCATCAAAACTCAACACCGAACTTACTAAAATAACTGTTATTATTGAAGGAATCATATAAACTAAATAAGTTTTAAATCATGCTCTAATTTTAGAATAACCTAAATCTTGCGATGCTTCAAATAAATTGTTATTAAATTTTTGACTTCTTGGTAGCATTAAAGAAATACCATAAGGCAAAGCCATTATTGTATGACCTACAACTAATCTTCCAAAACCTTCTCTGTCTACTGATACTATTCCAAAGAATAATGTAAAGACTAAAACTAATCCTAAGGCAGTAATGTTATCAGGATTAATCAAGGGAATATTAGAAGTTGTACTTAGTGTAGTTTTCATTAATTTGTTTTTTTGTTTATACATTGCATAAACTGTCACTATACTAATTGAAACAACTAAAAAACTTACTATAAACGCTAGTAAAATAGTATTAATTAATGCTAAATTTCTTCCAGAATCAAAAAGTGTAATTCAGTTTTCGAATGTTCCTTTTGTTCATGTAGGGTTAAATTCACCTTTTGGTGTAGATTGATTAAAACTAAATCAAACACCAAATAATAAAGGAACATAAACAATTGCTAAAATTAAATAAATATATGATTTTCTTAAAAAATTAGTAAATTTATTCATAATTTGCTCCTTTTTTAAGTTTAAATATTAATTTAGGTATTAATAAAAATAACGAATAAACACCAATAAAGATAGCTGATACAACAATAACTAAAGCAGAACCACTACTTAAATCATATTTATTTCCAGGATTTATTTTAGAATTTAAAATATCACCAATTAATTGATGTTGCGAACCATCTACTAATAATTTAGAACTAATAACAAATGTAGTTGCAGAAGCTAAGAATATCATAGCTAAACCACTTAAAATAGCTTTAGTTCCGTATGGAATAATTACCTTTAACATTGTTTGTGTATTGTTATAACCTAAATCATTACTTGCTTCAATAATATTTTTAGGCATATCTTTAAAAACAGTGTATAAAGGTAAAATCATTAAAGGTAAATTTAAGTATGTTAGACCAAAAATTATAAATAATTCTGAATTTAATGTTTTTGGATCATTGCTAAAGATAGCAAGTGCAAGGCCTTTTATTGAATATATTCTAGCAATTGTAAAAATAGCCATTGGACTGATTATTAAACTTAAGGCAAACAATTTGAAAACTTTTGATTTAGAAGTTGACACAAAATAAGCATAAGGAAATCCTATAATTAAACATAATAAAGCAGAAACAATACCAACTCATAATGATCTACCGATAATGTTTCATGTATTAGGTTCTTTTACTAATACTCATGCATCAAACTCAGATGACACACTAGGACTAAATGCGCTTATGATTATCATTAAAACAGGAAGAACAATTAAGAAAATTGAAATTAAAAAATAAGGTAAAAATAATCAAACTTTTTTATCAAATTTAAAAAGTGATTTAATTTTTAAAAACATCAGTTGTATAATCTCACTTTGGATCTTTTTTCATTAAATGAATTGAATCAATAGTTCAACTTAAATATACTTTTTCATCTAATTCAAATTTCTTAGCTGTTTCTACATATATTATATCTTCATCAACAGTTTCAATAGTTAAATAATAATAACTTCCACGATATGAAATTTCTTTTACATAACCGACAATTTTACCTTTTGTATTTGAAGTATTATTAGTTATATCGATATCTTCTGGTCTTATTAAAGCATCTAAAGTTTCAGAAGTGTTAAATTCATTTACTTCATGTACGGTTTTAAATTCATGTCCTAGTACTTTTACATAACCTGATTTAGTAAATTTAGCATCGTAAATATTTGAATCACCAATGAATTTAGCAACTCAAATGTTTACAGGATAATCATATATATTTTTAGGAGTATCATATTGTTCGATCACACCATTGCGCATAACTGCAATTCTGTCAGATAATTCTAATGCTTCATCTTGATCGTGTGTAACAAATATGAAAGTCAAACCTAATTCTTGTTGAACACTTCTTAATAAAACTTGCATTTTTTGACGAATCTTAGCATCTAAAGCACTTAATGGTTCATCTAATAATAAAATTTCTGGTTCTATAACTAAACTACGGGCTAGAGCAACACGTTGTTTCATACCTCCAGATAATTCTGAAATAGCCTTAGTTTCATTTCCTTTAAGTCCAACTAACTCAATAATTTTATTTATTTTGTCATTCATTTCTTGAGTTGTCATTTTTCTTTTGAAGTATCTGTTTTCAAAAGTTTCTGTATTTTGCTTAACATAATTTTCTCAATATGAATATTTAAAATCTGAATCATCTAATCAAGCTTGTCTACGATTATACTGATAAGTTCCAGGTTTTAATTTTTGTAATTCGTTAGTGTATTTTTCTTGAATTTGTTCAAGTTCTAACATTTTTTGATTAGCTTTTTTAGTTCATTTTTTGGTTTTTTCTTCTAATAGTAAAATATGTCTTTGATTAATTTGTTCTTTTTTAACTCTTTTTAGTTTTAAACCATAAGCAATATTTCCTTCTACATTTAAATGAGGAAATAAAGCATAGTCTTGGAAAATAGTTGATACATTACGTTTATGAGGTGATAAATCTTTAATATCATAACCATTAAATTTAATTTCACCACGCGTTGCTCATTCAAAACCTCCAATCAATCTTAGGATTGTTGTTTTACCAGAACCAGAAGGTCCTAATAATGTAACAAATTCTCCACGATTAATTTCAAGGTCTATTTTATGCAAAACAGTTTTGTCACCGAATTCTTTAACAACTTCTTTTAATTCAATGATATGTTGATTTTTCTTTGTTTTTTTATTCATAAATCTCCTTGTATGTTTTTTATATTTGAAAAACATCAATCAGGGAGACAGTATCAAAAAGATTCTCAGAGTATTCTTCAATACTATGAGAAAGTGATGGGTAGTGTAAATCAGAGAAATTGATAAGTATATTTTTTATACTTAAAATTTGTATTAAAATTTCTTTGTTTTTCATATTATTTATTATTATATATGATGTAGATTTTTTAAAAGTTTTTTTCTTAAAAAAATAATGAAATTATTTTATGGGTTTTGTAATCAGAAAATTAATGTTTTTACCTTTTTCTGACCACTTAATTTCATAACCTGTTTTAATGTTTGGGTCATTATATTTTGAATTATGTAAATCATTAGTAAGAAACATAATTTCTCAATTATTTTCTTTTAAAGAATCAATTGAAAAATTAAATAATTTATCATTGTCAGTTTTAAAAAACAATTGTCCTTTTTCACTTAACAAATCTTTATATAAATTTAAATATGTTTTATAAGTTAATCTTCTTTTTTTATGTGCATTTTTTGGTCATGGATCTGAAAAAGTTAATCAAATTGTTGAAACTTTACCTTTTAAGATTTCAGGTAGTTTAATTGCTTCTTCAGTTATAATGAATAAATTTTTTAAATTTAATTCATTAATCTTTTTTAATATTTTTAATGCAACAGTCGGATATTTTTCTATTGCTATATATTTAATATTTGGATTTAAATAAGCAAGTTGACTTATCATTTCTCCCTTGCCTGAACCTATTTCTAGAACATAATCTTCATTTAAATAAACAGGAAAATCTTTAATATAAAAAGAAGAATTATTTAACTTTTCTTGAGCTGTATTATCATGTCTTAATCTCATATTTTATATTATACAAAGTATTTATTTTTTGTTTATCATTTCAGATAATATAAAAATATTTTGATAGAATAATTGTTATGAAAAATATTACTTATTTTCCTACTATTGTAGTAGGTGGGGGTCACGCTGGAGTAGAAGCAACATTTGCTTTAGCAAATAAAGGTCATAAAGTCGCATTAATAAGTTTTGATTTAAATAAAATTGCTATGATGCCTTGCAATCCCTCAATTGGAGGTCCTGCAAAAGGAATAATAACAAGAGAAATTGATGCATTAGGTGGAGTTCAAGGATATTTCTCTGATTTAGCAATGATTCAAATCAAAATGTTAAATGAATCAAAAGGTCCAGCAGTAAGAGCACTAAGAGCCCAAATTGACAAAGAAAAATATTCTAAAATAATTAAAGAATCTCTAGAAAATCATCCAAATATTTCTTTAATTGAAGGTGTAGTTGAAGAAGTCTTAGTTGATGAAAACAAAAAAGTAATTGGTATTAAGTTAGATAATGAAGAAATCATTAAAACTGATGTTTTAGTTATTACTACTGGAACTTATATGAATTCTAGAATTTTAAGAGGGAACGAAATAAAAATATCTGGACCAGATAATCAAAAAACTACACCAAAATTAAGTTTATCATTACAAAAACTAGGTTTAGAATTACAAAGACTAAAAACAGGAACACCAGCAAGAGTTTATGCTAATTCCATTGATTTTTCAAAAGTTGAAAAAGAAAATTTAGAAGATACCTTATTAACTTTTTCAGAACGTTCAAATATTAAATTAGATAAACAAATTTCATGTTATTTAACATATACAAATGAAAAAACACATCAAATAATTGAAGAAAATATCAATAAATCTGCTATGTATTCTGGATTAATAGAAGGAATAGGTCCTAGATATTGTCCAAGTATAGAAGATAAAGTAATGCGTTTTAGAGATAAAAACAGACACCAAATCTTTTTTGAACCTGAAACAGCAGATGGAACTATTATTTATGTTAATGGAATGTCAACTTCAATGCCGATTGAAGTTCAAGATAAAATGTTAAGAACTATTCCAGGACTAGAAAATTGTCAAATACAAAAATGAGGTTATGCAATAGAATATGATGCATTAAATCCATTACAAATCAAACCTACTTTAGAATCTAAATTAATTAAAAACTTATATACAGCAGGACAAATCAATGGAACTAGTGGATATGAAGAAGCAGCAGCACAAGGATTAATCGCAGGAATTAATGCAGGATTGAAACTAGAAAATAAAGAACCATTAATTTTATTAAGAAATGATGCATATATTGGTGTGTTAATAGATGATTTAGTAACTAAAGGAACTAGAGAACCATATCGTATGTTAACTTCAAGAGCTGAATATAGATTATTATTAAGAAATGACAACCCTGATTTAAGATTAAGTAAATATGGTTATGAAGTTGGTTTATTAACTAAAGAACAATATCAAAAAGTAGTTGATAAATACAATAAAATCTATGCAAAAATAGATGAATTATCAAATCAATACTTATCTGCAAAAAGTGATATAGCAAAAAAATATAATATAGAAAATGGTGTTTCTTTAATCAAAGTTTTAGCAAGACCAGAAATATCTGCATCAGAAGTTTTAGGTGATTTTGAATATAAAAATGAACTAACAACAATTGTTCGTTTAGACGGTTATATTAAAAAACAAGAAACTCAAGCTCAAAAAATGAACCGTTTAGATTCTTTAAAAATACCAAATAATATTGATTATTCAAAAATACTAAATTTAGCTACAGAAGCAAGACAAAAACTAGAACAAATCAAACCACTAACAATTGGACAAGCATCTCGGATTTCTGGTATCAATCCATCTGATATTCAAATGCTAATGTTTCATTTAGCATCTAAAAAATAATATGAAATTAAATATTATAGCAATTGGTTCACTATCAGAAGATTATAAGAGATTATATAATGAATATATTCATAAAATTAGTTTTTTTGCAAAGATTAATTTAATTGAAATTAAAGAACAAAAAATAGATAACATAGAATTAAAAATTCAAAAAGAAACAGAATTAATATTAAATAAAATACCTAAAAACTCAATGGTATTTTATTTATCTACTAATGCTAAACAATTAAATTCAATTGAATTTTCAAAACTTTTTGTTGATACAGATAATATTACATTTATCATTGGTGGTTCTAATGGTGTTGATGAAAGTTATTTTAAAAACAAAATCAATTTTTCAAAAATGACTTTTCCACATCAATTATTCAGAATAATGTTAGTAGAACAAATTTATCGTGGTTTTACAATTAAAAATAATATTCCTTATCATAAATAAGATTATTTAAATTCTTTAAAGAAATAAATAAAAGATAAATCAAATAATCATATTAAAAGATTTAATATAAAAACAGAAAACAAGTTTAAAAAAATCCTTGTTTTCTGTTTTTATATTATATTTTGCTTTAATCTCATTATTAATAATTTAAAATATAAATAATTTAATAAATAGGAGAATAAGATATGGAAAATAAATCAGAATTATTAGCAAAATTTAAAGATTTATTAGATGAAATTTCATCTAAACAATTAAACAAAGACCAAAAAGAATTAGCATATGAAATATTATCTAAATTTCCTGATAATAAATTGGAATATGTATTCCAATTTATCTGTCAAAGAATCAAAACAGGATTTAGATTTGATATAGCTCCAGAAGCTAATTCGAAAGTAATTGGTATTTTACAAAAAGATCAATCAATGAGTTTTGAATTAAATCCAAATAAATCAAATCAAAACTCATTGATTATCAGTGAAAATTATGATGCATTAAAGAATTTAATAGTAATCGAGAGAGAGAGAGAGAGAGCAGGGTTAGAATATAAATATGACTTAATCTATATCGATCCTCCTTATAATACAGAAACATCAAAAGATGACGGAAATTCAATTGCAGATGATAAAGAAAATATAAAAGCAAACAAATTTATTTATCGTGATAAATATTCTCGTAATGGTTGATTAAACTTAATGAACGAGCGTTTAAGATTAGCAAGACAACTTCTCAAAGATGATGGAGTTATTTTTGTATCAATTGATGATGCAGAACAGGCATATTTAAAAGTATTAATGGATGAAATTTTTGGAGAAGAGAATTTTGTAGGGAACTTTGTCTGACAAAAGAAAAATGCAGGATCAGCAGATGATGCAAAATATATAAAAATATTAAATGAATATGTTTTAATGTATTCTAAAAATATAAATTTATTAGAAACAAACTCACAAGACTTAGATACAGATGACAAAAGTTATAATAATGAAGATGAACACATATTAACAAGAGGTAAATATAAATTAAACCAATTAGATCGTGCTTCCTTAACCTGAAGCAAAGGACTTGACTATATTATTGAACATAATGGACAAAATTATTATCCTGGAAAATCAAAAGAAAACTGACAAAAAAGACAAAATGGAGAACATGCTGAAAAGGATTGACGATGAAGATGAAGTAAGGAAAAGGTTCAATGAGGAATACAAAATGACTATTTGGTATTTCAAAATGATAAAGTTTATTCAAAACAATATCAATTTGCTGATAATGAAGGAAATTTAATTCATAGATCATCTAAATTTAGTAATTTAATTTTAGATGCTCATGGTTCTAACGGAACAAAAGAACAAAAAGATATTTTTAATACTAAAACTTTTGATCATCCAAAACCTACTTTATTGATTAAATATATCATTAATCTAATTAAAAATAAAAACTCCCGTATCCTAGATTTCTTTGCTGGAAGCGGTACAACCGGTCATGCTGTGTTAGATTTAAATAAAGAAGATGGTGGAAATCGAACTTTTACATTAGTTACCAATAATGAAAATAATATAGCACAAAATATAACATATGAACGTTTATATCGAATTAATCAAGGAAAAGGTACAGAAAATCAAGCTTTTCCTTGATTAAAAAATAATGAACCTTATTTAAATAATTTAAATGTATATAAAATAAATTATTATAATGTTGATTTATTTAATAACAAAAAGAATATCGATCAATTAATTCAGTTATTAACTGAATTATTAATAGATTTTGGATTAAATAAAGAACAAATCCAAAATCTTAAAGAAATAGATTTATTAACTGATTTAAGTTCATTAAAACCTCTGATAAAGGATGAAGATGGAACTAACTAAAGCACAAAATTCAGCAGTCTCTAAATTAGTTGATTTTACTTGAAATAAATTAATTACTCATAAAAAAGATTCATTATATTTCAAAGCACCAACTGGTTCTGGAAAAACCTTTATGATCTTAAATTACATTGATAAATTAATTGATTTATCTAAATATGAAAATAACTTAGATTTAGTTTTTGTTATTGCTACATTATCATCTGCTGAATTACCTAAACAAATGGAAGAAAGTTTTTTAGAATATAAGTATTATATTAATAATACAGATTTAAATATCCAAAGAATTGAATCTCCATCTAATACTAAGAAAAATACAAAAGTAGAAAAAAATTATCAATTCTTTGCTGAAAAAAACAATGTTTATATTATGGGTGGAGCTTCTTTTAAAAAGAATTCAATTTTACGAGAAGAACAAGCAATTGAATCTTTTTTAAATGAAATCAAACAAAAAGATTATAAATTAATTTATATTCGTGATGAAGCTCATATTGGTGGAAATATCATTAAAAACAAAGATGAAGTAAAATTTGAACAACAAATGCAAGATAATGCAGATTTTGTTTTAAAAATGACAGCAACTCCATCTTATGATGGAATGATAGTAGAATTATCTGAAAAAGAATTAGAATCAGATAAAGTTAAATTATTAAAATCAAATAAACAATATAATCTAAATTTAGAATCTAATAAAGATTATGATAATGAATCGATATTAAAACTTGCTTGTCAAGAATTTAAACTAATCAAACAACATTATAATGATCATATTAATGAAAAAGGATTAATTGGAATTAATCCTGCAATGTTAATTCAAGTAGACAATGATAGTCAAAACGAATTAAAAAATCAAGAATTCAATCAACAAATTAATCAAATTATCAATATCTTAGAAGAAAACGGATTAACTTGAGTTAAATATTTTGATTCAAAAGATAAAAATACAAATATTAGAACAAAAGAAAACTGAACTCTAAGAGATATATCTAAAAATACTTCACCAGTGGATGTTATTATCTTTAAAATAGGTCCATCAATTGGATGAAATATTCCTAGAGCTTGTATGTTGGTACAACTTAGAAATATTTCGTCTAAGAACTTAAGTATCCAAACAATTGGTAGAATTAAAAGAAATCCGAATCCTGGTTTTGACTTTAGTATAAATTCTATTGCTAATAATTATTATATTTATAGCAATTTAAATGTTATAGATAGTGATACAACTACTGCTGTAATTAAACAAAAATATGTTCAAGAAGAATTTCCATTTGGTTATCTAGAAAGCAATTATTATTCTATTGAAAAAGGAATTATAGACATACAAACTTATGAACAAGAAGTAATTGAATTTTTAAACAAAAAGTTTAAAAATTCTAATGATAAATTTATCAATGAATCATTTTTTAAAAGTTCATATGATGAATATGAACATAAATATCAAAAGAATGATTTTGTTTCATTTGAAAGTCAGTCATATGGAACTGCAAAATTTATAAATTCTAAAATCATTAACATAATAGATTTACAAATATATTTAAATAAATTAAAAAAGAAATACAAAAAATACTTTACAAAGAATATAAATGATTATTTAAATAATTTATTTAATCAAATGAATAACAAAATTTCTAAACAATGATTTGATTATTTAGTTTATAAAGACTTAGCAAATGAGTTTAAAAGTATTTATCAACAAACAATTATAACTCAAATCAATAATCAAAATACACAATATAAAATTGATTTCAATAAAAATCTTCCAGTTAATATACTTATTGAAAACAAAGATACTAAAAATATTATTAAAACAGATGAATCATTTGTTTATGAAGATTTAAATAAATCTGATATTTCAAGTTTTTATTTAGATTCATTAGCAGAAAAAATATTTGTTGATAAATTAAAGACTTATAAAGATATGTATCATCTTAAATTATGGTCTAAAAATCCATTACCAGATGGTATTTCATTTCAATACTTAGATGATAATTATGAATTACATATTTCATTTCCTGATTTTATTATTAAATATAATAATCATTATATTTATATAGAAATTAAAACATATAAAAGTGATATTGATGAAAATAAAACAAAAACTTTATATGAACAATATAAAAAATATATTGAATCATTTAATAGTAATGATTATCAATTAACAATGTTAATTTGTTTAGTAGATAATTCTAGTGACAAATTATATTTTGCAGGAAGTAGTTCAATTCCTGAATTAAATGAGAAATTATTAAGTATATTAGAAAATCAAAATCATATTCATGATAATATTAAAAGCAATTTAGTTAATGGTTTAAATGATATATTTAAACATTAAAATACTTAATTAAATTTAAAAATGTCTCTAATTCTAACAGAAAACCCGAGTGTCTGATTAATTAAAAAACAAAAACAAGATAAAACTAAGCTTTAATAATTCTTGATTATTTATTCAAAAATTGTAAATAAATAATTAACAAAAACACTTAAACAACCATAATATAGATGTTTAAGTATTTTTTAATAAATAAGTGGGAAACACCAGAAAATCAAAATTATTTGATTCCTATTTTTGATGGAACTGTATTATATTTTGTGTAAATTCTCTTTAACTTACTTTTTAATGTAAGAGAAAAGTGATAGCAAAACACAAATCTGGTTCTATTATAACAGAAAAAACCAAACAAAATGTCAAAAAGACGGAATGTCATTTCCGCTTTTTGACATTTTGTTTGGTTTTTGTTTTTTTAACCCTTCCGTCCCTTGATTGCAATCAAGGGATACCTTACTTTTTTAAAAAAAGTAAGACAAAAAACTTTAATTTTAAAAATAATTTTTAGTTGTTTTCTTTAAATATTATTAATAATTGACTTAAGATTTGTCCTCAGTTTGGAGTAATTTTATCTCATTTTGCAAGTTGATTATTTATAGCAAAATATACTGATTTCATAAGTGATTCTTCTGTTGGAAAAGAAGTTTTTGTTTTAGTAATTTTTCTTATGTTTCTATTAAGGTTTTCAATAATATTAGTTGTATAAATTAACTTTCTTATTTCTTTTGGGAAATTAAAAAATGTAACTAATTCTTCAAAATTATCTCTTCAACTTTTAATGGCATACATATATTTATCTTTTCACTTATCTTCAAAAATTTGTAAAAATCTTGTTGCTTCATCAATATTATTTGCCTGATAAATATTTTTCATATCTTTTGTAAACTCTTTTAAGTCTTTGTAATTAACAAATTTAACTGAGTTTCTGATTTGGTGAACTACACATTTTTGTATTTGGGTTTTAGGAAAAACTGCTTTAATAGCATTTGATATACCTGTTAAGTTATCACTTGAAATAATAAAAATTTCTTGTACACCCCTTAATTTAAGGTCATTTAGTACTTGCATTCAGTATTTTGCACTTTCAGATTCACCTATTCAAAAACCTAAGACATCTTTTTGTCCTTCAAGTGTATAACCCATAACTATATAAACAGATTTTTCAACCAATCTATTTTCTTCTTTAACTTTAAATCTAATCCCATCTATAAAAACCATAGCATATTCTTTTTCTAATGGTCTGTTTCTTCACTCAATTATTTGTGGTATTATTTTATCTGTTATTCTACTTACAAATGATGGTTCAACATCAATACCATAAATTTCATGTAATGTTGAAGAAATATCTCTTGTTGACATACCGCTGCTATAAAGTTTAATTACTGCACCTTCAATAAAAGAAATATCATATTGAAATTTTGGAACTACTTGTGGTTCAAACTCAGCGTTTCTATCTCTTGGTATTTTTAAATTTATATCACCAAATTGTGATCTAACTTTTTTATCATATGAACCGTTTCTGTAATTATCTTTAATTGCTTTTTCATGTTCATATCTATCATAACCAAGATAATTTTTCATCTCTTCTTGTAAAATTTTTTCAATTAAATCTTTAGTTTGAGACTTAAGAATTTCTTGAACGTCTTCAATAGTCTTTGGTTTATACTGATTAAATAATTTTTCAGTATCAAGATTAAATGTATTTTTCTTTTGCATAAAAAATCTCCTAATATAAATATTTTAAATTAAATATTTGCTATTAAGAGAATTTACACAAAATTAACTACACTTCCCAGGATTATAAATGTGTATAAGGATTTATACCATTTTTTCCACCAATAACAGATGCAACTTTTGTTGCGTGATCCCCATAATTATTATTAAATCACCAAAATCTTTCTTTATTGTCAATTAAATGAATATCTTTTTCATCAGAAAAATATTCACACTTTTTTCTATTTTACCATCATCAAGCACACCAACTTTTATTCTTTTACCCATATTTTTTTATTTTCTAATATCGATAAAATTTTTTGTCTTTCTTCATAATTAAAATTCATTACATTGAATGTATTGCTGTTTTTATTATCTATAACAAAATTATTAACTGAACTTTTATTTTTTTTAAAAGAATTGTCTTTATAATGATTAGAATAAACATTATTAACATTAAAATAAGTTTTAATTTCTTTTAAAATTTTTTCTTTTTCATAAATATTTATGTATTTAAATTTCAAAAAAATAAAATTTGTATATTCACTTACAAAATATGATTTATTTTTATGATTAAATTTTGATACAATTTTTTCTATATTTTGTATTTTTGTTAAATAGTCTTGATTAGTTGAATTAATTCAGTCAAAAGAAAAGTTTACATCAAGTTTTTTTCATCTTTCATAAGCGAACTATTATAAGAAGAAATTACATTAGTTGCTAAAATAATATTTTTTAATAAATTTAATTTCATTTCACCTTTCTAAATATTTTTATTCTTATTAACAGAATAAATTTTAATTATAAACATAAAATATGATAGCGTAGAAAATAAGAGAGTAAAAAACTACAAGCTAAGTGCTTGTGGTTTTTTGTTTTTGTAAAGGATTAAAAAAAACTTCTTGCGAAGTTTTCACCGGATTAGTCCTTTCAATCACGGACGAAATTATTATACATTATTTCGTCCGTGATTGAAAAAAAATTAGGAGAAATAATGAGTAAACTTAGTGAATTGAAATTGAAGGAAGAAGAATTTGAAAATTTAAATTTAAATTTGAAAAATGTTTTTGAGAAGTCTGAGAGGTTGTTAAGTTTGAAGATTGATCAAATAAACGAGATTAAAGAAAGGCATAAGAGAGATATTGATGGTTTGTTTGCTTTAGCGTGAATTGATGATGAAGAAATTAATGAAGATAGTTTTTGCTTTAGAAAGCAAATTGCTTTTGATAATGGAAATTTAATTCATGGTGATTGAAATTTTAAGAAAGTAAGAGATTATCTTTTTGATAGTAGTTTTAAATTAACTGTTTCTGATAGTTTTGTTAAGGAATTTAATACTGAAGATTTTAGAATTTTTATTTTGATTAAATGTTTTTTTAAGAATTACAAAAGTAAAGTTTTAAAGTCTGAAGTAGTTAATAAATTACGTAGTTTTGATGGTGCTAAAAGTACTTGTTATGAAAGTATTAAGAAATTTATTAGATTAGGTATTTTGAAAGAAAAAGAAGGTTATTTAACTTTGATTAAGAGAAACTTAAAGAGTTATGATAATAAGTATTTTAAGTTTGATTTTCTTTCTGGTTTTGTATTATTTTGCTTTGGTTATAAAACTGCTTTAAGTTTTATTTTGAATAGAAGATTAGTTAATAGTATTAAAACTAGAAATGCTAAGAAAATTGAAATAAAAAGAAGTTATCATAAATTTAGAATTAAGGAATTTGTGGTTAATAATAAGTTATTAAAGTTGCTAGGGTGTGGTTTAAATAATTCGAGAATCTTAAAATCTTTTAAAATTTTTACTTATGGTTTTTTAGGGAAATCTTATGATAAGGTTTTTAAAATTCTTAAAGTATGAAATTCTAATGAAAATAAATTGAATAGTTATAGGGTGTTTTTATCATAAATTTAAGCCCTTTATTACTTAGACTTTAGAAGAAAGTTTACTTTGTAAATTATTTGTAAGTTAAGTGAATTTTCTTCTAAAGTTTAAGGGGTTTAAATGAAATATGATTGATATTCTGTTATTGTGTTTTTAGCATAAATATTTAGTTATGCTGTTTTTAGTTTTATCCTTTTGGGTTAAATATGAATTTTTTGTTAAAAATTCTTTTATTTTGGTTGGTTAGTCCAAAAATGGTATCTTAATTAACTCTTAGAAGAGTTAATTGTTAAATGATGTAATTGCTTATTTTTTTTGTTTATGTGTGTATGTGAGAAAGATATATATATTAGATATATCTAATAGAATAATGGAGGTAGTTGTGGTTAATAAAAATTTGTTTATTGATTTTAAATTTATTACTTCTGATAATGGTTATAAAACTGGTTTGGAAAATTACCATGATATGAAAGGTTGGGTTAATACTGGTGCTTGAATTGATTATTTTACAAAGTTAGGGAAGTGTGCTGATTTTTCTAAATTAGATGAAGATAAGTTAATGTTTTTAAATGATAGAGATACTGTTTTAAATTTGTATAAAGATGCTGTAGAAGTTCATAAAACTTCATTTAAGAGTGGATTACAAGGGTTTGATGGTGGAAGGTATATTGAAAGCGTTAATGTTAATGAATTAAAATCAAAAATAAAAGATAATAAATTACCTTTTTATGAAATGATAATATCAAGTAATGATGAAATGATTAAATCTGGTATGGTTGGGAATAATAAGTGAAGGGAATTAGTTGAAAAGGAAGTTTTAAAGTGATTGGAAAGTTCTGGTTTAGGTTTTAAGAGGGAGAATTTAGAATTATATTATTCTATTCATGGGAATACTGATAATCCGCATATTCATTTAGCATTTTTTGAAAAAACTAATTTAAGGAATTTAGATAGGAAAGTAATAGGGATTCAAAATCAAATAGCAAGCAGGAAGTTCGAGGAATTAAGATTGGGAATTTTAAGAAGATTTACTGATGATTTTGATATTAATTCTATTGATAAAAAGATATCTGAAATAAGAGAATTAAAAGCAAAATTTGATAAGAATTTAGTTAATGGTCCCAATATTCAAAAAGATGATATTTTGTTTTTAAAGAGTGAGTGTATGTTGAATAAGAATATTTGATATTCAAGGTTAAGTAAAAAATCTAAGGGCATTGTTGCTAATGCTAGAGAATATTTAATGAAACATAATGAAAGTTTTAGAGATGCTATTAATGAATATTATTTTAATTATGATGAATTAAAGAAGATAGATATAAAGAAAAAAAGTTTAAGGGTGCTTTATCATAAGAAAATAGATAAAGAAAAAAATGAATTTGAAAGGAAAATTAATAACCTGGTATTAAAAGAATTATTAAGTTTTAAAAAAGATAAATCTAATGAAGTTAATGTAAGTAAGAATAAAAGTATTGCTTTATATTCAAATTCATATTCTAAAATGAGTCGTGATGATTATAAGTATTTATCTAAGCATACTAAGAGATTGTTAAGGTTAGCATATATTATTTTTGATATAGAAAATGCTAAGCAATATGATAATTTTATGAGGGAATTATAATGAGAGTAATATTTTTTATATTAAAAATTTTAGCTATTTTTATTGTTGCTTATTTGTTTTTGATATTAATTTCTGCTGTAGTTTATGTTATTTTAAAACGAAATGAATTAACTGGAGAAATATTTAAAGATATTGTTTATTTAAAGGCTTTATTCTTTGTTGCTAATAATGAAAATCCTTATATTAGATTTCCGATCATTTCTTCTTATTTCATATTTTTATTAGCTTTTAGTGGTTGGATGTTTAGGGAAAAAATTAAGGAAATAGCAAAAACATTTTCTAAGCAAGGTGAATTTAAATCAAAATGATTATTTAATGAAAAAACTAATGAAAAAGATTATAAGCAATTTAGGGAATACATTAAGAAGTCTTTTTATAATTCTTCTGGTTGAGTTTTATCATTTAAAGTTAATAAACTTACTAAGAAACAAAGATGGTTAAATATTTCGCATGATAAGTTAGATAGAAATAGTTTAATTATTGGTGGTACTGGTTCTGGGAAAACTCAAAGAGTCTTATTACCTAACATTCTATATAACATTAATTTATTAGATGAATATAAGCCTAATTTAGTTATTATTGATCCTAAGAAAGAATTAATAAGTTTTACTGGAAAAAGAATAGAAGATAATGGTTATAAAATTTATGTAATAGATTTTGAAGATACTTTAAATTCTTTAAAATGAAATCCTTTATCGCATATTTATGATTTAATGCTTAAAGCAAAAGAAACTAATGATGAAGATTATTTATCATTAGCAAATAAAAAGTTAATTAATATTATTGAAAATCTTAATTGGGGTGGTGATGATTTTTGGACTGCTTCTGGGAAAAAGATAATAGAAATTATTTTAAAGTCAATGCTATTATTTGCTTATCATACTGATACTGTATCAAGGGAAGAATTTAATTTTACTAATGTTGCTAAGAATATTAATGGTTCAAATTTTAATCCAAGATATAGTCCTTTATTAAATACCTTAAATGCTTATAGTGAAATTCATAATAGATGAAAAGATGTAAAAACTGATTTAGAAAGTATTTTAGCTAATTCTGAAAATACATTAGGTTCAATGCTTCAATCTGCTTTAAGGCCTTTAGATAGTTTTAATAAAGATGATTTTATTAAGAATTTAACTTCGAATACTGAAAACTTTAATTTAAGGGAAATCTTAAGTGCTAATGAAAAATTTGTAATCTTTATTCATTATTCTGATGAAAATACTGCTAATCATAAATTAATTAGTATGTTAGTTGATGAAATTTACCAAACTGCTATAGAGCAAGCAAAATGAAATAAGAAAAATTTAGGGTATGAAAAATTAGAAAGAAAATTACTGTTCTTTTTAGAAGAATTTGGAAATCTTCCTAAGATACCTAATTTAGAAAACAAATTAGCAATTAATAGAAGTAGGAATATTTTATTTAACTTAGTTGTTCAAGATATGAATCAATTAAAGAAATATAATACAAATGAAAATAGAGAAATAGATAAAATCATTTTATCTAATTTACAATTTGTTTATTTCTTAAATACTTCTGATATCGAAACCAAGAATTACATTATTAAACTTTTAGGGAAACAAGAAATTGAAAAAACTTCTTATAGTACTTCTGGTAGTTCATCAAGTCAAAACATAAGTTATCAAAAGGAAAACTTAATGGAAATAGATCAATTATCTAAAAAATCTGCTAATGATATATTGATATTAATTGAAGGTTTATTGCCATTATATTTAAAAACTTCTTTAGCATATAAATATTTTAAAAATGATAATTACGTTTATAAAACTATAGAGGAATTAAATGATTATAAAATTTTTGAAATTAATGATGAATTAACTGATTTAGTCCAAAAGAATTTAAGTCCTTTATTAGATGATGAAAAACAAAAGTTAATTAATAATGATTTTAGAATCAATGCTAAATTACAAAATGAAATGGTTAATCAAATACATAATGATAATTTCGATACTATTGAGGAATATTTAGATTTAACATTAAATAATCAAAATCAAATTGAAAATGAATTTATTGATAAGTCTTTAGGTAAGCAAAATAATGTATTAGAAAAAGCATTTATAAGAATTAATGATGAAGATAAGTTAATAGTTTTAAAAGAAGTTATTGATGAATTAATAAGCGAAAGAAAGTATTTATTCTTAAGAAGTGTTTTTAAAGATATTAAGGAAGTTAATAATAGTAATGAATTAAATGTGTTTAATGAATTAATAAGTAAGTATAAAAACGATTCTAATTTTGATGGAATTATTAAACATAGTATTAATGAAATCTTATTGAAATCTAAGAGTCTTTATTTTGATAATGATAAAAAGATATTACTTAGATATAGTTTAATTGATGAATTAAGGAATGATAATAAATATTCTTTATTACATATTATCTTTAAGAATATTCAAATATTAATTAATGATAATGAATTAAATAATTATGAAAAATTACTTAAACAATACCAAGAAAATAAAAATGATTTAACTAAATTAAATTTAGATAAGCAAATATTAAAGATAAAAAATATTATAGAAGAAACAGAAAATTAAGGAGTTTAAAATGAATATAGAAGAATTAAAAAGTAAGTTTTGAAATAAAATAATTAATAATAACTTTAATGTAAGTCAAGCAAAAGAAGATTTGATTTTACAAGGAATGATTGATGATTTAGAAAGAAAACAGGAAAATATAATTAAAGAAGCAAAACAAAAGAATATAGATCCTCAAATAGCTATAAGCAATAAATTTGGAGAATTTTTAGAAACTATTAATGATATTAAGGAAGTTAATTTAGAAAATTTAACTAAATGAGTAATGAGAAATGTTGATGAAATAAAAGATGAAAAAGATTATTATAAATACTTATTATGCTTTTATGAATTAAAGAGATTCGAAAAAATTAAGGGGAAATAAAATGAAGTTTTTTGAGAATGAAACAGTTTTAAAATATATTCTAAATACTAAAGTTCATAAATGATTAGATGATAAAAATTACAATGAAGAATTAGATTGATACTTTAAAGAAAATTGAAGTTATATAGATAAAAACTATAAATCATGACCAAATGAGGAAGAGTTAGATTATTCTTTCTTAGAATATCATTTAAATTTTAAAAACATAGAAACAATTTTTCCTCTTCTAATTGAGTTAGTTATTGATAATGAAAAGGAAAAAGAAAAATTGTTAATAGATATGGCGATATATAATCTACTTCCATATCATAAGAATCATAAGAAACAATTTCAATTCATAGGATATAAAAAAACAAATGACTGAGATTCGCTTAATCTTGTTATTGAAAATAAAAAAACGAAAGAAAAATTTTATATAAATAAAAATAATGACCCTGACTTTAGATGGAATGATTTTAAGTCAATTTCTCATCCAATAATAATTGATAAAGAAATTTTAACTTTTAATTCTGATGATAATTTTTATATATATCCAAAATGATTGAATAAAGTTATTGATGATTTTGATTTAGGAATTAATAATCCTTTATTTGTTAAATTAGAAAAAAAAGGTTATATAAATCTTCCTACAGAAAATGAAGTAAATTTACATATAAACAAAATAAAAGAAAATTGAAAATTAGATTATTTATATGATTTTGATTTATTTCATCATAAACAAAGAATAAAAAAGTTTTTAGTTTTAAAAAGATCTATAGAAGCTATTAAAGAATATTATTTGATTCAATCTTCTGTAAAACAATATCATAAAGAATTTGATTTAAAAATAAATATGTATAAAGAATTACAAAAAAATATTAGTATCCAAAATAATCTTAATTTAACAAAATTTAATTCTTTTTCAAAAAACTTTAATAAAGTTGGAACGGGTCCTGGTTATGATCTTGAAGTTGTTGATTGATTAGAAAAAGAATTCAATAAGATAATTCCATTTTTATTAAAAAAACATACTGAAAAATTAACCTTATGATTTAAAAAAATAGATAATCCAAATCTTAAAAGTATTTACTTTCCTTTAGAAAAAAATATAACAATTAATACTAATCTAAATAAAATTCAAGATGTGTTAAATTATCAATCATTTATGAAAGAATATGCGCAGTTTATAGATTATGAAATAGGATTAAGCAAAACAAAAGTAAACGAATTAATATTACCTTTTTCATTAAGTAATCCGGAATTTTTAAAAATACATTCAAAATATGTAGATAAGTTTAACGAAATACATAGGAAAAATATTGATTTAATAGATAAAAAAGAATATTTAACTTCGCATACTGAAGTTTTTGCTAGGGGTTTTGAAAGGTATTTAATTGAAATAGGTTTTGAAAATACTTTATTTAATCCAAGCATAGAATATTTAGATTCAATACAAGAAGATGTCTTTAATGAATTAGATAATGCTGATAGAGATAAATTATTTGAAATGTATGAGGGAATTTTTAAAATTAAAGAAAAAATGATTGATAATGATTTAGAGAAATTTGAAAACATTAATTTGTTTGAAGGTTTAGAAGAAAATAAAGAAAAAGAAACAGGAAAACAATTATCGTTGTTTGATGATTCTTTTGTTTCTGACGAAAAGATTGAAGTTATTAATGAAGATATGAATAATAACTTAGAAGATAATAAGGAAGAAAAAATAATTGATAGAAGTAATTGGGGTGTTAGTTTATTTAAAGTTTATGGTTATATGGAAAACTTAGACGAAAAGTTTGCTGAATATAATTTAGGGAATCCATTTGGTGTTGTTCCTTTATCTAAAAAAGGAAAAGAAGTTGCTTTTGGAGTAATTTGTAATGCTACTTCATTAAAGAAATCGAATATTAATAATTTAATTTATTTAGAAAAGCCGAATAACATTTTTGCTATACCTTTAGATTATATTTTTACTATGGATCAAAATTCATTTAAAGATGAAACATTTTATAAGAAAAGTTTTAATGAAAAGTTAAATGTTGATGATAAATTTAAGCATAAAACAATGAATCAATTAGTTAAGAGTTTTATTAATGAAAATACTAAGGTTCATAATTTAGATGTAATACAAAAAGATATTGATAATGATAAGAAATTAAATGAAGGGAAAGAAAGATAATGGAAAATAAAGAGATTAGAGTTGCTGAAGTTAATAAAGCTAATTCATTAATGTGATTGAAACATTTAGCAAAAGAAAGAGATGAATTAAATGCTTTAATTAATCAAGTTGAAGAATATGCTAAGAATAAGGAAATTTATTTAAGAAGTAATTTTTTAGAGATAGTTAAGAATTATAAAGATAGTGGTTATTATTTAAGTTTACTAAAGCAATATCATAATTTAATTAAGATTGATGAATTGTGGGATAGGGAATATTTTATGATTTATCAAAAGAAAGTTGTGTTTTTATCTTATGATGATTTAAAGAATATGTATTTTAAGGAAAAGGCTAATGTATAAATTCAAGGAAGAGAGATTCTATTGAGTTAATTATTCTGTTTTGGATCTTAAAAATAAATCTGAAATAGATAAGTTAGAAGCAATAATTAATAAATTAAAAAAATTAGGTTATAAGGTTAAAGATTATAGGATGTATAAATCTTTAAAGAGTATTGCTTATAGATTTGATATTGATAAAGAGAAATTTAATAACTTTTTAAAAGATGTTTTAAAAACAAGTAATGGTAGAAAATTTAATATTAAGTGCGGCGCATTTAGGGAATTTTATATAGATTAAGAATGGAATAATAAGATGAAATTTGAAAATAAGTTTATTATTGATGGTTTGGTTTCTTCAATTACTTATTCAAAATATAACAATATGGAAACTAAGGAATCTGAAGAAATGTTTGTAATTAGTGTTAAGCAAGATAAGTATTTTTATAACATTGTAGTTTTTGATAAAGCTGTAGTGAAAAAATCAAGGGAATTAGGTTTAGTTAAAGATAGTTTAGTTAGATTATCTGGTGAAATTGTTTATCGGAAAGTTAAGGACGAAAATAAGTTCGAATTATCTTTAAAAGGGCATTCAATTGATTTATTATTTAATGAATAGTCTTACGCATGCGTACGCATAATGCGTACATGTGTGTATGTGTGCTCATACATACGAAGGAGGAATAATAATGGAAGAAGAAGTTTTATTTAACTTAGATAAAAATTTTATTGCTTTTGAAGTTTTTGAAAATGGATCTAGGAAAGTAATTGGGTTCTTTAAGAAGTATGCTGAAGCTAAGGAATTATTAAAGTTTAAGGAAAATAAAATTGAAATAGTTCAAGGTTCATTAATTAATCGGAATTATTTGTATGAAAAGAAATATGGTTTTAAGAAATCGCAACATGATCATAGGAGTAAGAGATTATTTTAGATCATAGGAGAGTTTCTTTGAAAACTCGTATTATTGTTTTGGTTTGTACTGTATTGTTAGATATCTTTTTATCGATTTATTGATATGGAGTTAATGATAAGGATTTAGATTGAAGCAATGAAACAAAATTGATTGTTAGTGTTTGTATTATTGTATTTGTTATACTTTCAATCTTTTTGAATATTGTTCTTTGAAAACTGAAGAAAAAAACTAATAAGAATATGTTATAATTATTGAAAATAATTATAAGGGGAAAGATGAAGAAGTTTGTTAAGGTATTTTTAATGCTTAGTTCCTTTAGTTCGTTAGTTAGTGCTGTATCATGTTTTGAAATTAAGTTGGGTGATCCTTTTGGAAATGGTATTGGTTCTGGGGAAGGTGATTCTAAATTAGATCCTAATGATAAGCCTGAAGCACCTAAGAGAAAATATAGCCCTGAAGAACAGAAAATTTATAATAGTTTTGTTAATGAAGATAACTATTTAAGTTTTGAAAATGCTTCTGAGAATTTCTTATTACCTAATCAAAAGTATTTTTTCCAAGATTTAGCATTAGATGAGAATACTGATATGAATTTTAATAGTAATCTTTTGATAAATCATAATTGGAAGGAATTATTACAAAAGCCTTATATTTCTTTAAGGAATTACAATAAGATAAAGAAATTAGATGAAAGTACTGAAGAAAAGAAAGCATTTAAGAATTCTTTAATTGAATTTATTGATAATGAATTTGTTTTAGATGATAAGAAGTTAAGTTCATATTTAGTTAATGGGAAGTTATTTTCATTAGTTAGAAAAGTTCTTAATAATGAAATATCAAGTGAAACAGGAGTTAATATTCAATTTGCTAATGATTTACTGGAATTCTTTGATAAGAAAGTAGTTGATTATAATTCGTATTTTTATAGAGATGAAATTCCTGAGTCTGATTTGCATAAAAAAGCATTTGTTAGATTCTGGGAAGGTGAAGATGAAATTATTGAAGAATATGAAGCATTTAGAAGAGATTTAGATGGTTTAAGTTCTACTTATAATGAATTTCTTAAATTAGGTATTAATGATTTAATGATTAATCAAAAAAGGGATGTAATGAATTATTGAATTAATGATGTCTTAGAAATTAATAATTCAAAAACAAAAGAAAGTGATTTAAACATAACTCCTCTTAATAATCCTTTATTTCAATTATCATTTGGTGCTTATTCTTTAGGGGATAATGATTTTATTAAACGTAAGTATAATTGGAAAGTAAATCCTTATGATGAAAGATACCAAATTCAAGTTAAGAATTTAGGGAAAACGGAAATAGTTGAATATGGTCCGCCGAATATGATTGATTTATTATTTTATTCGGGTGGGAAGAAATTTAAATTAGAAACTAAGGAAAAGAATTTTTATATTAAGGCATTAAAATTTTATTTAGCTAATCATAAATTAATAAGTATAGTTCCATTAGGTGAAGAAGTTAGTTTATATTTAAGTAATATTGCTAATGGGGTTATTACTTTAGATGTTGATAATCAAAATATTTATAATGATTGAATTAATGCTTTAGATGAATATAAAGATGTAATTGTTAAATTCTTAAGTACGAATACTTTTAATTTAACTGAAACTAAATTACCTAAGTATAAGAATAATTTTGTTGCTGTTGATTTATTACCAAAAAATAAATTCGGGGATTTTGAATATACTTATAGATTTGCTAATAATGAATTACATGATGTAATCTTGCCTTTTTATACTGTATTAAATAAAAATGATACTACTTTGAATCAATTCTTGCCTGGTTATGATTTGACTGCTACTAATTTAAATAAGCCGTTTTATGACTATATACATTATTATTTAAATTATTTATTTGAAAATTCTAAGAAAGCAAAATCTAAGCAAAAAGTTTATCGATTGAATTATGATGAATATAAAGTGAATTTAAGAAGTTTAAATAATAAATTAGCTAATGCTGGAGTTAAAACATTTATTAATAAGATAAAAAATATTTTTAATTAGTTATATTTAATAACTAATTTTTTTATTCAATTTTTAGGAGGTGTAATATGAATAGTAAAATTTTAAAAGTTTTTGAAGATGGTTCAATTAGTTCTGGTGCGTTTAATAACGTAACTAATGAAATGTGAAAAATAATTAATATAGTTTTTGGTGCTGCTGCTGGAATAATGGCCTTATTATTCGTAACGGCGATCATTGTTTCTATAGCGCAAAATTCTAATACTGCTGATCCTCAATTACGGAAACAAAATAATAAGAAAATCTTATGGGCTGTTATTGGAATTGCTGGGGTGTTATTCTTTTGGGGAATAGTTGCTTTGATTGTTTCAAGTGTTTCTAAGTCTCAAATAACTATAAGTCCTAATGCTTTAAGTGATATATCAATTAAATTTAATAATGTTTTAAGTAGGTTTTAATGGGTGCTGTCTTAGGAGTATTATTTAGTCCCTTAACGCTTTTGATTACTAAATATGGTGCTGGTTATTTATTATTTACTTTATTTTTAATTCCTTTGATTTTAGGGTTATTAATCATTTCAATAATGGTTAAGATGATTTATGTATTTTGCTTTTATTTCCCTAACTATTTATTATTTGGTTTTAATTCGGCTACATTTCAAAATGAAAGTTTTTTAAATGTTCCTTCTGTTTGATATCATTTCTTAATTGTTTCCATAGTAATTTGGATACTTATGTTTATGATTACTGTAATTAGATTTACTGTTAAAGGGAATTCTAATGAAAGTAATGAAATAATTAAAAGCGCATTTTTTATGGCGATGAAAGGTGTTGGTTTATTATTTATTATTAATGGTTTAATCTTTGTTTTAAACTTTATTATTTTAAGTATTACTTCATTATTAGTTTCTGGAGATGCTTCTTTTGAAAATATGTTTGTCTTGTTATTCTTAAAATCGTTTTTAGAAAATACTAATTTTAACGATCCAAATAAAGAGGATGCTATTTTTAAAGCAATTAGTAATGCTAATATAACTGGGATTGGTGAAGCGTTTTCTATAGGTGTATATTCTAATTTATATGATAATTCTGGTGGAATTATTGGGTTAATGGTTTTTATTGTCTTATGTGTTATTTTATTAATCATTATAGCAAAAATAATATTTGGGGTGGTTTTTGATATTATTTCAAAATTATTTCAAATGATGATTTTATTTGTTAGTTTTCCTGTTATTGTTCCATGGTCTATTGGTGATGGAGGAAAGAAACTTAAGATTTGGAAAGATGAATATTTAAGTGCTTTATTATCATTAAGTGCTTATTTAATAGGTTTAAAATTTATTTCATTATTTATTAATATAGGAAATTCATTTATTGATTCTTTAGATAATTCAAAAAGATATACTAAATTTTTTCCGCTTATATATCAAGTATCTGGTTTGATAACTGTATTTATTAAGATGATATTTATGGCTGGTTCTATTGGTGCTTATAAGGGTATATCTGCTTTATTTATTAAGTATATTGGTACTGAATTAAATACTAATAATAAGGGAGCTGGTTTATTAAAGCATAGTAAAGCCGCTGGAAGAGTTGGTTTTGAATATGCTGATGCTAAGAATTCATTATTAAAAGAAAAGGGAGTAAACCATATTTCGCAATTAGGTGCTGCTGATAGAAGAAAAGTCCGTTTAGATGCTGTTAAAGATGTATCTAAGGGAATATTAAGAGGAATTGTGGGGATGAAAAAATAATGCTTCAACCTAAGAGATTAAAAAATAGATGGACTAAGTTAACAAGGTGATTTAGTGTAAGAGATGCTATAGAAATTATTGTAATTTGTGCTTTAACTTATACTTTATCATGAGTTATTTTTAAAGATTTTGAAATAGCATGGGCTCAATATGTTTGCTGAATTATTTTAATGTTATTTGGTTTTATCTTTATTATTCCTTATAAAGAAAGTGTAGGGAAAGTTTATAATCAAATTTGAAGAATATTTTTATATTGATTATCTCCCAAGAAGTATAAGAATAATAATGATAATAAATCAAGGGATACATATGAATTAAATCCTTTTTCAAGGTTATATGGCCCTGATATTGTAATTAATAAAAGGGTTTTAGGTGATAGTTTAATTAATAAGAAAGATGTACAGTTTAATTGCTTTTGTGTATTCAAAATTCATGGTTTTAATTTAGCTAATGAAGATCAATTAACTCAAGATGTAATGTTAGAAAGGTATACAAAAGCATTAGGTTCATTAAGCAATAAATTTAGTTTTATTAAGATTGATGAAAATGTTAATTTTGAAGATAACATTAATTTCTTAGAAAAGAATTATAAGAAAGAAACTGAATGAGAAACTTACTTAGAATATAATAAAAATGATTTAGAAATAGTTAATAATGATGTTAAAGTAAGTAATTATTATTTAATAATTAATGCTCCTAATCCTGATCAATTAAACTATGAAGCTACATTGGCTTATAACTTATTTTTAGAAAGTAAAATTCTTTTAAAGAAATTAGAAGAAATTGAATTATTGAATTTTTTAAATAAATATCGAAACTTTAATATTTCTGAAGATAAACTTTGTAAATGATATGAAGAAAATAAAGAAATAATGCTCAATCATGAGAAGATTGATGAAGATATTTTAGATGATATTTTTGTTTATGATGAAGTGATTTTTCATAAAAATTATTTTACGATTAATGGAAAATTTTATTCAATTAAAGCTATTGATAAGATACCTTATGAATTAGAAAATACCTGAAGTAAATTAATTTTTAATTTAAATGGTACTATTTTAGAAAATAACTTTCCTTATAAAAATAGAAAAGATATTGATAAGATTTTGAATAAAGCAAGTATTCATTCTGAAGATCGAATTCAAAATGAAGTACAGGCTACTGAAATAGTTAAAGCTGGGATTGATGCTAATGCTGTTAATGAATTTGTTTATCAAATTTCTAAGGGTGGTTATTCATTATTAGATGTTAATTTCATAGTTATAGTTCAAGCAAATTCTTTAAAAGAATTAAGGGAAATTGAAAGGGAAAATGATATTTTGTTAAATAAGGGAAATATGAAATTATCAAGTTTATCTTATTTTCAATTTCAAGGTTTTGTTGATAGTTCCTTATCTATTAATTACAAATTACATAAGGAAGCATACCAAATGAGTTCTTATATTTTAGGTTATGGTTATCCTTTTTTATATGAAATTTTTAATGATAAGAAGAATTTAATTTTAGGTTTTGCTAAAGCTTCTAATGCTCCTGTTTCTTTAGATATTTTTGATTTAGGAAATTCTAATAGGACTAATCATAATATGTTTGTTTTAGGAAGTTCTGGGATTGGAAAAAGTACGGTTGTTTCAAAAATATTAGCATCTAATTTAGCAATTAATAATAAAGTTATTATTATTGATCCGCAAAATGAATATTCAGATTTTTGTAAGAAGTTTAATGGCCAAATTATAGATTTAGGAAGTGGTATTAATACAAGAATTAATATAATTCAAATTAGAAATAATCTTAGGGATTTTGAAGATCAATTAAGTATTTCGCAATTAGTTAATGCTCATATTAGTTTATTAGAAAAATTCTTTAAAACATTGTATGCTGATATTAATTGGGATATTTTAGAAAGTTTATTGAAAGAATTTTATAGAAGCATTGGTATTTATGAATTAAATTCAATTAAGGAAATAAAAAATAAAGAGTGAAAAACGATTTCTGATTTTATTGAATTTATGAAAAATTATAAGTATGAAAACATATTTAATATTGAAGAAAGAAAAAAATATGTTAATTCTTTAATTGATAAATTTTCTAATAGTTTTGAAAATTATGGAAGATACCAAGATTTATTTAATGGTTATACTACTATAGAATTAAAAAATGATTTTATTGTGTTTAAGATGAATAATTTAACTAATACTAATGATGATGTTGCTGGAAGATTAGGTTTAATGTTTGTATTAAGTTTTTGTAATGAAATTATTTATCAAAACTTTTTAGAAAATGAAGTTAGAAGAAATAAGTATAAGGAAGATAATAAGTTAAATTATTTATCTGCTAATGAAATTGATATGTTAACTAAGAGAATTATTCTTTGTATTGATGAAGAGCATATTTATATTAAGGAAAAAAATATTTTAGCATTAGATTATATTGTTGAAACTACTAAAACAATTAGGAAATTTGATGGTTCTACTATACATACTACTCAAAATCCTTCTGATTATAAATCTTCAATGAGTGTAGCTGAAAACGCATCAAGAATCTTACAAAATTGTAATTATTCAATTTTATTAGGTTTAAAGAGTTCTGATATTGATGCGGTTAAATCATTATTTGCTAATTCTCAAAATGCTTTAACTGATGCTGAAATTCATTTATTAAGTCAACAAAAGAAAGGTCAATGCTTATTAGGTATAACTGATAATATTAGATATAAGATTGATTTACATTATAACGATTATGAAAAACAATTATTCTTTAAGAAAGGTTAATTATGCGAAGAAAAACAAAAGTTATTGATAAAAGTGTTTTGATAAGTTTTCGAATCAATGGTGATGAAGATATAGCAAAATATTTAATTTGAAAACAAGAAATAGAAAAAAATGGAAGTTCTGTTTATAGTTCTGTTAGAAATATATTAATGGAAAAAATAGAAGATACTGATACTAAAGTATCAATGCGTAAAAGTAAAGATAATATTTTTTATTCTTTAAGAAAAGCTATGTTTGCTTCTATGTCTCCTTTTAAGCATTCCTTAGAAGAAAGAATTAATGAAAATCAAAATCAATTAGTTATTATGAATAAAAAATTAGATTTAATCATTAATTTATTAGCAAATGAATTTAATCAAAAATCTCAAATTGAAAACATACCTGGGGAATTACTTAAAGAAGCTAGTTATTTTGAAGAAATGAAGAAAATTTCAAGTTCTGAATTAAAGGCAATTAAAGAAAAAAATGAAAAATTAGATAAAGAAAGAAGCAACACTTTTAATAAATACTTAGAAGGTGAATTTGAAAGTGAAGAATTTATTGAAGAATTTGATGAAGAATAAAATTATTTTAAAGGGGTTTACTGCTCCTTTTTTGTTTTTTAGTGTTGGTTTAGTTTCTACTAATGTTTCAAATAATGTAAGTTCTAATCGGTTTGGGGTTCATAATAGTACTAATGATTTTAGAAGTTATAATGCTAATAGAAATTTATTACATAATTCTTATAATTTAATTGATTTAAATAGTAATAGAAAAGTTTTTAATACTTATTATAGAAATAATACTGATTTAAACTTTTTATTTAATGGTTTAACTGTTAGAAAAGAATTAGATAATATTTTGAAATTTAGAAGTAATACTGATGATGCTTATTTACTTAGTAGTTTTAGATTACATAATACAAATCATAAAGGTTTAAATAACATAAGGTTTTTTGATTTAAGAAAAAATCGTTCTACTTCTGCTATGGAAATTAACTATTCTGATTTTAATAATTATGGAATTTCTGATTTTTCTAATACGTGAAGTAATTACAATTATTTTAATGATAGAAATAGAATAAAGTTTCCTGCTAAGGAATACGATGGAAGGTGGGAAAGGAATTTCTATAAAACATTAAGTGAAGCAAGTTCTTATAATGGTACTGTTTCTGAATATACATATTCAAATGAAAAACGATTCAAAATTTTTCAAGCTGATAAATTTATTAAACGTTTGTCTGATGATTATAAGTTAACATTAAATGAATTTGCTAAATTAAATGGTATGGTTGTTAAAGAGGTTAATGGCGATGATTGGTCTATAACTAATACGACACATAGAATTGGGCCTTCTGGTTATGGTTCATTTCATCATACAAGAGATATAAATTATAGTTCAAGGCCATTAGCTGATAAATTGCTTTATAATACTACAAGAAAAGAAATCATTATAAAGAAAGTTGATAACTTAGGGAAATATTGATTTAATGATATTAAGGGTTTATTTTATTGAAGTGGAAACTTAGTTTATAAAAATTCATTGCTTAGTTTTTCAAGTAAAATGGAAGATTATTTACGAAAAGGATTTCCTTTAAATTTCAATGTAAATTCAAGGTCTTATAATATTGATAAATTAAGAATAATTGATCAAAAGAAAGTTGCTCATAATTCTAATAGTAATTCTAATGTACCTGAAAAGATATTTTCTTATGATTTTGATATAAGGGAAAAATCTAATGGAAAAATAACATTTAATAATTTCTATGGTCTTAAGGGTGATGAATTTGAATTTTTAATTTATTCATTAATTAATATTAATGAAAATAATGCTTTACATGATATTAAAGCATTTAAAAATTTAATTCATAATAATAAAATATTAATTTATAGTGATAGTGGGAAAACTTCATTGTTAACTGATAAGATTAATAAAAGTGTTTATGTTGGAAGTAAAACTAATATTGAAAAATTAGAAGAAGAAATAAATAAAAATAAATTTGAAATAGTTTATAAAAACTTAACTTTAAAATTTAGGTATGATTATCAAATTTCTTCTTATGGAAGAAATTATGTGAATTTAAAATTAATCTTAGATGATATTTTATATTCTGGTAGTAGCATTAAAAATAGTTTAAATAATAATTTAAGGTATGATTTAAGAAAATCATTTAATTTCTTTAATGATACTAATGTAAATGGAAGATATCTTTATTTTGTTTTAAATCATATTAAAGATTGAATAGATAATTCAAAAACTATTAGGTCTAATATTAAAATTGATTTAGAAGATAGTAGTTTATATAAGAGAATTTCTCATAATTTAGCATTACAAGATAGAATTATTTTTAATTATAGTTATGTTCTTAAAGATAATGTAAGATTAAATCATTTTATTAATAATCAAAATAATTGAAATAGAGATACTTATTTAGAATTAGATCGTAGAGTTCAAATTCTTCCCCCTGATGCTAATGCTAATTATGGTGGAAAATGAAAAGTTAAAGCACCGATCGAAGTTAAATTTTTAGCAAATTTAAGTGAAAGCGAAGTTTTATTAATTAATAAGAATAGAGTTGATGTTTTGAATAGATGATTTAAGTATGATTTAAGAGATAATCGTTCAAGTATTAATGATGAAAGTAGAGAATTATATGATAAAAATAGTAAGCAAGAAGCAAATGAAACTAATTCTCATAAGAAAAATGAATATAGTATTGAATTAATTAAGTATAGAGAAAATACTAATAATACTCAAGAAGAATATAAGTATAAGATTGATTTTATTATTGATAGTTATGATATAGAGCAATCTATTAAATACTATGCGTGAAATCCTGAGATTAATAAAGATCAAAATGATTTAATAACCCCTTATTTAATAGAAAATGGTGAATATATTAAAGATAAAAATGGAAACAAAATTCCTAACCCTAAATATGATGCTTCTATTGATAAACAAACTGGTACTAAGAAGCAATTAGTATGAATTGATACTAATTTATTTAAAAGTAATTCGGAATTATTAAGGAAAATTTCTTTTGCTTTTCCTAAGTTAGATAGAAAATATAATTTTGGTATTTTTGCTGAAGCTTCTGTGTTAGGGAAGGGTGCTTTAAGAAATGTATTTGGAAATTTTGTAGGAAATGCTAATTCTGAATATTATTCATATCAATTATTTAATAAGGTTAATAAAGGTATATATGAAAATAAAGGAGAAAGGATAGTTTCATTAAATGCTGAATTAGGATCTTCTGAAAGTTCTTATATGTCTAATGAAGGAATTTATTTAGTGTGGGCTAAAACTGCTAATAGTATTTCTGATATTCAATTAATCTTAATTGATGAAGATAATAAGAGTGATTCTTTTTTCTTAGATGAAATAGAAAAAATTAATTTTAATAGTATTCCTGGTAGTTCAAATAATTTAGAATATTTAAATATTAATGGTTCAATTAAACTTAATGAATATATAAGTAATTTTTGAAAAATAAGCAATCCTGTTGCTAATGCTTTTTCTTATTATTTAATTAATAATAGAAATCTGAAGGAAGAAGAAATTAAAAATCTATCTTTTGTTAATGTTAAGAAATATTATTTAGATTTTATTAATAATAATTTATTTGGTAGTTTAACTTCTGAAAGTATTAATTCAAATAATATTTTTGGAGGTTATGAATTTAATAATCTGAATTTAAATGGATTAGTTTTAGATCAAAAAGAAATTATTATTAAGAAAGTTAAGGAATTTATACAAAAAGAATTAAATAAATTTAGTTATATTCATAAAATAAATGATTTAGTTTATGAAAATGATTATTATATTGAAGAATTCCAAAATGAAAGAGATACTCAAAATTTTATTAATAAAGTTGGTGTTGTTCAAAAGAAAAGTGAAAATTTAGATGTTAATTATTTTGATATTAATGTAGTTGGTTTAAAAAAATATAATAATTCTAATGCTGTATTTAGAATTTCTAATGTTGCTTGAAATTCAATCTATCCTCCTGTTGATTTATCTAATTTAAACATTAATTTCATTAATAAAATAAGAGTTGATAAGAAAGAATTAAGGGACGAATATGGTGAATTATTAAGTTCTTATACTAACTTTACTGATAGGGAAACTTATTTAGATAATCTTTATGAAACTAAAATAAATCAAGCAATAGAAAAAGTAATTAATGATTTCTTAGTTGAATATAATAAAGGAAAAGAATTTAATTTAGAATTAGGGAAAGATATTTTAATAACTAATAAAGATGAAGTAATTAGTAGATTGAAGAATAGCCCTAATAAAGATATTTATTTAAGGTTAATTGGAGACAATGCTAATTTATTAAATTACAAGGAAATTATTTTTAATAATTCTGGGAAAAATGATGTAGTTAATTTATCTGATTTTACTAAAATACTTACTGGTTCAAATAAGGTATTAAATACTTCTAATTTAGAAAATGTAAGATATGAAACTTTACAATGAATAACTAATAAAGGAAAAGAAATTAATTTAGAAATTAATGATAATTATTTAGTTTATGGTGCTAATACATTTTTATATTGATTAGATTTAATAATAGATATTAATGATGAAACATTAAGTGATAGATGAAAAGAAAAAATAAGTCAATTTAAGGAATTCTTAAATAAGAATAATGCTTTAAGAAATGGTGAATTAATCAAATTTATACCTGAAACTGAAACTGAAATTCATTTATTAAATAATCAAAAAGAAGCATTATTAAATATGATAGTTAATGATAAGATAGGTCTTTATAAACAATTTATTATCTTACCTAAGGAAAACAAAAGTTTTAATTATGCTTATGGTGGTATTATAAATTCTATTAATGAAAATGAATTAGAAGAAATCAAAATCAATGAAGATAAGATAAAAGAAGTAGAAGATTTAATTAAAGATGATAATGTAAAAACTGAAGATGAAATAAATATAATTAATTCTAAGGAAGAAACTAAGAAGGAAGTTATAAAAGTTATTAGTATAGTTTCTGGTATTGTTGGTGTTATTGGTTCATTAATAGGAATAATTTTTATTGCTAAATCGTTATCAATAAAATATGGATTTAAAATAGGTATAAATTCTTTTAAAAAAAATAAAAAGAAAGCAAAAGCAAAAATTAAATAAATAAAAAACATACATAGCATTTTTCTGTGTATGTTTTTTTTAATGCTTTAAATTTATGATAAAAGTGTTTTGATAGTGGTTATTTATAATTTTGATATGAATTTTATAAATAATTTTTTTGAAAAAAATACTTTGAAAATTAATCAATGAAATAAAGAAGAAGAATATTTTAGAAAAGTAATTTTAAAGCAAAATAAGAAATATATTCATTGAAGAAAACAATATATAAGATTAAGGAAAATAATAATTTCTGGGAAAGTTTATCAATATAAATTAGGTGTATATTTAGATAAAAAAACTGGAAAAAAGTTTACTTATTATCATAATGAAGAAGTAAAAAAGATTGGGAAATTGAAATATTATCCTGATGATTTAGTCGTTCAATATTTAACTAAAAACTATAAAAGAAGAAGTAGTTGTAAGGGTTTAGAAATTCCTTTAGATGTAATTAAATATCATATTAAAAAAGGAAATTTACGAATAAAAAATAATAAAAATAATGAAAAAATTAAACATAAAAATTTAGTAAATATTGGAATAGATGATACTTACTTTAAGGTTAATTTTGGAAAAATCAAAAAGAAAATATGTCTAAGGTTAATGATTTTAGAAAGTAAAAATAATCATAAAACGATGCTTTTATTTGATGTTTCTAAATATAAAACTAATGAAATTTCTTTAACAATTAAATCGTTTTTAGATGAAAAAATTAAGAGGAATAACATAATAATTAACGCTGATGCTGCTAAGGTTTTTACAAAAATTGCTAATGAAGTTGGTGGGATTAGGTCTTTAGATAAGTTCCATTTTGTTCAAAAAATGTGAAAAGTTTTTGGTTTTACAAGTAAGAAATTTAAGAAAAATAAAGAATTTTTTATTGAAAATAAATTGATAAATGAAGTTAATTTACTTTTAAAAAGTGTTAAAAATAACAATTTCTGATTAATGAAAAGCTTAATTTTTTATATTAAAAATTTAGTAATTGATAAGAAAATAGAAGGTTTTAAGGTTGGTGAAATTAAAAGTTTTATTAGATATTTTAAGAAAAATGAAGGGTATATTTATGAAACTTTTACTAATAGAAATGTTAAAAATGGGCAATGTGAATATCATATAAATCAATATATTAAAAGTCCTGTTTTTAAACGTTTTTCTTTATTTTCTTGAGGTGTAATTAAGGAAAGAATAAATGATTACTATAAGTTAAAAAATAGTGAAAACAGTAAAGCAATAAATATTCATTGATTTTTAGGCTAAATTTATAAAAATGTACTTTGTTTGCTTTGTGTAATCTTTTAAAATAAAATTTATATATACTTAAGTATATATAATAAATTAATGTTTACTAAATGTCTTACTAAGTGTCTTACAGTTAAGTAAAAATGTAAACACTAAATTTTTTTAAACTTACTATTACTATGTAATAGTAAAATAAGAGTTTTCGTTAGAAATTTAAACGTCGTTCTCTTGCACTTTAAAGTAGCGCGTACGTGTGAGCGCGCGAATAAGAAGTTTGTTTTATCTTTGATAAAACAATTATAAAAATCCTTTGGAAAATGAAGAAATTAAGAAAAAAATAAATAATTCTGAAAAATTTAGAATTATCTTTTTGGTCATCCTTTTTTTGAAAATGCTTTATTGATTGATTGGTTTGTGTTATAATATTTTTGTAAGAATTTAGGAATATTTATTGCTTAGTTTGTAATTAATTACTCCCTTCTTTTCTTCGGTGTCTAAAATATTTCTAAAATTTTTATGTTAAAATAACAGATTTTGTGAAATAACCTCAATTTTGTTGTCTTTTAATTCACATTGATTTCTCACTCTTGAGTTTCCTGGTTGTAAAATAACAAAAATTTTAGACCTATACAGTAGGTCTAAAATTTTTTTAAATTAAAATTTACTATATATTTTTAATAAATGCTTGTATATTACTATATAAATCTCATGTTTCAGAGAATGAATCATTGTCATTTTTTTCTTTTTTAATTATTTTTTTGTTGTTAAATCTGTTGTTGCTATAAAGTTTAAATCCTTAAATATCTTTATAATTACATCTTCTGTTAATTTTACGAGAATACCATAATTATCATAGAATCTTTTCAACATTAAAAGTAATATTTTTAAAATAAATAATGACATAAAACACAATAAAAGATGTCCTTCAATATGGTCATCAGTAAAGACATACATTGGTCTTATTGTTAGATTGTTCTTAAGTGTTCTAAAATTTTCTTCTATTTTCATTTATTGTAATAAATATCAATAATATCTATTCCAGAAACTTCTGTTAGTGAAGTCTCGTTAACATAAAGACCATCATTTTTTTTATCTTCTTCAATTTTTTCGTTATCTAAAACATAAGTCTCTTTTTTAATTGTCTGAAAAATTTCATTTTCTTATAACCAACCATTTGCTTTTCACTAACATAACCTTTAGAATATTGCATTTTTACAAAATTATGGATTAATATTTCTCTGTTTAATTTGTCTAGTTCTTTTCTTTTTTCACTTAGTGTAACTATTTGTTTTCTTTTATAAACAATTGGATTTTTTCTAGCTTGAGAAACAGTCATAAATCTTTCTTTATAACTTAGTGTGTTAGTTATTTTTTGATAATCAGTTTCATCTAATAAATATTCCTTAAATTTTTTTGATGATGCTTTTGGGAGATAAGAAATAATAAAATCAATATTATTACTTTCTAAATGTTTTATGTTTTCAGTGAACTCATTCCTCTATCTGCAATAACAATCATTTTTTATTTGGGAACAATTCTCTAAATTCATTAAAAACGGAATCAGTGTTTTAACATCACTTGTGTTTCCGGGAAATACTTTATAAAAATAGTAATTCCATTAATATCACAGGGCATACCAACAACAATTTGAACTTCTTTAAATTTTCAATCTTTTGAATAACCAGGTCTTCTTAGACCATCTCTTGTTAAACTTTCAAAATATAATGTTATAGAATCAAAGAACATCATTTTTTTGTGTTGAGTTATTTATTCTGATTTCTTCAATATTTTTTAACATTGTATTTTTATTATTTAGTAATAAATTTAGCATACGGTAAAAACTATTTTTTGAATAATCAAGATCTAAACCACTTAAATCTCTTTTGAAATAACTATTTAAAATACTGGAAGGATTAGAAATTTTATTTGCATACTATATTTAATTATTTCTTCCATAACTTTATGCTTTCCATAATTAAAATCCTTTAAAAGATTAAGTTTATCTATAAATTTTTCAATAACATCAACACCTGCATTAATTTTTATGTTTTTATAACTTGGTTTATTGAAACCTGTCATAATTATATTTTTTAAAAGTTCTGGATTTACTTTTTCATCATAATTAGTAATAATATTATCGATTAGTTTTTTATAGTTTTCATTTAATTTCTCGATTTGTTTATTATTTTCAAGACTTAAAATCTCAGTAAAAAAATAAACGTTTTTAACTATATAATAGATAAAAACGTTTATTTTTACTTTAAATAGGAACCAAGGTAAAACCAATACATTCTATTTTACTTTTGACTAAATTAATTCAAAACAGTTAAGGTAATTTCATATTCACCAATAATTGAATTATCATTTGATAATGAGTATTTAAATAAATAAGAATTATTTGTAAATTCTTTTTTAAATCAATGAGAAGTTAATTTTAATGAAGAAATTTTGTTATTATTTTCTATATCTAAATCAAAATCGACATCTTTTTTATATTCTAAAAACACAGTAGTGCTACCTGCATATATATTAACTTTATTTTCAGAAATTTCTATTCTATTTCTTACATTATTTGAAGGTTCATAAAATGAAAATATTTCATATCCATCTTCTTTTGAGTATTCGCTTTCAGATTCAAATTCTATAATATTTTCATTATCATTTTGGTTTATTAATGAATGAAATTTAATTTTCATAATATTTTTCTAGTGCCTTATATGTATATTCTTTTCCAAATAAATAAATGCTTTTTGCTAGTTCAGGACCATGTTCAATAGACGTACATGCTAGTCTTATTGGCATAAATAATTTTTTACCTTTTACTTTTAATACTTCTTGAGTTTTATTTATTGATTCTTGTATTGAATTAACAGAAAATTCATTCTGATTTTTTAAGTTTTTATAAAATTCTATAACTACTTCTTTTTCTTCAGAAGATAAGTCAAATTTAATGTCATTGGGGTTTAAATAAGTATTTAAATGATTTAATAATTCTGAAAAAGTTGAAGAGTTTTGTTTAAAAGTATCTACAAACAAGTCTAATCATTCAGAATTTTTATCATATTTATTTAATGATAAATGATTTATTATGTAAGAATTTTCAGTGTTTTTCATATATTGTTTAGAAAATCAAATCATTTTTGAAATATCAAATTTAGAAGGACTTTTACTTAATCTTTGTGGGTCAAATTTATCAATATTTTCTTTTTTAGTCATTAATTCTTTTGCATCTTCAGATGTTCAGCCTAATAAACTCAAAAAATTAAATATTGCTTGAGGTATATAACCTTCGTTTTTATAATCTTCTATAAATTGCTTAAGTGATGTATCTCTTTTTGATAATTTTTTACCTTCCATATTAGTAATAATAGTTAAATGTCCAAATTCAGGTACTTGTCAATTTAATAAATCATATAATGCTAATTGTTTTGGCGTATTTCCTATGTGTTCTTCACCTCTTAATATATGAGTTATTTCCATATCGTGATCGTCGATAACTACTGCAAAATTATATGTAGGATATCCATCTGATTTAAAAATAACTCAATCGCCTATTTCAGACGAATCAAAAGAAATTTCTCCCCTAACTATATCATTTCAAGCGTATTTTAAATTTTTAGGCATAGAAAGTCTTATAGAAAATTGATTTTCTGCTTCTCTTTTTTGTTTTTCTTCTTCAGATATTTTTAATCAATTTTTATCATACCTAAAACTAGGGATACCTTTTTCTTTGCTTTCTCTTTTTTGTTCTTCTAATTCTTCTGTAGTATCGTAAGCTTTATATGCATAACCTTTTTCTAATAAAAAATTTGCTATGTCTTTATAACGTTCAAGTTTTTCACTTTGACGATATTTTCCATATTTATTATTTGGTTTCAAAGGTGATTCATCAGGAATAATACCAAGTCATTCAAGATTTTCTAATTGAGATTTTTCCCCGTTTTCTATATTTCTTTTAATATCTGTATCTTCTAACCTAAAAATAAATTCACCACCAAAATGCTTTGCAAATAAATAATTAAATAATGCAGTTCTTGCACCACCAAAATGTAAATAACCAGTAGGACTAGGTGCATAACGAGTTCTTATTTTTTTCACTTAACCTCCATTTTTTAATATTTATATTATATTATTTAATTTATTACACTATAAAAAAATGTATAATTTTAATAAGTTTATAAATTATATATATATATATATATATTTATTGGGAGACTTATGCTAAAAAAACGTAAATCTAAGATTTTTCTTTTAATGAGTAGTAGTGTAATAATTGCTTCAAGTTCAATAGGGACATTATTATATAATATTGATTTTAATAAAAATCAACATTCTTTTATTTATGATGATAAAGCAGAAGCCTTATTAAATAAAAGTAATAATTTAAGTTTTGATAATTCCTTAATTAGTAATAAAGATCAAAACCTAAAAGAAAAACCTAATAAAATAGTTGAAATAATAGAAAAACCTGAAAAACCAACAGAACAACCAATTGTTATTTTAAGCCCTCTAAAAGAAAAACCTCAAATCGAAACTCCTAAACCTGCACCTTTACCTATTCCTAAGGTCATTGAAACACAAAGTCAACCAATTGTTCAGGAACATCCTAAAACAATACCACCAGTTTCTACACCAGAACCAACTCCTAAACCAAAACCTAGTGGTTCAGAGACATTAATTCAAATTGCTGGTGTTTACGTTAAAGCGAAAGTTAATAAAAAAATACCTCCTAGAATTATTTCTAATTATGATAAAGAAAACGGATTAGCAAATAGAGAACCATATATCAATAATTTTGTAGGTGAAATAATATCTGTTGAAGTAACAGATGAATTACGTGAAGCAAACAAAAGACAAGCTCTAACTGGAATCCAAAGAAATACAGGTATATTCATTAATACATTCATAGAAGATAAAGAATTTTATGATCAAAATGGTTATAAAAGCATCACCAGAAAAAACTATTGAGGAAGTATTTGAGATAGGTTTGGTAGATTAATAGAAGTTATAATGAAAAATAAAAATGATCCTTTTTATTTAAATTTCTTAAAAAAAGAAGCAGCAGAAGTTTATCCAATAAAAGATTTTAACAATGATATAGATGAAGAAAAAGCATGATTAGTAATACATTTAGATACTTCTAAATTTAATACATTAAATCCTGAATCAGAAAATTACTTAAAAACAGGATATTCAATTAATCAAGATAATGTTTATATTAATGAAAAAGGAGAAATAGGTTCTTATTCTCATGGTCTACCAGCTGAATTTAATGGAGTATTATCAAGAATGTATCGTGATAATAATGAAAAAAGAGCATTTACATATGATTCAGCTGAATGAAGGTTTTCAGGAGCAATCCAAGAAGGAAAATATCCAGGTTGAACTAAAACAGACATAAGTCAATCTCCTGAATTTAGCAAGTATAATGTATCTAATGTAACTGGAATTAAAATCTTCTCTATGCAACGAGATACACCTATTGAAGGCAAACGAAATCAAGGTTATGTTGTAGAAATCGATACCTCTAAGAATGATGCATATACTAAAACTAAACAACTTATTGAAGAATTAAAAGCAGATAATAAGGAAATAACTTCATATAGATTTTTTAATATGGGTAAAAATGATTCTTCACAAAAATTTAGGGATATACTATCTGCTTTACCTAAAAGATTACCTCAATTAGAATTATTCTTTGATGCTTCTGCTACTAATACTTCATCTCTAATAGCATTAGAAGATAAATACATAGATGAACTAAGTTTATATACACTTGGTAATTCATTATTAGATTCTTGAAGTTTAAACCCTTGAGCAATAAAAAGAACAGCATGAGTTAATTCAATTGATTATAACGTTAGTTTTAATTTTAAAAAGAACACAGATGTTGCAACTAGATTAACCATTGATACATTAGCATTTGAAGAAACTGATTATTTAAAAGGTCATGCAGATCCATATAAAAGAATAAATGATGGATTAAGAATAGTTTATTATACAAGAAATAATGAACCATTTTTCCAAGGTGGTTTTGGTCCTGGTTTAAAGCCAGATCATGACGAAGGAAATAATAGTTATCCTATGGGATTAGATTTTTCACGCGCTAAATCTATCAAATCATTAAAAGGATTAATCTTCCATGATATTGAAAAACTACAAAATAAAGCTAGAAAGTTACGTAGACTAATATTATTTAATGATTCAGATACATTTAGCATTTCTGCTTTAGAATTAAATAAAGCGGGTTTTAAAGACCATATGATTTTAGATGGAAACACAATGCCACCAACTAAAATAATGTTTAGTAATGAAGGAATAACTAAATATGTTAGAATCACAGGTTTAGATGAATTAAATAGTGAAGGAATAACAAATTTAAGTGTATTATTTAATTTATCAAAAGGTTTAAATAGAACTGAAATTAAAATAGATTCCCAATCAAGTAAATTAGGTAATCAACTTAAATCACTTGGTTATCAAGTTTCTATGATAAACCAAGATGACGAATATACAATAACATAGATAAAAAGGAGAAAAATGAAATATTTAAATTTAAACATTGATAAAGCCTTAAGTAAAGGTACAAAAGAATTAAGTTATTTACAAAGTAAGGTAAGTCAAATACATAATAATGTCTTAAATAAAAATGTACCAGAAAAAGACTGATTAGGTTGATATGATTTACCAAATACATATGATAAAAATGAATTTGCGAAAATGGAAGAAGTTGCAAATAATTGATTTAATGATGGTATAGAAGTAGTAGTAGTTATAGGAATTGGTGGTTCTTATTTAGGTGCTAAATCAGGTTATGATTTTATTTACGGACCATATTCTATTAAACAACCAAAAATGGAATTATTATTTGCTGGAAATGATATTTCAGCAGAAACATTAGTTTCAAAATTACATTATGTAAAAAATAAAAAGTTTGCCATAAATGTTATTTCTAAGTCAGGAACAACTTTAGAACCTTCTATAGCGTTTAGAGAATTTAGAAAATTATTAGAATCTAAATTAGGAAACAATGCTAAAGATTATATAGTAGCAACTACAGATAAATCTAAAGGTGTCTTGTTTGATTTAGCAACAACTAAAGGTTATCAAAAATTTATAGTTCCTGATGATATAGGAGGAAGATTTTCTGTATTAACTGCAGTTGGCTTATTTCCGTTTTTATGTGCTGGTATTAATGCAAAACAAATCTTAGAAGGTGCAAATATAACAAATCAAGAACTTAGTTTAGATAAATTAGAATCTAATCCTGCTTATTTATATGCAGCAACTAGATACCACTTGCACACAAAAGAAAATTATAATATTGAAATGATGGTTTCATATGAACCTAAATTACAGTATTTTGCAGAATGATGAAAACAACTTTTTGGAGAATCAGAAGGAAAAGATCAAAAAGGTATTTGACCTACAAGTTCTATTTTTACAACTGATTTACATTCATTAGGACAAATGATTCAAGAAGGTAAGAAAATATTATTTGAAACAGTTTTAACATTAAAAAACCCTGAATATAATATTGATTTTACTCAAGAAGAATTAGATTATGATAAATTAAATTATTTAGCAAATAAAAACTTGCATGAAGTAAATAATATAGCATTTGAAGCAACAGCAAATGCTCATAAAAACGATGGTAAAGTTCCTAATATTCACTTATTATTTGATTCATTTAATGAATTTACACTTGGTGCTTTATTTATATTTTTTGAAAGAGCATTAACAATGAGTGCTTATTTATTAGGTGTAAACCCTTTCAATCAACCCGGAGTTGAAGTTTACAAGAAAAATATGTTTGCGATGTTAGGTAAGAAATAACAAAAATATCGGATTAATTTCCGATATTTTTGTTATTTTGTAATCCTTTAAATTCAATTAAATTAGGATTTAAACGATAGTATCTTCCCTCCTGAGTTTCCAACTTGTTTATTAAAAAAAATACTTAAACACCTACATTATAGATGTTTAAGTATTTTTTGTTAATTATTTATTTACAATTTTTGAATAAATATCAAAATAATATCAAGAGTTATTAAAACTTTGTGAATCCTCCCTCTCTCTTTTTAAAATTTCTTTTGTTTTTGAGTTTAAATCTAATCTTTCTCTTACTTTATTGAGTAATTTAATAAACTTTTCTTCAGTTAATTTTTCATCTAATACACCATTATCTATCATTGTTTTATTTATTTTATGTATTAGTAGTTTTAAAACAACTAAAGAAGTAAAACATATTAGTGTGTGTGAATAAATGTGATCATCTACTCTTAAAAAGATGGGTCTAATATTAAGAAAACTTTTAAAAATTCTGAAGTCATTTTCTATTTTTCATTGATTTGCATATTTTTGAATAATCTCTTTAGGTTCTAAGTCAAATAGATTTGTTTCATATACATAATAACCATCTAATTTTGCGTCTTCTTGTACCTTTTCAGTATCTAATTCAAATTTTAGTTTTGATATTTCTTTAAAAAATTTACATTTCTTAGAACCTAACATTTTATTAGAATCCACAGTTCCATCTTTGTTTCTTTTCTTATTGAAATTATCTATTAAAATTTGCCGTTCTTCTTTGTCTTTTTTTGCCCTTTTATTACTGTGAGTAATAAATTTAAGTCTTAAATGATTTAAATCCGCTCTTTTCTTTTTATAAGTAGATACAAAAGAAAATGATTTATATTTATATTCATTGTCTATTTGAATATAATCTTTTTCATCTGTAATATAATCTTTAAATTCATTACCACCTGTTTTTGCACGATAAGAAATAATGAATTTATAACCTTTCTTTTCCAGGAATCTTATATTAGCAGCAGTACTCATCCCTCTGTCTGCCACAACTGTTATATTTCTTGCTCCATATTTTCTTTCTATTTCTATAAAGAAAGGAATTAATGTTTTAGAATCAATTGTGTTTCCTTTGAATAACTTAAAATGATATGGGATTCCATATTTATCACAAGCAAGAGCAATAACTATTTGATCTTCTTTAAATTTTCCATCCTTTGAATAACCAGGATGTTTTATCCCATTTCTAGTGAATGTTTCAAAATAAATAGTAGATGTATCATAATAAATTTCATTCGTTCTTTCTTTTAATTCTTTTTCTACCATTAATCTGATATGTTCTAACAACTGGTTGCTATTTTTATAAACAACATCTAATGTTCTATAAAAAGCATTTTTAGAAGATTTAATATCATTAAAATATTCATCTTTTTCATTAAAAGAATTAAAAATACTAGACGGATCAATTATTCGTTTGGAAACTAAGAAACTAAAAATTTCATAAGAATTTAATTGTTTTGTATTATCGAAGAGATTTTTAAATTCATGTTTGTTTAAAAATTTATAAATTAAATCTACTCCAAATATTCTACTTGTTTTAAGAATGCTTTCAGTTTCTAAACTTTGTAGTAATGCTGATTTTACAACTTCCATATCATCATTTCTTGTAAATGATTTTAGTTTATCTTTAAGTATTTCGACAGCATTTGGATTTTTATCTAAAAGTTTTTGTAGATTTCCTAAACTAAATAATCTTGTGGGATTTGTTCCATAACCATTACCATATCCAACGTATTTATAAACAACGCCTTTCTTTGTGCCTCATACATTAAACAAAACTAAATTATTACTCTTTTCCTTCATATTAATATTATAACATAATTGTAAATAAATGTAAATATAAAATTAAAAAAATTTTTAAATGCACTATATATTTATAAATAAATATATAGTGAGAGTTAAAATTTAGAGTATTTTGTTTGTTTTTTTATACACAAGTGGGAAACACGGGAATAAAATCATTATCTATATATTCACTTATTAAAACTGGTTTAACAATTTCATATTCATTAAATGTTAATGGAATAATCATATGATTATTCTGATTTCTTTTTCTTATTGATATTTTATATTCATCATTATTTGTGTTTTTAATACTTTGCACTTTGGTTGTTAATTTTTTTAAATATTCAAGATTGATAAAACCTTTGATTAAACCTCAATAAAAAATATCGGATAATTCAAAAATATATTTATTTTCTTCTTTGTTATTTTTAAATGCTAATTTATATATAGATGGTTTATTATAAAAATCCTCAATATTTTTATCATAACTTATTTGAATTTCTAGAAAATCATTTTCGTTTATGGTTTGAGTTTTGGAAGTTAGTATTTGATTTTGATTAGTTATATTATTTTTTGTTATAAATCTATATTTACTTGTTGGATATATATTTGTAAAATTTCATATTAATCTATTTCCAAACAAACTTAAAATAGAATTATTTTTTGATAATTCATTTCTAAAGAATGAATCTATATTTTGAATAATTTCGTTTCCATTTAACAAATTAACTTTTTTTCATATCTCTTTATTTATTATTGGTGATAAATTACCAAAAAAATAAAATTCATTTTGATTTTTTGAATATCATTTTTTTAAATATTCTAAATATTTAAAAACCTTTAATGCTGTTTGTCCTTTAACCCTAATAGATTGGTTATTTTCTTTTTCTAAAAAACCTTTATTGATTACAAGTTGATTCATATCTCTAAGAGTTGAAAAATGTTTATAATTAACTGTAATATTTTTATCTTTATATTTATTATATATATCTTCTATACATAAAAACTGATTTAATGAAAATTTATAATTAGTATTATATACAGAAAATGTGAATGTTTTGACATCTTCATAAGTCATTCCTTTTTTTGACTTCTTTTGTATAAACCTATTAAGGTAGGGAAAGGAGTATTTTTAGAAGTATCTAAAAATACATTTGAAGATATAATCATCCCGTCAATTAATATGTAATTATCTTTAAATTCTTTTAGTTGATTAAAATTAGATTTTTTAATCAAATATGATAATGGATGTAATACACATACATAATCTGCTTTTAAATAATTAAATAATTTTAAAAATGAAATACCCATATCTCTTGAAACAAGTTCATTTTTAATTTCAGATTCCCCTTTTTGATTCTTTTTATAAAATGAAGTCCAATTATTATATGGAAGATTACCAACAATTAAAAGTTTATTATCTATACTACATATATGATTTCTTTCTAAATCTAATAATGAGTTTTTATTTCAGATTTTATGAAGTTTAAAATTACTTTTAACATTTTCATAGTATTTAGTATCTATATCAATATAAATGAACTTTTCCTTGAAAGTATCAATAACAAAATCTCCATTACCAGCAGATGTATCACAAATAAAATCAAATTCAATTTTATTTGTATCTATCATTTTATATACAATATCTACTATTACCTTAGGTGTAAAGAACTGTCCTCATTCAATTTTTTTATTGATATGTAACCTTATAATAATAAATTATATTATCATTAACTAAAAATTAATTTTATTTAATTATAAATTTAATTAACTTAATATAATTTATTAATTATGATAAGAATTGATAAACACATATCAAATATGACTAATTATTCAAGAAATGATGTTAAGAAATTAATTAATAATAAAAAGATAAAATTTAATAATATATTTATTAACAAAATAATTAATATAAATCGAACCGATCAAATTTTTATTAACGAACAATTATTAATTGAAAAACCTAAGTATATTTATCTTCTGATGAATAAACCTAAAGGTTATATTTGTGCAAATAATGATAAAATAAATCACACAGTTTTTGATTTGCTGGATTCTTATTATTTGACTTATAAAGGGTTACATACAGTCGGTAGATTAGATAAAGATACCGAAGGATTATTAATAATAACTAACGATGGAGACTTTACACATAATGTATTAAGCCCAAATAAACATATACATAAAACCTATTATGTAATAATTTAATCACTTATTTATTTGTTCCCTGCTTCTTTTACATAATTATTATACCATAAAAATAAATAAAAAAAAAATAAAGAAAAGAGCAGGAGGTTAAATTCTGCTCTTAAATTATTATACAAATTATTTTAAAGTGTGTATTGCTTGAAAAATGAATCTCTTAAAATACTAAATAAAAAATTGATCTATAGCTGATTACTTGAACTATTAATTGAGTTAATATTTATCTAGATAGAAGAAAGGATCTCATATAAACGTACTTTATTAAAATGGTTTATTCTTAAGCATATTTAAGAAACGGTCGTGTTAATTTTGAATAATTTAAATATTCTAACAACCACCTTAATATTATTATATATAAATAAATGAAAAAGAAAAATAAATATATTAAATATTTTAATAACTGAAATAATTAAAAATATAGTTAGGGTTTAAATTTGTTTAATTGTTTAATTGTTTAATTGTTGAACTGAATAATATAAATGTTTAAAATTTTGATTGAATTAAGTTTATTGAATTGCAAAGAATTACTGAACAAAAACATAAAAAAAAGGGGGGAGTATATAAAAAAATTAATATTTTGAAATGACCTCCCCCACCTACATAAACACCCATTTTTTCCTGTTTTCAGAAATAGAGAAATAATTCCACTTTTTTATTTTGATTATTTTATTTTTATGCTAATTTATTGAGTTAAAAAAAAGTGAAAATACACCTAAAAATGACATTAAAAATAGATTATAAAAAGTCCATTTTTTTAAAAAAATAGCAATTTAGATTCAAAATCATAAAAAAAAGTATCAAAAATCGAATTTCTAGTACTAGTGAAGGTCTAAATTCTTATTTTGAAAAATCGACATTGACCTCCTTTTTCTTAATTTCTGACTAAAAAGTTATTTTTTTATATATTTTAATATTAAAATTAATAAATATATATATTATTTAATATATATTAAAATAGTGAAAATAGGAAAAAATAGGGTAAAAATAACAATATGACAAAAACGAGTTCCATTTTTCAAAAAAAACTTTTTGATACTTTTTCAAAAAAAGGGGGGTAATACCCCCAAAAAATTAACTTTTTGGTTTTTTGCATTTTCTTGCTTTTTGTCTATTGACTTTTTTATTTTTCTTGCTATAATTGAATTAAGGGGTTGTGTTTATATTTTTATAACACAAAAATGAGTTCAAAAAGATGATTAAAAAATCATTAAAAAAATCGACTCAAAAAGACAAAAAAGAACACGAAATAATTACACTATTAAAGCAAGAACTTAAGGGACTTAATCCTGATGCAGAGTTTAATTCTGCTATTTCACAAATTACACTGGAAGCTTAAATGTTCAAATAGAAAAATACCAACATTTGCAAAAGATTCAAAATGACTGAATAAATAAAGTAAGACCTAAGCAATTAATTTTTTATAAAGATAAGATAAAATTTTGAAATGAACAGGTTAAAGAATTAAAGGAGCAATTAAAAAAAGAAAATAAAATATTAAAAAAACAATTAGCAGAATTTGATAATGAAATTCCTATGGATGATAGCATGAAATATTCAAGTTTCCGTCATTGAACAGATAAAACAGCTCGTTTAATTTTGACAATTGAAAAAGACCTCAAAGAAGCAGAAAATAAAATGCTAATTATTCAATCGGCAAACGCATTTTTTAGTTCTGATGAAAGAGGGGTTTTAATTGATAGAGCACCTGAGTTTTATAAAATTTTTAGAGATATACAATTAAGCATTGAATCGACTTTCCAGGTAAGCATCAAAAAAGAGAAACTAAAACAAATCTTAGAAAGTTATAAAGAAGAAGACGAAGATGAACTATTTTAATAACGATTACTGACGCAAAGTTTTCGAATTTGCTAAAAATTTAAATGATGTTGACGAGCCGACGCAATACGCAATAGATGTAATAAGTAATTTAATTCTTACATCTAAAATGGTTTATTATCAATGTGCCCGCCACTTACTTTTTTTATATAAGGAAGTTCACGATCCTAATTTTTTATTTACTTACAAAAAAAGCGCATACGAGAATATTTTAAATTTTTCTAAAATGATAATTATTCCAGAAACTAAAAAGCAATTTATATTTACGGACTTTAGGAAGTTTATTTCGGGTTTTGTTTTTGGTTGAGTATATAAAAGCGATCCAGATAAATTAATGACATCTGAAGTTTTCGATATAGAAAGCAGGAAGCAATGGAAGAGCAGTTATTGAGCAATGATTTCATTAGCAACGACTTTAGGTCTTTTAAAAGATGGAAGTTCGGAGGTTTATTTCCTTAGTTTCTGAGTTAATTAAGATAAAAAGACGAATAACCCTATGAAATAGGGAAATTCGTCTTTTTATATATCTAATTTACTATGTATAAAATCTGTGAATTTTTTAATTAATACATAATTCTGAAAATCTTTTTTGTTATTTTCATTTGTTTCAAATAATGTCTCTATTATTTTGTTATCAACCTTTTTAACTATTTTGTTAGCTGTTAATATAGCTTTAATAAAGTTATCAGTTGTTATTTTAAAATCAATAAGTCCTGCATCTTTTTTAAATGACTCATTCAATAAGTGAATTATTGTCTTAATTATTACTAAAGATAAATAACACAAGATAAAGTGACCTTTAATATGAGAATTGGTTCATACATATACAGGTCTTACTTTTAACGCTGTTTTTAATGTTCTAAAATTTTCTTCAATTCTTCATTGGTTTTGGTAAATTTGAACTACTTCTTGTGGTGTTAAATCAGTTCTATTTGTTTCATATACATAAATACCATCGAACTTTTTATCTTCTAAGACTTTTTCACAATTTAGTTCAAAATCACTACGACCTATTTGTTTAAAAAACTTATATTTTTTTGAAGCAAACATTTGTTCACCTCTAACAATTCCGTCTTTATTTTGTCTTTTCTCAAAATTATTTATGAGTATTTTACGATCTTCTCTATCTTTAATTGCTCTTGATTTTGAATAAGTAATAATTCTTCTTCTAGTTTTCCCGTTAAATCTTTTGTTGTTTCATAATGACTTATATTCAATTTCTTTATATCTAAATTCAGAATTACCAACATAACCGTTTTGATCTAAAATATAGTTCTTAAATTCAGCGCTTCCTGACTTTGCTCTATATGAAATAATAAAATTTATACCTAAATCTTCTAAAAAACGAATATTTCTATTTGTGGACATACCTTTATCAGAAATAATGGTTATGTTATTAATTTGATAAGTTTGTTTTAAGTCTAAAATAAAAGGGATAAAAGTATTTGGATCTGCTGTATTTCCTTTGAATAATTTCATATGAATTGGTATTCCATTAATATCAGTTGCCATACCCAAAACAACTTGGTCTTCTTTAAATTTTCCGTCTTTTGAATAACCAGGAAATCTCAATCCATCTCTTTGAAAAGTTTCAAAATAAACAGTTGACGAATCAAAGAAAACAAGTTCAATTTCTCTGTTAGTAATTTTACTTAATTTATTGTTTAAGTTCTTTAAAATACCTTTTTCATTTTCTACTAATACATCTAAAAGAGAATAAAATGCATCTTTTTGTGATTTTATTGTATTAATAAAGTTATCTTTAATTTCAAAATTTCTAATGATACTATTTGAATTAATTATTCTAGAAGCAATGCAATATTCTAAAATTGATTTTAAATCCTTATGCTTGGTTTTTGATATCGATTCAAAGATTTGTAGTTTGTCTATAAATTTATAAATAACTTCTATTCCATAGTTAATTGAATTAACTGTAATTTTTTGATTTTGAATAGAATTTAGTAATTCTTGTTTAACGAAATCTTTTTCCATATCTTCTGTAAGTTCTTTTGCTTTTGTTTTTAAAATAGAAATAACATCAGGATTAATTTGTTCTAATTGTTCTAACCAACCCAAACCAATTTGTTTCTTAGTACCAGCACCATAACCACCAGAAATTCCAGCAAAAATATATATTCCTTTTGCTCTTTTGCTTTTTCCAATTATGTAATTATTCACTTTCATATAATAATTATACATTGTAATCATAGTATTCAAAACAAAAAATAAAAATTTCTATATATGTATACATATATAGATTCTAAAAAAATTAAAAATTTGGTCTTCAACTCAGAAACTCAGGAGCAGTTATTGAGCAATGATTTCATTAGCAACGACTTTAGGTCTTTTAAAAGATGGAAGTTCGGAGGTTTATTTTTGTGGTGCAAGCAAAGATAGTAGCAAAATTCCTTATAATATGTGCTTGGGTTATATTCGTAATTCTTTAAAACTTTCTAAACTTTTTATAAAAGCAAATAGCATAAGAATATTAAGCAAAAAATATGGAGTTATTAAAGCTCTAAGTTTTGAAAAAGGAGGGATAGAAGGAAAGAACCCGTCCCTTACGATTTTGACAGAGTATCATTTGCATAAAGATAATACAATGCAAGAGTCAGCAATGACAGCAAAAAATTTAAGTAGAAAGAATCAACTGATTGTATATGACACAACAAAAGGTCTGGATTTAAATTCCGTATGTTATAAAAAAGAGAAAGACTTTAAGAGTTTTTTAATTCAGCAAATGGAAAGTCCACAAGAACTTAATGTTAATTATTCACTTTTTTTATTTTGCGCAGAATTAGATGAAGAAGACGAGGAGAATTGGCGAGATTCCAATTTATGAAAAAAGAGCAATCCTGGTTTAGGTATTACAGTAAGTTTAGATGATTTAAAAAAAGAATTAGCACAAATAACAACAAAGAGCGCAGAAGTAGAATTTAAAGCAAAGCGTTTAGGGTTATGAAGTTCTTTAGGTTCAGCATATTTCAATTTACATGATTTATTAGTTTCGCAAGAGGCGAATCGGGAGATTGTTAATGATTTCATAAGTAGTGGAAAAATAAAAGAGCATACCGCACTTTTAGGAATTGACTTATCATCGACAACAGATACCACCGCAATTTGTTTAAATTGAGAAATTCCGCAAGATGATGGAGAGTCTATTTATGTTTTTAAATTTCATTCATTTATTCCATCACAAGCAATTACAAAAAAAGAAGTTTCAGACAAAGCAAATTACAGAGATTGACACAATAAAGGATTTCTAACTTTTAGTGATGGGACGAGTATAGATTACAATTTAGTAATTCAGAAAATACAAGAGTGAAAAAATGAATATAAAATTAAAACGCTTTTATATGACCCCTGACAGTTTTACAGTGTAAAAACTTATTTATTAAATAATAATTTATTTTATGATGATGAAATTAAACCTGTAAAACAGGGAGTTCATTTAACACCAGCATTTAGACAATTTGAAAGCAAACTCCAAAAAAATAAAGTTTATTTTATAGATGATAACGATTTAGCAATTTCGCAGATGTTAAATGTTTCCATAAAATACACACAAAGCATAAGTCAAACTTTTTTTATTAAGAAATTAAGAGAGCAAAGCAGAATAGATGCATTTGTTTCAATGCTAAATACAATTGCAGAGCGACACAATATTCAAGCACAGGAACAAGAGTCTTTTTTTGATTTAATAAATTAAATTATTTTATATTTTTAAATTTTGTTATATAATATAAATATAATAGGTTAATAGTAATAAAATTATTTTATATAAATTAAAGGTATAGCTGAGAGTTAGATTGAGTTATTAAGAAAGAAGGTCTCATTATTATTTTATGAGGTAATGATGGGAAATTTTCTTAAGAGTATTAAAAACATTTTTAGTCCTAAGAATGAAAACGATAATCCCGAATTAGGTTATCGTGATTTTTCTATACCTTTAAATTCCCCGATGCTTTCTAATACCATAAGAACATTAACTCCGTCAGAATTTCTTACATTTGGAGTATGTGCAAGAGCAATTCAATTAATAGCAAACGATATAGCAAGAGTTAGTTTTAGACACACGATACAAACAGAGGATGGAGAAGTTCAAAATATTTATAATCTGATATTTTGCAAATATTAAATAAGAGACCAAATGATAAGCAAACTCCTTGAGAATTTAAAAAAATAATAATCTGAAATTTAATTATTTACGGAGTAGCACCACTCTTAAAAATCAGAGATGAAAACAAAAAAATAATTGAGTTATTACCAGTATTCCCACCTTTCATTACTAAGCACACAGAGGGAAATAATAAAACAATTTATAAATTCAAAAGATTAGATAATGATCCCGTTGTTTTTTACGAAGATGAGGTGATTTGAATTGATTACGAAGTTATCCCGGGTTTTGAAAATGTGTCAACCCGTAGTTTATTCAAAAGCACAATAAGTAAAATAAAAGAGAACGAATTGTCAATGCTTAATGCTATAACTAACGATTTATCAGCAAGCATATTTATTAAAATTAAAGATGCAACTAATAAGCAGCAACGTGAATTAGCAAATGAAGCTCTTAAAGGTATGATTGAAAATCAAAAGAAGTCCGGAAGCTTTGGAATAGTTATCGATGATAAGTGAGATATAGGAAAAGCAGCAGATATAGTAAACACAAGGATCGACTTTCAAACGAGAAACAGTTTAGGAAGAGAGTTTGCAGCATTTTTAGGAATCCCTCCTGCTAAATTAGGAATTGACGACCCTAATAAATACAATAGTTCGAGTGAATTAAACCGTGCATATGTAGATAATGCTCTTAAACCATTATTGATTAATATAACGCAAAGAATTAGTGAGAGTATTTTAAAAAATGAACCGAACCAGGAGATAACATTTAGGACTCTGGATTTGCTTTCATTAGATTTAAAGAGTATCCAGGAGTTCGCAGCATCAGCAATTAATAGTGGTTATGCAACAATAAATGAAATTAGGGCGCTTATTGGACTGGACAAACATAAAGATGGGGATTCATTATTAGCAAATGGAACGCTTACTCCAGTTAATGTTTTAAAAAATAATTTAATAACTAAAAAAAGGAGCAAGAATGACAAATAAGACTTTTATTTATCAAATGAAGAATAAACCTTTAACACAATCAGAGCAAGAAGGACGAAAGATAGAGTTAACGGTTGAATTAGACAGTTGAAGTCCGATTTATGATAGTAGAGGAATAAAGTTCAGGGAAAAAATAGCATTGGATTGTTTTGATTTTGATGTAGAAATTAGTAAACAGTTTATAAATAGTTATTTAGACCATAAAGTAAGCATAGAGCATTTATTAGCATCAACTAAAAATAAAACAATGACAGTTCAAAAAATTAACAATAAATTAATTGCAACAATTCCAGTTGATGAGAATAATTTACAAATTAAGAAAGTAGCGGATTTAATTTCAACTGGAGTTATAGAAAGTAATTCATTTATTTTTGAACCTTTAGAGATTGAAATAAACGAGATTGAAAATAATAATGATTTACAGACAGAAATAATTTACAAAAAAGCAAAATTAATAAGTATCGATCCTGTGTATGAAGGTTTTTATCCGCAATATAAATGTCGTGTGTATGATAAAAATAACATTGATACATTAGAATACTTAGCACAACAAAAGGAGCAGGAAATGAAAGCGGAAGAATTGAAAGACGAGGTATTGAAAAATACCAAAGAAGCACAAGAAACAGAAACAAAAACAAAAGAAGAAACTAACGAATTACAAAATTCCACAAATGCAGAAGTTGAACAACTAAATGCAAGAATTGAAGAATTAGAAAAAAGAAATAAAGAAATAGAAAAATTAAAAAACGAATTAGAAGAACAAGCACAAGAAAGATTTAAAAAAGTAAAGGAGCAAAACACAATGAACCAAACAGTAAAAAGTTATACAGAATTTAAAGAATTAGCAAGAAGTGGAAAAGCAACAAACGAAGATATTAATGCACTAAACAATGCAATGATTGATTTTCTAAGTGAAGAAGATAAATACGAAATAAGAAAATTGCACCCGGTAGCATTTGATAAATTAGAAAAAAGAGCATTGGATGCAACAACAAATGAAAAAGGACTTGCAGTCATTGAAACAGTGCAGATGCCTGGAGTTTTAAAAGATTGAACATCTCTATTCCCAGAGTTTACAGAATTAGCAAGTAAATACAATCTAACAGGACTTGATACATTAGTTAAAAACATTTATGTCCCAGATAATAAAGAAATTGGAAGTATACAAGAAGGAGCAGATTCAACAGCATTAGGAGGAAAAACATTTCAAGTTAAGTTTTCTCCGGTTAGATATTCAACATTTATCACACAAAATAATGCATTAACACATGGAGCAGAGTTATGAAGTGCGCAAGTTGAAAATGCTAAAAATTCAATTAGAAAATCAATCAGAAAAAAAATTCTGAAGTTCTATTTTTACACATGCAGCAGTAACAGTTCCAACAGATGGAACATATACTGGTGGAGTGACACAGGAAGCAAAATACACCACACAAATTTCAAGAAAATTTAGTTGAAATGATATAGATGCATTAGTTAGAGAAATAGAAGACAATTACGGAGAAGACAAAGTACAAGATTTCATCATTGCAATGCATCCAGAAGTATTAGCAAAATTAGAAGAACCATTTTTAAATTCAACCACCGCATCATTTATTAATACAGTATATGACACAATTAATAAAAAATATAGAGGTTTACAAATTATAACTACATCTCTTTTCCCTGAAAAAGAATTCACACAAGGAAAAAAAGTAGCGGTATTATTTGACAAAAATTCAATTGTTGCTTATGGACTTAATTTCATTATTGAATCAGATCCTTATAAAGATATGTCTAAAGACCAAATTAACACATATATAAGAACACGTGGTGAAATTAAACTAGTAGACCCGCACGTACATAGTAGATTTGTAGAAATTAAACAATAACAAAAGGAGAAACGAGGAGGAATTCTATAATGCTTTCTTTCTTGTTTTTTAGTTTATGTATCCAAATGAATTAATTTATTTATGATTAGACCAGTTAAAGCAAAATTTAGCAATTGCAGATAATTTACGTGATAACGTTTTGTTAGATTACATAGAAGTAGCAAGAGAGAATATCTGGTTGCAATATTATGAGTTAGATTTCAAAAATGGAGAAATACCAGAAGACCACCCGTGAGCGTGAGACAAAAAAACAATGTTAGCAACTTTACATTTAGCAGCAACTTATTTTATGAACCCAGATATAACACAAAGAGGGAATAATATAATAGACGAACGCATGATTTATAGAATATTAGGAGATCGTATATCATATGGCAAGAATTAATCACATTAACCCGAGAGAATATAGAGAACCGTTTTTAGTTGTTAAGACTTTCATAAATGATGAGACAGGACTAAGAACACAAACAAGTTATAATTCTAAATTATTATACGGTTCTATTATTCAAACGCACGAATTACAAAATTCATCAAATGAAAGAGAAGCAAAAGAAACTCTAAGCATAAAATTTTTAAAACCTAATTTCGAAATTCAAAAAACAGATTGAATTATTAGAGATAATAAAATTTTTAATATTCTTAATATTGACACCGACCAGTTTAATTTACAAGAAATAAAAATAAAAGTTTTATATGTAGGACAATTAACAGACAATCCCGAATTAAAAAAATATGTTGAATTTGTTAACTGTAAAGAGATTCAAAGACCTTTAGTTTTATATTTGTCTTTAGAGCAAGTTAATGAATTAATGAATAATTTAAGCAATGACTTAAAGGAAATAATTACAAGTTTAGAAAATGAAGTTAGACAATTAAAGGAAAATGAAGACAGACAATAGTTTAATAACTTTGCAGTATTCTAAAAAAGAAGTTAAAGAATTACTTAACAATTTACAAAAAGAGTGCGGAGAATTGTTTAATGAAATTCTAACAAGTGAAAGCAGCAAGAATTATTTTTTAAATTATTCCAAAAGAATAAAACAAAGAGCACAATCTATGTTCCCTGATAGTAGATTTTCAAAAGTAAGAAATAATAAAAACGAACCACATGCAGTTGATAATTTAGAAATAGTCCCAAAAGCAAAAAAACAAAATTCAAACAATAACACGTTGAGTTATGTAATTCGTATCAATAAAAACGTTTATAGTGATATGAGTAAATTACGAGGTCGTTATGTAGCAATTAGCGGAAATAAAAAAACACGATTAGGAAAAATAAAGTTGAAGTATTCTAATCCACAAGCAAAGAGCAATCCATTACGAAAAGCAAAAAATCAAATCTGAGGAAGCAATATAAAAGGAATTAATAGATATATAAACGAATTTTTAATCCCAGAGTGAAACAGGAAACGGAGTAAATAATGTTATGAGAAAATGAGCTCGCTTATGAGATTTATAAATATTTAAAGTTAAAAATAAAAAATTTACCTAAGTTCTTTTTTCAAGTTGCAGAATTAGAAGAAAACAGCACACAGGGTCTTTTGTTTTCAATGGAGAATAATTCAGATATAAATAAATACTTTCACACTAATTTAAAATTTGTTAATTTTTCAATTTCTTACATTGATAACTTAAACAACCATCCAGAACAGTTAAAGAGTTTTAGGGAGTTAATTAATAAGTTAGTAGACTTATGAGAAGTAGGAAAATTTAAAATAATCTTAAAAAAGATAAATAATGAAATAATAACATTAAATAATTCATATATGTTTAAAAATTCAGCATATATTTCAAGTCCTTATGTTGATACAAATAAACAAGAATATAAATTATTTTTTAATTTAGGAATATTGGAAAATAAAAAAGGAGAATAAATGAGCAGTATTTTTAAAACAAACGCCGGGAATAGGTTATATATAGCAACTGTTCCTTTAGGTTCAACAGATGAAGAAAAGAAATACAAAGAAATAACAAGTATAACAGCACTAAAATTTAATTATTCACCTAAAAAAGAAGATCGCATGTATTTTCACAATTTAGGAGAAAGCACAAGCATTACAACAGGTGTAAGCAAATCACTTTCAGTTAGTTTAGATTTTGATAATAACAATGAAGCGCACAAATATTTACTAAATTTATTATTAGGGGATATTCATTTAACAAATTCGCAATACATAAAGTTAGATATTCGCACCATATCAAAAACAATAGGGAAGCATCTTGTAGTAAGCGGAAAAGCAACCTTGAATTTCAAAAATCACTTCCCAAGCGGTAGCGCAGATGAATTACAAAAATTGGAATTTGATATTTACCCACAAGATAACAAATGAACCACAGAAGAAATAGACGATACAACTAACATAGGGGAATAATGAAACTAGACGTTTTAGAAATAGCAAAACCACAAGAAAAGGATTATTTTATTTTTGGAGATTCAGAAATTGAACTAGATACAACAATGCGCGCAGTTATCAAATTAGAGAATTTCACCAAAGAGTATAGAAATTTTGAAACATTCAGTCCTTTATTAGATAAATTAGAAGACGAGGAATTTTTAAGAATAATTGTGAAGGATATTGACGATGCAACTTGATTATTATTAGAATTAAAAAATAATTACAGTTTAGAAGCAGCGCACCTTATATTATTAAAATTATTTAATTTTTGAAATGATAGAACGTTCAAAGGAACAAAACTAAACCAAGAACAAACAACAAAAAAGCAATAGACCCTATTATTAGTTATATTGATGATTTTTATTCAATTATTGCAGCATTTAAAAGTGAATATAATTTAGAACCACACGAAGTTTCAGAATTAAAACCAGCGCTATTTAATGCATACCTAAACAACTTACCTGAAAAGCATAACATTATAAAAATAATGATGCTAAGAAATACACCAGATGTAAATTTAACAATAGAGCAAATCAGAATAAAAAATGAGTTCAAATTAAATAATACTAATGAACCAGACGTCCTAGAAAGTTTTGCGGTTATGATGAGTTAAAGGAGAAGAAATGGCTAAACAATCAGTAGAAATTGGAATCAAAGTCAATTCAGCAAAAGCAAAAAGCGAATTGGAAAGATTTTCAGAAGCAATGAAGCAAACGATGTCATCTATTAAGGGTATTTTTTCATCTTTAAATATTGGAGGGACTTTACTAAGTGGAGCAAATGCAAGCATACAAGAATACATGTCAAAAATGAGGCTTGCAGCAAATCTAACGTCACAAGGATTTAGCAAAGCAGCACAAGAATCCCTTTTTAATATCGCAGATAATTTCGAACGAATAGGATACAGTGCAGACCAAGCAAACGACGCATTCACACAATTTATTACAACAGGACGAGCAACAACATTACAGCAACTGGGAATTTATTTAGATACAAACACTAAGAGTATTTTAAGTCAATCAACCGCACAAGAACGTTTAAATTATGTTTTAAAAGAGGGAAACGTAATGTTTCAAAAACAACGAGATAATATACCTGAAAACATACGCACAATGATTGAATTAAAGAAAGCAACAGAGGATACAAAAAAAGCATTAGGACAAAGTTTTATGACGGTTATAAATTCAATTGTTAATGCTTTCGGAGGACTTAAAAGCACATTGACCGCTTTCTTAACTTTTTATGCTTTATATAAATCAGCAATGATTATTTCAAACACAGCAATCGGAATAAGTAAAGCATTAGCATTAGGTTCAGTATTTGCGGCGCCGTTAGCATTTGGAATAGGAGCAGCAGCATTGAGTTCACTATTAGCGATGGGTGTTGGAACTGGTATTGCAATAAATTCAATTCAAAATTCTAACATTGGAGAAAACGCAACAAACACCGGAACAGATATGACAACAAACGTTAGCATTCAAATTTCAGAAGATAGATTCGGAAGAGAAATGACAGAAAAGAGCGGAAACAATAACGGGAAAATTTAAAAATGGATTTAAAAAAGTTTTATGGAAACATAACTTTAGAGATTAACGGACACGAAAATTGAGCATTTGATAAAGTTATAAAATTCAACTATCACGCAACTAATTTTTCTAAAGTAATTCTAAATAATGTTATTAATAAAAGCATTATATCTGACGGTTTACATTTTAGAGACCATCCATATTTAAATATTACAGAGACTTTTTCAATTGCAACACTAAAGAGTAATGGAGTTCCCTTTTTTACTGGTATTATTAACAGTTCTGGTCGTTATTCGCTTAACCCAAATAAAGTAAAGGACAAGTCCTTAGAAATAGTAGACGTCCGTTTATGATTATCAAAGAAAAGTCCGACCGATGTTGTATTTGAAAATATAACTCCATATAGAGCATTAGAGAGATTTATAAGGTTTTTAAATGAACCAAAAATTAAAATAGGGAATGTAAGTTTTTCTGATAATGACAAAATTTTTGCATATGATACAACAAGTAAGTCCCCTTATTCAATTCTTAAAGATGTAATAGGAAAACAGACACGGAGTTTCTTATATTTTACAACTAACAGATATGGAGATTTATTAATTAACTATAAGTCTGAGAATGATTTTTTAAATCAACAAGCAATAGAAATTAACCCAGATAATTTAGAAGATTTACAAATTTACAATATTGATGTCCAGCAAGATGCAGACAATTACTTTAATACTTTCAGATTAGAGTCGGATTACATATTAGATAACCGTCCATATCAAGAGCATTTTGTTTTAAACAATTCATTAAAAGGATTATTTTTGGAATACAATTTCGGACAGTTACAAGAAGTTTCAAAAGATGAGGGGAATTACTTTTATTATTTAGATAATCCAACAGAGCATCATTCATTGTTAATCGTTTCAAAGGAAGAATATTCAAACGGAGCAAACTATCACGTTTATTATGAAGAAGGAAAGAATGAGTTAACTTTTTCAACAGATTGAGATAAAGAAAACATAGGTCTATATATTAATTATTATCCTAAAGGAAAAAAAGCAATAACTTTAGAGAATTCAAAAGAAGTCCAGCGAATTAAAAAATTAAATAATTTTTATGGAGACGTTTACAGGTATGAAAAAAGCAACGATTTGTCAACTTATAATGATTTATTTAAGCAAGCAAAAAACAATCTAGCACTTAATTCATATATTAATACAACTTTAAAAATTCAAACAACTAAACCGTTTCTTAATTTAGGAGATGGAGTTATTCTAAATTTTAATAATGTAAAGTATGATGGGAGATACATTTGCACTGGTTTTAATGGAGAAATTAACGGTGCAATTAATGAGATTAAATTAACTTATGAGTTAAAAAACGGACTTAATGCAGATACATTATTAAATTTTTATGATTCAACAGATTACAAAATTAACCCACTAAGCAAAAAAAATATTGTAGAAAATGACAAATATAAAGACGAACGTAAAAGCATAAATTTTATTAAACTAAAAGACAATGCGCAAATAAAAGGAAATTTAGAAACTTATAATACTTTATTTATTCCGAAATTCTTACTGTATAAACCAGAAGTTAAACCAAAAACAGACAAAATGTTATTAGAACAAGTAGGAAGAGTTATAAAGGTATTTAATTTTCAAAGCAGCGCAGAACTAGAAGAAGCAAAACGAGATGAATAAAAAAACACTCTTATTTAGAATGCTTTAATTTTAAATTTTTAACTATTTTATAAGAGTTTAGTCCTCCAATTAATACAGCACTAATTAGTAGAATGCTATTTGCAGAAATGAATAGATCTCCTAATGTAATGTATGAATCATTTGCTTTATAAAACTTAGGAAGTAAAACATTATAAGCAAGGTTATCGAAAACCTTTTCCCTAAATTCTTTTGTTAAATCATTTATATTTTTGTCCGGGAATTTCTTAGTGTATCCATTAAAACCTCCATAGTTTTCACTTGCATAAAGCAGTAATTCTGTATCCTCTCTTTCATTAAATGTTGTATTTAAAAAATTTCAGTTATCGTAGTTGCTGCTTACTAAATAGTTTTTTAAGATGAATAGTGTTATAGATGTTATAGTTAAAATAATACAGATTATTAAGACAATTAAATTTATTTTTATTTTTTTCATTTTTTAATTTTATCATAAAGGGGAGAAATGGCACACGTTAAGAAAAATCCAAAATATAAATGATTAGAAACATTTTATCAATATATAAGTGGAAAAGAGCAACTAACCTTAACAAAAAGCAGCATAGACAAAACTTTAGGTTCTATACAGTTATATAATTCAAATATTGAAGATTTCAGCCACAAATAATTGAGTGAAGAAACAGACCATTAGAAAAAGAATATGCTATGGTTTTTATAGATGGGATTAGATTTAAAGTTAAAGAAGAAAATAGATTGGTTGAAAAATCTGTTTATATAGTTATGGGTTATACACTTGAAGGACAAAAAGATGTCTTAGGTTTTTGAATAGGTGAATCTGAAAGTGCAAAATACTGAATGCAAGTACTAAATGACCTTAAATTAAGGGGTGTACAAGAAATTTTTATTATTTCAAGTGATAACTTAACAGGTATATCAAATGCTATTAAAGCAGTTTTTCCTAAAACCCAAATACAAAAATGTGTAGTTCACCAAATCAGAAACTCAGTTAAATTTGTTAATTACAAAGACTTAAAAGAGTTTACAAAAGATATGAAAAATATTTATCAGGCAAATAATATTGATGAAGCAACAAGATTTTTACAAATTTTTGAAGATAAGTGAAAAGATAAATATATGTATGCCATTAAAAGTTGAAGAGATAATTTTGAAGAATTAGTTACATTTTTTAATTTCCCAAAAGAAATAAGAAAGTTAATTTATACAACTAATATTATTGAAAACCTTAATAGAAACATAAGAAAAATTACTAAAACAAAAACTTCTTTTCCAACAGAAGAATCACTTATGAAATCAGTATATTTTGCTATAAATAATCAACTTGCAAAATGAGATAAAATTACTCCAAACTGAGGACAAATCTTAAGTCAATTATTAATAATATTTAAAGAAAACAACTAAAAATTGTTTTTAAAATTAAAGTTTTTTGTCTTACTTTTTTTCAAAAAAGTAAGGTCTCCCTTGATTACAATCAAGGGACGGAAGGGTTAAAAAAACAAAAACCAAACAAAAAGCCAAAAAGCGGAAATGACATTCCGTCTTTTTGACATTTTGTTTGGTTTTTTCTGTTATAATAGAACCAGATTTGTGTTTTGCTATCACTTTTCTCTTACTTTAAAAAGTAAGTTAAAGAGAATTTACACAAAATATAATACAGTCCCTAAATTAATACTAACTTTTTTATCATGGATTTTTATTATTTTGATTTTTCAGTTGTTCATTTATTAATTGTAATTGCTCAATAATTAACTCATCTGAAGACTTTTTAATTACTTCTTTATTTTCATTATCTACTGGCATTTTAGTTGCTTTTCTTCTTTGTATAAGAATTTTTATAGAGTAATAACTAGTCAGTATTATAAATAAAACTAATGTAACAACAATAAAATTAATAAAAGTTCCTAAAAATTTACCTCATTTAATTCCGTTTCAACTCAAACTTTCTAAATCTTTAAACTTATCTCCTAATATATTATAAGCAATAGCAGATAAGATAATATCATTTGATAAAGATGATACAACTGCACTAAATACAGAACCAGTAATAAAACCAATTGCTAGAAGAATCATATTACCTTTTTTAAAAAACTTAATTGATTCTTTAAGACTTTCTTTTAATAAATTATTCTTTTTCATTTTTTACCTAATCATTTGATTTAATAACATCGATTGCGACTATTTCATCATCATCTTTTAATTTAATAACTTTTACACCTTTTGTATTTCTAGAAGTTTCTGATATTTGATTAATTTCAGTTCTTATAGTAATACCAGAAGAAGTAATAATTATTAATTCATCATTTGGTTTAACAAAACTAGCAAATACTAAATTACCAGCTTTTTCTGTATTTATACCAGAAACACCTTTTGCACCTCTTTTAGTGAGTCTAAATTCATCTTGTAAAGTAAGTTTACCAAAACCTTTTGAACCAATTGATAAGATATAATTTCCATCATTATTTGTTGATGCTGAAATAACATGTTGATTGTCAATTAATTTAATAGCTTTTACACCCAGTGAATTACGACCTTGAGATCTTATTTCATTTGCTTTAAATAACACAATGTTTTTATAATTATTAGCAACTAAAATATCATCTGAATCAGAAACAACAAAAGCTCTAACTAATTCATCTTTTTCATTTAATTTAAAAGCAATTAAACCATTTTTTCTAATATTTTTAAATAAACTTAAATTACTTTTCTTAATAATTCCATATTTTGTTATAGTAGTTAAATATTTATCATCACTAAAGTCATCTATGCTAATTATAGAAATAATTTTTTCGTTGTTTTCAACATCCAGATTTTCTAAAATATTAACAATGGACACACCCTTGCTTTGTTTAGAACCTTCTGGGATTTGATGACCACGAAGTTTATAAACTTTACCAAAATTTGAGAACAATAATAAATCTGTGTGAGTTTTGGTTTGCAAAATCATTGCAATATCATCATCTTGGTATGTTTTCATACTCTTAGAACCCACACCACCTCTTTTTTGTGTGTTGTATTCATCTAAATTAATTCTTTTTATATAGCCTTTAACTGAAGTAGTAATAATAATATCTGTTTCTGGTATTAAATCTTCATCAGAAATTCTACCTACTCCAGATAAGTCTATTTTTGTTCTTCTTGAGTCATTAAATCTATCTTTAATTTCATTTAATTCAGTTACCATTAAATCTATTAATTTTTCTTCAGAAGACAATATTTCTTTATAGTTTTTAATTTCAATTAATAAAGCAGAAAGTTCTTCTTCCATTTTTTCAATGTTCAAACCTGTTAGTCTTCTTAGATTCATATCTAGAATAGCTTTTGTTTGCCTTTCTGATAAGTCAAATCTTTTTGATAGTCTATCTTGAGCTATTTGGTCAGTTTGAGAAGTTTTAATAATTTTAACTACTTCATCAATGTTAGCAATACAAATCTTTAAACCTTCTAAGATATGTGCTCTTTCTTCTGCTTTTCTTAAATCAAATTCCAACCTTCTTGTTATAACTATTTTTTCGTGCTTAATATATTCATTTAAAGCGGTTTTTAGATTTAAAACATTAGGTTCACCATTTACAAGTGCAACCAAGTTAGCGCTATATGTTGTTTGCAAGTAGGTTTTTTGAAACAACTTATTTAATATAATATTTGGATTATAACCTCTTTTTATATCTATAACTATTCTAATACCTTCACGGTTTGATTCATCTCTTAGATCAGCTATTCCATCAATATCTTTTGATTTGTGGTATTCTACAATTTTTTGAATTAAAGTAGTTTTCTTTATAGCGTATGGTATTTCAGAAACAATAATTTGAGATTTTCCATTTGATTTTTCAATAATCTTAGTTTTTGATCTTACAATTATGCTACCTTTTCCTGTTTCGTAAGCATCTATAATTCCTTTATTTCCTAAAATGATTCCACCAGTAGGAAAGTCAGGACCTTTTAAGTGTTCCATTAATTCTTTAATAGTTGAATTAGGTTTTTTTGCTAGCAAGATAGTTGCATCAATTACTTCACCTAAATTATGTGGTGGAATTTCAGTGGCCATACCAACTGCAATTCCTGAAGAACCTGAAACTAATAAGTTCGGAAATCTTGATGGTAAAACAACAGGTTCTTTTTCACTGGCATCATAATTATCTACAAAATCAACTGTTTCTTTTTTTATACCCTCTATCATTTCAGCAGAAAGTTTTGACATTCTTACTTCAGTATAACGCATAGCAGCAGCTTGATCACCATCAATTGAACCAAAATTACCATGTCCATCTACTAATGGATAACGCATTGAGAAGTCTTGAGCCATACGGACCATAGCTTCATAAACAGAACTATCACCATGAGGATGATATTTACCTAGAACATCCCCAACAACACGTGCACTTTTTCTGTGTTGCGAACTAGGTGATATACCTAATTCTGACATATCATAAAGAATTCTCCTATGAACTGGTTTTAATCCATCTCTTACATCTGGTAAAGCACGAGACACAATAACACTCATTGAATATTCCAGGAATGAATTTTGCATTTCATTATCTATAATGACTGGGAATAAACCATCTTGCTCTTTTTCTATAATTTGAGAAGTTACTTGGTATTCATCACTATTTTGAGGTGCAATTTCTTCTTCATCAACAAGGACTTCTTTTGACTTAAAAACTACTTTATTATTTTCTTCATAGTCATACTCAATGAACTTATTCTCTAGTTCTGTTTTTTTATCTTTATTTTCCATAATGCCTCACTGAATTTAATAAAATTAAAATTTTATTAAATTATATATTTTTTTTAGTTTTTTTCAAGAGGTAAATTAACACAGAAAATAAAAAATGAAATATTAAGATTTCATTTTATTTAATCTTTCTTCTTGTATTCTTACAAGGTTTTTTAAATCTTTTACTTCCTTTATTGTAAGTTTTCTGTATGTCCCTAGTGGCATTTTGTCGACAGTAATTCCAGCATATTCAATTCTTTTTAAACTTATAACAATTTTGTTTACGGTTTTAAATAATTCTTTGACATGATGGTATGTTCCTTGGGTTAAAATAACAAAGTAAGATTTAGGAGATTCTTCATTAATTGGAAGAACGTTTTGAACACTTTTAACACCATTAACTTTAACAATTCCGTTTAGTTTTTTTAGTTCAATTTTATTTAATTGTTCATTTAGTCTTGCACGATAAACTCTTGGTATTTGATATTTAGGATGTAATAATTTGTTAGTTAATTCACCATCATTGGTCATTATTAAAACCCCCGTTGTATCATAATCCAATCTACCAACTGGAAAAATTTTATATGGGACATCCATTAAGTCTACAACAGAAGTTCTATTAAAATTATCTTTTAAAGTAGAAATAGTTTTTTTAGGTTTATTTAGTACATAATAAACTTTTTCTTCTTCTTTTATTGGAATATTATTGACTAAAATTTCATCTTGAAATGATGCTTTATCACCTAATTTTGCTATCATCCCATTCACTTTAACTTTGTTTTCTTTAATTAAGTTTTCTGCTTCTCTTCTTGAACAAACACCTGCTTGAGATAGTATTTTTTGTAATCTTTCTTTTTGCATTTTACTCCATATATTTTTTATAAATTTCTTCTGATTTTTGGCTAAAAATTACTCCATTTGAAACATTTCAATCATATATTGCTTTAACCAATTTTTTAAAACCTAAATCTAAATCTTCAAAACACAATTTACGTAATTCTTGGATACCAGGAAATTTTCTTCCTTGACATATTTTATCTGCAATAAAAATTACTTTATCTAAATTTGACATATTAAAATGCATTTCTGTATGATATTTAACTGCTTGCAAAATTTCTTCATCTTTAATTCTATAACAATATTTTGCTCAAACATATCCTGCTAGTTGATGTAAAAAATGAATAGGGGTATTCATAGTATCGGGTTCATATTTGTTTATAAAATTTCTAGAATATACTTCATCTCATTCTTTTGCAATATCATGTATTAATCCAGCTGTATAGGCTTTTTTAGCAGACACATTATGAACTTTTGCTAATTCAGCAGAAAATGAAGCAGTAGAAACAGAGTGTTTAGCTCTTTTAGCTGACATTGAATTGTGAATTATTTCACTTAAATATAAATTTTTACTTTGAATATAATCCATAACTTTTTCGTTTACATAATTCAGTTTACCTTTTTTAAAGTCAGTTGAAGAATAATTTCATATAGGATTATTTAATAATATTCCGTTATATTTTTTTATGTTGATTTTGTTGATATTTTTATTTCTTTTAAACACAACTATTTTTGTTAATGACGCTATTTCATCAATATTTTTTCATTTATTTAATTTTGTTATATTATCAGATCCAATTATTAAGTATAATTCATCATTTTTGTATTTGTTTTTTAGATATTTAACTGTATTAATTGTATAACTTACAGTATTTTGTTTTACTTCAAAATCACATAATTCCATTTTTTCCTCTAAAACTAAATTAATCATTGCTATTTTATCTTGAGAAGAAATTTTATTTGACTTTTGTTTAAATGGAGAAACAAAGGTAGGAACATATAATAATTTATCCAAATTAAGCTCTTTTATTGCGAATTTACCTATATTTATATGCCCTTTGTGAATGGGATCAAAAGACCCACCAAAAATACCTATTTTCATAATTACCTCTTAAAAACACCAATTTCTATGGAACTAGATTGTGTTCTATTTTTCTTTATTCTTTTAATATTATATTCATTTAATGTTTCTAATTTTTTCTTTTTTAACTTTAAATTTACATTATTTATTATATTTTGAATTTTTGTGTTTGTATTAGATCGGTTTTTATTTTCAAATAAACTTAGATTTTCATAATTTTCATAGATATTGATTAATTCTGAAATTCTAATTGAAATACCAATTATTTTTTCATTTATAAAATATTTTTTATATAAATAAATGCTTTCATTATAGATTTTGTCCTCTGAAGAAGTATATTTATCTAGTTTTTTATGTTTAAATATTCAATTATCTTCTTTGTTTCTTATTCCGAAAGTAATTAATTTACCAAGTTTATAGATTTTGTTTAGTTTATTTGAAATTTTAATACTTTGTTCTTTAATGTGATTATAAATATCAAATTCAGTTTCATAATATCCAAATGTTATATCATGTCCAACACCTTTAGGTTCAGGAGGAGTAGAGATAACTTTACTTTCTAAATCATAGTTCAGTAAATCTAAATATTTATAACCTGAAGTTTTAAAAATACTTCTTAATTTATAATCATTTTTATTGAGTTGATATAATTGACCAATTGTTTGAATACCGATTTCATAAAATTTTTTTGATAATTGTTTCCCTATACCATGAAATTTACTGATATCTAAATCAAAAAAAAGTTCTTTATAGTTTTCTTTATTTGCTATTCCAATTCCATTAGGTTTATATAAATTCGTTGTCATTTTAGCATAGAATTTAGTTTTTGATATACCAATTGTAATTGGTATATCAAATTCATTTAAAATAACAGATTGAATTTCTTTTGCTAAATTTAGTGCTTGTGTATCGGTTTTAACAAATGTATTTATTTCTAAGTAGCATTCATCTATTGAACCTACTTCTAATTCTTTAGCATAATTTTTCTTTAAAAAATTAAAAATAGAATTAGATTTATAAATAAATAAATCAAACCTTGGTTCTTCTATATATGCATTAGGAACTTTTTTAAGAATTTCATTAACACTACAACCTGCTTTAAAACCCTTTTCCCTTAAATCATAACTAACTGAAACAGCAATTGCATGTTCACCTTTTTTTGCAATTGCTACAGGTTTGTTTTTTAAGTGAGGTTTTAATGAACGAATGGCACTTACAAAATATGAATCAAAATCAATGTGAAAAATATAAGGTCTATTCATTTATAAAAACATTAGTTGGTAATAAAGTACAAATAATTCGATTTGGTTGAATTTTAATATTATAAAAAACTCACAAGTCACCTAGTAGGGAAATTTCGTATTCTGATACATCATTACCTTTTACAAAATCAGTGAATATGTTAATAAAACTAATTATTTCATCCTTTGTTTTACCTTTTATTTTCTCAAAAAATAAATCAGTTGATGCAACAAAAGGAGCACAACCATTACCACTAAATTTTGCGTCTACTAAAACATCATTTTCTCAAGTTAATTCATAAATTAATTTATCTGCACAACTATTACTATATATTGTATTTTTTTGATTTGGAGTTAAATCTTTTTTGTTTTGAGGTTTCATATAATGTTTCATTATAATTTCTCTTGCTTGATCTTTATTAAAATGCATAAAAATCACCTCCTTTTTCTAATTCATCAACTAATTTATTAATATCATCATAGTTATTGTAAATACCTAAAGAAATTCTTAAAAATGAATGTTCTGAAACAACATTTTTTAAATATTGTGCACAAAATATTCCAGCTATAGTGTAAATATTTTTCTGTCCTAAATAAGTTGCTACATCTTGTGGATTTATGTTTTTGACATTAATCAATGCTATATAATGACCAGGTTTTGAATATACATTAATATTCTTTAATTTCATAAGTTTTTTATGTAAATATATTGATAAATCTTTTAGTATGTTTTGTGTTCTTTGGTACCCAATAGAGTTAAAAAAATCTAATGCTTTATCAAACATAAAAAAACCGGCAATATCGGGTGTCCCTGGTTCAAAAACTGATATATCAGTTTTTAAGACAAATGAATGATCTTTATTTATTTCGTTTACTGTTCCACCACCAAATTTCACAGGTCTTAGTTTTTTTAGTAAATCTTCTTTAATAGCTAGTATACCCATACCTGTAGGCCCATAAAACTTATTAGTTGAAAAAACAACAATATCAAATAAGTTTAATGATACTTTTGAATGTGAAATAGCTTGTGCAGCATCATTAAACAGTCATATTTTTTTTTCTTTACATATTTTGGAAATCAAAGAAAAATCAAATGATTTATTAAAATTATTCGTTTCTTGAGATAGTGCTAAGATTTTTATGTTTTTAGTTTTGATTAAATCCAATTCAACATCATCTGATATTTTTATAATTGCTTTGGTTTTTTTTGCTATTTCTATTCAAGGAACTAAATTAGAAGAATGATTATAAGAATGTAATAAAATAACATCTTTTGGTTTTAATAAATGACTAAACATGTTAACAAATAAATTTATACTTTCAGTAGTTCCACTAGTGAAAATTATTTCATTAATTTTAGCATCTATTAAATTAGCAACTTTTTGTCTTACGTTGAATATGGTTTGATTAACTAAATTACCTAAAGGTGTATCTTGAGTTCTAGATGAAATAGATATGTTTTGATAATAATTATGAATAGCATCAATTGCAATTTTAGGCTTTAAAACAAGTGCTGCACTATCAAAATATGTAATTTTATTTAGAATGTCAAATTGTTTTCTAATATCATTATTCATTTTACTTAAAGTATCCTTTTTAATATTTTGATTAAATAAACATTGTAGTGTGGAATTTTTTGAAACTCATCTAAAAAATCATAGTAATATAATCTTTTTTTATGATTAAAATCAATTTCATAGTCATGTGTGTTGATAATTTTATTTAATGAAAAATACTGAATTCTATTTTTTTTGTATTTAGCTTGATAAAACATAAAATTATAAAAATTTTGAATCATTTTTTCTTGTAAAGGATTAATGTTTTCAAAAAAGGTAAGGTGGTTTAAAAACTCAGTAGCAAAATCTTCAATGTTTTTTCACTTTTTATTTGTAGGTAAAAATCATTCTTTTTGCAATTCAATGTTTTTTACTATATTCAATTCTTTAAACATTTGTATAGTAAAATTTAAAGTTTTTTTTCAGGATATTAAAAATAATGATGTTCAGAATTTTTCTTTTAGTTTTTTATATTTATTTAGCATTAATAGTTTTTGCTTCTATAGAAATAATTGCTTTATAAAAATTCTCTAAAACACCATTAACAAATTTATAGTACTTTTCTTCGTTTTGTTTAGCATTTTCTAATTCATTTGGTTTCCCGAAATAATACTTGGTAATTTCAATTGCTTCGTTTATAACAATCCTTGGATTTAATGTGTGGAATTCTGTGCAAGCATTTAAAATAATAGCTCTTAATAATGGACTAATTCTTTCTAAGGTTCAATCAGTATTTAAAAATTTATTGAGAACTTTTTTGTTGAAATTATCTCATTTAATAACACTTAAAATATGATCAATCTGTTCTTTATTTAAATCATATTCCTGAGCTATTTCACTTATGTTATAGTCATAATTTAGTAGTTCATGTTTGTAAATAACAGCTATATTTTGCAATCTTTGTTCTCTTCTACTTTTCTTTTTGTTCTCAATTAACATTTAAAATCCTTTAACTAATAATTTATTATTTTTAATTATAACATATATAAATTTTATAATACTTGATTGTCTATAAATTGATTTTTGTTCTTTTTTTGTTTTCAAATCCAAAATAATTATTTTATAAATGGAGGGAAAAATGACAAAGAATTTAAAGATTATAACGACTTTATCGATTGTTGGAGTAATTGGTGCTTCTTCAGTATATCCAATTAAATTAGCAATAGATAAATATACAAATAATCATAAAATAATAAAAGATGTTAGTTTGAGTTCTTTTGAATACGAAAAAATATTAAATGATATTGATTTATCAAAACAAAATGAAATAGATTTTGACGATTTATCAAAAGAACAAAATAAAGTTAATGAAACAATATTAGATATTAATCAAGAAATAGAACAAGACACAATTTTAGAAAACAATTATAATAATTCTTTAAACAAATACATTAAATTAAATAGTTCATTTAATTTAAATATAAGATTTATTGAAGAAGATTTAACTAATAACTTTAATAATTTTAACAATGAAAGTTTGATTTTAAAATTACGAAACAATTCAGACATATCTAAAGAAGAAGGTGAGAAAATAAAATCATTTTTCAATGAATATAATGAAAACTTATTAATTAAGTATGAAAATTACACTAACAGAATTTCTGAATATAAAAAAATATTACAAGATTTATTACAAGATACTAATTCAGGTACTCTAGAATTTAAAGATAATTTAGACAAAATTATAGATATTAATATCGAATTGGAAAAATCTATTACTCTTTTAAAAGAGTTTAACTTTCAAGATTATGAATTAATAGATATCTATAAATATTACACTGAGAACTTTGATAACTTATTGAATTTGATTAAACTAATAGAATTAAATTTTAGTTTTTTATATGAACATAATATTAATTTAAAATCATTTTATAATTCAAATATAAAAGAATATAACTCTATTAGTCTTTCTTTGCAAAATAATTACAATCTTTTGCAACAAAATTTAGACAACTATAAAAAAATAGTATATGAATATGAGAAATCTACAGAATTACTATATAAAACATTAAAGGATACTAGTTATTCCACTGGAATTAAAGAATCGCTTTATTGAGAGTTTGTAGAAAATTATAAGAAACTAATAAATAATGATTATGATCATAAAGATACCTTAATAAATGAAGGTATAACAAATAACGAAAACATAGAAATCCAAAAGATATTAGAAAAATTCAAAGAAGAAAATAAAAAAAATAAAGAATTATTTAAAAACAATACAAGCATAAAAAATGATCTTGAACAAATCAGCAAGATTAAAAATCATATAAAGGGTATTTTTTGAGAAAATTCAAAAATTTGATTTGAATTAAAGCAAAATATTTTAAATAAAGAAATAGAAATTATTAAGAATAAGAAATTAAAATTAAATAGCTTGCATAAAAGAGAACAAGAAATCAATAAATTAAAAACAGAATTAAATAATTTAAATTTAGACATTTTAAATATACAAAAAAAATTAAAAGACAATAAATTAAATTTAATTTATTTAAAAAAAGAGATACAAGAGAATTCTGACAATGAACTTCTTTTGAAGAAAATTATTTTAGAAAATGAGGAAAAAGAAAATAATAATAATTTAAATATAAGTATGAAAAAATTAGATGACATAAATTCTAAAATTTTAAAAGAACTAGAAATATATAGACAAAATTTTTCAACTTTAGATCAGAAAAACGGTGAATCTATTGATTATTTTAATACTAATTTAATATTACAAAAACTAAATTTAGATAACATTAATAACATTATTTTGTTAAAAGATAAAATAAATCAATTGGAATACAAATTATTAGATAACAAAGATGTTATTGAAAATTTAGAAAACAATCTTAAAACTCTTCAAGACAATGAAGTACTAAATAACAATGAAATAAATAAACTAAAACAACAAAAAACTGATTTAGAAAATTTAATAAATAGAAAAAATCAAGAAATAGAAAAATTAAAAGAAGTAAATAATAATAACAACGAATTATTAAAAAATAAAGATTCATTAATAAATGAATTAAGAATTATAAATCAAAGAAATCAAGAAATAATAGCAAATAAAAATCAGGAAATATCAACCCTAAATGAACTTTTAAAAACACAAAATTCTACTATCATTTCGCTTGAAAATGAAAAGCAAATTTTACAGAATAAGATTAATGAATTTCAAGCAACTATAAATAATTTAAAAAACCAACAAAATAATAATCAGAATAATTTAAACAACTTAACAAGTTTAAATAACAAGTTAAATGATAGTTTGAAAAATGCTCAAGATGAAACACGTAAATATATTTTGTTATATGAAAAAGAAAAAGGTAAACTAAACAAACAAAACGCAATTCTTTCAAGGAATAATAATCAAATTACAGAACTTCAAAACCTTAATAGTTCATTAAATACAGATATTTTAAATTTGAATAATAAAATCAATAAATATAATGAAGCAAAAATAAGGTTAAATAACTTAAAGCAAGAAATAAATAATATATTAAGTAATATAACATTGCAAGAAACTTATAATACTCATAGTTATTCCAACCACAGAAATAAAACAGTTAATTATGAAAAGACATGAGAAAACACAGAAAACCAAAAACAAAAGATAGCAGAAAAATTAAATAAAATCTCAATAATAATGAATATAGACTAAAAAATCTATGCAATTTGCATAGATTTTTAATTAAGGAAAGGATTAATATCAAAGAAAATACCATAAAAAATTTTAGTTCAATATAAAATACCAATTAATTTACCAAGTGCTTCTTCGGTGTTTCTTTGTATTTCTAAAGTAAGTGCATAACTAGATTCTGTATATGATTGATAGTAGTTATTAAAATTATTTATACTGATTTCTTTTAAAGAATTTAGAGTGAAATAATTTAAATGAGATATTGCGTCATCATTTTCTATATTTGAAGAAGGTTGATAATCGAAGTATTTTTCTTTAATATCAAGATAAATAATTTGTTTTAAGTATGGAAAAGAAAGAATTGGTTGTATAGTTGATGTTATGTTTACTGGGAAATAAGTACAATCATTAATTATATTTTGATTATAAGTAAGTTTATTTAATTCATATGTAAATAACTTAGCAAAACCATCTAAGAATATATCATAAGATAAAAATAAATTTAATAAAAGTTTGTCATTGTTATTAACTAACTTATAGAAATTCAAAAAAATATTTAAAGGTAAGTTCGAATAAACATCTTCATTTAATATACTATCTGAAACTTGTTTATAACCATTTATTATTTTGTTTATATTTAAACCCTGGGTTGCTAAAAGAACTAAAATTATTTCAGAAAAAAAATGATATTCATTATGTATAGAATCAGAAATAATTAAAATATTTTCTTTAGTCATTAAGAATTTTTTAAAATTCAAATACCAATTGTTTTTACCTATAAAATAAATAGATTTCTTAATAAGAAAATCACTTGCTTTTTGATGTAGTTTATCAATTAATTTATAAATAATTTTAATTTTACTTTGATTATTTTTTTTGACAAAAATGTCTAAAAATAAAATAGATAAATTATTATTTTTTGTTTTAAAAAAATAATAATTTAATTTATTTTCCATAACTTGGTAACTATCAGAATCATTTATAAAAAATAATTTGATTTTATTATTTTCTATATTATTTAATTTCCCATAAATAAAATCTAATGATGTTTCAATTAATTGTTGAGTTTCAAAAGAACATAATACAATTAAATTTTCTGTTTTATTTTTATACAGCAAGTTACAAAACTGAATAATTTTATCTATTCCTTTAATACTATAGTTAATTGCAATATCATCGAATGAGAAGTTTTCAGAACCAAAGAAATTTAAAGTTTTAAATTTTTGTAGTAATGAATTAATTATTTTATTATTTTCAAGACTAAATAAATTATCATTAAATTTATTTTTAATATTTATTTGAGACATTTTTATTTCCTATTTATTGTTGTCATTTTCAATAAACATCATCATATAGTTATAAAGATTTTTGAAACCATTAGGAGTTTCAATTAGTTTATGATGATTTTTACTTTTTTGTTTTTGTATTTCGTTAGGATGATTTCTTTTATAACTTCCAAAACCTTGGTTAGTATTTTTATTAAACTTTAAACATATAAAGTTAACAACTTGTCCTAATTTAAACATACTTGAAATCTTTTTATCAACAAAATCAGTAATTTCTGACTTTGTGATAATAAAAATACTTTGGGTATTAGTTATTAATTTTATATCATTTTGACTAATGCTTTTTATTTTTGCAATTACTACATCACCTTTTTTGTAATTCATTATTTAATTATATATGTTTAAGATAAAAAATTGTATAAGAATTTAAATCCTTATACAATTTTAATTTTTATTCTTTTTTTAGATTCATATTGATAGTCTATTGCTCATAAAGAACCATCAGAAAACTTTAATTCAATTGCATTTTTAATCTGACTAAGAGAAGCTAAATATATTTTTAAACGTTTATTATTTAAATATAAATATGCACCTGGATTGCTAGAAAAAGCACGAATTTTATTAAATGCTTGTTGTTTGGTCAAATCTAATGTTAATAGAGCATCTTCTTTTTTTAGTTTTGGTGATAAAATAACTTCATTTGTATTTTGAATTACTACTTGAAAATCTTTTGAAATAAATTTGTTTAATCAATAAACTATTTTTAAAGAAGATAATTCAGATAGTTTTTCAAACAAAGTATCTGAAGTATCAGTATTTTCAATAGGTATAGATTCAGAAAAAATTATATTACCCGCATCCATTTCCTTTGTCATATATATAAGAGAAATACCTGTTTCTGTATCACCATTTAATAATGAATATTGAATAGGAGCAGCACCTCTGTATTTAGGTAATAAAGATCCATGAATGTTAATAGAAGCAATTTTTGGTAGTTCTAAAATATTCATTGGTATATATTGACCAAAAGCACAACTTAATAAAATATCAAAATCTAACTCATTTAATTCGATATATATCTCTGATATTTTATTGGGTTGATATAGTTTAATTCCATATTCTTTAGCTAGTTTTGCAACAGGAGTTTCTTGAATTTGATATCCTCTATTTGCGGGTTTATTAGGTTGACTAATTATTGCTATAACGTTAAAATTTTCAATAATTTGTTTAAACGGTTTAATAGCAAATTCAGGAGTACCTAGCAGAACAATTTTAGTTTTATTCATCGGAACCACCTACTCAAATATATGATTCATTTGATAATCTTTTGATTAGTGAAAATATTCTTGATCCTAGAGGAGTTAATTTACCGTTTTTATCAAGATGATTTTCTTTAAAAAAGTTATTTTTTAATAAGTCTAAAGTGTAGTATGAACCAAATATAGTAATTTTATTATCTAAAAATCTTTTAGATAAAAGAGGTTCTATAAAACTTTCTAAAAATCAATTAGTATATTTTTTTAATCCTAATTCATCTAATATTAGTATGTCTAAAGAAGTAAGCGTGTCTAAAAGTTCTTTACTTTCTTGAGTTGAATTATTTGAGTTTAATAGTGATTTAACCTCTGTATCTAAATTATTTATATTTAAATAAGAAACGGTTTTATTTAAATAAGATAAATCATTAGCAATGGCTGATAAAATTAAGCTTCTTGAACTTTCAGCATCACCATATAAGAAAAAACCTTTAAATTTGTTATTTAAAATTAGAGCAATATTATTTTCTTTTAAAAAGTCCATAATATCTAGTTCATAATCACTTTTTAATTTTAATTCATTATAAGGAATATCAACAATTGGGTGAGAAATATGCCTAAGTTTAATATTGTTATTTCTTAAATAATCATAAATTTTTGATGAATATTGATTTAAAACTTTATAAAAAACGAGTCTACCATTTTTTCTATTTACATTAGTATAAAATAGTTTATCATGCTCTTTTTGTTCTTTTGCGTATTCAAGTAAATCAGTATAATGATAAAAAATTTCAGAGTCTGAAATTTTTAAATTTGTAATTAATTTAACTAAAATTGAATCACTTTTTATTTTATTTAGTATTTCATTTTTTGAATTTGCTTTATTTATATTTTTAAAATTTAAAGATGGTGATTGAAAATTAATTTTTCGATTCATTAATTAACCTTAGACTCAAATGATCTTTTTAAAACAGTTTTTGTTTCAAAAATATGTAAGTATCTTCTATCCATTTTTAATTTACCATCTAAATAAGTTTCAACTTCACTGAAGTTAACCAAGTTTTGTGAATTAATTTCTTTTATTAAAATAGAAACACTTTTTTTCCATCTATCTGTTTTGTATTTTTGTTTTGAAATATAAATAATTAAATTTAGTACTTTCTCATCGAAAATTTGAGATTTTCAAGAATCAATTAAAGTTAAATCTGACATAGATAAATTATTTTCTGTTATTTGTTTAAAGAAATCTTGAACACTTAGTTTAAAGATCGCTTCATATTCGTTGCTATATTGAATATTACCTATTTCCAATTTGATATTTAAATTTTGTTTTTTAGAATAAACTTTTACTTCATTATCACTTATATAAGTAGAACCACTTTTCTTAATAATATCTTTATCCATTTCTTTGATGTATGACTTAGATACATTTTGGAACATAGTGAAGAAATCAGTGGTTATATCTTCGTAATTAAAATTATCATAATTAGAAGATAATTTTAATTTTCTTGAATCAATTAAACGCTTAAAGTTAATTTCACCTATTTTACTTTCAATTAAATTTGTTAAAAAGGAATTTTTTTGTAGATCTTCAATACTTATAGGTTTTTGTATTTCAAAAATAGTTAGTGCTTTTTTGTTATCTTTGTATGTATTTAATAACCCAGCACCTTCTAAGCGCTTACGAGCAATTTGTAATTCATCTTCATGAACATTTAAAAACAGTGCAAGAGTTTTGAAATCAAATTCTACAATTGATTCATAACTACCATTTAATAAATCAATTAAGTATTGGTATAAACAAACAGCAGTAGTTCCCAAGAAAATACCGTAAAATTGTCTTAAGTTATGTAAATCATCATATGTAATATTAAATTTTTTAGATACTATAAATTTGTTGTAGTCTAACTTAAGTGATTTCATTTTTATTCCTTCTAACTATTTATGAGTGTAATTATATTTTAAATTACTTATTATATTTTTCTAATATTTTATTAATTTTTTTTATATTATCTCTATTCCTTCTAGAAATATTAACAATTGGTAAATTTTTAAAATTAACATCTTTTTTTCAATTATATGAATTTTTTTTATCTAATATAGTAATAATTGGGTTGTTTAGTGAAAGGGTTTTAATATATTCTTTCCTAAAATTAGGACATATGGTTAAATTCCATATTTCATCAAACAAAATACTAAAATCAACAACTTCAGTATTTAATATTGGTATTTCAACAAAATGATATTTTTCTTTTTTGAGTTTTTCTAATAAATATGGATATAGTATATTTTCAATTTTATTAAAATTTCTGTTATCTAATAAAATCCATTCTTTTATCTTATTTTTATTAATTTTATTTTCAACTATTAAAAAATTATCTAATTTATTTTTAAATAAATTTATTAATACAGAATCATTAGAATATAAATTATTAATATATTCATCTAAATTTATAGTTAAATAATTTAATTCTTTTAATTTATTTAGCAATCAGGTTTTACCTACTCCTATTTTACCAACAATAGCAAATCTTTTCATATTAATTCCAATTTATAATAATTATAATTTTTAATATTTAATAATAAAGTTATTTGAAAAAAGTTTTTTAAAACAAATTGAAAAAATAAAAAAGTTATAAAAAAGGTTAAAAAATACTTAAATAATAACTTTTATTTTTAAAAATTTAATATAATGTTTTTAAAAGGTATTTATGAAAAATAAATTAACAGAAAAACAATTTTTTTTATATGGATTAAATTATATTGTTGGATTTGGTTTTTTAGCAACAATAACTAGTGTTATTTCTCGTGGACTATGGGGTATGTTAATTTTTTCATTAACTGCTTTCATTAGTTTTAGTGTTATTTTAGCATTTGCAAGGGGTTCACAAGAATATAGTTCAGAATTAGGTGGAACTTATGTATATGCTAAAAAAGCATCAAAGAATAAATGATGAGTATTTTTTAATGGATGAAACCAATTTGCTCAAGTCCCGTTATTTTCAGCTACAACAATTTTGTTTTTTTCTAATTTACTAGCTGAATTTGATAAAGGTAACCAGTTGATTTATCAAATAGTTTCCTTAATTTTCTTTTTAACGTTAGCAGTTATAACTACTTTTGGTATTAAAGTATCCAAGATGTTTATTTTAGCATCTGCAATAATTAAATGAAGTACAATAATATTAGGAGTTATATTTGGTGTATATTTATCGTTATATACTAATAATTTTTCAAATAATTTCTTATTAGTTGATAAAATTAGTGTTTCTGTAATAACTACATCAGTTTTAAACTTTATTTATTCTTTTGGTGGTGCAGAAGGTCTAGCAGGAATTAGAGCAGAAGTTCAAACAAATAGATTCAAGAAAATTTTAATGCTAATATTTATTACTGTTTTAAGTATTTATTTTACTTTATATATTTTATTATTAGGACTAGATTTATCAGTTTTTAAAGGTTCATTAACATTTTCTATTTTATATAATAAGATTTTAGGAATTACAGGTTTAATAATTTTTGCAATAGGTACTTTATTTAATAGAATATCAAGTACATTATCATCAAATATTTACTATGCTAGAATGATAGTTCCATTAGCAGAAGATGGATTTATACCAAAAACATTTGCACATAAATCTAAAAATGGTGAATATAAAAACGCTTTAATTTTATCAACATCTTTTTCATTTATTTCTATGATTATTTTCACAGTGATTCCTATAATATTAGGAGTCAAAGATCAATTTTCATTTATCTTAAATGCAGGTAATATAGTATTTTTAGTTCAATACTTTTTAACTATTTTATCTATTTTAATAATCTCATTAAAACACAAACATTTTAAATTACCTATTTGAGAAATTATCGTTTATATAATTGCTTTATTATTGATTGCTTTTATTACATTATCAAATTTATTCCCAATACTAGTAGGTGAGAAATTTACAATTGAATCTTTATTTTTATTACCTAGTTATTTAGGAGTTATGCTTGTTGGTTATATCTTATGAGGTATATATTATTTTATTAAGAAAAGAAAGTCTAAAAAGACCATAATTGTTAAAAATACTTAGTTTTATAAGGAAAAACAAAAGCAACAATTTTAAAATTGTTGCTTTTTTATTCTATTCATTTTCTGCAAATCTAACAGATGTAATGTTTATTTCGACTTCAATTTTTTGTCCGTATTTTTCAACTGTCATAATAATTGTTTTATTTTTATGGTTTACAGAATTTACTATACCGTTTCAACCTTTATATGAACCTTCAATTATTTCTAAAATATCACCTTTAGTATATCCAAAGTTATTTTCACCGTTTTGAAAATCAATTGCTGCTTGTTCTTCTTTTTTAAACATTTTTTTAATTTCTAAAGAACTAACAGGAGTAGGTTTTGCCCCTTTACCTGATGAACCAACTAACCCTGTTACATACTGGGTATTACGTATTAAAAATCAAGCAGGATCTGACATATGCATTTTAACAAAAATATAACCTGGATATAAGTTTATATAACTAGTTGTATAATCAAGTCCATTAAGTCTTTTTTCATTTTCTTTTGCAGTTAGAGAAGGTCTTAAAAACATTTTAAAAGCACCTGTATCTTGTATTGCATTTAAATCAAAGTCATGAGTTAAGTTTTCTGCTACAATCCTATTATTCAATGATTCTAAAACTTGTTTTTCTTTCCCTCTAACAGTTGAAATCATATATCATTTAAAATTATTCATAGTTCTCCTATATGTTAATAAATTCTCATAACTTTGTAAAACCAAAAGTAAGTAGAGAAACAAAAATTGTAAAAATAATAGTAAAAATAATAATTTTTATTAAATTGTTTAAATTAGTTTGAGTATCAGGTCATCTAACCCTTTTCATTTCTTTAATAAATTTTCTAAATCAATATCTTTTTTTACGAGGCTCTTTTGTTTTATTTATTAATTCTTTATTAGACATTAAACCTCCTCTTTATGTAATGTGTGAATTTGACAGTGAACACAATATTTTTTAATATTAATTCTATTTACATTACCTAAACTTTTATTTGTAATGTAATTTTTTCTTCTGCATTCACTACAGGCCATAGATATTTTATTATTATTTTTCATAATGCTAATTTTACCACAAAAGATGTTTAATATATTGAATATAAAACAAAGTGATTAGTTTTATATCTTAATTAAAATAAAATTATATGAGCAGTTTTTGTAATAAAGCTTCTTTAATTTGTTTGAGTTTGTTGAGTTTGGAATTGTAAAGATTGAGGAGTATATCAATCTTACTAAAGAAGTCTCCGATTTTTTGTTGTTCGGAAATATCCGGTAATAGAATATTTAGTTTCATAAATCTTCTATTAGATATATTAAATCTTGAAATACCTTGAGCAAGTAAAACTATGTATTTTCTTAGTTCATTGTTTCTTAAGTTGTATGCAAGGAAGTTTATATAATAATTATTTATGTTGTTTAACCTTATGCCAAAACAAAATGAATTTAAATATATATTTTCCTTATCTTTAAAAGGTCAAATCGATGTAATTCCAACTTCTTCTGGTATTTCAGAAGAAGTTGTAACAAAAATATCTCCATACTTTACACTGTTTTGCTTACAATCTTCTTCGATTCTATCTAGTCCTTTTAGATTAGCAATAGGGTTATTAAAAATATTTAAATATGTAATATACCTTGAATTACCATGACCAAAATCTTTTTTTGTTTTTCCCGACAAACCAGTATATGTTTGTCCTATTTCTTCTAATTTCTCTTCTTCTCACTCTCCCTCAAACCCTTTAAATCTTATTCTAGGTGTTTTTGAATTACCATCTGGGAACATTTTTTGTAGGAGAGTTTGTTTAAGTTGCTTAAGTTTATTGAGTTTGGATTGTTCTAAGGTAATTAAATTAGAAATCTGGTCTAAAAGTTTTCCTATTTTTTGTTGTTCGATTGAGTTTGTTGTTAATAACAATTTTATTTTCTTAAGATTAAAAATTGCTACTGTTGGTATAGTTCCTACTGTTATTTTTTCTGCTAGCTTACTTTGAAAATTTTCCGATTTAAGTAGATAATAAATAAATTCAAGATTAAATTTCTTTTTTATTATCATTCCAACAATTCCTTGTTTAGTTGATAAATCTACCTTATTTATTGACACATTACCAATTGTTGCGCCATTACTAAAAAGAATATTATTTTTAGGTATTATTCAAGCAGATGAATTCTTCAGTCCTAATTCACTTATTTTTGATTTTGTATTGTATATATATTTATTTGCCATATCTTCTATTTTTGTGAAATAAAATAACCCAGGTTTGTAATAAATATCTTTATTTGTATCAGGTGTACCACCTTCACTAGCAAATGAATATATGTTTTCCAATTTTTCCTCTTTCCACTCTTCACCAAACCCTTTAAATCTAACTTTTGGAACTAAAACTTTTTTCATAATTATCCTTATTTATTTTTAATAATTTAATTATAGCATTATAAATTAGTTCTCTTATTTTACAAAAAACAGAAACAACGTTGTTTCTGTTTGAATATTTAAAATTAAATTTTATTTTTTTTAAAAAGTATTTTTAAAAAACTTAACTATTTCATTATAAATTGTTAATAAAAAACCAAGTAATAAAGCAGGTAATCAAAATGCTATATCATATAAGTTATTATTACTCAATTCTGTGATATTAGTCATTTTAAATATTTCCCTTACTCCAGGAGTAAAAGCAACAAAAATAACACAAACTAATGAGAATAAACTTGCTAAATATACTAATTTATACTTTTTAACACTACATTTAAAAATAGAGTTTTTTGACATTAAATTAATAGAATTAATACTTGCACCAACTCCTAAAGCAATAAACATTGAAGTAGAAGTTATTTTTATAAAATCTTCTCCAGTGATATTTTTATTGCTAGCAACTAACGCTGCTATTAAATAAGATAGTAATGAAGCAAGAGAAATAATTAAACTTTGGATAATTAATTCTTTTCCCATTCCATTTGCAAAAATACTATCTTTTTTGTTCAATGGTTTTTGAGACATTACATTTTCATCAGTTGGTGTCATTCCAAGCGCAATAGCAGGTAATCCATGAGTTAATAAATTAATTCAAAGTAATTGAGAAGCAGACAGAATAATTATTTCACTTTCTTTTATTTGATTTTTAAATACAAAAGAAAAAACAAATAAACCAACTAACATTACTATTATTTCAGTTAATGAAGAAATTAACAGATTTAAAATAACTGATTTAATTCTATTAAATGTTTCTCTCCCGCTTTTAATTCCTTTTACTATAGTAGCAAAATTATCATCAGTTAAAATAACATCAGCAGCTTGTTTGGATACATCAGTTCCTGTGATACCCATTGCAATACCTACATCGCTTGCTTTTAATGCTGCTGCATCATTAACACCATCACCTGTCATTGATACAACTTCATTATGTGATTGTCATGCTTTAACTATTCTTAATTTATCAATCGGATTTACTCTTGCATATACTGAAATATTTTTAACTTTGTCTTTTAATTCTTGGTCTGACATATTGTTTAATTCCATTCCATTAATTGCAAGATTTCCATCTTGATATATTTCTAATTCTTTTGCAATTGCTATTGCAGTAGTTAAGTGATCTCCAGTTATCATAACTGTTTTTATACCAACTTGCCTTGCTTGTTTAACGCTTTCTAAGACATTTTGTCTTGGTGGATCAATCATACCAATTAAACCAAGAAAAATTAAGTCGTTTTCATCTTCGATACTTATTTTGTCTTTGTCTATATTTTTATAAGCAATAGCAATAACTCTATAAGATGATTTTGATCATTCTTCATTTATTTCAAAATACCTATCTTCTTTATTTATACATTTACTTAAAATAACATCTGGAGCACCTTTGACAATAATCATTTTTTCTTTATTTATATTTTCAACTAACACAGACATTGTTTTTCTATCACTGTCAAAAGGTATGGAATCTAGTTTATTATAAGTTTTATAAAATTTGTCTGCTGAATTATCATTCATTAAACCATATCTTAAAATTCCAGTTTCAGTTGGATCACCAACTTCTATATATTCATTATTGGAATTTATAGAAACAGAAGCATCACAACAAGCAACTAAACAACTTAAAGCAAATGAATCAGAAGGTTTAATTGATTTATTTTGAGCATCAAAAAATTTCTGAGCATTCATTTTGTTTTCTGTTAAAGTTCCTGTTTTATCAGAACAAATGATACTAGTAGAACCAAGTGTTTCAACAGCAGGAAATGCCTTTATAATAACGTGTTCTTTAGTCATTTTAGATACACCAATAGCTAAAAGAACTGTTGTAAATGTAATCAACCCTTCAGGAATAGATGCAACTGCTAAAGAAATACCGATAATAATTGAATTTGAATAAGTTTCAGGATTATTTCATATTCCTGAAAAAGAGTTAGTTAATACAAGTTGTAAAATTGTAGTTATAAATAATAATAACACACCTAAGATTCCAAAAATCTTACTTAATTTATTTAATTTTATTTGTAATGGTGTTAATATTACTTCTTGTTCTTGGATTAATTGGTTAATTTTTCCTATTTCAGTATTTTTTCCAGTTTTTATAACTAAAGCAATAGCACGACCATTTGTAATATGAGTTCCCGCAAAAACTTCTGATTTTCTATCTCCTAAAGTTTTATTTGATTCTACATTTTCATCAATAACTTTTTTATCTACAGGTAGTGATTCTCCTGTTAATGCTGATTCTACTACAGCTAAACTAAACGATTCAACAAGTTTACAATCAGCTGGAACTAAATCACCTGCTTCTAAAACAATTAAATCACCAATAACAAGTTCAGTTGACGGAATATTTATTAATTTTCCATCTCGATAAACTTTTGCATATAATTCATTATTTTTTTCTAATGCTTTAACTGCTTGGTCAGATTTTATTTCTTGATAAGTTCCTAATAAAGAGTTTAATACTATTACTATTAAAATAATAAATGGTTCAACAAAGGAAACTATAATATCTTGTGTTTTTGGAGTTTCTGCTTTACCAAATGTTTCATAAAATGCAACAGATAAACTAAATACAGCTGCAATTAATAATAAAATAATCATAAAGTCTTTAAACTGATTTAAGAATAATTTAAAGATATTTACTTTTTTTTCGTTCTTAATTTGATTTAAACCATTTTTTTTTAATAGTTTATTTGCAACTTCATTAGTTAAACCTATTCTGTTTTTTATATAATCTTTATTTATCAAAATTTTCCTTTCTTAATTTTATGTTTTTATTATATAAAAAAAAGTATAAAAAATAACTATATTAAAATAGTTATAATTGTTTAAATAATTCTTGTAATTCAGAATATTTTTCTTTAGATTTTTCTCATGAACTTTGTATTAATGAAATTCTCTCTTGATTATTTTCTCTTACGGCAGTTACATATTTTTCATAAATTCTATTCATATAACCAGTTATTCTTCTTAGTGCTTTCAATGGATCAAGGTATTTATTTTTATAAAATTCATCAAGTGTTTTAGTGTAAAAATTTCTTACTTGCATACTGAATTCAGTGTTATCTTCTGGATTTTTTAATCTATTGATATTATTGATAATTTTAGGTTTAATTTCTTCGATAATAGTGTTTTTTATTTCAGACATTATCATATTAAGTTTTTGAATTTTTTCTTCAAAGTTAGCATCAGATTTATAAATAGTAGTAGCTTTATTTCAAAAAACATCTGGTTTTTCTTTATCATCTATTTCTTTTCTAATAACTTCAGAAATACTTTTATAGATTGTATTTAATTCTGGGTTTTCATTCTTTTCATCAGAAGTTTTTTTACTTGAAATAGCAACACCAGCTGTAATTGATGCAGCTGTAATAATAAATAAACTTGTTCCTGCTATTGTTAATCATTTTTTATTTATTTTTTTTAACATATCAACCTTTACTAATCAAATTATTAAATTTTTGTATGTTATAATTATAATATATTTATATATATGTTTAATATTAAGATATTTTATGTCTTAATTCTTGATATATCAAATAATCAAAGGAGATATAATGGTTAAAGAAATTTATATAGCAGGTGGATGTTTTTGAGGTGTGCAAGCTTACTATGATAGATTAAAAGGAGTGTTAGAAACTTCAGTTCACTATTTAAATGGTGGTTTTGAAGGAGTATCATATAAAGAAGTTTGTCTTGGTTCAAGTCATGTTGAAGCGGTAAAAGTTAAATATGATGATAGTTTAATTTCTGAATCTACTATATTTGAGTTATTTGTCAATATAGTAGACCCATATTCATTAAATAAACAAAGAAATGATAAAGGAGTTCAATATAGAATTGGTTTTTATACAAACGATTCAAGTTTATTAAATGAATACAAGCAATTAAATGAAGAATTTAAAAAGAATGAACAAAAAGATAATTATATAGAATTTTTACCTGTTTCAGATGATACAAAAGCAGAAGGTTATCATCAAGATTATTTAAAGAAAAATCCAAAAGGTTATTGTCATATAAATTTATATTCAATACCAGAAAAATATTTAAAATAAAAAAAAGAAAGTTGGAACTATGGAACAAACAATGTATAAATCCTTGTTGCAAATCAAATCAAAATATATTGAATTAGAAGAACAAACAATGAGTCCAGAAATTATTTCTGATATAAAAAAATACACAAAAATTACAAAAGAAATAAATTCTATTAAGGATATCGTGACTGTATTTAACAAGTATTTATTAAGCGAAAATACATTAAAACAAGCTAAAGAAATATTAAAAACAGAAAAAGATGAAGAATTATTAAGTTTAGCAAAATTAGAAATACAAGAAAACGAAGTTTTAATGGAATCATTATCAAATGAATTAAAAATATTGATTTTACCTAAAGATGAAAATGATGAACGTGATGTTTTAGTTGAAATAAGAGGTGCAGCTGGCGGTGATGAAGCTAACATTTTTGCAGGTGATTTATATAGAATGTATCTAAAGTGATGTTCACAAAATGATATGAAAACAACTTTATTAGATTCAATAGTTGCTGAATCAGGAGGTTTTACTTTAGTTACTTTTTCAGTTAAAGGTGAAAAACCTTATTCAAAACTAAAGTTTGAATCAGGAGTACACAGAGTTCAAAGAATACCAGTTACTGAGACAAAAGGGAGAGTTCACACATCAACTGCAACAGTTACTGTTATGCCTGAAATAGATGATGATATTGAAATAGATATTAAATCAGATGACATAAGAATTGATGTTTTTAGATCAAGTGGAAACGGTGGTCAATCTGTTAATACAACTGATTCAGCTGTAAGAATAACACATATGCCAAGTGGAATTGTTGTATCTTGTCAAGAAGGGAAAAGTCAAATTCAAAACAAAGAAATAGCAATGAGAATTTTAAAATCAAAATTATATGATATTGAAATTCAAAAAAAACAACAAGAAGAATCAGAATTTAGAAAACTAGCTGGTTCTGGAGCTAGAGCAGAAAAAATTCGTACATACAATTATCCCCAAGATAGAGTTACAGACCATAGAATATCATTTTCAACTTCATTAGGTCCAATAATGGAAGGTAAACTAAATTCTATTATTGAAGCATTATTAACAGAAGAGCAAAACGAAAAAATAAAAGAAGCTGGTATTTAGTGCATAATAAAGAAACTTTATTATTAGAAAAAAGAAGATATGGTTTACCACAAACTTTATCAACACAAGAACAAGAATGATTAGATAAATCTATGCCAGTTCAAAAAATAATTGGTTATATTGAAATGGCTAATGTTATTATAGATATATCACAAAATGTTTTAATCCCAAGATATGAAACAGAAGAGTTAATTTATGAAATTTTTAATAATTATCCAAAAGAAGCGAATCTAAAAATATTTGATTTATGCACAGGTTCAGGTTTCATTGGTTTAGCATTAAAAAAACATTTTATAAATTCAGAAGTTACTATGTCAGATATTTCAAATGATTCTATAATTCAAAGCAGAATTAATAAATTAAAAAATAATTTGTCAGTAAAAATTATTCAATCAGATTTATTCGAAAATATAAATGATACTTATGATTTTATTGTTTGCAATCCTCCCTATATTTCTTTTAATGAAAAACTAGATAAATCAGTTATTGATTTTGAGCCATATAATGCATTATTTGCAGAAAACGATGGACTTTATTTTTATGAAAAAATTATTAAAGAAGCAAAGCAATACTTAACTAAAGAAGGTAAAATATTTTTTGAAATTAATCCTAAACATATTAATTGATGGAACCAACAAAAAAATAATTATGAAATAAAAATAATCAAAGATATCAATAAAAAAGACAGAATAGTTATTTTTTCTTATAAATAAATTACTATGAAACTTTAATAATAAAAGTTTATAATATTAATGTATAGTTAAAAAATAAGTAGGAGAAATTTATGAATAAAATTTTGAAACGTAAAAATAAATTTTTTACTATTTTAACAGGCACAACTATTGTTGCATCTTCATCAGTTGCATTGACTTTATATCAAAGCACTTCATCAATAGGACAAGGTAAAGATTCCAATTATCCATCTTACAAAAATGGAACACTAATTCCAATTGATAATGCAGATGGTGGAGTTTTATCTATTTTCGATAGGGGAATTAAACAACCAGAAAAAAAAGTAGAACCAAAACTACCTGAACCTCCGAAAGTTGAACCAATAAAAGAAGAACCTATTATTAAAGAACCTGAAAAACCAATTGAAAAACCCCGTATAGAACAACCTAAAGTTTCACCAATAGTAGAAATAAAACCACAAAATCAACCAGAAAAACCAGTTGAAACTCCAAAACCTAAAGAAAAAGAAGTGGTTATTGAAAGAGATAATTACACAATCAAAGTTAAAGTTAAAGATGTTCCTTTAAGAAAAGATTTAAGATCTGATATTGAAAAAGGAATAACAAATAGAAAACCATATTATGCAGAAATAGTTCCTGATGTAACAAGTGTAGAAGTAACAGAAGAAACAAGACAAAAAACAATAGCAAATGGACAAAAAAATCTAGATAGACAAATTAATACTAATCAACATATTTTTGCTTTATTTAGGGACCCTAATTTACATGAAAAATCATATGATAGTATTTTAAAAGGACCAAATGAAGATTACTTTGTTCATTTATATGATAAATTCAGTGCTTTATTAGAAAATGGAGACAAAGTTAAAGAGTTTTTATTACCAGAAGGTGTTGCTAATTACAATCAATTAAGATCAATTTCAGGAATATATCAATATGTAACTAGAAATGGTCAATTACGTCCAATTAAATTAAGTTATTTAGCGATTATTTCATATTTGGATTTTACAAAGTTTACTGAACTAACAGATAATGCAAAAAAACAGTTAGAAAATGGTTATTATATAGCAGAAGATAACAACGAAATAATAATTGATGCAAATGGAAAATTGGATTCAAGAGTATATAGTCCTATATTTAATAAAGTTACTGCAGAAAGAGAACGTAATAACTCAGAAAAGAGAGTTTTTGGTATAAACAGTGTTTGATCAAGGAACCCAGAGGATATTAGGAACGGGAATTATCCTGGTTGAACAAAAAGGGATATATCAACAGAATACTACAATAATCCAGAATATAACTTAAATCACAATGATGGTATTTTATTATATGAATTAACTAAAAATGCTGATAATAAAGCAAAAACTTCTATTGATAAAGGTGTATTAGTTTCAATAAATGCTTCTAACCCAAGTGGGTATAGTAAAACACTAGCTTTAATTAATAAACTAAAAGAAAAAGAAATTCCTATTACAGGTTATAGAATAACTAATATGGGTAAATCAGATTCAACTCAAAAATTCAAAGAGATACTAAGTGCTTTACCTAATGAATTGCCATTTTTAGAATTATTCTTTGAATCACCAAATACATCTTCTTTAATTGCTCTTGAAAATAAAGTTATCGATGAATTATCATTATTTAGTTCATTGAATCCAAATGATGAAAGATTTTCATTTAATCCTTGAGCATTCAAACAAACTCATTTTGTCAATACACTAGATTATAATTCATATGGTGGCTATTTACCTGGTGTTCAATCATTTTCTCGTATTAATTTCAATAGTATTTCATTTGATGAATCAGATTGAAACGGTATTGAAGATACAACAAGAATTAACAATGGTTTAAGAATGGTCTATGTCTCTAGAAATAATGAAAGAATATTCCAAGGACAATTTGGTCCAGGTAATCATCCTGATAGAGATAATGCAGGAAATAGTTATCCAACTGGTTTAGATTTATCAAGAATTAAGGCAGCTAAATCATTACGTAATTTAATCTTTTATGATCAAGAAAATGATGGTACAAGACCAGATAAAGTACGTAAATTAACAAGAATTGTTTTATATAATAATTCAGATGTTTGAGAAATAGATTCTGATGAATTAAACAATGCTCAATTCTATGAAATTTTAGAAAAAGACCCTAACTTAAGACCAAAAAGTAAAATTATCTTTAGTAACGGTAAAACTACAAGAAAAATAAGAATAAAAGCAAAAGAAAACGGTCATTCATTAAATAGTAGTGGAATAAACAACTTAAGAACATTACTTGGTTGATCCGATAACACATTTAATTCAAATACAGAAATTTTAGTAGATCCAACAGAAACTAACCTAATTAATTCATTATCAGGATTTAATGTAGTTAGAAGTTCTGGTGCAGATGACGATTTAGTAATAACATAACAAAAAATCTACCTTTTAATAGGTAGATTTTTTGTATTAAAATGGCGGGGGTTAAAGGAATCGAACCCTTATCATCGGTTTTGGAGACCACTATATTGCCATTATACTAAACCCCCAAAAATAAAAAATTATTTTCCAAATTTAAAGTGACATACATCACCATCTTGCATAATATAATTTTTACCTTCTTGTCTTAATTTACCAGAGTTTTTTGCACCTTGTTCACCATTATTTTTAATATAATCTTCATACGAAATGACTTCAGCTTTAATAAATTTCTTTTCAAAATCACTATGAATAACACCAGCACATCTAGGTGCATTTCAACCTTTATGGAAAACTCAAGCTCTTACTTCTTGAACTCCCGCTGTAAAATAAGTTTGTAAATTTAATAATTCAAATGCTTCTTTTGTTAACAAGTCTAAACCACTTTTTTTAATTCCGTATAAATTTAAAAATTCATTTTTATCTTCTTCGTTTTCTATTTCAATTAACTCAGATTCTAATTTAACTGATATGGGAATTATTTTTTCATTTTCATTTAAAGAATTTTTAAGAGCACTATAATTTACATCGTTTTCATAATCTTTAATTTGTTCATTGTTTAGATTTGCAACATAAATAATAGGTTTATGAGTTAATAAATGATACCCTTTAATAACTTTATTTTCATTTTCATTTAATTGAATTTCTCTTACTGCTATGTTTTTTTCTAGTTTCTCTTTTATTTTTAATGCAGTAGATTGTTCAAATATTGCCTCTTTATCACCAGATTTTGCTTTTTTAGATATTCTATTTAACACATTATTAATTGTTTCTAAATCAGCTAATATTAATTCATAATCTATAATTTCTTTATCTCTTACTGGGTCTATAGAATTTGCTACATGAATTATATTATTATCATTAAAACATCTTACTACATGAATAATTGCATCTACTTCTCTAATATTTGCAAGAAATTTATTACCTAAACCTTCACCTTTAGATGCACCTTGAACTAAACCAGCAATATCCACAAAATCAAAAGTTGCTCATATTATTTTATTTGGTTTCACTAAATTTGCTATTTTTTGCAATCTTTCATCTATTAATGGAACAGAAGCAACATTTGGTTCAATTGTTGTAAAGGCATAATTACTTGATTCTGCTTCCTTTTTAGTTATCGAACTAAATAAAGTACTTTTTCCTACATTTGGTAATCCAACTATTCCTGCTTTTAATGACATATTTTCTCCTTATGTTTCTATATTTTACTTAAAAATTGTTTTATTTAAACATAAAATATAGTTATTTTTTAGTAAATTTTTATGATTAATATATTTAATTAATGTGAAAGTTTATTTTAAATGAATTTTAGTAGGTATTTTCTTAATTTTTATAACAGGGTTTACAACTTATTTTTTTATTTCTAGTCAACAAAAAATAACAACAGTTGATAAGTTTAAATCAAAAAGATATATAGTTAAAGGTGCTTTTGATCAACCAGGAATCCACATAAGTGATAAAAAATTAACTTACAGAGAATTATTTTTTCTCACACAATTAAAGTCTGATGCAGACATAAGGGATTTTAATTTAGATGATATAGCAATTGAAAATCAAGAAATATATGTTCCATATAAGAATTTGATTCTTTATTGAAATTCTTTAAGAAGTGCTAATGAATTAATTTCATTTGGTTTATCTAATAAATATGCGAAATTAATAATGGATTACAAAGAAAAAAATGAAGGAGTTCCTAGTTGAAACGATATCTTAAAAATATCTGGTATTGGAGTAAAAACAATTGAAAAACTCCAAAGTTTTTTGATACTAGAATAAGTTCATTTAATGTCTTTTTAATTATTTCACTTTTTTATGCTTTTTTAAATAATCAATCAAGTGTTTTTCTTATTTCTATAATTATTTTAATTGTTATACAAATACTTATTTTTAGAACATATTTAATAAGTATAATTATTTGTCTTCTTATTTTATTTTTTTTATATGAAATAAAAAAATATTTGTATAACATTTCTTTATTCTCAAATATAAATGGAACATTTCAAGTCATTTCTATAAAGGAAAAATTTATAGAAGTTAGAAATATTTATAATTTAAAATTTATACTAAAAAAGAATTATGATTTGCATCTTTATCAATTAATTAATGTTAATGGTTATTTACAGTATTCAGATAATATTTATTATATTGATAAACCAAGCATAGTCTATATAAATAATTTTGATGTTAGATTTTATATCTTTAAGTTTTTTAGTTCTTTTAAAAATTATAAAGAAATAGTTATTCCAATAACCTTTGGTTATACATATTCAAAATCAACTTTATTTGAAAACGCAAATAACATAGGGATTTTGCATTTCTTGATTATTAGTGGTTTACATTTTAATTTATTAAATAATATATTGAAAAAGATTTTTAAAAACAAAAAGAAATTAATCAAAGCAATTTTATTTTTGTTTTGGATTTTGACAGTTTGAAGCATTTCTTCAAACAGAGCTATTTTACAAAAGATATTACCTAATAAAATAAAAAACCAAAAAATTCAAAAAGAAACAAAATTATTATATATTTCAGTTGTGTGTCTTGTTTTTCATAATAGTCTGAATGTTGGAATCGGTTATTTTATAAGCTTTACATTAAGTTATTTATTTCTATTTTTTAATCAGAAATTTAAAATAAAAGAGAAAATTCTTTTTATGATTTTTTTGTGAATAGTTTCTAATTTATTTTTAGTCATAAATAATAAAAGCATAAACATTTTATCATTGTTTATTAACTTCTTTTTATCCATATTTTTTGAATGTTTTATTATAATGTTTTTAGCTTTATTTTGATTTCCTTTTGCTTCATATTTTTTAAGTGATTTATTATATGATTTAGTTTACTTTTTATCTTATTTTATTATTCATATTAAGATTGACTTTTTATATAGTAAAGAAATTTTTTCTTGTGTGTTATATGGTAAAACTATGTTCATAATGTTTTATTATAAAAATAATATATAATAATTTCTATGTATTTCATATATGGACAAGAAGATTATTATATAAATGAAAAACTTTCTGAATTGCAAAAAGTATACAAACAAGAAAATATCATAATTTTAAAAGAAAATTATGAAATAACAGAATTCTTAGATTCATTTTTATCCGAATCATTATTTGATATTCCAAAATTATATATAGTTTATGATTTTCCTTTGTTTTTAAGTTCTAAACTAACGAAAAAAGAAAGTAATTTTATAGATTTGTTTATACAAACATTTTCTAAAAAACAAAAAAATACCCTGATTTTTGTATTAAATAAAGAAAAACCATCAAATAACAAATTCACTGACTTTATAATAAATAATTTTGAAGTATTTGAATTCAAAAAAACTATATCAAATCAATGAAATCAAAAAATAAATGAATTTATATTCAAAAATAATATCAAGATAACACAAACAGATTTATTCTATTTTATAGAAAAAAACCCAAAGGATTTAACTTTTGTTTTAAATGAATTAGAAAAATTGAATTCTCTAAAAACAAATCAAATCATAACAAGAGAATTTATAGATAATTACATTTCTGATCTTAACTTAAACCAAACTTTTGCTTTTATGAATTCCCTAGAAACAAATAATATATCTAAAATTTATGAAAAATACAAAGAGAGAACTAACGAAGGTGATTCAATTATTTTGTTAGTATCTCAATTATTTAATATTTTTAATTTATGTTTTTCTATTTATTTATTAAAACAACTGAAATATTCAGATTATAAAATAGCACAAGAACTAAATATACAAGAATGAAGGTATAAGAAATTACTCCAAATATTAAGAACCTATGAAATAAATAAAATTAAAAATATTTTAACTAACCTTTCTTTTGTTGACTTTGATTTAAAAACTACGGAGATTCTAGATGTTGACATATTTGAAACATACTTGATTACAAACTTCTTTTAAGAAGAATAATACTTATATTTTTTTAGAAGAAAAAATAGTCACAGATTTAAATTTAAATAATACTATTAATTATTATGAAAAATTAATTCAAGATATCAAACAAACTGCATTAGTTTCACATAATATAAACATAATTATTCCAGATATATATTTATATTATTTTAATAAAGATATGTTGTATTCTAATGAAAATCATAATATCGAAAATCAAAAAATGAAATCTTTAGATAATTTAAGGATTTTAATCAATACAATATCAGAATTTGAAAATGTAAATATTTTATATAACTTAAAATTCTCTAGTATTTTAAGCATCAGTAAATTAATAGAAAAATATGAAATTATTAATAATGAAAAGTTAAAAGAAGAATACCATAAACTTAAAGATAATAATTTTGAAGAAATAAATGATTTGTTATATACACAGGAATTCGATTTCAATAATATTTTAGAATCAAAGCTAGAATTAAAAAATCAACTTGAGAAAATTATTAATGAATTAATAGATTTATTTAATATTTCAGGTTTATTAATTAATAATATTTCTAAAAAAATAGATAAAATAAAAAAACAAGAACTAAATGATGTTAAACATTATTTATTCAATAACCTAAATCTGACAAAAAAAAGTGTTGGAATTAATTTATATATTTATGAAAATAAAGCAAAAAACTTGTCATATTTTAAAGAATTCAACTTTTTGGATGGTCAATTTTACGAATTAATTCTAGGTAATGATTTCAATAATAATATAAAAAAAATACTAAAGATAGTTAAAACACCTTTTATTCCTATAATCTCAATAAACAAACTATTAACAAACCAAACAAAATATTTGTATTTAATTGATAAAATCAGGCTGCTTATAAATTTATTATCTATGTTTCCAATCTCATTAGGACTCTTTTTTGAAAAAGACAAAATAGAAAGTAATATTTTACATCCATTATATCAAGTCAATGCATATGAAATTTTACTCAAATATTTTTATGAGTGTATTGAAAAAAGAACAATATTTTATAAATTTAATGAAAGCAAGAAAGTTCAAATAAGAATTATTAACAAATTATGAAATACAAAAATAATAAAAATATTAATTAAAATGAATGATGAAAGAGAAGTGGCATTTCTTTTAAATATTTCTAATATTGATACACCGGAATTAAATGCATTTTCTATTAAATTATTGTAATTTATATTTCAAATTTCTTTATTTTGAGTAAAACAAAGAGATAAGTTCTTTTAATTCTGCTGGCTGTATATCTTTTACTTACACAAGATTTTATAAAAGAATTATAATCAGGTTCATTAATATTCTTTTTAAAAAGATTTTCTATCCCTTCATTGACAAGGTGGAATCTTGATATTTTTTGTGGGGATAGCTTTTTTATTATTTTTTGAAATTTAGAATATGTATTTTCAACTAGAAGGCTTTTTCTTATAGAATTTTTATTAAACGGAGAAAAACTAGAGATATCTTCATTTTTTTTAAGCATTTCTCTTAATTTCGTTGCACTAGCAAATAATCCATTAGTTTCATTTGAGTGAAAATCTACGGTTCTTTTGATACAAACAGGAGTTATATCAAAATTATTATTAACAATAGTTTTTACATATTCTAATCCTAAAATATCATTTGGTTGGTTTATTTCATGTCCTGAAAGTTCAGAAAGTGCTAAATTAGTTGCTCTAGGAAAACTATTTCCTTTTTCTTTTAAATATTTTTTTATTAATAAGTTATATTTATCTTCATTGTTTTTTATTATATTTGCTATTTCTATAAATTTTTGAATATCATTAGTTTCAGAACCAAAAACCAAATATTTAATTCCTTCTTTATGAAGTTTTTTAACTGCTTCTCTTGCGAATATATGTGCAGCTTGTGAAGATATTTTAACTTTAAGAGGAATAACTTTGCTAACACCAAATTTTTTAATCATACGTTTTCTTTCTCCATATGATAAACAAATTATTTCACCTCTTTGTGAATATTTATGAGACATAGCCACAACTATTTTTGGATCTTTAATATTTTCTTGGATTCAATTTAATTGATAAATGTGTCCATTGTGAAATGGATTGTATTCTACTACAATACCTACTTTATTTATTTCATTTGTTTTGAACATATAAAAATTATAAAAAATAATATATTTTTTTATTTTAAAAAAAACATTTATTTTATATAATTAATTCACTAATAGAACTATTAAAATAAAACAACAAAGGAGGAATTATGGCCATTGTTCCAAAGCGTAAAACATCTAAACAACGTAAACACAAAAGACAAACACATAGTGCTTTAGATTTACCTAATTTAGTAAAATGCACAAACTGCTCTGAGTTCATTGAACAACATGTAGTATGTAAATATTGTGGTTTTTACAAAGGTGCTAAAATCAAAAACTTTGTTGCTTTAAACGATCGAATCCAAAAATAAATAGCATCGCTATTTTTTTATTACTTTTTTAGAACTTTTCAAGATTTTATTTATTTAATGGATGGAGGTAAAATGATACTATATAAAATTGGTGAAGTAGTTCACAAAAATAAAAATAATTTAATTTTTGAAAATAAAGGAGATGGATACATAGTAACTACTCCAAAACTAGATAGGTTTGAAGTAGGACAAAAATTGAAAATATATTTATATGAACATATAACAGATTATTACCATAATTTTTATGGATTTAAAGAGTTTAAAGAGAGAGTACTTTTTATAGATTTACTAGGTATAGAAAAAATAGGACCGAAAGTAGCTATATCAATGCTTGATAAAGGATGAGAATCAATAGCCAATTATATTGCCAATGAAAATTGACAAGAATTAGCTAAATGTCAATTTATAAATGAAAAAACTGCAAAACTAATTTGTGTAGAATTAAGTGAGAAATGAAGAAAAATGGTTGATTCTAATGTTGCTAAAATAGCAAATGATAATTTTATAATGTCAGAATTATCTAATACATTAGCTTCATTTGGATTTAAGAAAAAACAAATAGATTATGCATTAACAAATGTAACCAATAAAAAAGATTTAGATAAAATGGTTGAAGAAAGTATAAATTTAATAACAAGTTATAAAGATGGAGAAGTTAGAGCTTAGACCTCAAAATTTTAATGATTTTATAGGTCAAAATCATTTAAAAGAGACATTAAAAACAATTATAGATAGTTCTGTTAAACAAAATAAAGAATTGCCACATATGCTATTTTATGGACCGCCAGGTATGGGTAAAACAACATTAGCAAGTATTATAAGCAATGCTTCAGGTAATCAAATACATTATGTTCAAGGTTCAAATATCGAAAAAAAATCTGATTTAATAAGTATGTTGAGTGTTTTAAACGAAAATGAAATTTTATTTATAGATGAAATTCATAGTGTTAATAAAAATATTGTTGAGTTTATTTATAATGCAATGGAAGATTTTGTTTTTGATTTAATTATTGGTGTAGAAGGTAATTCTAAATCAATGAGAATGAAAATAAAACCATTTACATTAATTGGTGCTACAACAAAGATTAATGAAATCAGTCAACCTTTAAAAGATAGATTTGGTTATATAGGAAGAATAATAAATTATAATGAAGATGATATTTTAAAAATACTAATAAACACTTCAAAAAAATTAAAATTAGATATAGATAAAGATATTTTAAAGATAATTATTGATTATTCTAGATTAACTCCAAGAATTGCTAATAACATAATACAGAGAGTCAATGATTTTGCAATTTCAAAAAATAACGGAATTATTGATAAAAAGATAATAGAAAAAACAATGAAATCTATGGAAATTTATAGATATGGCTTAACAAACGAGCATATTCAGTATCTAAAAATTTTAAGAGACGGTTTTTCTGAAAGACCTGCCTCACTAAATACAATTTCAAGTTTGACTCTAGGTGAAAAAAACGATATTTTAATAGAAATAGAACCTATACTTTTGTTCTTGAAACTAATTGAAAAAAACTCAAGAGGAAGGAAAATAACGAGCAAAGGAATTAATTATTTAATAGAACAAAATCTCATAAGATAACTATAATTTGCAATCTATAAAAAAGTAAAAATGTGGTATATTTATTTATATGTATAAATATAAAAAAATATTTTCATCAAATAAATATATCAGAATCATATTTAGTTTTTTTATGATTATTTCTGCTATTTTATCCATTGTATTTGGTAGTTTTTTTTATTTAAATAATAATGTAAAAACATCTTCAGATTATGGTAATGGAATAAAAATAGTTGCACAATCTAAAGTGAATTCAGAAAATTCTACACTAGAATTAACAGAAAAAATAAATAAGTCAATTCAAAGAAGGATATTAGGAACTGATGTAAAAACATTATCACCTGGTTTTCTTGAAATACAAAAAAGTGGTGAGTTTTCTGAAAAAGAAAAAAATGATTTGGAAAATGAACTTTTAAATAAACCTTCAATAATAGTTACTGATAACAAAAACAATACTTTGTTTGTAGAAGGTTTGTATAAAAAAACACCTATACTTGATAAAGATATAAAGAATTTTAACCCCCCATTCCAACTAGAAGGTGCAGAATATTCAAATTCTAATTTTAATAATTCTCATAATGTCTTAATTTCATTAGATGGTGTAAATGGAAAAAGTGAATGAGCAAAAATGATTAATGATTTATCTCAAGATGAATCTAATCAAATTTTAATTTGACTAAATTATGAAAAATTAAAAACAATTGCTGAAAATGAATATCCAGTTGAATGAGAAAAATCAGGTAAAGATTTATGAAAATTCATTCATGTTAACGAGGAATTAACTCATAAGGATTCTAATAATCGTGATATTCCTAATTCAATTAAGGAAAATGTATTAGAAATACAAAAGAAATATTTAATAAGTGTATTAAATCCTAAAAACATCTCTAGAGATTCAAAAATCACAATATCAAATAATTTATCAAATACACAAGCAAATGAATTATCTAATAACATTAATTTTGCTCTAAGCGATTATGATATAAATTTAGTTTCAAGTACATATATAGAAAATAACAATAAAGCATTTTTTTATACATTAATAAGTTTATTAATTATCTTCTCACTAATATCATTATTTATGATTTATAACTACGGATTATTAGGACTAATAAATGCATTATCTGGAGCTTTATATTTATTTTTAACAAATTTAATTAATATCTCTTTAGGTGGTTTTTATTCACCTATTATGTTTCTTTTTATGATATTGAATTATTGATATTTTATAGATTTAAATATCATAATATTTGAAAAAATAAAGAAAAACATCTTTTTAGGTGATACCTTGAAAAAATCTCTAAAGAATTCATATAGAGATAACTTATATGGTATTTTAGATAGTAATATACTTATTTTGATTTCCGGTCTATTATTATTTTTCTTTGGTTATAATTTATTTAATACATATGGAGTTATATTTAGTATTTCTTCAATAGTAATCTTATTCATTATTTTATTTTTTAATAGATACTTAAATGAATTTATTATTAATAATGATTTTTGAAGTCATAAATTATTTCTTGCAATAGGTTATAAAAAGAAATTTCAAAATTATCAAAGTAAAATTGAAACAAAAATTTCTAATGCAAATATTTTTAAATTTTCAAATTATTTATCTATATTATTTTTTGCATTTATTTTAATAGGTGTAATAACATTTTCAGTATTATCAGGAATTAATCAAAATATATTAAGTGGTTTAAATTCATCATTTGAATTTGCCGGAGGTAATAATGTCATAGCAACCGGAAAACAAACACTAAATAATTATTTAACATATTCTTCGGGTAATGAATTAATTAATAATTTAAAAACAGATTTAAATTTTTCTAACTCTTTAATTTTTAATTTATTTAAAAATTCACAAGCAGACGATAAATATACTTTATTTATAAATTCTTCAAATATATTAAATAACGAAGAAGTTAATTTAATAATACAAAAGATTAATTCATTTGATAACACATTATCAATTACAAGTTTTACAACATTACCAATAGAAACTAATAAATTACTAATTAATTTAATTATTATTTTTGGCATACTAATAATTCTTTTATTTATTTACTTTTTTGTAAAACTAGGATGAACTTATAGTTTATCTGCATTAATAGGATTTATTTTCTTGTTCTTAGGACTATCCAGTGCGTTAATCGTATTTAGAATTCAATTAAATACATTTACTATTTTGAGCATAATTCTTTCGTTGAATTTATTTATTTATTATTCTTATATTGTTTTAGATTCATTAAAGAAATTAATAAAAGAAAAATACCACAAATATATAATGAATAAAGATGAAACAAAAAAAGCAATATCACAAAATTTATCTAATTTAACAAAAAGAAATCTTAATTTATTTTTAATCTTTATTTTTAGTTGTTTTGTATTTTTTGCATTTAATAATATTATAAATATTTGATATACATTATTTTTAATGATTTCTGTTATTTTAATTTATTTAATCTCGAATTTTATACTTATGAAAGTCTTTCTTTTTTTTGAAACAAGAAAACAAAATATATTAAAAAAGAGAAAAGATTCAGGGTATTGAGATATCAATAAAAGAGAAGAACAATTGTTTATTGGAATTAATGATTTTGAATAATTAACTACCTATTGAATAGGTAGTTTTATTTTAAACTTTTAAATATGGTAAAATATTATTAAATACTTAAGGAGTTATGAATGAAGTTATCAATTATTTCTTTAGTTAACAAATCAGCCAGAGATGTAAATTCATTTCTAAAACATTTAAAATATCAAGATAACCAGGATTTTGAAATCATCTTATGTTTGAACAATAATAAAAATACTCAAAAAATTATTAATGAGATAAATGAATATTACTCTTTTTTTAATAGCAGATTAAAATTAATTTATAACTTTAAAAACATTTCTAATCAGTATAACTTATTAAGTTCTTTTAATGTCATTTCTGGCGATTATGTTGTTGTTTTAAATAGTGATAATAAACTTAAAAAACATTATATAGATAAAATGATAAAGGATTCTCAAGAATATGATGTTGATATTCTTGAGTACCAACCACGAATCATCGGTTCAATTAGATGAAAACCAAAACAAAGATTGGATATCTCACAAAAACTTTCTATCCGTAAGCAAAAGGAAATAATTGCTTATTCATATCCTTTTATATTTAATAAAATATACAAAAGAACTCTAGTTCAAAAAGTTTTCGAATATTCGCTTAAAAACTTGAATGATACAAAAATGTGTGTTGAATTGAACTATCTTTTATTATTAAATGCTGATACTTATTTTTATTTAAATTATAGAATTCATAGAGAACAATTTAATTCAAACATCTGATTTAATACTCATAAAATAGCTCAATCATTTGAAAATGTAGAAAAGATAACTAATTCAATTTGAAAAGACTTTTGAAATGATGAATTAGCATATGCTAAGTATTATTTAGTCAAATTAGTTTTAACAGCTTTTTTAAATGAAACATTTTTTTTATATAAAAAATTTTATAAAAATCAAAGAAGTCTAATAAAAGAAAGAAAAACAATATTAATGATTCAAAAACATTATGAAGTATTAAAAAAATTAGAAAAAGACTTCAACAAAACAGATTTTATTAATCAAAATAAATATATGCTCAAAAAAACAACCGAAACATATTTGTTGCAATCTAAATATGAAAAACTAATAAAAGAAAAGATTTTAAGTTCTTTAGAGTAAATGTATCAGAACGTTAATTTTTTAAAAAGATTAATATCTGACATATTTGATTTTGCAATATATATATTAATTTTAGTTTTATGGATTTATTTATTTAATTTAATTAATAATAAAGAAACTATAAATTTTTTTAATTATTATTTTCCTATATTTTCAATAATTATATGAAGTAATATTTATTATTGTTTGTTTCCGATACTTACTAAAGGAAAACTTATAAGTAATTACTTGTTTAAAACAAAGATTATAGATGATAAAGAAAAAGAATTTCGTTGAAATATAATGTTAAAAAGAAATATTACCAATTCTTTTTTTATTACTTTTATTTGCTTATTCTTAATTTTATTTATATATCCATCTGATTTTGATGGACTAAAATTAGTAGATTCATTTAAAACTAATATTACTTATAGATTAATAACTATTTTTATAACTTTTTTTACTTTTATAAAGATATTTAACTATATCTTATTAATATTCTGAAAAAGAAGACTTTCTCTAGTAGATTTTTTAACGAACACAAGGGTAGTATTTAATAATAAAATAGAACCAATAATTGAAAATATATGTGAACTTAAACCTTTCGAGAAGAAATGAAGAAAAATAACAAAAGCAAGCAATAAAGAAATTTAATAAGGATGTATTAATGGATTTAAATTATGTCAAGAAAATAAATTTACTAGAAGATTTAAATGAACAGCAATCACAAGCTGTTCAATATTTCAACTCTCCTTTGAGAATAATAGCAGGAGCAGGAACAGGAAAAACTAAAGTTTTAACAAGGAAAGTTGCATATTTGATTAATACTCTTGGTATTTCACCAAAAAATATTTTAGGTGTTACTTTCACAAATAAAGCTGCTCAAGAAATGTCTACTCGTATTTCAAAATATTGTTATACCAACAAAGAAAAATTAAATATAATGACATTTCACTCTTTTTGTTCATCTATTTTACGCAAGGAAATACATCACTTAGGTTTTAAAAATGATTTTACAATTATTGATGAACCAGACAAATTACAAATATTAAAAGAAGTTTATAAAAAATTAAATATATCAAGTAATGAAGTTAGTCATAAAAATGCTATTCAATATATTTCTTGATTTAAAAATTTTAATAAAGATATTAATGAACTTTATAAAACAAATTCTAGTGATGACATTTTAAATAAAATATATATTGAATATACTAATGAACTAGCAAAAAATGGTTCATTAGATTTTGATGATTTAGTATTGCAAACTAACATTCTTTTCAGTGAAAGACCAGATGTACTAGAAAAATATAAAAATAAGTATGATTACATACTGATAGATGAATTTCAAGATACTTCGGTTCTTCAATATGAAATAATGAAGTCAATTATTTCAGATAAAACTCATTTAACAATAGTTGGGGACCCTGATCAAACAATTTATAATTGAAGAGGAGCGGATGTTAATTTAATATTAAATTTTGAAAAGGATTTTCAAAATTCAAAGACAATTGTCTTAGATACTAATTATCGTTCAACAAAAAAGATTTTAGATAGTGCAAATAAACTTATAAAACATAATAAGATTCGTTATAACAAGGATTTAATAACCAACAATGAAGAAGGAAGTGATATTGAATTTTCACACTCTTTTAATGAAGAATCAGAAGCAAGATGAGTAATTAATAAAATTAATCAACTAAAAAAAGAAAAAAATCAATTAAAATCCATTGTTATTTTATATAGAACAAATTATTATTCTAGGGCTTTTGAACAAGCGTTAATAGAAGAAGGTATCCCTCATAAGATAGTTAATGGAACCAAGTTCTATCAAAGATCAGAAATTAAAGATGCAATAGCATTTTTAAGAGTTTTATACAATTCAAATGAATTATCATTTAAAAGAGTTATTAATGTTCCAAACCGTTTAATAGGTGAAAAATCCCAAGAATTAATTGACAAATTTGTAGTAGATCATAATTCAATAAATACACTAGATTGTATAATGAAAAATTGAAAAGAATTTTCAACTAAGCATAAAAATATAGCAGAAAACATTTTAGATTTCATAAAAAAAATAGTTACATATAAGAAACTACTTTTAGAAGAAAAAAACAAAATATCAACAGTTTTAAATTATTTCTTAAAAGAAATTTCTTATTTTAAGTTTATAGAAAAAAACAAAAGTTTAAGAGGAACCGCTGAAGAAAATGTTATGGAATTGATTAATTCCATAGAAGTATGAGAAACCAAAAACAAAGATAAGAATATAGAAGATTATTTAAATTATATTAATTTAATATCTATTAATGATGAATATGATGGTAATACAAATTATGTTACATTAATGACCATACATTCTGCAAAGGGACTAGAGTATGATAATGTTTTTTTAGTAGGTATGTCAAAAGGATTATTCCCATCTTATAGAATTTTCCAAAGTGAAGTTTCAAAAGAAAAAGAATTAGAATTGCTTGAAGAAGAACGTAGATTAGCATATGTAGCAGTTACTAGGGCAAGAAAGAAATTATTTTTATCTTCTTCAAGAGGTAAGATACATAGTTTAAATATAGACAAAGAACCATCATCTTTTATAACAGAATTAGGAATTAACTTAAATGATATATTATTAATGAATGATAATCATGGAATTGATTTATCTGAAACAAGTTATGAAGAAATAAAATTACAGAATTCCAAAATGTTAATTGGTGATATTATTTCACACACAATTTTTGGAGAAGGTGAAGTAGTAGATTTAGACGGTGATAATAGTGTTGTTATTAAATTTAAGCAAAGTGGAGAAACAAAAAGATTTAATAAGAATCACCATTCAATAAGGATTTTAAAGAAATAATGGTATTGCTATTTTTTTGGTTGTTTATTTTCTTAGTTATTGTTTCTTTATTTTGTTTTTTAATACATTTGCTTTATTTCAGAAGTTCAAATGGAATCATTTTGTTCAAAATAGACCCACTAAATAAAAGAGTAATTCGTCAGAGTGCTAAATATTTCTTTTTATCTACTATTTTTGATTCAAAAAAATCAGAATTTAAAAAATATAATTACATTTCTTTAAATTATTTTAAAAATTTCTTCCATTATGATAGTGCTAAGAAAATAGATGAAATACTACAAGAACCAATAAAAAAGAAATATTCATTAAATATTATTTTGAATGAAAAAATACACAAAGAATTTAATTTCTTAGAAAAAATAATATTTAAACTAGACCAATGATTTCATAACTATAGAACATATAAATTAAATATGGAATTAAATGAAAAACATGAATTTATATGCAATATAGAATGAAAAAAAGAAAAGAAAATCAATCCTATAAGAATTACAAATTCTTTTAATGAAAAGCAAGTAAATATAAAAAAAGGTTCATATAAAATTATTGGTCTTGCACTAAAAACAAACTTTTTATACACTGAATTATCTAATACTGAATTAAAAGAAATATTTAATTTATTAAATTTAAGTCATAATAATATTCAATTTTTTAAGAAAGAAGAATTACTGTTTATTTTAATAAAGAAAAATATTTGAAATGTATTTAGTTCAAATAAAACTGAATTAATTATCAATTTAAATAAAAATATTTTATTTTCAAAATATTTCTTATGTTCAACTATTTTAGATAGAAAAATTACTTCAAGTTTCGATTTAAATGAAATAGAAGAAACATTGTTATTTTCTTTGTATCACATTTTAGCAAAACCTGAAAACAAAAACGATTTCCTTAATTTATCTTTTAATTATAATAATTCAGATATTCAAAAATTTTCTGAGGAACTAAGAGCATATAAAACTTTTTTAAAGAATTTCAGAATATCAGATAATCTAGATAAAAAATACATATATAAATTAAAAGATATAGAAAAAACTGATAAATATTTCCTGGATTGAAATTTATCTAAAAATCTAGATTATTTAACTTTTTATCATTTATTTGTTAATAATCCTTATTTACAAATTTTAAAAGAAAATATGATGTTTAATTCTTTGTTAAAAAATGAAAACAACTTAAACCAAGGTTTTTTAAAACTATCAATCGACAGTTTGCATAAACTTAATTTTTATAAAATAGATAATTTTCCTACAATTTTATTGTATTCAATAAATTATGAATACAATCAAGAAATATTAAAAGATTTCTTATTGGAAATGAATAATAAAAATAAATTTGTTGGTTTGTATATAGAAAATATTAATGATAACTTATTTCAATTTATCAATGATAATGAAATTAATTATTTAATTTTAGCAAAAAATATATCTATGAATCTTATTAAAGACTATGAAATTTATTTAAATTGTCTTAAATTAAGATTCTTAACTAAAAACAAAAATCTAAAAATCATTTATGAGAACCTGAATGAAAAAATAGATTCAATAATACTTAAGAAAGTGAATATCAATTATTTTTATAAACTATAAAAGTTTATTTTAAATGAATAAACTTTTCTTTTTTATTAAAAATATATATAAAATAAAATTATGAGAGAAAAAATTTTTTTACACACTAACACTGAATACTCTTTTTTAAATTCAACTATAAAAGTTCAAGATTTATTAAATGAATCTAAAAAAAGAAATCAAAAATATATCACATTAACTGATTATCAAAATTTTTATGCATTACAATATTATTGAGAATTTCTTGATGAATATAACTTTATACCCATAATTGGTGTTGAAGTAGATTTAAGAGAAAATTTTAGGGTTATTTTAATTGCAAAAAATACTAATGGACTTAAATTTTTATTTAAGTTGATTACAAATGTTTCTCAAAAAGAAACCCCTAGTTTTTATGATTTGGAAAATCCTGATATTTATATGATTGATCATCAAGAATTAGGTTCTCAAATAAAAGGAATCGAGTTATTAAAAGTTCCGAATAATTTTTATTTAAATAATAAAAAGAAACAACATATTAAAACAGTTTACGCCCCGGTAAAAAGAATCCTAAACTATGAAGATAATGAAATTCTTCCTCTTTTAAAACATATTTCAAATCCAAATCAAGAAAACATTATTTACAGTGAATATTTCAATGATGAGGAGTTCTCGGATTTAGATGAAGAAGTGTATGAAAATATGTTAAATATGGTTTCAAACATAAATATCTCAAGACCATCTAGTGAAATCAAATTACCTAAGTTTTCAAACAATAATAAAGAAATATTATCTAAAAAAATACTAGGTAAAAAATTTAAAGAATTGATAAAACATTATGACGAGAAAATAGTTTTAGAAAGAATAAAAAAAGAAATCAAAGTTATTGATGAACTAGGTATTATGGATTATTTTTTAATCATTCATGATGCAATAGCATATGCTAAATCAAATAATATTAATATAGGACCAGGTAGAGGTAGTGCTTCTGGTTCACTTGTATCTTACTTACTAGATATTACAACAATAAATCCATTAGAATTTGATTTATTATTTGAAAGATTTTTAAACACTGAAAGAATATCAATGCCTGACATTGACATTGATATTCAGGATACCAGAAGAGATGAAGTTTTTGAATATTTAAAAAACAAATATGGTTCTAGTCATTTTGGTCTAATTTCAACCTTTCAAACATTAGCAACAAAAAATTCAATAAGAGATGTAGCAAAATATTTAACAGACAAAAATATTTTAAACTTAAGCAAACCAGAAGTTGATAAAGTTTGTGCAAGTATTTCAATAAAGGATTTGAGTTTAACATATGCTTATGAAAATAATTCAAAATATAGACTTATAATTTCAAAATATCCTAAATTACATGAATTAGCATCTAAAATCGAGGGTTTTCCGAGACAAGTAGGTATTCATGCAGCTGGAGTAGTTTTATGCAATAGTGAATTAAATCAATTAGTTCCAACACATTATTCAGATAATGGTTATCAACAAATTCAAATGACAATGAACTATTTAGAAAGATATGGTTTAATAAAGATAGATTTTTTAGGACTTAAAAATTTAACTTTTATACAAGGAATAGAAAATCAATTACCAAGTTCAAGACATTTTGATTATATTATGAATGATTCATATTCACTCTTTAATGATCAATTAACTTTTAATTTATTAAATCAACAATATACAGATGGAATTTTCCAATTAGAATCTCCACAAATGAGAGCAACAATAAAACAAGTTAATGTTGATAGTTTTGATGATATATATGCAATTATTTCACTTTTTAGACCTGGTCCTGCTGCTTATATCAAAGAATATGCAAATAACAAAAAAGATCCAAGTCAAATTATTAAAATACATCCTTTATATGATGAAATAGTTAAACCAACATTTGGAATAATTGTTTATCAAGAACAAATAATGCAAATAGTTCAAAAAGTAGCTAATATGAATTTCAATCAAGCAGATACATTTCGAAGAGCTATTTCAAAAAAAGATGATAAATATTTAAAAATATATAAAGATACTTTTTTTGAAGGTGGTTTAAAGAATGGATTATCTTATGATAAATTACAAGAAATTTATTCTAAAATAGAAAAGTTTGCAAATTATGGATTTAATAAATCCCATGCAGTTGCTTATGCATTAATTTCTTATAAAATGGCATATTATAAATCAAGATATCCATTAATTTTTTATAAATCATTATTATCAGATGCTTCTGCAGATTTAGACAATATCAAACGTTATAGTAATGAAGCATATGAAACTAATATATTAGTTAAAGCGCCTGACATAAATATTTCAACAAATCAAGCTGAAATATCAGAAAAAGATATTTATTTACCTTTAGTAGTGATTAAAGGAATTGGAACAGTAGCTGTATCGAAAATCATAAATGAAAGAAATAATAATGGTTTATTTAAAAATTTTATAAGTTCTTGTTTAAGATTAAGAGATGTAGGGATTGGTGAATCAATTTTAGAAATCTTAATTAAAGCAGGGACATTTAGAACATTTGGAAATGTAGTTGAATTATTAAATATTTTACCAACAATAAATGAATTTTATAATACCTATCTCTTAATTAAAAAAAGGAATAGTAATTCAGAAAACCATTCAATTATGAATTATATTAAAGATGAAAATATTGAGTTAATTCCAATTCCTGAACTAGAAAATAATTTTGAATTACAAGAAAAATATGAATTACAATATTTAGGTGGTAAATACACAACTGATAATAAAGAATATTTAAAAAAACTAAAAGAAAGAGGAATCCCTTGTTTGATGAATCTTAATGAAAATTTAACTTGATTGAAAGTAGATTTTATTAAAGCTAATTATGGCACTAAACCTAATCATACAAAAGTTAAATTAAAAGATTCAAGTGGTTCAATAACTGCTAATGGTTGAAATACAAAAATTGAACAATTAATTAATATAGAACCAAAAAAAATAATTGTTTATATAGGAAAAAATAAAGGATTTTACGTAATCAAAGATTTTAAAGAGGTAATAAATGAATAATAAAAACTTAGTTATAGATGGAAATTATTTATTATTTCAATCATTTTATGCTTCTTATCGTGGTGATACTAATACCATTTTAAGAACATCTAAAGGTATTCCAACTAATGCAATACAATTGTTTTTAATGCAACTTCTGAAATTATTAAAAGAAATTAAACCAACTCATTTATTTATTGCTTTTGATGCATATGGACAAACTTTAAGACATTTACAATACCAAGAATATAAATCAGGTAGAGCAAAAGCACCTGATGAATTATATATTCAAATGAATTTAATTAAGGAAATTCTAACTAAATTAAACATAAAGTGATTAGAACAAGAAGGTTATGAAGCAGATGATTTAATAGCAACATTTACTAATTTATTACTAGGGAATAATTTTGTTTTTTCTGCTGATAAAGATTTATTACAGCTAGTTAATTCCAAAACTACTTTAATTCATAGAAAGTCTGATAAGTATTTATATATAACAAATAAGAACTTTTATGACTTATTTGAAATTAATCCAGAACAAATAACTTCATTTAAAGGTCTAAAAGGAGATCCATCAGATAATTTACCTGGTATAAAAGGAGTTGGTGATAAAACTGCCATTAAACTATTGAATGAATTTAAAGATTTTGAAGGAATTTTTAGAAATATTGATTCACCTATTATAACTAAATCTCTAAGAGAAAAACTGAAAGATGGATATGAACAAGGCTTATTATGTTTTAATTTAGCTAAATTAAACTTTAATGTACCTAACTTCAACACACAAATAGGTGATTATGAATTATCTATAAATTTAGATGCAGGAATTTCGTTGTTAGAGGAATTAGAACTAAAAATAGTAATTAAATGATTAGCAGAGTTAAGTTTTTAAACTTAATATTCAATTATTTAAATTTGATATATACCAAACAATTAAAGAATAATAAAAGTATAATATAAATAATAAATGAAGGTAATAATGAAAAAAGTTTTAGTTCCAAAAGTTAGATTTAAAGGATTTAGTGAAGAGTGAAAAGAATATAAATTTAATGATATAGGTTCATATTATTCTACTTCATCTTTAAGTTATAATGATTTATCAAAAGGTGGTCAATATAAATGTGTATTATATGGTGAATTATATACAAAGTATAATGAAAGCATCTTTAATGTAATTTCTAGAACTAACAAGAAAATTACATTAACACAACCAAATGATATTTTATTCCCTACTTCAACAACAGCAGATTCGTATTCATTAATATCTCCCTCATGTGTGAATGAAGAAAATGTAATGACAGGGGGTGATTTATTTGGTATTAGACCCTATAAAAATATAAATGGAAACTTCATTTCATATTACATAAACAATGTTGAATATATAAAAAATAAATTAGCTAACAAAGCTCAAGGATTAACTATTATCCATTTATATTATAAAAACATATTAAATGAAAATTTATATATTGCAAGTCTAGAAGAACAAAATAAAATAGCAAAACTTTTTGTAAAGATTGATACCATCATCAATCTATACAAATCCAAACTCAATAAACTCAAAAAAATTAAAGAAGCATTATTACAAAAAATGTTTGCATAGTATATTAATAAGTTAAAAAAATATTCGAGATCCGAATATTTTTTCTTACCTATTTATTAATAATGATTTATTAAAAATCTAAATCATATCCTATCTCAATTTTTAATTGTTTATTTTGAGAATCAAATAATTCATTTACATTTTTATTTACAATTTCTTGAATACTATAATTTGAATCATTTGTCATTGATAATTTTTTAAATAAATTATCATAAATTTCATCTTTTATTTCAAAGAATATATCAAATTTAAATGAAGAAAAGAATTCATCAATATTTTTTATTAATGCATAATTTAAGTTTGTATTTCATATATCTGAACTATTACCATTGAATTGAATATTATCATTTCCATAACCACTTAAAAGCGAAACAAATAATGTGTTTTTCTCATCATCATATTTAACTTTATTTACTGTCATTCTAGAAATAGAAAACAAGTTTCATTGTTTTTTTTCTAAAATTTCTTTACTGTTTTTAGTGTTTATTAATTGTAGATTAAATCTCCTTAAAAGATTTTCATTTAACTTAGAATCTAAAGTTATTTTAGCAAATCTTTGCACTGAATTAGAAATTTTATTTGATAAATAAACTGTATTTTCTTTTGTTTGATCTGTATTTAAAAAATCATTTAATTTAAATTTATTTTTATTATTATCATTTTTCCTTGAATAAAAACTTAATGGTATTATTGAATTTTGATTATTGTTATTTAATGAAAAATTAACAAAATAATCATAGTCTATATCATTGTAAATTTTTTGTTCTTCATGATACTTTTCTTGTTCTATAAACTCTTTTAATTCAATTAATTTTTGTTTATCTTCAGAATCAGTTTCATTTTCAATTAACTTAGAAATAGTTGAATAATTATCTAATACTTCAAAACTTCGGTCTTTTGGACTTTGAATTTTTATATCTTTATATAAACCTTCAGAAAAAGATCATAAATTATTTGAGTTTTGAGTTAATAAGTAATTTTCATATAAGTTTTTAGCAAAATATGCATTTGTATCAGCTAGTTTTTTAGTAAAATCTACAATCTTTTTAAATAATTCTTCATCAGTTAGTACATTATCGTTTTCTTTTGCTTCTTTTACTAAATTATCATATTCAGATACAATATTATGCTTTAAATCATTATAATTATTTAATAATGTTTTAATTTCTGAGTTATTAGTGTTTTCAAAAAACTTGATTTTTAATTCATTTGAATTAAAAATATTCATCATTACAAATAAATTGTGTTCAGCAGTATATAGTTTCCCATTATTGTTTATTTCTTGTATTTTTTGAGATTCAAGACCTGTTAATTTAACTAGGTCTGAAAATATTTGATTTGTAAATACATTTCTAAACCTATTTAACTTTTGAACATAATCAAATACTTTATCTTTAGCTTCATTATTTACCTTTAGAATTTCACTTCTTATGTCATTTATATTCTTTTTCAAACTATCATAGTGTTGAACAGAAATGATGTTATTGTATCTTTCTGAATATGATTCTTTGATTTTTTCTAATTCTGCTTTATTTTCGGGTTCTTCAAATCGTTTTTTTGCTGCTTCATTGATATTTTTGATTACAATATCATTAAATTTAGCAAAAATAAAATCATTAAATTCAATACCTTCAATTTCTAATAATTCCCTTTGTTTTTCCATTGTTTTTGTTTGAGAACATGCTGCACTAGAAACAATAATTGAAGAAAAACCAAATAAAGTTATTAATTTCTTAATATTTTTCATTTGTTAATTATACAATAATTTATTTTTGGACTTAATTATGGTAATAACTTTAAATATTTATATTATAATTAAAATAATTTAAATAGGAGTGTATATGATTACATTAACAGTTTTTTTAATAATAGCTAGTATTTTACTAATTTTTGTTTCATTTTTAATGTCTCCGGATTCTAATGGTTTTTCAGGAGCATTAGTTGGTTCAAATGATTTGGATTTATTTAAAGTTTCAAAAGAAAGAGGTTTTAAAAAATTCTTAAAATATGCAATGGTTGTTTTAGGTTTTATTCTTTTAATAATCGTTGTATTAATTAGAGTTTTTGTTAAATAATATGGAAAAAGAAAAAGTATTAAATTATATTAAATCAAGTAAATCTAAATCTTTTTTAGAAATAGCTAAATATTTTAAAATTTCACCTTCTAATAATAAATCATTAACTAGTTTATTATCAGTTTTACAAAAAGAATATAAAGTATTTAAAAATTCTAAAGATGAATATTATGCTCCTGAATTAATTGATACAATCACTGGAATTTTAAATGTAAATGCAAAAGGTCAATTTGGATTCGTTGATTATAACATTGATGAAGTAAATAAAACAAAAGATAGTGTATATATAAGAAATTTTAATTTTAATACTGCTATACATAATGATGTCGTTAAAGTTTATGTTTTTAAAAATCCACATGAAGCTGATAATGAATTAAAAACAGGAGTAGTTGTAGAAGTTTTAGAAAGAACAAATCAAAATATTATTGGTTTTATTAAACAAAAAAATTCTTCAACTTATTTTGTTCCTGTTGATCAAAAAATGAAAAATGTTTCTTGATTAATTGTTTCAAATACTCTAGTTGTTAAATTAAATGATTTAGTGTCAGCAAAGATTTTAAAATATGAAAACAAAACAGTTTTAATTGAAATAGAAAAAATCATTACAAATGAAGCAGATCCAATGGTTTTTGTAAAATCATATTTAGAACAAATTAAAGCACCTGATTCATTTCCTGATTTTTTAAATGAAGAAATTATTAATATTCCTAAAAATATTGATAAAGAAGATTTAACCAATAGAATTGATCTAACAGACACAATGATAGTTACAATTGATGGTGATGATACAAAAGATTTTGATGATGCTATATATGTTAAAAAGTTAGATAATGGAAATTACTTTTTAGGTGTTTATATAGCTGATGTTTCTTATTATGTCAAAGAAAATACAGAAATAGATAAAGAAGCCTTAAAAAGAGGAACTAGTATTTATTTAGTAGATAGAGTTATTCCTATGCTTCCTTTTGAATTATCAAACGGAATTTGTTCATTAAATCCTAATGAAAAAAGATTTGTTTTAGCTTGTGAGATGGAAATAGATGCAAAAGGAAACAATTTATCAGTTAATATTTTTCAAGGAATTATTGAAAGCAAATTTAGGTTAACTTATAAACAAGTAGACAGTTATTATAAAACACAAACCATACAAAACTTAGAAATCCCACATGATTTAAGTAAAATGTTAGATGACGCAAAAGAACTAAGTTTAATATTACACAAGTATAAATTAGATGAAGGATATGTTGATTTTGAAATATCTGAACCAAAAATCAAATTAAATACAGATGGTAGTGTTAAAGAAATAAAAATTAATGAACGCGGTTTTTCTGAAGTATTAATTGAAGATTTTATGGTTAGAACAAATGAAACGGTTGCTAAATATTTATATGATCAAAAATTACCAGTTTTATATAGAGTTCATGAAATACCAGATGCAGAAAAGTTATTAAATCTAAAAAATACTTTAGAAACAGTAGGTATAAATTCAGCGGTATTGCCTAAAAAAATTACACCTAAATCTTTTGCTGAATTTGTTGATTATGTGAAAACTCAAAGAGATGATGATTTTATGAAATTAACATTTTTAAGAACCATGCAAAAGGCTATATATTCAGATAATAATATTGAACACTTTGGTTTGGCTTCTAAATTTTATTGTCATTTTACAAGTCCTATTAGAAGATACCCTGACTTAATTATTCATAGAATAATAAGAAACTTCTTAATTAATAAAAAAACAAATGAATTAACTGAATTTAAAAACAATTTACCTACATTTGGTGATTTAAACACAAAAGCTGAACAAAAAGCAGTTCAAATAGAAAGAAATGTAAATGACTTAAAGTTTGCAGAATATTTAAAATTTCAAGTAGGTAAAACATTTAAAACACAAATTGTAAGTATTTTAAATTTTGGTTTCTTTGTAGAATTTGAATTTATGGCTTCAGGTTTGGTTCATAAAACAACACTTATTGATGGAACTTATGAGGCTAATGAAACACTTACACAATTAATCTCAGAAAAAAGAGTTTTTAAAGTTGGTGATTTTGTAGAAGTTGTAGTTTTAGGAGTAGATTTAGTTCAAGGTAAAATTGATTGTTGTTTATCAAATTTATATCCAAAACTTATGCTCAAAAAAGAAACTGAAGCAAAAAAAGGTAAGCAAAATGTTTCCAAAAAATTTAGAAAACAGAAAACTAGTTAAAAATTCCTTAGGTTTTGATAGTGATTTATTTATTTACCAAGATAAAGAAATGTTTAATTACTCAGTTGATACAATTTTGTTAGGTAATTTCATTTATTTAAATTCTAAGATAAAAAGTGCACTAGAAATAGGAACTAATAATGGTGCTTTATCAATATTTGTAGCCAAAAGAAATTCAAATTTAAAAATAGATGCAATAGAAATACAAAAAAAAGGATATGAGTTAGCATTATATAATGTTCAATTAAATAATTTAGCAAATCAAATTAATTTATTTAATGATGATTTTAATTTATATTGACAAAGTTTTATAAAAAACAATTCAAAAAAATATCAAACAATTTTTTGTAATCCACCATTTTATAAATATGATGCTCATAAAATTAAAAATAATGTATCAAAAGAAAAACTAATTGCAACTCATGAAATAGAATTAACATTAGAACAACTAATTTATGGTTGTTCTAAAATAATTGAACAAAAAGGATTTTTAAGTATTGTTATTCCTGTTGAACGATCAATTGATGCATTTGAGATTATGCGAAAATATAAATTTGAACCCAAAAGAATACAGTATGTTTTTACAAGAGCAAATTCTAAACCTAAATTTGTTTTAATAGAAGGAAGATATCAAACAGGTTGAGGTTCACACTTTTTACCAAATTTATACTTACATCATAATGATGATAAATTAAATCATGATTATTTACCTGAAATTAAGAAATTATACAAACCAATTAAAATAAAATAGGAGTTTTATGAAGAAATTTTACATAACTACACCAATTTATTATGCTAGTGGTAACCTTCATATTGGACATTTATATACTACAACAATTGCATGAGCTTTTAAAAACTATAAAAAGTTAATGGGTTATGATGTTAGATTTTTAACAGGAAGTGATGAACATGGACAAAAAATAGAACAAAAAGCAAAAGAACACAATTTAGAACCACAAGTATTTGTAGATTCTGTTGTTGATAAATTTCAACAAATGTGGTCAGATTTTGATATTGATTATGATTTCTTTTCAAGAACTTCTAATCCTAAACATAAAAAACTAGTTCAAGACATATTTTCATATTTCTTAAAACAAGGTTATATATATAAAGGTAACTATGAAGGTTGATATTCTATTCAAGATGAAGAATTTTTAACCGAAACTCAAGCAGTTAAAAAAGATGGTAAACTGTACCATCCATCTTCAAATCATGAATTAACAAAAGTTTCAGAGGAAAGTTATTTCTTTAAAATGAATGATTTTTCTGATTGGTTAAAGGATTATATAAAAAACAATGACAACTTTTTATTTCCTAAGAAAATAGAAAATGAAATGTTATTTAATTTTATCAATAAAGGTTTGGAAGAATTATCTATAACAAGAACAAATATTAATTGAGGAATTAAAATAAACGAAGATACAAAACATACATTATATGTTTGATTAGATGCATTATGTAATTACATTACAATGTTAGATTTTGATATTAATAATCCAACAAGTTCAGAATTATTTAATGATTTTTGAAATAATGAAAATACTGAAGTAGTTCACATTTTAGGTAAAGAAATTTCTAGATTTCATATGATTTATTGACCGATCTTTTTGAAAGCATTAAATATAAAACAACCAACAAGGATTCAATCTCATGGTTGAATAATAACCCCAGAAGGAAAAATGTCAAAATCTAAAGGTAATATTATAGATCCCTATAACTTATTATCTAAATATCATCCTGAAATGATTAAATATTTCTTTGTTTCACAATTTCCACTAGGTGATGATTTGGTATTTGATGAAAATAGATTCATAGACGTCATTAACTCAGATTTAGTTAATAATTTTGGTAATCTTGTATCACGTGTTTTAAAAATGATTTCACAAAACTTTAAAAAATCTTTAAAATATCAAAAAACAACAGATACCAACGATCAGGAAATTGAACTAGAAATAAAAAAATCAATGCAACTTTTTACAAACTACTTTGATGATTTTAAAGTAGATTTAGCATTTAATGTAGCTATAGAACTCGGAAATAAACTTAATAAATATATTGACATAACTAAACCTTGAACATTAACAAATGAACTCGATAAATTAGAACAAATACTAGTGAGATTATTAAATGGTATTTATGCATTTGCATGTTATTTACAAATTTTATTACCTAATAAAATTAAAGAAGTAGCACAAACATTGAAAATAAATAATTTTACTTTTTCAAAAATACAAAATTTCAATAAATTTGATGATGTTCTTCCAGAAGGTCAATATTTATTTTTTAATAGAATTAAAAAATAGGAGTAAAAATGATATATTCAAAAACAACTAAATTTATTGTTCCTAATAACAAATTAAAGGAATTTTTAGAAATATTAAAGAAAATAGTACATAAAATAAGAATCCAAGAAACTAATTTATCATTTGAATATGGTTTAGAAAAACAAAAAAATGTTTTATTAATTGAAAGATGATCTACAAAAGAAGATTTTCATAATTTTTACAAAAAACAAGATATTATTGATGATTTTAAATCATTAGAAAATAACTGTTTAAAATTTTCTATTTTATTTGAATTAGAAATAAAGAGATAATTATAATTTTTTATATAAAAAATACAATTATTCTCATTAATATGCAATAAATATGAAAATAAACACAAAAAAAGAAGATTTTAATAGAAAAAGGCAGAAAAAATTACTAAAAAAAACAATTTAAGTAAAATATAAACAGAAATTATATATATTATAAGTAGTAATATTTATGATTTCTGTTTATATTATTTAATATATTTAATATATAAAAGGATGAAAATATGACTAAAAAATTAAAAAAATATTTATTATCATTTGCAGGAATTTCATTAACTACCGCACTAACAGTTGCTGCATCTTGTGGTTCTGATGCTGGTAGTGAAAAACCGGTAAATAATAGAGAATTAGTATTAGATTTAAAAGATCAAGTAGATTGAAAATTATCACGTTTAACTTCAGAGACAAATTATGAAGAATTAAAAACAAGACTTGCTTCAATTAATACAAATGTTCAAGAAGCAACAGATGATGAAGTATCAAAATCAAGAGAAGCCTTAGAGGAATTGAATTCTCAAGTAGAAGAAAAATTAATAGCACTTAAAGGCGAAAATTACATTAAAAGAGTTCAAAATTCAGACCAAACAGGTGGATTTTCACAAGTACAAAAAGATTCTATTAAATTAGGTGTTTCATGATCAAATAGTAATGCTCAACACCAAGCAATTAAATCAATAGTTTATGAATACAATCAATTGATTGATAGTATTTCAAAAATGACAAATGAAGAAGAAAAACAAGCAGCATATAAAAAACATAAAATTTCTCCTTCATCTAAACCAGTGGAAGTAATACAATTTGGTAATTCATATGGTGATGCTGCAAACAGAGTTCAAAAAAGTTTAAGTTCAAAAGATCAATCAGGATTTGTTAATTTAATTATAAATTACCCACCAGTTGCTGCTATGTTAGCTCAATCAGAAATGTTGCTAAGTTTTAATTCAAAAAATAAAAATATTGAAACAGACATTGATGAATTATTTGACAAAAACTTTACAGGTGTAAATAGTCAAATTGAAGGTGTAAAGAAACCAAGTACATTTACATTACCATTATTTAAAAGTACTAATGTTTTAGGTATTAATTCAGCTGTTTTAGGTTATTTCTTAGAAACATTAAAAGATTTACAAGTTCAATTCGATCCAGCAGATAGTGCATATTTTGAACAATTTATAAATGCATCTAAATCAGATAGAGAAGAAGTTAAAAAAATCTGAGGAGAAAAAGTTGCAGAACCAGAAAAAGTTATAGAAGAATACAAAAAAGCACCTTTAACAAAATCAATATTTGAGACATACACAGAAATAATTAAATTCGCTAATACAATGCAAAAATTATTTGCTAAATCTGCAGTTGATAACCCTGATATTCATGTATTTGGTATTGATGATATTGCTGGTGTTTATGAACAAGCACTTTATGCAGCTATCGGAGCAGATGCTGGTAAAATGATACAATCAGTAAGTACTAACAACGGTAAAATTAGTGTTGATTTTACAACATTAGGTAACCAAAATGCAGAAGCGCGTACAAAAACACTAGAAATGTTTAATGCATTATCTCAAGCATTTCAAGTTGGATCAGTTTATGCATTTCCTTCAGGACAATATTCATCAAGCGAACAAACAAAACACAGGATGGCATTTTCAATTGGTTCAACAGCTGGTTATGCTCACAACTTCAAGAAAAGTCCAGATGTTTTAGTTCGTTCAACTATTAATTCACTTGATACTGTCTTAAATCAAGATGGTGTATTATTCTTTAGAGATAAATTAGCTCCTAAAGGTGATAAACCAGGAGATTCTGAAGCAGTTTTAGCAAGAATAGGTGGAAGAAATAATAAATTATATAAATCTGGAACACCAACAGACCCTGCTCTTCCAAACGCAATTAAAGACACATATTATTATATGTCTAAAGATGCAGCAACAGATGAAAAAATTCAAAACTTAAAAACAGACAAAAAATCAATTATTGTTAATTTTGTTTTAACTGACCAACCAAGAACAAAAGCTCTTAAAGTTGAATTAGATAAAATAACTGATGGTTCTGTTGAAAACTTTGTTGTAGCAAATCAAAAAGGTGATGATATTTTATTCATTGTTATAAAAAATGCAAGTGAAACTGATATAACTAAATTTAATGACATTGATAATTTAAGAAAAACCAATGAAACAAAATTCAAGGAATTATTAGCAAAAGCAAAATTATCAGTATTTCAAGAAACAGATCATACAATTGTTAATGAAAATGAATTATTTGCCCAAATAACACCTTCTAAATGAACAAAATCAGATCCTAAAAAAGTTTTATTCCTACAAGGTCCTTCATTAATAGGGGTAAGATCAAATAGTGAAGATGAACTTGCAACAAAAGCCTTTGTTTACTGATTATTAAATTATAAAGAAGAATTGATATACAAACAATTTGATAGACAAGGAAACATAGAAGAAGGTAAATCTTTAGGAAAAGGTGATCCAATAAGTTTTATTCAACAAAAAATGTCTTATGTATCAGGGACAAAAACATTAACATCATTACCTGATAACACATTCGGAAATAATAAATATTTATCAGTTGTATTACAAGAACTAAAAGCTTTAGTTGCTGATAATGATTATGTTGCATTTGAAGAACCAGGTGGTGTAGGTTCAGATGCATTTAGAAATCAAATAAAAACAGCATGAAACCAAAAACAAAAACAATATACAGAAAAAGCAAGTGAAGTTTCATTTGATAGTTTCATATCTTTAACACAATTAGGACAAAATAAATAACAAAATAAAAATATAATTTGCTTAAGCAAATTATGTTTTTAAGATATTGAGAATTTATGAAAAAAATCAAAAAATTTTTATATTGGACTAGCAGTTTCATAGTTTCTTCTTCTGTAATATCAATTGCTATTTCTTGCGGTAATGAAGAAGACCAAAAATATGAAATAGAGTCTTCAACTACTTTTCCATTAAGGTTTGCATCTCATGGTGATAGTGAATTAAGATTAAAATCAAGAGAAAATCACTCTTTTGAAGACACTAAAGCTATAACTAATGAAAATAATGAAATAAAAAGAGTTATTAATGAAGTTAACAAAATAATAAATAAAGATGTTTTATCAAAAAATAAATTAGTTTATAAAACAAATAATAAATTAATTCCTTATATTGATGAAAGCAAATCTACTTATAAAAAGACATTTACAGTTAAAATTTATGGTAGAGATGTTACTTTTAAATTAAATTCTATTTCTTCTGCTTTAGACTTAGGTGATTATGGAAAAGAAGGCGGAAATGAAAGTTTATATGCAAGTAATTTAAATTCAGTTGATACTTCTGTTACTTTTATTTATGATGCTTATGTAAATGATAAAAAAGTATCTAATTTAGCTGGTTTATCAGGTAAAGTAAAAAATCAAAGTCAAATTACAAACCCTATAGGTGATTTTGATATTGATTTTGGACCAGAACACTTTGTTTCTACTAATTTAAATTTTCAAGAACCAGAATTAGAACAAAAATCATTTAAAGCTTCAATTAAAAGCGCTTCAGATGGTGATACATTCGAAGTTATAGCAAATGAAACTAAAAGTATAGGTGGAAAAATATCTGTTCAAAAGGGTCAATCATATCGTATCAGATTAATGGGTATAGATACACCAGAAAAAGGTATTACTAAACCTCAAGGATACGTTAAAGCAGCTCCATTTGAATATGCTTTTGCTTTAAGATCTAGTGAATTTGCAGAAAAAGTAAAAGAACAATATGGAAGCGATATTCTTGTTGCTTTTGTAGATGGTAAAGATGCTTTTGGTAGAGTTACAGCAGAAATTATGTTTGGACCAGAATATAAATATAGTTATAATTCAGAAATTTTACGTGCTGGTTTAACATTACCTTTAGCAAATGACACCTGAGAAACTGAATTTATTTTAAAAAATAAAAGTTCATTTATTTATCGTCTTTATCCAGAAATGTATAAAGCAGCAAAATATGCACAAGAAAATCAAAAAGGATTTTATAAATATTTTGATACACCAGATGAATTAACAACTTTTATATGATTATTTAAACAAAATAATAGTTATGATCCATTTTATGATAATGTTCAAGGAAAATCAAAAATAAGTAAATATGTTAAAAATTAGAAAGGAAATCAATGGTATTAATTAAAAAATTATTAAATAAACTAAAATTAGCAAATACCAAGGTTTCAGAAGAAGACATACAATTATTAGAAAAGTATAGGTCTGAATTTGAATTAAAAGAAAACGAAGTTATTCCAGCTATCGAATTAAAAAATCTAAATATTGATTTTGGTGAAACTTTAGCAGTAGACAACGTTAGTTTTAAAATACCTGAAGGAAAATTAGTTACTTTACTAGGACCATCTGGTTCAGGTAAAACAACTACATTAAATGCTATTGCAGGTTTATTAACTGTTACATCAGGAAAAATCTTATTTAAAGGTAAAGATGTTACAGATTTTACTCCACAAAGAAGAAAAATTGGTTTTGTGTTCCAAAATTATGCTTTATATCCACATTTAAGTGTTTATGCAAATATTGCTTTCCCATTAAAAAATGATTTTGATTGACAACATAAAACAATGTTGAAAAAACAAGAAGCGAAAAACGAAATTAGAATTTTATATTTAAGAGCTCTTGGGGCTTCAGAAGAAGAAATATTAAAATTAAAAAATACTTATAAAGATTGAAATATTATTTCTTCAGAAATTCAACACAAATTTAATGAAACATATGCTAAATTAGTTGAAGATTTTGAAAAAGCTCACACTGCTTATAAATTAGCTTTAGTTCATGAAACATCTGAAATTTCATTATTAACTAAAAATGTTTTAAAAACAAATACTAAATTACAAAAAGACACTAAACAAAGAATAGCAGACATTAAAGAAAAATACAATAGTGATTTAGTTAATAATTTATTACCTCAAGAATTAATGAAATCAGAAATTTTAAGTTCTGTTGAAACTAAATACACTAAATTTGATTCAAAACTTTCTCAAGAAGAAAAAGAAATTAGAATAAAAGAATTACAAGAATTTACTGCTAATTTAGTTAATTTAGATTTTAATAATTTAGAATTAAACGATCGAGTTCAAATAGTAAAACTAGAAGAAAAAGTTCTAAAATTACTAACTAGATACAGATATATAAATAAATTAAATAAAATTAAAGAAAAATATAATCAAGAAAAAGCAACTACAAAAACTGCATACTTAAATGCTAAAGCTGAATTATCAAAAACACTAAAAACAAATCAAGAATACTTACAATTAAAAAGAGATGCAAAAACTTTACCGTTTGTAGCACAAAAAAGATTTGAAGATGAAGTTAAGTTTATTTCTCGTAAATATAATTTAGAAGCAAAATTAAAAGAAGAAAGAAAAGGACTAATTCCATCTATTTTATCAGATGAAGTTAAGTTAAAAGTAAAAGAATGATTAAAATATGATATTTCTTTAAGAAAAGCTATTCACAACGAAGTTATGGAAGTTGCAAAAAGAGTTGAAATTGTTCCAATCTTACAAAAGAAACCTACTCGTTTATCAGGTGGACAACAACAAAGAGTTTCTATAGCACGTGCTATTGTTAAAAAACCAGAAATTTTATTAATGGATGAACCACTTTCAAACTTAGATGCTAAACTCCGTATCTCAACTCGTCAATGAATTAGAGAAATTCAACAATCACTTGGTATAACAACAGTTTTTGTTACACATGACCAAGAAGAAGCTATGTCTATTTCAGATATTGTTGTATGTATGTCAACAGCAAAAGTACAACAATTAGGTTCACCAATTGAACTTTATAATAAACCTAAAAATGAATTTGTTGCTCGTTTCTTAGGTATGCCTGAAATGGGTCTATTCCCTTCAGAATATAAAAATGAAACATTATATGTAGCAAATCAAAAAATTAAAGGTGTATCACTACCAAATTACAGTGATGTTCAATTACATGTAGGTGTAAGATCTGAAGATTTTAAAATTAAAACAGCAACTGATTCATATATGTTCCAAGGAAAAGTTATAGTTCAAGAAAACTTTGGAAAAGAAAGCAAATTAGTTGTTAATGTAGAAAATGTAGGAAAAATTAATTTCTTATTAGATAATTCAAGAAATTATGTAGTTGGAGATTCGATTTATTTTGATTTACCAATTCACAAATTACATATTTTCAATGCAGCTAGTCAAGAAAGAATTGAATATGAAATTCAATAATTCAAAGTTTCATTTATTTATAGCAAATCATTTAGGTTTTCTATATAATTGATCACTTACAAAACAATCTAAAAAGAAAGCTGCATTATCTCATTCTATTTTGGATAGAAAAACACCAATGTATATTCCTTTATTATTACTATTACCTGGATTTTTATTAATATTAATGTTCACTATAGTTCCTATGGGACTTAACATTTATGAATCATTCCGTGATAAAGATACTAATGAATTTACATTTGTAAATTATAGAAATGTATTTACAGACGTTCGTTTTGCAGTGGGGGTAAGAAACTCGTTTATTTATGGTTTAGTGGTTTTACCATTTGTAATGATTTTTTCATTATTGATTTCCTCTGTTATTGCAAAATTAAATCGAAAAGTTACTAAAGGCTTTTGACAAACAATCTTCTTTATGCCTTATGTAACTAATGCTGTTGCTATATCTTTAGCATTCATTCAATTTTTTGGAACCAATGGTCTTTTAAATAAGATTGTTGGTGGTCAAACAGCTTGATTGAATTCAACAGATATTTATTCATTTAATGCATTAATAGCAATGTTTATTAATGGTGTATGAAGTGGATTGGCATTTAACATTTTAATTTTTACAACAGCAATGCTTGGAGTTGATAAAAATTTATATAAATCTGCTTCTATTGATGGTTGTGGTGAAATTAAACAATTCTTTAAAATTACCCTACCATCAATCAAAGGTACTATCAACTTCTTAATAACTTTAGGAATAATTGGTGGTCTTAAAGTATTCCCATTAGCATTATTTAATAACATTCCAGAGAATGCATTTGCATCTGGTGGTGGAACATTAATGCTATATGTTTATTTAGTTACAAATAATGGTAACTTCCAGTTAGCTGGAGCAGCTGCGATTGCTTTATTTATTATCGGTGTTACATTTTCATCAATAATCAGAGGCGGTTTCTTTATGGTACAATTAACATTAAATAACTTAGGAGAAAGAAATGTTTGAGTTAAAGTTAAAGCTTCACAAAATACTAATTAATAAAAAACTTTCTCGTAGTCAAGAAAAAGTTTCCTCTCAAGTTATCGATAGCAATCCATTTTCAGTATTTCTTTCAGCTGCATCAAAATTATTAGTTTTATGCTTCTTTGGAGTAGTTATTTTATTCCCATTCTTCTTAATGATTTCTATATCATTTATGACAGATGATGAAGCACAAGGATTATCGAATAATTTCAGAATTTTATCTGATTTTGAAAGTGGTTCAACATATTATTCAGGTGAAGGTCTAGATGTTCGTCCATGAGCAGATGTTGTACAAAACACATATGCTAGAGCTTTAACTTCGGGATATTGAAAATCAGTAGGAATTACATCTTTAAATGTTATTGTTTCAGTTATTTTAAAAGTTTTATTAACATTTTTAATGGGTTATGCCTTTTCATTAAGAAGTTGAAAAGGGAAAGGTTTTGTTTGATTTGTAGCACTTTCTCTATTAGTCTTACCTGAAGTTGCTTTATTATCAGGACAATATACTGTAGTTATTAGAACAGGATTAAGATCTAATTTATTTACTATTGTTTTAGCTATTTCATTACCATTTGTTTCAAGTATTTTCAATACTGTTATGTATAAAAATGCATTTGAAGCAATACCTGGAAGAATCAAAGAAGTTTCATTAGTAGATGGAGCAGGAGGATTTAAATATTTATTTAAAGTAGCATTCCCGATGGTAGTTCCAACTACACTTACAATAGTAATTTTAACTGCTTTAGCTTCTTGAAATTCATATTTATGACCTTCATTAATTTTAGGAAGTAGATCTGAATATGAATTAATATCAACATGATTATTTAAAGCAGGATTAAATCCAGATGATCCAGATTCAAACCAAGCAGTATTTACTAACATTAAAATGGCAGCTGCAATGGCTGTTATAGCACCATTATTTATTTTCTACTTAGTATTTAGAAAAAGAATTATGGGTGCAATCAGTAGACAAGGTTCAACAATTAAGGGGTAAAAATGAAAGGTTACAAAAGAAAAATAATTATTTGAACCTTTGTAGGTTTATTAGCTTTAATTGCAATTATTGCACTATCATTTTTAATTAGTAGTCTAGAAGAAGTTATTAATATTTATGAAAAAGTTACATTAGATACAAAAATCATTGATTCATATCAATTCACAAAAGCATATTCAATAGGAGGTTTAGCATTTTCTTGTGTAGTATTTGTTATGTCATTTATCATTGCTTATGCAGGATTTAGGTCATGAAAATACTCTGAAATGTTTAGTTAAGATGAATAGAATTAAGAAACTTAAATCAATTTTATTATTAACAAGTATATCAACTATTACTTCACTTAGTGCTGTATCATGTTTTTATAATAATGATAGAACAGTTAAATATGCTCGTGAATTTATAAAAGAAAATGGTTTTAAAGTTAAGGATCGCGTAATTACTAATAATGCAAAGCTACAAAATTTTGAAAATGAACTTTACAATAGTAAATACTTATCATATACATTTGAAAACGTTGGATTAAAATATGAAAAAGATTTCCAGATTAGCAATTCACACTTTTTAACTGCTATTGGAGATTTTGTAGAACCAGTTTCAGAAAATATTTTAATTAATGAAACAAAATTAAACAACTTTAAAGAAAATTTAAACCAAATTAAATCTTCATATACAGGTAATAATCAAACTCATTTAGATTTATTTGAAAGTAATGAACAAATTTATCAAAAATTAATAAATGATATATCATCATTAAGAGATAAAGTTTTAGAATACAAAAACTATAATCTTTCAAATAACGAATCTAAAAAAACATTTAGCATAATAGCTAAATATAAATTTAAAGAAAGTGAAAGTTCAGATTTAAATAAAATTGAACGTGAAATTCAAAGATTGATCCCTTCTATTAACAATGTTATGTATTACAATATTACAGATTATTCTCAAGTAATTACATTACAACAAATCACAGATATAGTTAAAAACTTTGTTAAAAATACACCACTTGCTATTTATTATCAAACATATCTAGATAATCTAAATAACCCAAATTCAGCTTTCGATCCATTTAGAAAAGTTATTGAATACAATAAAGCAGATAGCTCATTTAAAATAAGTTTAATTGATTGAACTATTTCAAATAATATTGATTCAACATTATTTAATATTTCATTAGATAATTTAAATAAAGAAAATGAAAAATTATCATATCCCCAAATCGATGGTATAAAAAGTCTTAAAACTCTTTGAACAACATTTAAAACAATTTCTCCATCTTATGCTTTATTCCCAGAAAATTCTGATAAACATTTAGAAAGTATTAGAAATGGTATAAGAGATGGTTTTGGTCCAATTTATTTAGCATTAGGTATCAATGAATCTTCTCAACAAGAAACAGATGATTTTAAAATATTTAGCAAAAAAATAAATGATAAAGAAAAAGAAGAATTTTTAAGTAAACCATATGAATTCATAGAAAATAACTTAGATATATTATTTTATATCAGTGCATACAATGATAAAAAAGTTGAATTAGATAGATCAAAACAAGATCTTGAAAAAGAACAAAGTTCTACAAGAAGACTATCTTTAAGAAGAACTATTGACAGAAATGAAAAATTAATTGCTAAATTTGAAAGTGATTTATTAAAATTAACACAATCTATTAATGCAGTTAAGTCAAACCAAGAAAGTCAAGCAAATAAAAATAAGGCTCAAGAATTTATTGATAAATTTAAATCTGATTCATTAGTTGCAAATGATATTGAACGTATTAAGAAACTAATTAAGGATGGTTTAGACACCAAAAAAACTTCTCAATTTGCACTTGCTGATTTATTTGCTAAATTATTATTTTTAAATAAAGTTTACCAAGCACAATCAGTAAAAGGCTTACGTGTAAATGGTAATCAAGAAGAATTAACTTATTGAGTTGAATTTTTAGACGCAAAAACAAATACTAAAAAATTATTTGATGTATATGGAATATATAAAGCATCACAATCAAATTCTAATGTATCCATAGATGATTATATTTTTGATGGTTTATCTACTAAATTTAAAAAATTAGATTCATCGAATTCAATGTTTTAATTTCTTTTAAAAATAAAGAAGGTACGCTTTCTTTATTTTTAAAATAAGTAAATTAAATAGTAAAATTTAACTATGAAATATTTCATTAAAAAGAAATTTCGTTATTGAACTGGTATTTTGTTAATCTCTAGTTCCCCTTTAGTTTTAATTAGTTGTAATACTCATTACAATACTTTTCAAAATAATTTAAAGGCATTTGAAGAATTTACTAATCAAACAAAAACAGAGAATAATCCCAGGTATGAATATTTGGTTTCTTTATTAGAATACACTAATCAAACAATGCAAAAATCTTTTAATCAAACTAATGAAGAGTTTATAGATATTTCAGAACGTAGTTGATTAAAATTTGCTGCTAATATAGAAGTTAGATTAAACTTATATAAAGAATTAAAAAAGCAATTATCTGAATTAAAAGAAGAGGAAATCAACAATCCAAATTTAGGTATCAAATCAAATAAGTTTTTATCATTATATAAATATGTTTTTGGATTCAGTGAATTCAAATTCCTTAATTATGTTGAAAGTGATACTGAATTAACTTATTTATCAGATAGAGTTTTAATGCTTAAAGGTTTATTACTTAACAAATTTTTAGAAAAAAATGGTTTTAGCAAAACTACATATCATCAATTATGGGAAAAATATGAAAAGTTCATAGAAATTAATCAAAACAATAAAATATTTGAGGAATTTCAAAGAAATAATATAACTAATCTTTATAATTCATTTGAAAATCAAATCAAACAAGCAATAAGTGAAACAATAAATATAGATTTAAAAAACAAATATCAAAAAGAATTTGAAGAGTTATTGTCATTTATAGATCGAGTATTTGATTTTTATGAATTGTTTTTTGAAAAAAGTAAAAACATATATATTGCAATAGAACAAAGTTTCTTTAAAACACATATTTTTGATCCTATTTTAAATGATAAAGAACATCAAGACTTTTTAAGATTGTTTTCTTATATTCATTATAATTTAGAATCACTATTATTTAATTTATATAGTTTTACTTCTACTTCTAAAATTATTTATTTGTCTAATGCATTAAGTAATTTAAAAAATAAAAATTTCTTTAATTTAAATAAAATAAAAGAACTAGAAAATCAAATAAACACTTCAGAAAATTTAACTAAAACAGAACAAGAAGATATTTATAATCAAATAATAGAAATACTTCATCAACCATTTAAGGAAGAAGAACTTTTTAAAGGTAAAATTAATAAAATAAACAACTTTGTAAAAGAAAAGGAGAAATAATGCTTATAGGAAATTCACAAGTAGCAATACAAACAATTGAAAAATATGATAATATAGTTGTTTTTCACCATATCCGCCCTGATGGAGATTGTTTAGGATCTCAACATGGTTTAGTGGAATTAATTAAAACTAATTATCCAAATAAAAAAGTACATGCAGTAGGTGATGCATCAGGTAGTTTTCCATTTATGAATTATGAATTTACCGATATTTCACAAATAGATTTTAATAATTCACTTGCTATTGTAGTTGATGCTTCAAGTGGGAACAGAATTGAGTGTGCATCATTATTATATGAAAAGAAAACAACTGCAAGATTAAGAATAGATCATCATCCAAATGATGCTGATATAGATTATGAATACAATTGAATAGATGAACATTATGTAGCAGCAGCAGAAATGATAGCTCAACTGGCTTTTGATGCCAAATGAAAAGTAACTCAAAAAGCATCAAGTCACATTTATTTAGGAATTAATACAGATTCAGCTAGATTTCTATTCCCTGATACTTCTGCTAGAACATATAAATTAGTTGCTTTCTTAATGGAAAATGGCTTCCATCCACAAAACATCTTAAGAAATTTAAGCGCTAGAAGTTTGCAAGATATTAAAATTTCTGGAAAAATATTATCTGAATTCAAGCAAGATAGAAGAGTTTTATATTATGAAATTAAAGATGAATTCTTAAAAGAATTTAACCTAAATTCATTCCAGGCAGCTCAATACGTTAATGAACTAGCAAATATAGATAATAATTCTTGTTGAGCTTTATTTATTCAACTAGAAGACGGGAACATTAGAGGAAGATTAAGATCAAACGGACCATTAGTTAATAAACTAGCTAAAAAATATAACGGTGGTGGACACGATAATGCAGCAGGAATTACACTAACAAATTGAGACCAAGTTAAAACTGTTGTATCAGAATTAAATGATTTAATTGCTGAATGAGAAGGACAGTAATGAAAACAGGAAATTTACAAATAATCACTGAACAATTGCTAAAATATGACAGTATAGTTATTTTTCATCATATTCGCCCAGATGGAGATTGTTTAGGTTCACAATTCGGTTTAAAAGAATTAATTAAAACTAATTTTCCAAACAAGAAAGTATATGCTATCGGTGATGCTAAAAACTCATTTGATTTCTTAGATTTTACAATGGATAAAATTCCTAATGATGAAATTTTAAAAAAATCACTTGGAGTTGTAGTAGATGCAAATCATAAAGAAAGAATTGAATGTAGAGAAGTATTAGATAAAAATCTTTTTGCACAAGTCATTCGTATCGATCATCATCCAAATGATGATGATTTAGGAGAAAACACAATTAGGTGAGTTGATAGTTCATATTCAGCTGCAGATGAAATGATAACTGAAATAGCTGTAACTAACAATTGAAAAATCACACCAACTGCAGCAAATTACTTATATTTAGGAATTAACACTGATTCAGGAAGATTTTTATTTAGTAATGTCCAAAGTAGAACATTATATCTAGCATCGAAATTATATGAAGCAGGTTTACAAGCAGATTATATTCATACTAATTTATCAATGAGTACACTTGAAGATTTAAAATTTAATTCTTGATTATTATCAACATTAAAAACACGTGATGGTGTTGCTTACATTCAAAATAGTTTAAAAGACACACAAAGATTTGGAAAAAATTCTAATTCATCAATGAGAGTAAATGCAATAAGTAATATCGAAGGATTTCCAATATGAGTGCAATTTTTAGAAGAAGAATCAGGTAAAATAAGAGTAGAATTTAGATCTAATGGTCCTATTGTTCGAAATGTGGCAGTTAAATGAAATGGTGGAGGACATGAAAGAGCTTCTGGTGCTATAATCGATAGTTTTGACTTAGTTGAAAAAGTTATTGACGATTGTGTTTTAGAAGTTCAAAGATATTGAATGGAATTATTAAAAAAATAGAGCAATTTATAATAGTTGTTCTATTTTTTTAATTTCTTAATTAGAAACTAATAAATAATTTATGTAAATACTTAAATACCTTATAAAAAATAAAAGAGTATAATTTAATTAATTATGAGTTTGTTCAAGTTGAAAGCAGATTATAGTCCAAGTGGTGACCAACCACAAGCAATTGAGTATTTAGTTAATGGCATAAAAAACGGAATAACAAATCAAACACTAGTTGGAGTAACGGGTTCTGGTAAAACTTTTGCAATGGCAAATGTTATTAAGGAATTTGATAAACCTGCAATAATTTTATCTCACAATAAAACTCTTGCTGCACAACTCTATAATGAACTAAAATCATTTTTCCCTGACAATGCTGTAGAATATTATGTTTCTTATTTTGATTATTTTAGACCAGAAGCATATAAAGTTTCAGAAGATTTATATATAGAAAAAGATTCAAAAGTGAATCAACAAATAGAAATTCAAAGATTAAGCACCATCAATTCATTATTAACCAGAAAAGATGTTATTGTTGTAGCTAGTGTATCTGCTATATATGGTGCTTTAAATCCAATGTTATATAAAGAATCATTTTTTAGATTTTATAAAAGTCAATTAATAACTAAAAAAGATTTTATTTATGAATTAATTAAAATTCATTACCAAAGAAACGATGTATCTCCTGAACCTGGTCAATTTTTAGTTAAAGGTGACTTAATCTTTATTAGACCAGCAGATGATGAAGATAAAACAATCCGAATAAGTTTTTATGATAATGAAATAGAAGAGATAGCAGTAGTTGATTCATTAACTAAAAAAGTAATAACAAAAGAAACAAACTATATTTTAGTACCAGGACAAGCATATGCAACAGATATTAATTTATATGATGAAGTCGTTCAAAAAATAGAAAAAGAATTAGCAGAAAGATTACAATATTTTAATTCTAATAATAAATTATTAGAAGCACAAAAATTAGAACCTCGTATTAAACAAGATATCTATGAATTAAAAGAATTTAAAATGTGCAAGGGTATTGAAAATTATTCAATGTATTTAGATCAAAGAGATTTTGGACAAAGACCATATACCTTATTAGACTATTTTCCTGAAAATTCTTTAATGATTATAGATGAATCGCACCAAACCTTACCACAAATTAAAGGTATGCCAGAAACTGATAAAACTCGTAAAATTAATTTAATAGATAATGGTTATAGATTACCATCAGCTGCAGAAAACAGACCATTAAATTATGACGAATTTAATAATTCATTTAATTTTCAAAAAATTTATGTTTCTGCTACTCCTTCATCAGAGGAATTAGAAAAATCAAATGGGAACATTGCTCATATGTATTTAAGACCAACTGGACTAGTAGACCCTGAAATCATAATCAAACCTACATATGGACAAATAGATGATATATATGATACCATTATAAGTCTAAGGGAAACGAATGAAAAAAGTATTATAATTACTCTTACTAAAGAATCTTCAGAGAAATTAAGTGAATATTTAATTACAAAAGGAATAAAAGCAATTTACTTACACTCAGACTTTAAAACTCTAGAAAGAAATGAAATAATTAGAAAATTAAGAACAAATCAAGCAGAAGTCTTAATCGGTATTAATTTATTAAGAGAAGGAATTGATATTCCAGAAGTATCCCGGATAATGATTTTAGATGCAGATGTTACTGGTTTTTTAAGAAGTTCAACAGCTTTAATTCAAATTGTAGGAAGGTGTGCTAGAAACGCAAATGGTAAAGCAATTTTATATGCAGATAAAATTACACCAGCAATTCAAGAATGTTTAGATGACAATAAAAAGAAACGAGAATTACAATTAGCTTACAATAAGAAAAACAATATTATTCCTAAAACAATTATCAAAGAGATTCCGGAATCTAGTTATGATGAAAAAATTCAAAATGCCATTGATGCATTAATTAAAAAGAAAACTATTAATAATTCAGTTTTAAAAGAAAAAGAAAAATTAATTGAAGAACTAACTAAACAAATGAATGAAGCAGCCAAAATGCGTGATTATGAATTGGCAATATCATTTAGAGATAAAATATTAGAATTAGAAAAGGTCAATAAAAATGTATAAATATATAGATATTATAAATGATGTGGATGTCATTCAAATCCGTTCAGTAGATGTAGTTTCTATTTATCAAAATTTCTTGAAAATTTTAATTATAGAATTACAAGAAATAAAAGATTCAGAATTATTTAATGAACTAACTTGAAATAATTTTAAACGTAATTCTGGTTTTTCACTTGTTTTAAATAGATTTATTTTTTATCTTTTTTATTATTTAAAAGATAAAAAATACACAGGAAAAGACAATAAAAAAGAACAAGCATTTTTAGAAATTATTGATTTATTTAAAAAAGATAATAACTTTGATTATATAAAGAATCAAAACAAAGAATTAATTATAAATAATGCAAAAGATATCTTTAAACTAGCAAATATTGATGGTTCAACCAAAGATATAATCACACTAGTTTCGGAATTTGATATTTTAAATAATGAATCTAAACAAAAACAATTAAATAGTTTATACTTTATATTTGAAGCATTTAATGGTTGTGATATACCAGATTAATATAAGGAGTTTTTATGAAAAAAATCAAAAATATTAAAAAAATATTTCTTTTAAAATCAGCAGTCATAGGTACTTTACCATTAATACCAGTTATTGCAATAGCATGTGGAGATCCAAGTAATAATAACTTTTCATTAAAAGAAATTAAAATAAGTAATGTAAATACAAATTCAGTTGTTATTAATATAGAAATTAATAATTCACAAAATCTAAAGACACTATTTTTAGAATATTCAGATGGTTCAAACAATAAAAGAATTGCTCAAACAAGTCAATCAAATAATAAATTTAACTTTAATTTAACTAATTTATTAGCCAATACTAATTATAAAATAACCAAAATTTATTTTAATTTTGATAATAAAACTCAAGAACTTAATCTTGATGATTTTGCTAATAAATTAATGTTTAAAACATTAAATAACAAAGAAGATAAACTAGAAAATCCTACCCCACCAATTAATCCTATAGAACCTATTCAGCCTAAACCTTCGCCAAATCCTATTGAACCAAAAAATCAAGAATATAAATTAACTAATATAACTAATTCAAACCCAAGTTTTAATAATTTAAATTTATTATTTGAATTTGATCATTCAAATAATACTGATAATGTTTTAGAAATCACATATAATGGAACTACAAGAACATTTAATAATTTAGTATTTAATGGTAATAATTTAAATATAGCTTTAAATAACTTAACAGCTAATACTTCATACAACATTACATCAGTTAAGTTAAATGGACAATCACTTGATTTATCAAAAATAGTAAATAAAACATTTACTACCACATCTGAACCAACAACTGCTGCAGAAGATGATTTTGCTATATCAAACGTATCTATAACTAACATAACATCAAATTCTGCTGTTTTAAATGTTGATTTTTCTAATAACCAATTAAAAAATAATAATCAAAAAACCTTTGAATTTAGTTTTTCAAATAATAAAATATTCACAACAAGCAATTACAATCCTGGAAGCAGTTCATTAAGTATTAATTTAACAAATTTAAATTCTAATACTTTATATACATTAAATTCAATTAAATTGAATAATAATGCATTAACAAACATCCCTTCATCTTCATTTACAACTAAAGAAATAATTAATAATCTTAATGCTACAAGTGTTAATATAAATGACATTACAACTAACTCTGCAACTGCAGTTATTTCATTGAATCAAGTTATATCAAATAAAAATGTTAGGTTAAATTATCGCAATAATTCACTAAGTTCTTCACATTTTATTAATAAAACATTTAATAATACAAATAATTTAGATTTTAATTTAAATAGTTTACAATCAAGTAATAATTATGAACTTTTAAACTTGGATATTGATGGACAAATAATTTCTTTATCAAATTATTCTAATAGAAATTTTAGAACTAATCAAAATAATGATGCTAGACCTATAACTAATTCAACTATTAATTACTCATTAATGGGAGATTTTGCAACTTATGATGCCCAAGTAAGGCAATTATATACAAATAATAATTTAGCAATATCAAGCATTTCTAAATTTAGAAACAACAATAAGAGTTATTTAGTGTTCACAGCTTCACAAACACCACAAGAAAAATATAAAGATTTAACATTTACTTATAACAGCAAAAATTATAGTTTTAAATACGATGGAAATTCAAAAGATTTTTACTTTTTAGTAGATGATTCAGAAAGTTCAAACATTTCTAATATTAAATATAACAATCAAAATGTTCAATTTAACGGAACTATAAGTAATATTACATTTAGAAGTATTACAACAACAAATGCTAATGTCAATAGCGCTAGAATTAATGATAATAATTTATCAGTTTCTACAGATAGTAATGTATTTACTAATACAGATAAGGTATTAATAACAATTAAACCTGATATTAATACATATACATCAGATTTTACAATATCAGCAGATTCTATATCAGGTAATTCTTTAACAATTAATGATATTAAATCAAAATTAAATCACAGTTTTACTAAGTATTGAGTTACTTCAATATTTAATGTAAATACCGGACAAGAATATTATGCAAGTGAAAATTTAACCTCATTTGATTTAACTGTACCTACCTTAAGCGCATCAATTTCAAATATTCAATTTGTAGCAAAAGATATTAACACAAATACATTTGAAGGTTCAATTAATTTAAATATACAAGATGATCAAATAGGACAATTGAAAGATAAATATATTAAATTAAGTTTTCTAGATAAATCACAAAGAGATATTGCTGTACCTGATAGTGAATATGAAAAGCAAACCTATGGAACTAAAGGTAATGCTTTTGATTATATGGAAAGAAATTTAAGACCAGAAAACAATAGATATTTATATTTAACTTTTAATGAACTAAAATCATTTGAATTTAAACATTTAACAGAGGGGATGAATTGAGTTTTATATAAAGTAGAAATAGTTAATAAGCATAATTTACAAACAGTTCTAGACATACCTCTTAATAATGTTTCTAAACATGGTTTAGAGACCTTAATAACTAAGTTGGAAGTTAATAATTTAACTTTAAATTCTGGATTCCCAAATAATTTCACAAACACTAATAATCAATCTAATACTTCTAATAATAATATTACTAAACAAGAATTAGATAATAGAATAGAAAATGATGATACTAATTTAACAATTGATTGAAATTATCATAACTATAAAGAGTTAAATAAACATTATTTAAGTTCAACTCAAAAATTATTTGATCTATATAATGATTATTCAACAATGAACTTAAAAGAAGAAGTTAAAAAATTTACTTTTAATAATAAAAGTTATAACTGAGGTGTTGTTATAGAAAACTTTGATCAGAAATTTTATGAACATAATGACAAAAACACATATAAAATCAAAAAAAGTTTAGCAAACTTTAACAATTTAACTCCTGAAAAAGATGCCATTATTAATTTTAACTTTTTTGCCAATCCACAAAATACTAATATGGATTATTGATATTTAAATCAAAACGCATATACAGTTAGTTTTTCATTAGATTATCTTAAAAGTCAACCTAATCAAACAATCGATAATTTAGAAATTAATTTTGTTAAATTATGAGATGAAATCTATAAAGGACATAATAGCAAAATAGAAAAAAATGATTTATCAATAAATGAATTAGATATTCAAGAATTAGAAAAATTGATGAACCAAAGAATTAAAGTAAAAGTTTCTATAGAAAATAATGAACTTGTATTTGAGTTAAAAGCAAGAAACGGTGTAATCAATGATCAAATTTACTTACACAACCTTTCTCAAGAAATATCAACATATATTGAAAGAGCATATAATTATTTATCAATAATGTATGTAGAAAATCAAAATGAATCAAATAAATTAACATATGAAAATAAAAATATTGATACTAATAAACTAAAAATAGATGGTTTTTTATTTGATGCTAATTCAAATTTTGTTCCTAAAAATAAATATCCATTGCTTCAAAATGAAAAATTTAATATAGAAGTATCAACTTGAAGAACAAAAAGTAATCCATTATTTAACAATGAAATTTTTAAAAAAGTAATTGACAGGTCTATAGGTATTAACTACGGAACAGGATGAATGATTTCGAAAGTAAAACCAAACGACCCAAATGATTATAAATATTACTTTGGAACAAATCGTCATGTTCCAACTTATGGACCTATGTCTTTATCAGCACCTAAAGATCACGATTCTCCAATTGATACTTCATTGTATTTTAGTTCTTTTGGTCAATGAAACGTTCATACAAGATTTAAATGAGAAGCTTCTCAAGGTAATAAAAGAATAGATGGAACTGAAGTCTTAGCTAACCCACTTCCAAGACATGGTTCAAATGCAAAATTAAGAAGCAGTGCAGATTTACAAATAGTAGAAATAGATATTAAAGAAGTGGTTGATTATTATAATAGACATAAAAATGGAAACCCAACTGATGCAAAATTTAAATCTGCTGAGCATATAGCTAATTGATTGAATTTAAAAGATATTAAAGTATCTAATAAAGGAAAGTATATTAAAAAAGATCAATTCTTTACTGCTTATACTTCTAGCTTCCCAGGCTCAACAACAGGTACTTCTAAACGTAATATTCAAATGAGACATAATTATCTTTCTTCATTTGCTTGAGATGATTTTGGTCAATATGGTTATGGTAGATCAGATCAAATTTATTTTAGAGGATCATTTTTAGATACAGATATTGAAGCATATCATCAATTCCAAGGTGGTTCATCTGGAACAGGTTTATATGATGATGAAGGTAATTTCTTATCAATTCATGCAGGAAAAGTAGGTGATGGAGGAAACGGTTCATATTTATTAAACTCACAAAGAATGAATTTTATGGGTGATTTAAATGATTATAATGATAAATCATTTGCATATATGATACAAAGAAGACATCGTCTATGACCAAAACAATATGATATGCTAAATATTTTCAATGAATTTATTAAACCTTTTGAAAAATAAGAAAAGCTAGCAAACGCTAGCTATTTTGATTTAAGGAGCATTATGTCAAAATTTTCCAAAAAGAATAAATTATTATTCCTACTAGGGGTATCACCTATATCAACTGTATCCTTGATATCTTGTGTTAATTCTATTAAAGAATTTTCATACGATAATATTGAAATGGTTTTTGAAAGTGAATACAAGTTGTCTTTTTTACTAAAAAATTTCCCAAATTTTCCAGATGATAAACTAAATGTTAATCAATTTGTATTAAATGAAAATAAAACTCCTGTTAGAATAAGAAAAAATGAATTAGGAATTATTTTAGAATATGAAAATTTATTTCCAGCAACAGAATATAAATTTACTAGATTTAGTTTATCTAATTTTAGATTAAACTTAAATTCAGCGAAAAATAGTTTTCTTACAAAAGGCATTAGATTTTTAAATTTCAAAATTAATGAAGTTAATTCAGATAATGCTAAATTAACATTTAATTTTGCTGTAAGTTCAGAGTTTACTAACAATACTTTCACAGTTGAATTTGGTCGAGTAAGTTATCATAGATATGGAAATGGATCAGTGGATTTAGAAATAGATGAAACTACAAGAGAATCTTTTGAACGAACCTTTGATTTTAATAAAGAGAGTAATGAAGTTATTTTAAATAATTTATTACCTGATACTTTATATACAATACATAATATAAGATATTCAAACATAGTTGAAGGAATTAATCAAAACAAAAATTCACGTTTTTTAACACCAAAAGCACAAGAAATAAAAAAAATTGATTTTTTAAACATAACACCAAATAATGCTACAGTAGTTTTAGAAGTAGACAAAATTAATGAAAATGAATCTTATACATTAGAAATTTCAAAAAATCAAGAAGCACCTTTTAAACAAAATTATTTTAGAATACAGAATAATAAGATATATTTTGACATTAGTAATTTAACTCCAGATACTATATATTACTTAAAAAATATTTATTATAATCATATACCTTTTAACTTAAACAAAATTAGTAAAACCATTAATTTTAGAACACTGAAACAACCTAACAATCAAATAGAAGAACCAAAAAACCCACCTATAAAGAATCCTGATTCTAATATTTCATCAAATGAAACCCCAGTTCAACCATCAGAAATAAGAATTTTAAATCAAGATATTTTTTCAAACATTTCAAGTAATTCTGTTAATTTAAATTTAGAGTTTAATCAAAATGTAAGTAATAAGATAATTATAAATTATTCAGAATCTAATAATTTACATCAAATTAATTCAGGATATACAATTTCAAACAATAGATTATTTTATAGTTTAAATAATTTAAAACCAAATACAAACTATACAATAAATTCAATATCTATAAATAACCAAAATATAGATATTAATCATTTAAATAAATCTTTTACTACTTTAAATCAAATAACTAATAATGAAACAATTAATTATGATTTAATGGATAGTTTTAGTGATTATGAAAGTTTGGTCGCTAAATTTAAACCTCAAACACAATTAAATATTACAAATATTAAAAAAATGGATATTGGAATAAAGAAGGGTTTATTATTTGAATTCAATAATTTATCTAATGATAAATATAAAGATTTTTCATTTAATTACAATAATAAAATATATAAAACTAAATATGACGGAAATTCCCAATATTTAATAGTACAAGTTGATGATAATGAAAGTAATGACATTAGTAACATTAATTACAATAATCAAATAGTAAATTTCAATTCCTCAATTGAATCATTAGCAAAAACTAGCTCTAATAATTCAGTTATAGTTAATTCTATTTTTTCAGTAGGTCATGATCTTTTAATAAGTGTATCTGGTAATTTAAATAATAATGATAAATATCTAATTACTTTTAAACCTGATATAAATGCATATCGTAGCGATATTACATTACAAGGTATAGTTCAAAACAATCAAATCAAAATCACTAATGGTTTAGAAAAGTTTGACTATAGTTTTAATAAATATTATCTAACTGATACATTTGATTTACAGGGACATAAATATTTACAAGTAAGTCAAAATATTTCATTGGATTTAAATATTAACAATTTAAATCCAACAATTACAAAAGTACAATTTGCAAAAAAACAAGGTGTATATAATACTTTTTTAGGTTCAATTAATGTCAATTTAAATGATAATGATTTAAAACAATTAAAAGAAAAATATTTTAAATTAACCTTTGTAGACACTTTTCAAGAAAGCATTCCAAAAGATACACCTGAACAACAAAGAGTATACAACAGGTCGACAGGCTATGATTGAGAACCAAGAAGCCAAAGAGTTGAAAATAATAAATATGTTTATCTAAATTTTGATGAATTAAAGATGTTTGAATTTAAAAATTTAACTCCTGGCATTCAATGGAAATTAAGAACAATAGAAATAGTGCATAAACATAATTTAAGACCAGTTACAACTTTTGATATTAACAATATTAATTTATTAGGAAATAAAATTTTATTTGAAGATATTAATATATCAAATATAGTCTTTCAAGATGCAATAGGATCTAGTTTTACTAACCATACAAACACAGGAAGTTCAATAACTACTGTTAGTGAAATGTTTAACAAACAAAAAGATGGAAATGACTATAAATTAATAAATAAAACAGGAAATTTAGATTTTAACTACACTAATTATGTAAATTTAAATAAATTTTATTTAAAAGAATTACAGAAAAAATATCACCTTTTCCAAGAAGGTGACTATGGTTATCCTAAAACAGCAAAAGAAGATACTATAAATTATAGTTTAGGTAATGTTAATTATAATTATGGAACTATAATAGAAAATTATGCTCAGAAAGAATTTCAAGAATCACTTGATAAAACTACATATATTATTAAAAAGAAATTAAATAATTTTAAAAATTTAAATGCTGATAAAGAAGCTATTATAAACTTTAATTTCTTTGCTTCTTCTAATAATATTAATTTAAGTTATTGAACGAATAACCAAAATGCATATGGAATATCATTTTCATATAACAAATTAAACAATTCTCCTAATAAAACTATTGATAATATAAAAATTGATTTTATTCAAAATTGAGAAGAATTATATAAAGCATTGTTTTTAGGTTTTGAAAACAATAAACAAGCAAGACCTACACTAACAGATCAACAATTAGAAGATTTAATAAATCAAAGAATTAAAGCAAAAGTATCTATTATAAATGATGAGCTAGTAATTGAATTAAAAGCAAGAACAGGTGTAATTAACAAAGATATTTATATACATAATTTATCTCAAACTCCTTCAACATTTATAGAAAAAGCACAAAATTACACATCAATAATGTATATTGATGACAATGAAACAGATAAGTTTTTATATGTTAATGAAGTTCAACACAAAAATAATTATTTAAGATTAGATGGTTTTTTATTTGATCGCAAAAATGAATTCAAATCTATTAATCACGAAGAACAAATCAAATTTGATGCTATGGAATGAAGAACTACAACTCATTTAAATGATGATCAAATCTTAAATGAGGTAGTAAAAAAATCATTTGGAAGCAACTATGGTACAGTTTGATTAATAGGGAAAGTTAAACCTAGTGATCCAAATGATTATGAATTTTATGTAGGAACAAATCGTCATGTTCCTCTGGGTTACAGTGAAACTACTATCTCACCTAAGGATCATGTAGATAAAAATGATGTAAGCACATATTGATTACCAAGAAATTCAATTAATTTAAAAACACAATTTGAATGAGAAGCAACAAAATCTTTTAAACTAGATGGTACACCTGTTTATGGAACTAATTCAACTAAAAGAAGTGAAGCAGATTTACAAATATTTAAGATTAACATCAAAGAATTAGTTGATTATTATAATGCTAACATAAACAGTAATAATAAAACTGATAAGTTTTATATGGCTAAACACCTTAATGACTGAATGACTTTAAAACCAAATAAAATTTCTAAAAAAGGTAGATACATAAAAGGACAAAGTTTTGTAACCTTATATGCATCATCTTTCCCAGGACCAAGAGTATCAGGTGCTAGAAATATACAAGCTAGATTTAATTACTTTGCAGGAATTATAAATGAAGGTTCTGACGTAGATAAAGGTGTAACTGATATTTATACAGTTATGAGAACTTTTAAAGATACCCGAAGTGGAGATGTTAATCAACTTGGATCTGGGTCATCAGGAACAGGTTTTTATGATGATGAAGGAAATATATATGGTATTCATATAGGTTTAGGTGGATTGTTTTCTGGAGGATTTATTTTAAATTCTCAACGGATGAATTTTATGGGTGAACTTAATGATTATAACGAAAATTCATTTGCATATAAATTGCAAAGAAATAACAGATTGTGACCAAGTAAATATGAATTACCTGATATTTTCACAGAATTTGAAAAACCCTTTGAAAAAGAATAATATAAAAAGTTAATTTTAAAGTTATTTTAAATAAAAAAATTCACTTTTTATATTTTATCCTGAGTTTCTGAGTTGAAGACCAAATTTTTAATTTTTTTAGAATCTATATATGTATACATATATAGAAATTTTTATTTTTTGTTTTGAATACTATGATTACAATGTATAATTATTATATGAAAGTGAATAATTACATAATTGGAAAAAGCAAAAGAGCAAAAGGAATATATATTTTTGCTGGAATTTCTGGTGGTTATGGTGCTGGTACTAAGAAACAAATTGGTTTGGGTTGGTTAGAACAATTAGAACAAATTAATCCTGATGTTATTTCTATTTTAAAAACAAAAGCAAAAGAACTTACAGAAGATATGGAAAAAGATTTCGTTAAACAAGAATTACTAAATTCTATTCAAAATCAAAAAATTACAGTTAATTCAATTAACTATGGAATAGAAGTTATTTATAAATTTATAGACAAACTACAAATCTTTGAATCGATATCAAAAACCAAGCATAAGGATTTAAAATCAATTTTAGAATATTGCATTGCTTCTAGAATAATTAATTCAAATAGTATCATTAGAAATTTTGAAATTAAAGATAACTTTATTAATACAATAAAATCACAAAAAGATGCATTTTATTCTCTTTTAGATGTATTAGTAGAAAATGAAAAAGGTATTTTAAAGAACTTAAACAATAAATTAAGTAAAATTACTAACAGAGAAATTGAACTTGTTTTCTTTGATTCGTCAACTGTTTATTTTGAAACTTTTCAAAGAGATGGATTGAGATTTCCTGGTTATTCAAAAGACGGAAAATTTAAAGAAGACCAAGTTGTTTTGGGTATGGCAACTGATATTAATGGAATACCAATTCATATGAAATTATTCAAAGGAAATACAGCAGATCCAAATACTTTTATCCCTTTTATTTTAGACTTAAAACAAACTTATCAAATTAATAACATAACCATTATTTCTGATAAAGGTATGTCCACAAATAGAAATATTCGTTTTTTAGAAGATTTAGGTATAAATTTTATTATTTCATATAGAGCAAAGTCAGGAAGCGCTGAATTTAAGAACTATATTTTAGATCAAAACGGTTATGTTGGTAATTCTGAATTTAGATATAAAGAAATTGAATATAAGTCATTATGAAACAACAAAAGATTTAACGGGAAAACTAGAAGAAGAATTATTACTTATTCAAAATCAAGAGCAATTAAAGATAGAGAAGATCGTAAAATACTCATAAATAATTTTGAGAAAAGACAAAATAAAGACGGAATTGTTAGAGGTGAACAAATGTTTGCTTCAAAAAAATATAAGTTTTTTAAACAAATAGGTCGTAGTGATTTTGAACTAAATTGTGAAAAAGTCTTAGAAGATAAAAAGTTCGATGGTATTTATGTATATGAAACAAATAGAACTGATTTAACACCACAAGAAGTAGTTCAAATTTACCAAAACCAATGAAGAATTGAAGAAAATTTTAGAACATTAAAAACAGCGTTAAAAGTAAGACCTGTATATGTATGAACCAATTCTCATATTAAAGGTCACTTTATCTTGTGTTATTTATCTTTAGTAATAATTAAGACAATAATTCACTTATTGAATGAGTCATTTAAAAAAGATGCAGGACTTATTGATTTTAAAATAACAACTGATAACTTTATTAAAGCTATATTAACAGCTAACAAAATAGTTAAAAAGGTTGATAACAAAATAATAGAGACATTATTTGAAACAAATGAAAATAACAAAAAAGATTTTCAGAATTATGTATTAATTAAAAAATTCACAGATTTTATACATAGTAAATTAGATATATAAAAAGACGAATTTCCCTATTTCATAGGGTTATTCGTCTTTTTATCTTAATTAACTCAGAAACTCAGGAGGTTTTTATGATGATGAAGGAAATATATATGGTATTCATATAGGTTTAGGTGGATTGTTTTCTGGAGGATTTATTTTAAATTCTCAACGGATGAATTTTATGGGTGAACTTAATGATTATAACGAAAATTCATTTGCATATAAATTGCAAAGAAATAACAGATTGTGACCAAGTAAATATGAATTACCTGATATTTTCACAGAATTTGAAAAACCCTTTGAAAAAGAATAATATAAAAAGTTAATTTTAAAGTTATTTTAAATAAAAAAATTCACTTTTTATATTTTATTATTTGAATTATTAAAAAATGTGTAACATATACATGTTAATTATAGAAAAGGATTATATATAATATGATATTAAAAAAATATTTAAAAAACATCGGGATTATAACTAGTTTAGGAATAGGTATTTCTACAATTTCTTCTTCTTGTTCAGATTATGAAACTAAACAAACAAAAGAAAGACATGCCAAAGAAAAACCTAAGACATCTGAAGACAGAAAAGAAATTCAAAATAGAATTGGAGATATAGATTTCACTGAATATGGTATTGCTAAATTTAGTGGTAATGTAAAAACAAGAACATTATTATTTCCAGCTCAAACAGGTTCAAATAACTTAGATCGTGATGGTGTTTTCCATATTAGTTTACATTTATCTCCTGTAAAAGATGCAACTGGTGATTGAAATGCTTTTGCAGCTGAAGTTATTTCTTCTAATAATAACACACTGGTGAAACCAGTAGTTATTAAAAAAAGTTTGACAACAGCAAAAGAAGGTGCAGAATTTCCGTTGAGATGACAATTTACAGACGAAAACAAGTTAGAAGACGGTAAATCATATACATTTATTTTCTGAAAAACAGATGGAAGTGAAGTTATTGTTTTTTCAAAGAGTAATATTGAAAACAACAAAGATATCTTCCCTGCTAGATTACCTCGTTAAAAAATATAAAAATACACAAGTTCAAGAACTTGTGTATTTTTATTAATAGTGTTTTGGTTTGTTAGTAAAATTAATAGGATCAAATCATTCTGGGTAGTAATAAGATAGCATTCTCATTCTTTCATAAAATGATGTATTACCTAATGGTGTAGTACCATTTCCAAAATATGATTTGGCATGTTGGTCTATAACAAACATTTGGAAAGTTTCTTCAGTTTCTTTATTGTTATCAGGGTTATGTCCACTAACTATATAACCAAGTAAGTTACCTTCATTATCAAATAATGATGTACCAGAAGAACCACCACCTAAGTCAACAGTATTTGTACTATATGAAACTGAATTAGTACTAAATGAACCAGCACGATCACCGCTTTTTTTAGGTAAGTAAAATATATCTGTTAATGGTCTAATTGAACTACCTAAAAGATATTCACGATACCTTTTAGTCGATTGATGTGCAAAGTTAGTTATTCCAGAAGGGAAAGCAGGTGAATCTTTATTATCAGATAAAATAGCAGGAAATGTTGCAATATATGCATTTAAATTAACATAATCATCTAATACAAGTGTTTGATTTGTCGCTTTAATCATTGGAAGTTTAATTCAATTATGAATATATTTAATTACACTCTTTTCTGTATCAGTTAATGTTTGCCCATTTCATCTTCAACCATCTTCGTTATTAATAGCAAAATTTTTAAAAATAAATGAAAAGTCTGCTATAGCATAAACAAGATCAGCTGTTCTATTTTTTAAGTTTCCAGTTAAAGAATTACCTTGATTATCTTTGAATTCATTATTTTCAGGGAAGAAACGTTCATTATTAAAGTTATTTATAATTTCTATGTTTATATCAAAGAAACCAAACCGAAGGTTATTAGAATCAACTATTGGATAAGTATTATTTTGATTATATTGATTTTGATTAATAATCACTGGGACTTTTATGTCAGTGTGTGCTGCTTGTCTTGTAACCCATGGATTGTTTGGATCTCTTTTATAACTTAAAATATTATTATTATCAGCTACGTGTTCATTTGAGGTTATATAAAATCTAAAATCTGTGTCATCGTTTGGTTTAACTTTACCTAACATTAATCATGTTCCGTCTCTAGATTGGAAGGCGAAACTTCTTTGTCTTAAATCTGTGATAACTTTTGATTTATTTTCTTCAAATAATCTAATAGAAGTTTTAGATTCATCTTTTAATTTACTGAATTTACCAAATAAAGGTTCATATGAATTGTTTATATGAACTCAACTTCCTTCTCTATATGAAGCTTTTTCATTTGGCCCTGCAATTAAATTATCTCCAACTGCTTTTTCAGTAAAGTCTAATTCAACATTTGGTGTTTCTTTATAAAAAACATAAAAATCATGATTTCCTAAAAAAGCAGAATTTATCAATGATAAGTTATGGTCGGGTTTAAAATCAAATATTTTAGTGTTTTGCTCATCTTTTGCAATAATTTCTAATTTTAAATCATTATTATTTAATGAAACTTTAAATCTAAACATAGTGTTTAAAATCTTATGATATAAATTACTTGTTTCAAAATCATCATAACCATGAACAACATTAAATACAGAATTGTCTATAGTTCTTGTTTCTTTAATCTTTTTATATGAAACAGGAACCATTACATATGTTTTAGCACTTTGAGAAGTAGTTGCAGAATTACTTAAAACCTTATGTGTAGGATCTAATTCAAAAATAAAATTAAATAAAACATCTTTATCATTTAGATTTTCTAAATTATTAAATTTAGATAAATCTTTTGTGATAGAAGCATTAGTTTGTGTGTCATTTAAAACAGGTTTTTTGTTACTTAATAATTCTCTTCCCACAATACTTTTTAATTTAATTTCTTGATTATTTTCATCAATTAATTTAAAGTTTTTAACTGTGTGTTTATTAAAATCTCTAGCATTTCTGTAATATAATTCGTATTTATAATTAATTCATGAATACATATTCTGAATTGAATAAGGAATGCTATTTTTACTTTCAGAACTTAAAGAAATATTTCTTAAATCGGTAGTAGTTAAATTCTTTTTATTTGTTATTAATTCACTATTTTGCACATTTAAGACACTAGTGTCATTGTCTAACATTTCACTATATAAATCATAGTTAAAGTATTTAACAAAATTGTATTGTTCTGAATTGTTAGTAAAATTAACATTAACATATACATCAGTAGTATATGGTTCTAAAACTTTAACACCTGTTAATTTATATTTAACTCTGTCTATAAAACCTTTTAAAATGAATTTGTTTAATTTATCAAAAGGAACAATAATTTTAGGATTTTTAACATAATAAGAATTATATGTTTCTTGTTTATCTGCAGGAACTTCAGCTTCAAATGTAAATTCAAATCATTTATCTTTTAGATATTCAATATTAGAACTAGTTATATCAAATTTTGAAGATCCATATAAAATTCTTTTTTCTTCATCACCAATAACTTTAAAATCATTTAAAACAACTTCATTGAATGGTAGAGGTTTAATGAATTTATATTTGCTATCTAAATCATAAATACTTTCTTGATTATCTAATAAAGAATGAGTGATTATGTAATTTTTTATATTTGTTTGTAATTGACCCGTTTCAAAAGTTCCACTTTGTCCATTTTTATTTAATGTAATAATTTTTGATCATGGTTGAAGTGGATTGACAGATTTAACTAAAACTTTTAAGTCTTGTTCTTGTGTAACAGATTTATTGAAGTTAACAGTTACTGTATTATTAGATACACTTATTGAATTGATATCAATAAGCCTTGATACACTAGAAGAATTTTTATTAGGAATTTTAGGTTCTAATAAAGTATTGTCAATTACACGATATTTTTTATTGTTTTCTTCATAATAAATACCTAATGATTTAGCATATTGATTTTTTTCTACTTCTGCTTTTATTTGATGAGTAGAATTTCTAGTATTAAATTTAGCATAATCAATTGTTCCGTCTACTTTTTGGTATTTTCAATAAAAAGTAGGAAATGAATTAGAATTATCTTTTGTAAATATTTGAGGATCTAATTTTCATTTTGTGCCTAATGTATTTGCATCTAATAATTCCCAGTTTTTAAAATGCTTAAAGGTAAAGTTATTTGATTTAGTTCCTGTAACTATAGTTTCAAAATAAGTATTAAATGCTTTGTTAAACTTAGGCACTTCTTGATTATTCGATAATAACTTAGTAATTTTAATTGCATCACCCGGAGTAGTTGTTATATTTGCATTAAATTTATTTTCAGTTTTATTTAATGAAACTGTCAAGGTTGTTTTAGTGTTGTTGTCTGATGTTTTTTCATATTCAAGCGTATATGTGTTATTTTGTGGGTTAGGTATTTCTAATTCAACTGTTAATGCAGTATTTTCATTATTAAAACTACCATTTACAACTCTTGGAACTTTTGTATATTGATCTAATGAATCATTTGAATAAGTAATTTTTTTATTACTTGAATTTAAATAATTTTGATAATCTGTTGTTTGAGTTAATACATAATCTTTATTTTGGATGTTAGATGGTTCATCATAATATTTATTTTTACTACTTGAAACAGGATATGCTTGAGTTCTTTGGAATTCACTAGTAGGACTTGCCGATCTTCGTTCTTCAAGGTCATTATCAGTTGTTTTAAAAGTTTTATTTCCAACTAAAGGAACATTTTTATTATTGATTGATAAACCTGAAATATTATATGTTGTATTTCTAGTTAAACCAGAAACAAAAAATAAAACATATGGTTCATTATTATACGAACTAGTAGTATATGTTTGATCATTAATAACTAATGAAAATTTTTTATTATCTTCATCTCCTAATTGATGTTGTGAAAAATTAACCTTAACATATGTTTGTGTATTTTTTGTACCTGTTGTTTCAATAGATGAAACAACAAAGGAATCTTGAGGTTCTTGATTTGTCGTGAAAGTTTTTGTAATATTAGAACTTATAGTTAAATTCTTACCATTAAGAATAATGTTTTTAATTTCATAAGTTGTATTAGGATTTAAATTAACAATATTAAAAGTTTTGGTATTACTACTTGTTAATGTTGAATTACTATATGAAATAGTATTATTATTTGATTTATTAACAAGTTCTAAAATTAAATTATCCGAATTTTCAAAACTTCTATTTAAAATAACATCTATATTAACCTTCTTATGAGTTATATTTCCAAAATTTAAGTTGCTAATATTATCTTCTAATGGAGTTGGCTGATTATTGTTGGGATTATTTCTTGTGGTGTTGAAACTTTTAATTTTTAAATTAGATAAATCAACTATTTCATTGTTAATTTTTAAAGAATTTATTGTATAAGTTGTATTTTCTTGTAAATTATTTAGCTGAATTTCAACTAACTTATCTTGAGTATTAACTCTTGGATTTGTTATTATTGATTTTTCATTATTCTTATTATTAACAAAAATAAATTCAAAATTTGTTGGACTTATATTTTGAAACTTAGAAAAAACCATTTTAACTAATGAAGAATTATGAGTTATATTAGAAACTTGAAAATTATTTATAATATAATTACTTTCTTTTTTAGGTATTGGGGTAGGGGTAGGATTTGGTTGAATAGGATTGGTTGGATTATCATTTGGTGGTAAGATACTACCATTATTATTAGTTAAAGTTGTAAATGATTTATTACCAGAAATATTTGAAAAATCTATTTCATTAGTCCCATCATAAATTTTTTCAAGCACATATGTTGAATTTTCTTGTAAATTATTTAACCTAAATAGCATTGTTTTGCTTTGGTTATCATAATTAGTATAACTTATTAAGTTTGATGAATCATTTAATTTAATGTTTAAATTTGGAACTTGTTCTGTTTTAACGAATAAGAAACCAAGTTCAATTTCTGCAGAATTATGTGTAACATTTGTGATTCTAATACTATTTATTTGATATTTTTTTTCTTCATTTGTATCTGTTATACACGAAGAAACAATGCTTGAAGATAATATTCCAGAACTGCACATCATTAAAATGCTTAATATTTTCTTTTTAGTTTGTTGTTTTATTTTCATAGTTATTCCTTTTTGTATATTTTAATTATATAAAAATTAAAGGTATTTTAAAAAAAACAAAAAACACCAGATTTGGTGTTAATTCTATTTAATTAATTCAATTAATTTTTTTTTAATATCTTGAGCATATTGAATTGGTTTGATATCTGAAATTGGTTTTACTTTTGTTCCATCAATAGATAATGTCTTAATTGATTTAGCACCTAGGAAATTAAATGTTCCTTTTAATCATTCTTTATGATTACCTCATTGATATCAACCTTCTGGAGCTCCTTGAGAAGTTATTAAGATTACACTTAAATTAGTTAATAAACCAATTGCATGACCTTTTTTAGAATATTTATAAGAAAAAGTTTTATCAGCTACACAAATACTATCAATAAAGTTTTTTACAACAACAGGACTTGCAAAATTTACCATTGAACTAGATAAAATTAATAAATCAGTTTCTTTAAGTTTGTTGATTCAAAAATCTGCATCTATTTCATTTCAATAATTAGGAATATTATTTTTTGTTAAATAAGTTTCTGAATGAGTTGTGTTTAAGTCATATCTTTGTACTTCATATTCTTTTGAATTTAAAAGATATTCATCTAAAACATTTAATGTAGCATGAGTATATGAAATATTTGGGTCTTTAACTAAATTACCTTCTAAAATTAATACTTTTTTCATTCTTTCCTTTCTTTTGACTATATAAATTAATTATATTAAAGTAATATAATTATTATGCAAAAATTGTTAAATTTTTAAAGAATTAATTCCATTAATTTGTAAAATATATATTAATTTATAAAAAAAGAGTAAAATACAATTATAAATTACTTTATTTATAAATTAGGAGAAATAATGGCAAAATTTAAACGTATTTTTATGATAGTAACAGATGGTTTGGGAATAGGGCCAGATAGAGATCAAAAACATTTTGGCGATGCAGGAGCAAATACTATTAGATCTGCATCGATGGCAGAAGAATTTAAAATAGATACATGAAAAAAATTAGGAATTGGTAATATTACTGATTTAAACGGAAATTATTATGTTTCTAAACCATTAGCGTATGTTGCTAAAGTTCAAGAAGTTTCAAATGCAAAAGATACATTAGCAGGACACTGAGAGATGATGGGAATTAAAACAATGGTTCCATTCCCTACTTTTTCAGAAAACGGATTTCCTCAAGAATTAATTGATGAATTATCAAAAGCGTTTGATGGAAGACCTATTGTAGGAAATAAATCATCATCAGGAACAGATATAATTAATGAATTAGCTCACGAAGAAAAAGAAAGAGGAGCAATTATTGTTTATACATCTTTAGATTCAGTATTGCAAATATGTGCTCACGAAGAGTGAACAGGTTTAGATAATTTATATAGATATGCTAAAGCAGCAAGAGAAATTTGTTCGTCAAAACCAGAATGAAATGTAGGAAGAATTATTGCTCGTCCATATATAGGAGATTTTGGTAATTTTACAAGAACTTTTAATCGTCATGATTATGCAAATAAACCAAGAGAAATGATTTTAAATAAATTACAAGAACAAGGAATTGAAGTTATTTCAATAGGTAAAATAAATGATATTTTTGTAGGTCAAGGAATTTCAAGGCATATACCAAGCGAAGGTGATGCTCATGGAATGGATTTAACCATTGAACTTGCTCAACAACAAAGTGAAAATCAATTAATTTTTACTAATTTAGTACAATTTGATTCACATTATGGACACCGTAGAAATGTTCACGGTTATGCACAAAATATTGCAGACTTAGATGTTAAATTAGCAAAATTAATTAATGCAATGAACCAAGATGATTTATTAATAATGACTTCAGATCATGGTAATGATCCTTTATATCCAGGATTTAACCATACTAGAGAATTACTACCTGCAACAATTTTTTCAAAATCATTTAAAAATCCAAAAGTATTACCAAACTTTAATGGTTTAGGAACTTTAGGAAACATAGTTGCAAGAAACTTTGGAGCAGAAGTAGTTTTAGAAACAGGTGATGATATCTTTGACAAATTAGTATAATTCAAAACTAGGTATACCTAGTTTTTTCTATTAAAAATAAATTTACATAATTTTGTTTTTTTATTATAATATATAAGCAATACATAAAGACAGTAACGGCTAAGCTTAATAATGTTACCAAGTGTATGACTTATTTTCTTGTATTGCAAATAATTTTGAAAGGAGGCTAAAATGTCAGAATCAAAATTCAAATTAGCTAAAAGAGAAGTTGTTCAAGAAATAACAGCAAAAATTAAAAATTCTCAAGCAATTGCTTTTGCTGAATATCGTGGTTTAACTGTTTCTGAATTAGAATTATTTAGAAATGAAGCAAGTAAATTAGGATTAGAAGTTAAAGTTTACAAAAACCGTTTATTTAAACTAGCAGCTCAAGCAACAGGTTTTGCTGATTTAGATGAATATTTAGTAGGACCGAACATATTTGTTTTTTCTAATCAAGATGGAATGTCTGCTGCTAAATTATTAGCATCATTTGCTAAAAAACATAAACTAATGGTTATTAAAGCTGGAACATTTGAAGGTAAAGTTATTGATACACAAGGTGTAAAAGATGTTGCTACACTTCCTACATATGAAGAAGCACTTACAATACTTGCACGTTCAATGATGTCTCCACTACAACAACTTGGTTTATCTCTTAAAATGTATAGTGAAGGTAAATCAGAATAATTAACTATAAAAATAAAATAAGAAAGGAAGAATTAAATTATGTCAAAATTAACAAAAGAAACATTTATTGAATCATTAAAAGAAATGTCAATTAAAGAAGTTATGGAACTTGTAGAAGCAATGAAAGAAGCATTTGGAATTGACCCGATGGCTGCTATGGCAGTTGCTGCTGCTCCTGCAGAAGCCGGATCAGAGGAAAAAACAAGTTTCAAAGTTGTTTTAAAATCAGATGGTGGAAAGAAAATCCCAGTTATTAAAGCTGTTCAAGCTGTATTAGGACTTGACTTAATGGGAGCCAAAAAAATAGTTGATGCTTTACCTGCTACAATTAAAGAAAACGTCAAAGCAGAAGAAGCAGAACAAATTAAAGCTGATTTAGTAGCAGCTGGTGCTGAAGTTTCAGTTGAATAATTTCTAAATAGATGCTTTTTGCATCTATTTTTTTATAAATTTTATAAAATTATTATAAGAGGAAATTATGAAAAAAATTAAATTGATAAATATTTTACTTAGTTTAAGTATAAGTCCTATTGCTTTTGTTGTTTCATGTAAACAAACAAACTCAGAACAAACACCAAGTAATGATAATACAACTAAGGTAATGAATCCAGAAAAAACTCCTGAAGCAGAACTTGAAATAGAAGTTAATCAAGCAAATGATTTAGATTTATTTGGTATTGAAAAAGGTAACAACATAATTGATTTAATTTCAAATGAATTATTAAGTAATTCAATTAAAAACGAAAGTGTTTTTATATTTGATCGCGTAGGTAAAAAAGTTTTAATTCAACCTAAAGGAACAGTTCGTGTGGATTGAAAAAACTTAGGTAATAGAAGTGAACTAGATGTTTTTTCAACCAATCTATCATTAAGCTCATATCAATTAGCAAATGCTAAAAATCCCACATATATAAATGAAAGAAATCAACAGAGAATAAGTTCGTTTATTGATTATGAAATTATGGGAGATTTTATTGAATTTGAATATAAAATTGCTTTATTTGATAAGGGTAATATATCACTTTCTAATTTAACATTTAAATCTAAATTTGATTTAAAAACTGGAGCAAAACAAACAATTAAAGTTAAATACAAAGTTAAAAATCAAGAACAAGAAACAACAATTAAATCATCTGTTACAACTCACATAAATCCTTCTTCTGTAAATGAATCAAATTATGTTTATGATGCAAATAACAACTACTATGCTAGTGCTAATGGTTTATATGGTCTAGATTTATGGAAAGAATTAAACAAAATTCAAAAATCTAAAAGACATTCAATTAAATCTTATAATGATTTACCTACTTTTTATAATAATTCTAGTGCTTTTAAAGATAATTATTATGAAAAAGATGGTTCTATTTTAGATATTTATTCAGAAAATCCTGAAGGAAACGACCCTTATATATATACAACTTATAAAGGAGGTGATGGAAGAAATGAAGGTTCTGGTACTAATAGAGAACATGTTATTCCACAATCTTGATTTAGTAAAGTTGAACCACTAAGAAATGATCCGACATTTGTATGACCTTCTGATATTAAAGTGAACGCAGTTAGAGCAAACTTTCCTCATGATGATGTAACAAATATTACATCTACATCGCAAAATGGTTCAAAAAGTGGGACTAATTCTTTAGGGGAAAAAGTCTTTGAAGTTATTGATGCATTTAAAGGAGATATAGCAAGAGCATATCTATATTTTGCATCAAGCTATTTTGATAAAAATATTAGTAATGGAAATTCTATTTTAACTGATGTATTTCCAAATATTAAAGAACATTACTTATTAACATATCTTAATTGAAATTCAAAAGACCCAGTTGATATGTTTGATATAAACAGAAATAATGAAACATTTAAAGAAACAACTATAAGAAATCCTTTTATTGATTATCCTAATTTAGCATCAAGTTTATTTGGTCAAAATCCAAAACCTTTTGAAAATAAAGGTGTTTTAATTAATATGCAATAAAGTTGAAAATAGCAATTTTATTGCATATTTTTTGATATTGTATCTGTTTAAAAACGTTATTTTCAAAATGATTGCAAATAGTATAAGTTTTTAATAAAAAAATGTATAATAAACATAATTCTATATATATATATCGAGGTTATTGTGAAAAAGAAATTTAAATTATTAAGTCTATTAAGCGTTTCAACTTTTTTATTTTCAATAAGTTGTAGTTATCCAGAACCAAAAGTTTCTGAACATAAAAAAATAGATGGTCAAGCAAAACAAGATACCAAACCATTGCTAAGTGATATAAAAGATTCAGATGAATTAATAACAACAGATAATTTACATATTTATGATTTAACCTTTAATTTAATTAAAGGTTAAAAAAGATACATTGATTTTGTAAAAGAACTACCAACATATTTTTCAGGTATATCTGGAAATACAAATGTTATTTATTTTAATGATTTTGAATGAGATGATGATTTGCAAGAAAATGATTTCATTTTTAATGATTTAGTTTTAACTGGAGTTTCTAAATCAAATAGAGACATAAAAGTTAATATATTTATTAAAACTCATATAAAAGAACCAAATACCTTAGAATTAAAATCAGGCAGAACTAATAATAATAGTAATTTATCAGATTATTTTGATTTAGATAAAATAGCATACCAAGAAAAATTATGAGGTTTATTTGATTCTGATATAAGAACCAATAATAGATGAGATACATGAGCATTTATGAGTGTTCCTTTAAACGATACTGATGAAAAAAAGAGACAACTTGTATTCAAGTTCACAGAAGAAAAAGAAATTTCACTAATTAAATTATGATTTTGAACTGGTTCACCATCAGGACACAATTTACCCAATTCTTTCACAGTAGAATATTCAAATGATGGTGTTGATTATATACCTGTGAAAAATCAAGATAAAGTTTCACCAAGTGACTTTTCTCCTAATCAAAATTTAGGCCAGTCAGAAAGTAATGTTTCTGAAGCAAAAGAAATTAATTTTTCTCCTGTTAAAACAAGATTTTTAAAATTAAAATGAGATCCAAGTAAAAGAAGAGATAATAATCGAGAAGTCTGAAATTTAATCGGATTAACTGAACTAGAGTTTTGAGGTCCAGATGGACAAGTTCGTGAATTATTCTTAAGTAATGATAATGCATTATTAGAATTTAATTATGATGGTAAAGACTATACAAATTCATTTAACGAAAAAAATGAATTAACAATAATTGACAATGATTTATCTGTTAATTCTATAGAAAAAATAATAACAAAAAGTTCAAGGGGTGCTTTATCAAATAAATTGAAATTAATGTCTCAAACAACACAAAAAGACAAAGTTATTTCACAAGTTTATAAATTATTTATTACTTCTCAAAAAGGACAAACACAAACATATACAATTACCATAAAGTTAGGAAAATAAAATGAAAAACAAAAAGAAAATTATCATAGGTAGTTCCGTAGCAGGGGGATCTATCTTAGGTGCAATTATTATAGGTTCAAGTGTAGGTAGTTATGTATCAAATAAAAATTATTATAATGACAAAACAAACCAAAATAAGCAAAATGAAACATTAAAAGAACTTTTATCTGATTTGCATAAAAATCCACAATATACACAGGTAATTGATGCTGTTTTATTAGAATTCGAATCTAAACCATATAAAAATGCATTAGAAAAAGGGAATAACTTAGATGAAATTTATAAAGTATTTTCTGAATTAAAAAAAACAGATGATACAGATTTTGAAAAATTAAACGATTTCTTTCCTTCTTCAATAAGTAAACCTAATACAATAGATGTTATTACAAAAATTTATAATAAAGGACAAGGTAATAATTCTATCATTCAAGCACTTTTGGAACCAGAAGTTAGTCAAGAATTAACAGAAGTTAAAAATGAAATTACAAAAATAAGTAATGAAAACAAATTAATTAATCAAAAAACAGAGAACTTAATTCAATTATTTAATTTACATAACTTTACTGTTAATGATTTATATATAAATATTAAAAATAATTTCAAGCAGTTTTTAGAAATTGAATTAAATACTAACTTAACAGAAGAATTAATTCAAGAATATGAAAATAATTTAAGCAAATCAAATAATATTTTAAAAACATTAAATATAGATAATGAAAATAATGTTTCTGTTGTTATTGATAATATAGTAAATAATTTATCAATTCAAGAAGAAAATAAAAAAACATTAAAAGAGAATTTATTTTTAGTTTTATCTTCATTTTATAAATTAAATGAAACAATTCGAGATAAAGAAATAAAAGTATTGAACAATGAATTAAAAGCAAAATTAAATGAATTTAATGTTATATTAAGTCAAAACGAACAAATTAATTCATTTGTGTTAGTTCCTTATATCAAACAGTTACAACAAAAAATTGAAACTTATAAATCAATAGATGAAAATAAATATAATGAACTAATTAATCAATTACAAAATATTAATAATTTTGATTTATTTAATGAATTACAAAATCAAGTTGATGCATTATTAAATAATTTTAGAAACCAAAAAGAAGATTTAAAAAATGTTTTAGCTAATACAAAGATTTCAGTAGAATTCAAAAACAATAAATTAAAAGAAATAACTGAATTAAAAACTTTATCAAATGTTAATGAGTACAAAAATCAATTAAATTTAATCAACCAAAAAACTAATCAGATTGTAAACAAAATAAAAGATATAAAAAATCTAATTAATAATAAATCAATTAGCGGCCAATCAGAGTATGATTTTTATGAACTGCTAAGTTCAAATCTAAATTTATATAATAATTTAAATGATGAATTAAAAACAATAGATTCTAATATCTTAGATACTTTTTATAATTCTTTAAATTCATTAAATATTTCTACTTCAAATAATCAATCATTACAAGAAATATTTGTTCAAAAAACAACTGAATACTTTAATACAATTAAAACTCAATTGAAAAATAATTATAATACAACAGGTATAACGGAAGGAAATGACGGGTTTTTATCTGTTGGTTCTATTAACTATAATAACGCTAAAATTTTATTAAAAGAATTAGATAACAACAGTTTTGATTTTGAAATATCAAAATTAGCATTAGATGATTCTAAAAAAAATTTAATAATAACATATCAAATAACAAGTAAATTTAATCCTAATTTAAAAACAGAATTACAAACTACAATAGATTATGGAACTGATAACAATCAAGTTGTTGAGAAATTTAACTCACTAAATGAATATAATAATGCTGATTCATTAATTGATATTAATTATTTTGAATTATCAAAACTGACTTATGAAGAATTTCAAAATAAGTTTGATTTAAATAAAACAAATCAAACTTATAAAACTTTAGGGATTTTTGCTAATGTAATAAATAAAGAAAATGGTGAAATTGAATATGAAACAGAAAAAAGTAATTTATTCTTTAAAAAATCTAAGTATATAAAAAGTTATTTTACATATCAATTAAAAGAAATACCAACATTTGAAAATAATAAATTAAACTTTAAAATTGATATTTATTTTAATGACCAAGTTTTAAAAACACTTAGCCTATCTTCACAAAATAATGTAAACTTTCAAACAAGTACAGAACAATCATTAGATGATGCAATAGACAAACAAAAAATTATCGAAATTTTAAATGCAGGAAGAAATGGTCTTTATGAAAATTGATCAGTAAAAAGAGGAATTAAAAAAACTCATACTGACTACTATGTAAAAGATGTAATTAAAGCATTAAATGATATTTATATAATGCCTAAGCACGGAAGATATGAAATTAAACCATATGAAGTAGTGGAAGCAAGGAATATTGAATCTTCACAATGAGGTGGATTAGCTAAAGTTTTCTTCTGATATCAAGAAGATGGTCAATGAGCAGAATTGCCAAGTGATAGAAATAAATATACATATAATATTGATCACTTTAAACATGTTAGATATGATGATTATGTAGAACCAAAAAATGGTGTTAAATTAACAGAAGCAGATTTTGTTGGGTTCCAGAGAATTGATGATAATTTAATAAATCAAGTTAATAGTTTAAATTCAGCTGATTTTACTTTTAGAAAAGCTGCAGGTAAAGCAGAAAATAATAGTAATACAACTGCTTATAGAGTTTTCAATCCATCTGCAGTATTAGAACAAAATGCAGAATTAAAAATTAATTATATTTTTAGGTTGCTTAAAAATAATCAAAAACAAAATAATAACACTCCACATGTAGCTGACAAAAATTATGATAATGATTGATATGTTCCATTAAATGTTGGTCATTTATTAAATAATGTAGATAATCCAAGTGATATACAATGATCTAGTGCAAATAATGATACTATTGAAAATAGACTATTTTATTATTTTTATGATGTTAAATTAAAAGGTAAAAGAGGAATTTCTTATAAACTTGGTTTTATTGATAAAAAAGATTCGAATAAAAGATATACAAATCCAAATAAAATATTTTACGCATATAACTTAGTTAATGATTATGAACAAGTTTTATATCCGAATATTATTTTGAATAATATTAAACTTAGTGATTTAAAAATAAATACTGAATTATTAAAAAATAAAAAAGCATCATATTTCAAAAATAATCTAAATGAACTAAATGAAATAATTGCTTTAAAACAAGAAGATGAATTTATAAGTTATAAAAATTATGAAATACCAAAAAATAGATTTTCAATTATAGATATTACTAAAGGTAATGAAAATTATGCATTTGTTAGATTTGGTTTCAAAGATAATAATGATAACATAGTTAAAGGACATAATTGATATAGAATTTCTGGTTTTGATTCAGATGAATCTATATTAGAATTTAGGAATCTAGACCATGGAACAGATTTATTAAAAACTACTTATTTATCAACTAATGAAGTATTTAGAAGTAGAATATTAGAACCTTATTGAAAAGATTTATTATGAAATAAGGATTCTGATTACCAAGCATCATGAACACTAAAAAAACAATACCTAGAACATACATTTCTAAAACCAAATACAAGAAATAGAACAATTGATTTTTCATTTTTTATTACTCCACTAATATTTGATAATAACAAGGATAATAGACAAAAACAAGAACGTTATGCTATTAAATATAAATTAGATTTTGAAAAACTGTTTGTAGAAAAATTAATTAGTTGAGAATCTAATTTTGAATTTACAGATAATAACCAAAAAACAACCATTCCATACCGTTTTATTTTTAAATGAGATGATATTAAAGGATTAACAATTGAATTTCTTTCATTAGATTCTACTTATAAATTATTAATAGATATATCAACACAGCAACAAAGAAAAGAAAACAAAACTTTTGATAATGATCGTGCAATCATTGTATCACCTGCATCAGCTAAAATGATTATTAACTATGTTAATGAAACAGAAGATGAAGGAACATTTGGTCTAAACTATGAAACTAATTTATATGATTATAATAAAGTAGATTTTGGACAACCACAAGAACCAATGATTTTATATAATGATGGTAAAATATTAGGTGATTATTCATTTTACAATCCAAACCAAAACGTTCCTTGAAAACATAATCAAGGTTATAAACCAGATCGTCAATGAATTAGAACAGAATGAGGAGTTGATGATAATTGAACATTAATTAAAAATGTTAAAAAGCGTGCTATTAGATATACAACAGGTTCATTAGGTTCAGGTTCTTTAATAGGTAAAGTAAGTGATGATCCAACAGATTATAGATTTTACATCCTAACAAATCATCATGTTGAAAGTAGGATTAATAATTTATCTCACTTTAATGAAAATAATTTAGTTAAAGACTTAGGTGGTGGTGTGGGAATGAGATTACCATTAAATATTTATAAAAACGAAATACATGAAGGTAATCCATATACAAATTATGGTGGTGCAGATGAACACCATGTTACTGCAACATGAATTCCTGGTGCTAAAGCAATTTGAACAGGAATTACAGGTACTGATTTTAAAACAAGAACAGGTGAAACAGGTTCAAAAATTGATGCAACAATAACTGTTGTAGATTTAAAAGAATCTCTAAAACAAGCTAATTTAAGAGCTAAAGGAGATATGATACGCTTTATTGATGATATTTATAATTCAGAAAACGTAAAATTTGATATTAGTTATTCTGCATCTCAAATATGAGTACCAGCTTTAAAAGATATTGCACATACTGGATTCCCTGGTTGAGGTGGATTGACTGGTTATGTAAATCATCGTCCAGAAGTAGGAGTTAGCGAAACAGTAATTAGGCAATTTCCAAATTATTCACCAATGAAGTTTGGTGGAGGTAATTCAGGTACTTCTTTCTTTATAGGAGATGATTCATTGATTTCTTTATGACATTCAGGAGCAAATGGAGCTTGAAGTACTGGAACTCATATGGAAACAGAAAGAATTAGTTATATGGGCGTAAATCATAATAATGAAAATCCATTAGAATTAAAAAATTCTGGTTCTTTTGGTAATGTATTATTCAAAGCAAGTCTAAAAAACCCAGGTGAGTTTAGTATGCCATGGTTTTACAAACCAATTTTAAATAATAAATAATATATATATATATATATATAAGGACACAATATGACAGAAAATAAGAATAAAAAGAAAAAAGGTTTTGCTGTAGTTATTGGTTCTGCATTAGTATTAGCAGGATCATCAGCTATTGCAGGAACAATATTAGCAATTAATTCACAAGAATCAAATCAAAGACAAAAATCATATGATGATAAAAAGAATGAATTAAGAGAATTAATTTCAAAAATAACAGACACAGAAACAAGAAATAAATTAACAGAAAAATTAAACACAATTTCACAAGATTATAACCCTGAATCATTAAAAGATATTTTAGAATTAATAGAAGAAGCAAAAAACAATCATAAAAAAGAAATTCAAGAGACCGAAAAACAAGGTCAAATGTTTTTAATTTCAGATATTAATGAAATAAAATACAACGATAAAAAAGATCAAAAAATTATAGAAGCATACCAAAAAAAATATGCTGCTATTAAACAAAAATTTCTAGATTCAATTAATCAAAGTGATATCACACCAGATCAATTAGAAACAGCTAAAAATACTTATTTAAATAATTTAAACAATTTAAAAGAAGAAGTAAAAACAACTAATGATTCTCTGGTTTTATTAACAAAAGTAACTGATAAAGAAAAGGAAACAGAATTATTATTACAAATTCAAACTTCAGCAAGTTTAGATTTACCGAAAATTCAAGAAACTAAGAAAAATATTGAAAACCAAATTAAAACAGAAAAAGATGAATTTGTTACAAATCTTTCTACATCTAGTTCAATATTATCAGAAGTTAAACGTGATATATTAAATTCTTATGATCAAAAAATAAATGATTTAAAAAATCAAATTAATCAGTTAAATACACAAGAAAATATTAATAATTTAACTTTACAAAACAGAGAAAAATCTCAAAAAGTTTTAGAAGAAACTCAAAAATTAAAGCAAATAGCTGACATTATTTTCCATCTAAAAGAAAGAAATCCAGATGATAAAAAAGTTATTGTAGATGCTTTAAATAAAGTTGATTTTAGTAATAATTCATCAAACTCAGATGATACAACTTCAACAGATGATTCATCAAATAATACACAAACAACAATTAATGATGTTTTAGCATTAGCACAAAAACTAAACAACAAGCAAACTGTTAAACAAAATGATAAAATTTCTGCTGTTAATAAAAAGTTATTAGATGCAGTTATTAATGACAAAAAACAAGAAGAATTTAAACAAAGATTAGATCAAGCAACCAATATTCCTGATTCATATAATTTAGACAATAAAGCAAACCTATTAACATCATTAATCAATAATGATTCAATTGATAATGATACTAAATCTCAATTAACACCTTTATTAGATCAATTAACTCAAGCAAGAGAATTAATTCAAAACAATCCAACTCAAGCAAGTCAAAAATTAACAGAAATTGAAAATCGAATTAATGCAACTATTTTAGGACAAAATCCAGATGAAACTAAAAATAATACATTTTTAAATCTTCAAAAAAATGCTTTGACTGAATTGATTAATAATACTAATTTAACACCAGAACAAAAAACAGATTTAATCAATAAGATTACAGCAACAAATGATTTAACGTCATTAAATAATTTAAAAGAACAAGATGTTAAAAAAGCATTAGATGATCAATATCTACAAGATAATGCTCCAAGAATTTCTGAAATTTTAAACAATCTTAATAATGATTTAGAAACTGAAATTACTAAACAATCAGGGATACCTGGATTAGTTTATGTTAAAAAACAAAATTTAATTGATTCAATAAATGATTCTAATTTACCTCAAAGTCAAAAAGATGTTTTATTAAATAAAATTCAAAGCGCAGCTAATAACGATCCGAGTGCAGAATTAACTCAATTAAGAACATTAGATGATGAAGTAGAAGTGTTTGTAAGATTACAAAACTTAAAAGATAAAGCTACTGATTTATTAAATAAATTAACTGATTCTCCAGAAAAAACAAACTTATTAAATAGTTTAAATAATCTAGATATTACTGATTTAGCATCAGCAGAACAAGTAATAAATCAAGCTGAAACACAATTAAATACTATTACAACCAATGTTAATCAACAATTACAAACAACTAGAGAAACAACCCAAAATTCAATTAATAAACTAGCAGGAAATAGTGATTTAGTAAGAGAATTAAGCAATCAATTATCTAATTCAACAACACAAGATGAATTTACTGCACTAAAAATTAGAGCAGAACAAGTTCTTAATGATGAAATATCAGCAACACAAAGAGTTATTGATCAAATTAATGATTTAGATCCTAAAAAAGCAGAATTACAAAAACAATTAGATGATGCTAAAAATTCTCCAGATTCTACATATGAAACATTTGCTAATATACATAATCAAGCAAATGCACATTTAGCAAGACAAAATGAACTAACCTCTGCAAATTCTATTTTAACTTCAGCAAGTAATCTTACAGAAGAAGAAAGAACAGAATTACAAAATCAATTAAATTCAGCAAATGATGCAGATAGCGTTGCATTAATAAAAGATCAAATAGTTCTTAAAAAAGAATATAGTGATACTAAAGCACAAGCTACACAAAGTGTTAGTCAAATTACTAACCCAACTAAAAAAGCAGAATTTGAACAAATGCTTTCTAATGCATCAACAAAAGAAGCAGCAGATAAGATTCGTTCAGATGCAAGTGCATATGCAACTGCTGAAGAAATTAATAATGATTTACACAATAGATTAAATTCATTGTTAGAAAATATAACAGATGAAAGAAAAAGACAAGAAATAGCAACTCAATTAACTAATGCATTAAATGATGATAGTAACAATCCAAATACTGATCAATCTGCTGTTTTAACTAAATTACATGAAGTTGAAACAAAAATTAATGAACAATTAAATAGAGAAACAGAATTATCTGCTATTAAAACTCAAAAAGAACAATCTATAGAAACAGAATTAACTGAAATAACTGATCCTACTAAAAAAGCAGAATTCCAAACTAAATTAGATGAAATTAAAAACACAACAGATTTATCTCAAGCTGTTTCTAAAGCAAATGAATTACAAAATATGATTCAAACTCAAAAAGAATTTGAATCATCAAAAAAATTAGCAACCTCAGAATTATCACGTTTAAGAGTTGCAAATTCATCTCAAAGAACTGAATTAGAAAATAGATTAAACGCAGCAACAACAAAAGAGCAATTAGACAATCTAAGAACTGAAATTTTAGCTGAAAAAGTTAAAGAAGATAAGTTAATTGAAGATGAACGTAAAAAAGTAAGAGAAGCAATTTCTTTATTATCAGATTCAAATCCATTAAAACAACAATTAACAGAAAGATTGCAAACAGCTTTACCTATTGACAATCCTGATTCACAAGACGATGTAGCAGATGTAGAACAAGCAAAAAGCATTGCTCAAGAAGCAACACAAGTTTTTGAAACATTAAAAACAAATTTTGAAACTGAATTAGCAAAATTAACAGGACTAGAAGATAGTGAAGCAATAGAAGGATATAATTTATCAACATTTAATGCTAATAAATCTCAAGCAAATCTTGATGAAGATAAATTAGCAGTTTTATCTGAAAAAGTTCAACAAACACTACAAAAATTCAGAGATCAAGCATTAGCAGAAGCAGTTAAATTATCAGATGATAACCCTAAAAAAGCAGAATTATTAAATGCTATTAATAATCCTGCCAAAACATTATCAGAATTAAAAACATTAAAAACAGATAGCATTAGTGCAAAACAATTAGAAGATGCTAAAAACCAAGCATTACAAGAAATCCAAAAAATTAAATCTCAAACAAGAAGAGAAGAATTAATCGATGAATTAAATGCTGTAGATACTGTTGAAAAAGCAAATGAAGTAAAACAAAAAGCAACATATGAAATACAAGCAGAACAAGAAAGACATAGATTAGTTTATACATCTGCTTTAGAATTAATCAACAACATTGAAGATCAACAAATTAAAATGGATTTATTAAAACAAATCAATGGAGTTGATGAACAAGGTAATGCTAATACCACAGGACCAGATAGTTCTTTAAGTACACAAGATTTAGAAGATATTAAAGCAGTAGCACAATCTCAAAGAACACAAGAAGAAAATAATTTAGAAAAATCAAAAGAATCTGCAAGAGAAGAATTATTAAAAATTACAGATACTAATATTCAAGATGGTAAAGGTGATTTTGGAAGAAGAATAGATAATGCAAGAACTCAAGCAGAAGTTCAAGCAATCATTTCAGAAATTAATGCTCAATTAGAAAATGCCAAAAATAAAGCATTAGAATTAAGAGATAAATTAGAACCAAACAACCCTGCACGTTTAGATATTGAAGCATTAATAAATCAATTTGGACAAGATAACACCCCAAGTCAAGCTGAATGAGATGCATTAAAAACCAAAGCAGAACAAGAAATACAAAGATTAAGAAATCATGCTATAAGTGTTGTTAATAGATTATCAAACGGAGTTACTAAATCTGAATTATTACAAAACTTAAATGACCAAGTTAATACAGATACAGAAGCAAAAATAGCAAACTACCAACAACAAGCTCAACAAATTATTGACGCTAAAATAGCAGAAGTTCAAGCAGTTGTTAATAAAACAATCGGTTCAACTGAAAACACAACCTTTGTTGAAAGATTAAACAATCAAAATATCACAATCGATGAATTAGAAACATTAAAAAATGAAGCACAAACTGTTTTTGATAATAAGTTAAATGAAATTAAAGCAAACATTGATACTTTACTAGCTTTTGCTAAACCAGAAGATGATAGTGCAGTTAATGAACTTAAAGAAAGATTATTAAATGCATCTAATATTCAAGAAATTAATGAAATTCAAAACCAAGTTTTAGCAAAAACTCAAGAATTAGTAAATAAAGAATTAACAATATTATTAGGTGTAGAAGGTGATCCATCTAAAAACCATCCTCAATTACAATCATTAATAGATAAAGTTAATTCAGATACAACAATTTCTGTAACAGATAAAATTAATGTAGTTTCTGAAACAACTGCTTTATTATCTCGAGCAAGAACTCAAGCACAAAATTCAATTAATAAATTAAATGGTGATACAGAAGTTCAAGCACAAAGTCTTCCACTACCTCCAGAAGCTCATCAAACATATGCACAATTACTAGCAGCTCAAGAAAAAGCAGAAGAGTTATTTGAAAACGAGAAACAAAAAGTATTAACTCAAATTAATGCACTAAGAACAGAAAATCAAGGTACTTTAAGTGAAGAATTACAAAATGCTACAGATTTAAATGCTGTTAAATCTGTAAAAAATAAAACAGAAATAGCACAAGCAAAACAAGATACAAATGATATTATTGCTCTAATTCAAACTCCAGACAAACAAAATGCAGCTCGAGAAACATTAACAAATGCTGGTGATGATTTAACAGCTATTTTAAATGCTAAAAATACAGCTATTGAAAAATTAAGAGAAGAAGGCGAAGAAGTTAGAGCAGATGTAGCAAGTATTCAAAATGAACTAAGACCTTATTTAGCAAATCTAAATCTAGAACAAAGTTTATTAGATAACTTAGCTAATGCAACTACACCAGAACAATTAACTCAAGCAAAACAAGGTATTATTAATTCTATTAATCAAATTGCTTTAAATGCTATATCTCCATTACCAGATGCTGATCAAAATAAAACTAATGTAACAAATATGCCTAATACTAACATAACTGAAGTATTAGCAAAATACAATGAAAGTTTAAAACAATTAGCTAAATATAATGCTCAAACTGAAATTAATAAATTACCAGAAAATGCAAGAGAATCATTAAATAATGAATTAACAAATGCAAATACAACTGAAACTTATAATGAAATTCAAGCAAAAGCAACTGAATTAGTTAATTTACATAATTTAGCAAACCAAGAATTAGCTTCGCTTCCTTCACAAGGAAACAAAACTGCATTACAAGAAGAATTAAACAATGCTACTACAAAAGAAAAAACCCAAGAAGTAATAGATAAAATAGCAGAATTATTAACAAAAATTAATGAAGCTCAAACAGAATTAGATAAAGTTTCAGATAGAAACAAAGGGAATTTACAAGAAGAATTAAACAATGCTACTACTAAAGAAAAAGTAGCAGAAGTTCTTACTAAAATACAACAAGCCCAAAGGCAAGATGTACTAGATGCAGAATATGCTCAAGCACAAACTGAAGCTCAAAATGCTATTAATAATCTTCCAGAAGGTTCTCGTACAACTTTACAAAGTAGATTAGATAACACTAACCCAACTCCTACTAAAGAACAAGTAATCCAAATTAAAAATGATGCAATTGAATTAAAAACAGTTCAAGACCAAACTCGTGATACTATTAATGCAACTAGTTTATCTCCAAATAATAAAGAAAAATTACTAGCTGATTTAAATTCTATTCAAACCAAAGATGAAATAAATAATATTAACACTAGAAAAGATAATATCTTAGCAAAAATACAAGAAATAAATAATAAAATAAATAATTTCAGACAACCAGCACGTAGGGAAAATAGAACAGATGGAGAATACGGAAAAACCGATTGATATGGAGAAATTCAAACACGTTACTTTGCAGAAATTGAAAAATTAAAACAATCAATTAATGAACAAGTTGCAAATCTAAAAGAAGCAGATGAAAACAATCCATTATCTACTTTTGAAACTCAATTAGCATTAGTAACAAAAAAACATGAATATATCAATAGACTTATAGATAAATTTGGTGGAGGACATCCTGGTTTTATTAAGAAATTAATCAATACCAATGATATAGCTGAATTAGATGCATATATAAATACAAATATGCAAAGTATGCAAAATGCTCAAATTCAATTCTGAAATGATGCATCATTGATTGGAATACGTGATAGAAGTAGTAGACAATGAATCTCAGGTGGAACTACATTTACAGCACCGACATACCGTCATTTATTAGCAGATATGTGGGAAATATCTGACGTTACTGAATTTAATAATTTTGTTCAAAATAAATTACCACTTTATCTAGAAAACATTAGATTTAGGGAAACAATTACACATTCAGATGCTAATATGGTTCCTCAAACAGGAAAAGATTATTATACTCAATTAATGTTAAATGAAACAACTACAGAAGGTATAGTAAGGGTTAAGGAAGAGTTTAACACATATAAAACAGAAACAAATAGATTTACAAATATTGTAAATAAAAGATTAACAAGTAACCCAAACAGAAAAGAAAGTCTTTTATTAGAAATTAATTCAACACGTAATACTGCAGAATTAGAAACTATAATTGCTAGAAACATTAATTTATTAAGAGATGAATTAAAAGATATAGCAAATTCCTTATCACACTTTAATAATGCTAAAACTCAATACAATAACATAGCAGATACAGAGAATGATTTTAGAAGATTATATGACGAACTAATAAAAGCATCTACAGTTCAAGAATATGAACCAGAAGGAAAAAGATTATTAGATGAATATATTAAATATTATCCATCTAAACAAACTGAACAACAACAATTAACTGAGAAATTTAATTCAATTGTTTCAATAGAAACACTTAATGAATATAAAACTTTATATGATCAAACCAGATATAGACAAGATTTCAGATTCTTTACAGGTGGTAATAGACCAAGAGTTACAAGAAATGGTAATCATTCAAAAATGAATTTACCATTTGATAGAGTATCAAACCAAGAAGAAACTATATTAGTAATAGCCGAAGAAGTTGACACAAAAACAGAAAAAACTTATTCAGGTAGATATAGTTTTAGAACTGTTTCTAATTATACAGGAAATTGAAGTGGATTAACATCTGGAAAAACATATAGAGTTATTAGGATAGTTGTTGGTAGTGGAAATAGAGAAGATAAAGAAATAAAAATACCTGAACCTATTGAATGAACACATCCATAATTTCTCTCTAAAAAATAATTAATAATCTCTGGATTACAATTGCTTTTATATAAAGACAAATAATTAAATATTTTGTATTAAAAAAACAAACAAAACCTCAGGATTTCCCTGAGGTTTTGGGGACTGTATTATATTTTGTGTAAATTCTCTTTAACTTACTTTTTAAAGTAAGAGAAAAGTGATAGCAAAACACAAATCTGGTTCTATTATAACAGAAAAAAACCAAACAAAATGTCAAAAAGACGGAATGTCATTTCCGCTTTTTGGTTTTTGTTTGGTTTTTGTTTTTTTTAACCCTTCCGTCCCTTGATTGCAATCAAGGGAGACCTTACTTTTTTGAAAAAAAGTAAGACAAAAAACTTTAATTTTAAAAACAATTTTTAGTTGTTTTCTTTAAATATTATTAATAATTGACTTAAGATTTGTCCTCAGTTTGGAGTAATTTTATCTCATTTTGCAAGTTGATTATTTATAGCAAAATATACTGATTTCATAAGTGATTCTTCTGTTGGAAAAGAAGTTTTTGTTTTAGTAATTTTTCTTATGTTTCTATTAAGGTTTTCAATAATATTAGTTGTATAAATTAACTTTCTTATTTCTTTTGGGAAATTAAAAAATGTAACTAATTCTTCAAAATTATCTCTTCAACTTTTAATGGCATACATATATTTATCTTTTCACTTATCTTCAAAAATTTGTAAAAATCTTGTTGCTTCATCAATATTATTTGCCTGATAAATATTTTTCATATCTTTTGTAAACTCTTTTAAGTCTTTGTAATTAACAAATTTAACTGAGTTTCTGATTTGGTGAACTACACATTTTTGTATTTGGGTTTTAGGAAAAACTGCTTTAATAGCATTTGATATACCTGTTAAGTTATCACTTGAAATAATAAAAATTTCTTGTACACCCCTTAATTTAAGGTCATTTAGTACTTGCATTCAGTATTTTGCACTTTCAGATTCACCTATTCAAAAACCTAAGACATCTTTTTGTCCTTCAAGTGTATAACCCATAACTATATAAACAGATTTTTCAACCAATCTATTTTCTTCTTTAACTTTAAATCTAATCCCATCTATAAAAACCATAGCATATTCTTTTTCTAATGGTCTGTTTCTTCACTCAATTATTTGTGGCATTATTTTATCTGTTATTCTACTTACAAATGATGGTTCAACATCAATACCATAAATTTCATGTAATGTTGAAGAAATATCTCTTGTGGACATACCGCTGCTATAAAGTTTAATTACTGCACCTTCAATAAAAGAAATATCATATTGAAATTTTGGAACTACTTGTGGTTCAAACTCAGCGTTTCTATCTCTTGGTATTTTTAAATTTATATCACCAAATTGTGATCTAACTTTTTTATCATATGAACCATTTCTGTAATTATCTTTAATTACTTTTTCATGTTCATATCTATCATAACCAAGATAATTTTTCATCTCTTCTTGTAAAATTTTTTCAATTAAGTCTTTAGTTTGAGACTTAAGAATTTCTTGAACGTCTTCAATAGTCTTTGGTTTATACTGATTATATAATTTTTCAGTATCAAGATTAAATGTACTTTTCTTTTGCATAAAAAATCTCCTAATATAAATATTTTAAATTAAATATTTGCTATTAAGAGAATTTACACAAAATTAACTACACTTCCTTAATTTATACTAACTTTTTTTAAATCAATAGTTTCATCCATGAAAAGAAGAAGTTTTCAAATGAATTATATTTTTTCATTAGGTTATAGTTATCTTGAATATCAGTTGATTTAGAATTATATAATTGAAATATTTCTATAATTGAATTAACAGCGCTACCAGTTATAACATCCATTGTTTCATATTGTGAATACATACTTCTGCTATCCATATTATTAGTACCAACTCAGCCTAGTTGATCATCAACTACACCTAATTTAGAGTGTAAAAAGTGTTCATTATAAACTCTAACTTTTAGTCCATATTTCATTAATTTTCTTAATTGTCAAATACTTATTTGGTATACTAACTTTTTATCTGGCAAACCAGGGATAAAAACTGTTATGTCTACTCCACTTTTTAATGCTAATATAATTTGTTTATAAATAGCTTCTGAAACAGAGAAGTAAGGTGTTGAAATCTTTATGCTTTTCTTTGCATTTGAAATTAATTTTAATCATGTATATTCAGATGAAGAATGAGAATAACTAGGAGAATCAACAACTAAAATTGAATGAGTTGTATATAATTCATTATTTTTTAGTTTTAATAATTTTCTTTTTATCTCTATTTCTTTTCTAGTAATAAATTTTCAAAATCTAGCAAAATGTAAAATATATGTATTGATATATTCACCAGTTATTTTATAATTTAAATCAATTCAGTGACCATATTTTTTTGATAATGATGCATATTCATCAGAAATATTATTTCCACCAGAAAACACCATCTCTGAATCTATTATAATGAATTTCTGATGATTTCTATTAAAACTAGAAGCATTTATAAATGGATAAATGATTTTTCCTATATATTGAATTTCTATTCCATCTTTTTTTAGTTTTCTTAATAACTTTCTTTGAGATCTATATGCACCAAAATAATCTACTAATCACTTAATTTCTACACCTTGTTTTGCTTTTTCTTTTAAAATATGCATAAACTCTTTAGATATTTCGCTTTTCTTTAATATATAAGTGACTAAATAAATACTTTCTTTTGCATTTTTTATATCTTCAATTAATTTATCATAAAATCTATAACCTTCTTTAAAAAATTCATATTCAGAACTTTTGACAGTAGTTTGATGAATCAAAGATAAAGAATTAATTAATTCATTTGAACAGTTTTCTTTATTAATTAAGCCTAAGTTTATATAAGTATTTAATTTGTATTTCGAATCATTTTGGATTTTAAGTTCTAATTTATTTTTAGATATTCAACCAAAACCAAAAAATAAAGCATGGCCTATAACTGGAAACAATGTAATAATATATAATCAACCTAGTTTTGCTTCATAATTTCTTTTTTGCAACCCTATAAAAAAAACAAATATGGTATTTATAAAGTAAAATAAAGATAAAATCAAATAAATATAATTGATGTTTATTAAATATAATAAGCTAGAAATAGAAGCAAAAATACCTGTTAAAAATAAAAATTGTATAATGAAGAAAAATAAACGTTTAAAGTGTATTCTTTTTTTCATATATTATCCATATAACAAAAACACAATATTTTCTTATAAATATTGTGTTTTTATCTTATTTTTTAGCTTTATAACCTTTTCCATCACGGATTCTTCCGTTTTCTCCGTGAATATAATAAGTTCCATTATTTTTCTTTGCTAATTCTTTTGCATATGCTATACATTCTTTTTGAGTATCAAAAGTAATGGTTGCTCTTTCTGCACCTTCTCTATATACTCTTCATTTATCTTTTTCTTTATCAAGTGTTATATGTCACACTGCTTTTAATTCATTTTTTTCGCTCATTATTATTTATCCAATTCTTCAATTCTACTTTGGTGTCTTCCACCTTCAAATTCTGTATTTATATATTCATCAACAATTTTTTTTGCATCATCTATATTAATTTGACGACCACCAAAAACTAAAACATTTGCATCATTATGTTGTTTAGCAAGATGTGCATCTTCTACTGAAACAACTCTTGCTGCTCTAATATGTTTGTGTCTATTTAAAGCATAAGAAATACCTAGTCCTGTTCCACAAACTGCTATTCCAAAAACAGGTTTATTATCATTAACATAATTTGCCAATTCATTTCCTTGAGTTGCATAACTCACTGAAACAGTGTCTGTATTAGGTCCTAAATCAACTGGTTCATAACCTTTTGATTTAATATATTCTTTTAATTCTTCTTTAAGTTTAAAACCAGCATGGTCGCTAGCAAAAGCTACAATTTTTTTAATCATAAGTGCCTTTCATTTAAATTAATTATAGATATTATTATATTATACTAAATAAATTGGATAAAATACAATATAACTATATATATTTATTATATTTTTCTTTTATATTATGCAATATTTCATTTATTTTTGATGTTGAATAAAAATTATATTCTTTTGGTTTTGAATTGTTTAAATAAGATTCTATGTAACAGAGTTCTTGATCATTTAAATAGGATTTCAATTTTTCTATTTTTTGATACGCTAGGTTCTTATAATTTTCTGCAGAAATATTTTCTTGGTAAATTTTAGATTGTAATTTTTTTAAATTTATGAGATTATATGAAACTTTTGTCTCAAATTTATTTTGGGTATTATAATTAACATTAAAGTAATTTAATATTTTATACTTTAATGTTTTTCAAAAATAATTTTCATATGGTATTACTTTATGTTCTCTTTCTGTTTTTAAAATTTCTAAAACTTCAAAATATGAAATATTTAAAATTTCATCAAAATCAAAAACGTTATTAAAATATATTCTTTGTATTTTAAAAATCAATTGTTTTAATCTTACTAAGTATTTTGTATTAAAACGAAATAAAATCTCATTTCTATTTGTTTTAATTTTATCAATGTCAAAAGATAGAAATTCTTTTGCTTCATTTGTTAATTTATCTTTTTTAATTTTTATCATTTTTGTTTATTAAATCAAAAAGAATAATTCCAGTAGCTACAGATACATTAAGAGACTGAACAGTTCCTTTTTGTTTAATATAAACAAATTCATCACACACTGAAAGTACGCTTTTTGATACACCATCTCCTTCACTACCTAAAACTATTGCAGTAGGTTTGTTGTATTGTATATTTGTGTGTGAAACTGACTTTTCATTTAATACAGTTGCATAAACTCAATAATTTTCTTTTTTAAGTTTGGTTATAGTTGCTGATAAACTATTTACTTTATAAAAATTCATATTAATTGTTCCACCTGAAGAAACTTTAAAAACAGTTGAATTTATATCAGCACATTTTTCTTTAGGTAAAATGATATTATTTATTCCTGCAGCATTAGCAGTTCTTATAATTGCACCTAAATTATGTGGATCTTGTATATGGTCTAGGATTAAGATGTTTTCAGGTTTATTTTTTAATAAAAAATTAATATCTTGATATTGGATTCCATTAACAATACCAATGAAACCTTGGTGATTTTCATTGGTTAATGTGTCTAAAAAATTTAAATCTTTTATCTCTATATTAATTTTAGAATTTTTAAAATAATTTAAATTCTCTTTTTTTGATAAATATATTTTTTTAAATTTTATATTGTTATTATATGCCTCAATAACGGTATTTTTTCCACACATTAATAATTCTTTCATATTTTATAACCTCTTTTTTCATAATTTAAGTATTTTTTTAGATTAAGTTTTGTTTCATTAGTTCTTCTCTTAAAACATCAGCGTTTTTATAATCTTTTTGCTTTAAAAATTCTTTTCATTGTTTGTATTTTGGAATATAAACTTGATAATCAAATTTTGCTATATCAAAACCAAGATCTAAAAAAACTTTAAATAACAAACTAATATTATGAAGTTGACTATTTTTATTAATTTCTTTAATTAAATCATTTATTGATTTATTAAAATCTGAAAATCTTCTATCAAAAATAAACTGCATTATTTTTTTATATTCTTCTATATTATAAATATCATTGGAAATACCATTTATTTCCTTTGTAAAAAAGATATTTTTTAATCTTTTTATTATTATTTCTATATTATTGATTAAATTATCATCTATATTTATGGTGCTTGTAAAACTATTAAGCAAAAAAATAAATTTCAAATGATCTGCTGAATATTTTTTTAAAAAATCTGATGCTAAAATAACATTATTTAATGATTTAGACATTTTTTGTTCTTGAAACATTATTTGTCCGGTTCTCAATCAAGTTTTAGTTATAGGTTTATTATACAAACTAAAATATTGAATATTTTCATTTTCATGATGAGGAAAAGTTAAATCCATTCCTCCTCCATGGATATCTATTGTTTGATTATTAAAATTTTTGGCTATCAATGCAGCACACTCTGTATGTCAACCAGGTCTACCTAATCCAAATTTTGAGTTGTATTTAATTCCCACATTAGTATTTTTTCATAAAGCAAAATCAGCTTTAAATTTTTTAAAATCATTTTCTTTTTCAAAAATCATATTATCTATTTTTTGATTTGATACATTTCCATAATTATGTTTATTTTTAAGAACATCAAAATAAACAGAATTAGCAACTATGTATGCATCATTATTTTGATAAATTTGATTGATAAATTCAGATACTAAATCTATATTATCTGTGACTAATTCAATTTTAGAGATTGTATCAATGTTAAGATCTTTTAAAATATTTAAATAATGATTAGTGAAGAAAGTTGATATTTCTTTTTCTGTTTTATTATCTTGAATTGATTTATTAATGATTTTATCGTCTATATCAGTTATATTATGTACAAAATGAAAATCAATATTCAAATTTCTTGCTGCTTTTAAAATTAAATCCATAGTTAGTATAGGACGTAAATTTCCTATATGAACATAATTGTAAACTGTAGGACCACAAACATATACTTTTAACATAATTAATATTATATTTATTATTTAGTATTTAAATAACTTAAATCTTTAAAAATAATTTTATTTTATGGTAAATATGTAAATATAACATAATTTATTCATTTTTTTAAGTATAAAAACAAAAAATAGCAATAAATAACAGTTTATATAGTAAAATATAACAAATAAACGAGTTTTGTTTATTGTTATTTTTTTAATACATTAATATAAGGAGGTCATTTTGCAAGAAAAACAAAATAATTATATTGATCCAACCATTGAAGAAGTCAAGGATATTGAACAAAAACAAAATATTATATCTAAATTTAGTAACAAGCAACTTGTGAATGACTTAAGTCAAATGTTAGTTGGTTCAGATGAAGTAAAATCAAAATTGGTTAAAAAGAATACAATTTATAAAAGAACAAAAATGGCTAATTTTGGTTTAAAATTAAATAAATTATATTCAAATATCTCTACATGAAAATTAATCCTTATAACAATTTCTACTGCCATATTTTTTGGTGTTATTTCTGTTTTTTTAGTTAAAAATGTAGGTATTTATAACTTTGGATTAGCTGCTTTCGGTCAAGCTTTCTCTAGATTTTTAGTTGTTTTATTCAAAGAAGACCAAATCAGTGTTCAATTAAGAAATCTAATTGACCAATTTGTTTTCTGGATTGCATATATTATTTTAAGTATTCCTATATTTGTTTTTGGTTATAAAAAAATAGGTAAAATGTTTTCTAATTTAACTGTTCTTTTCTTAGTTGTATCATCCGTTGTTGCCTTTTCAATCGGTTTAATTCCTGGAGTTAATAACATTTATTTAATTGGTGATTTTTCTAATAGTTTAGTTAAAACATCATTAGAAGACTATTACAAACCACTTAGTTCAATTATTCCTTTATCATGAAGTGATGGTGGGAATATCATAGCATTATTTTTATTTGCAATCATTTATGGATATTTACTTGCTTGAATTTTTGCAATAATTCAAATCATTGGTGGAACAGCAGGTGTAACAGGAATTATTGGTGAATGATATGCTAATACAAAGCAAAAATCATTTGGTTCTATTTCTGGTTATATGAATATAGTAATTGTTTTAATAGGTGTATTAGTTGGTTCATGATTACCTGGTTCAATATTATTACAAAAAGCTTTTGGTGAACAAGCAAAAAATAATGCTTTAACTGAAGAACAAATAAAAATTTATAAACTTGCTTGATCTTTTGAATTGTATTTATCACCTAATTTTATTGCAACCATCTTAACTAATATTGTTTATATTATAGTTTTAAACAAACTATATCCTAAATTTAAATTAGTTCGTGTTGAAATTTATTCAATGAAACACTCGCAAGAAATAGCAATAAAATTAAGAGATGATAAAAAAATAGTAACAGGAATTACATTATTCAATGGTCGTGGTGGATTTAGTTCTGAACACATTGAAATTGTTACATCTATTACTTTATTTAGACAAGTTAATAGATTAATAAAAGATGTTCGCAAGATTGACCAAGATGCATTTATTTCTATTTCAAATGTCACAAGCATTGATGGTTATATCTATCTTCCTCAAGATAAATTCTAATATAACTTCTAATTATAGGAGTTATATTTTTTTATATATGTATCAATAAACTTATTTAAATTATTAACTTAATTATCAAATAATTTAAACTATCTATTTAATAATAAGACAACAATAAATTTTATAATGCTATAATTAAATTATTAAAAATAAATAAGGGTAATTATGAAAAAAGTTTTAGTTCCAAGGGTTAGATTTAAAGGGTTTGATGAAGAGTGGAAAGAAGAAAAAATAGAAAGTTTTTCTAAAATAACTATTGGTGAATTTGTTATAAAAACAAAACAAAATGATTTTTATGAATACCCTGTTTATAATGGAGGTATTACAAATACTGGTTTTTATAAAGAATATAATAATGAAGGAAATAAAATAATTGTAAGTGCAAGAGGAGCAAATGCTGGTTATATAAATTTTTCAGAGAAAAGATATTGAGCAGGTAATAGTTGTTATTCTATAGATTTAACATCAAAGAGACATAGCAATATCAAATTTATATTTTATTCAATGTTAATAAATAAATATAAATTTGATGATAATAAACAAGTAGGAACTATTCCTTCTGTATCATTAGAAGACGTTAAAAATTTTGTTATTTATTTGTCTTCTTATTCTGAACAACAAAAAATCGGAGATTTCTTTAGTAAGATTGATAACCTCATTTCCCTTTACAATTCCAAACTAAATAAACTCAAACAAATTAAAGATGCGTTGTTGCAAAAAATGTTTATTTAGTTATTTATTGAATTCAGTATCTATAAATTTATTAAATCTAAATTAGATATAACTAATTTAATAAAATTACTAAAAAAACTAAATATTTAATTATTTAGTTTTTGTTTTCTATTATTTGACTAATAGTGATGCTGCATCCATTTCTATTGGTTTATTAATACCCATATATTCAAGAACTGTTGGTGCTACATTTGCTAATGAACCATTTTTTAGTTTTACTGACTTATCTGAACAAATTAACATAACAGGACTACTTGTGTGTTTAGTTGCTGGATTACCGTTTTTATCTTCTGTGATTTCTGCATTACCATGATCTGCTGTTATAAAAACAGTAACATTATTTTCGTTAGCTCAATCAATTATTCTTTTAATTTGAATATCTAAGAATGAAACTGCTTTAATTGTTGCTTCCAGATTACCTGTATGCCCTACCATATCTGGATTAGCGAAGTTCATTATTGTTAAATCATAGTTTAATCCATTTGATAATAATTCATCTGTAATTCCTTGTGCAGACATTTCTGGGGCTGTAGCATAAGATTCTACTTTTAGAGAATCGACCATAATTCTTTTTGAATTTTTGAACTCAACATCTTTTCCGCCATCCATAAAATATGTAACATGAGCATATTTTTGAGTTTCAGCAATTCTTAATTGAGATTTGTTAGCTAATTCAATAACCTTACCTATTGGCATATTGATTTCCATTTCATCAAAAGCAACAATTGTTTTAATACCTTCATATTTCATCATTGAAACAAATTTATTTATTTTAACTCGTGTATTAGGTTTATTTTCATATAAATCTGAACCTATAAATAAATGTGTTAATTGTCTTGCTCTATCGGGTCTAAAGTTAAAGAAAATAATTGAATCATTATCTTTAACAAAATCTTCTTTTGTTAAAGATTCATTTATTGCTGGTACAAAGAATTCATCTGTTATTCCTTGACTATATTGTTCATTTACATAAGAAATTGCATCATTAAATTTATTTGTTGTTTTACCTAAGATAGCATCATAAGATTTTTGAACCCTATCAAACATTTTATCTCTATCCATTGCATAAAATCTTCCTGAAATAGATGCTATATTATAATTATATTTATTACAAATGTTTTGTAATTTTTCCATCGAAGATAAGATAGATTGAGGAGCAACATCTCTACCATCACCAAAAACATGAACAGAAACTTTTTTTAATCCAAATTCATGTGCACTATGTAATAATTCAAATAAATGGTCTTCTAATGAATGTACACCACCTGGTGATAAAAGACCCATTAAGTGTAAGGTTGAATTATGTTTTTGAACATCATCAAATGCTTCATTAAAATATTTATTTTTCTTGTATGTTCCATCATTTAAAGCTTTTTTTATTAATGATAATCCGGTATATACAACTGTTCCAGCCCCAATATTTAAATGACCAACTTCTGAATTACCCATTTGACCTTCTGGTAAACCAACATATTCTCCTGATGCTTGAATAATTGAATTAGGGTATTCTTTAAATAACTTATCAAAAGTAGGTGTATGAGCTAAAGCAAAACCATTACCTTGTTGTTCTTCTCTTAATCCCAAACCATCAATTACTATTAAAACTGTTTTTTTCATTTTTCTCCTTAATATTTTTAATATTTTAATTATATTACTTATTAATAAAATTTTATTGAGAAATTATTATAATAAAAATAAAATTTTTATTTATTTATAAATATGGTATTATAAATAAGCATATTTTAAGCAGCAGTTTATTATATTTAATTATTAAATTTAACATGGTTAAACTTTGTAAGTAGATAAAGCTGAATAATCAAAAACATTAAGTTAAATTTATCTAAGTAGAAATAAACCCTCATATATGCAGAAAGAGGAAAAATGTCAAGATATACAGGTCCAGTATTCAAAAAATCTCGTCGTTTAGGTTTTTCAATTTTAGAAACTGGAAAAGAATTTTCAAAAGGTAAAAAAAGAACCTATGCACCTGGTCAACATGGTAATAAAAGAACAAAATTATCTGATTATGGATTGCACTTATATGAAAAACAAAAAATTAAATACCTATTTGGTTTAAATGAAAAACAACTACGTAAAGTTTTTGAAAAAGCAGTTAAACTTAAAGGTGTAACAGGTACAAACTTATTACAATTACTAGAATTACGTTTAGATAATTTAGTTTATAGAGCAGGTTTTGCTTCAACTAGAAGACAGGCTCGTCAATTAGTAAATCACAATCACTTTACTTTAAATGGTAAAAAAGCAAATATTCCATCTATTCAAGTTTCTCTTGGTGATTCAATTGAATTGAAAGAAAAATCAAGAAATAACAAACAAATTGTAGAAGCATTAGAAAATAAACAAGCAGCTGCATGATTAACAAGAAAAGATTTTAATGTAAAATTAGATAGATTACCAGAAAGAAACGAAATTCATCCTGAAATTAAGGATGCATTAGTAGTTGAGTTCTACTCTAAATAATAAAGGAGCCAATATGAAAAAAAATATTCATCCAGATTATTATGAATTAAATGTTTCTTGTTCAACATGTCAAAAACAATTTGTATTTAAATCAACTAAAAAAAGTTTTTCTGTTGATGTATGTTCAGGATGTCACCCAGTATACACAGGTAACAGAACACAAGTTAAAGCAACAGGAAGAATTGATAGATTTAACAAACGTCTTGAAAAAGCTTCAAAATAGTTTATCATTCGATTAATTTAAAACCACTTCAATCTTTATAGTGGGAAAAAATATTCGGACACTCCGAATATTTTTTATCATAACAAAAGAGGCATTATGATACATTTAAAAATTCATGAATGAATACAAATATTTAAATCCTTTGAAGAATATAAAATTTCTAAAATTACATAATTAGAATTTGAAAGTATTTGTTATAAAATCAGATGTAAAAATTGAACAAAGTATTCATTGAAAAACATCTTGAAGAAAAGAAGATTGTATAATTTGAATATGGATATTCAATCAAAAAACAGGTAAATCTTCTAAAGTGGGAAAAGGTGTAGGTAAACCAAAAAAGAAAAAAAGTTTTAAATCAGGACTGAGTTGCAACTTTAACTGATGAAGAAAAAGATGCTGTAATTAAATATTATCAAATAATATTTGATGAAAATGACATAGAAGTTGATATTAAAAAAATCAAGGAATTAAATAAATTATCTTCTAAAAAGAAATCTAAAATTTTGTGTATATCAAGATCTACACATTATGAGAAATTAAAAAAAAGAAAAAGTTATTTGTAAAAGTTTTTATGATAATAAGGGTAGGTATGGACGAAGGAAATTAGCATATTATATAAACAAAGAATATAACATTACAATTAATCCTAGAACCCTTGGTAACTATATGAAACAACTAAATCTTTTTACATTTGTGAGAAAAAAAAGAGAAGAAGATAAGAAAAAAATACAAATATTCATTTTCAAGACTTAGTTAAAAGAAATTATAATTCTGTCAATGAAACAATTTTTGCTACAGATGTAACTTATATTCCTGCACCAAAAGATATTAATCAAAACCACATATATTTATCTACAATAATAGACCATAAAACAAAATTTGTAACATATGAATTATCACTAAATAATGATACAAATCTAGTTATTAAAAATATTCAAAAAACTAAGTTTCCAACTCAGTTTATTTTACACTCTGACCATGGATCAGTATATTATTCATTAGAATATGTTGAAAGAATTAAAGACCTAAATGGAAAAATATCTATGCTAGAATTAGAAATAGTTTAGATAACAGAGAAATTGAATATTTCTTTTCAATTCTCAAAAGTGAAATATTTCCTAATTTTAATAAAACTTGTCAATAACTTACTTTTTCTGAATTATCAAGAAAGATAAAAGAGTATATTAATTGATATAATTTTAAAAGAATTCGTTTGTAAAATCAAATTAAAAAAACCTAATAAAAGTTAAATTTTGACTTTAGTCAAAACTAACTTTTATTAGGTTTAAACTGTCCGAAAAAAATTTCCCTGTTTACTTTATAGTGGGGGGACACAGGAAATAAATAAATTTTATTCTGCATTAGAAACACAAATCTGTTTTTCGTTTTTAATTAAATTTTGATGAAAATCTATATAAATATTTTTGTTTTTCTCCTGAGTTTCTGAGTTAATTAAGATAAAAAGACGAATAACCCTATGAAATAGGGAAATTCGTCTTTTTATATATCTAATTTACTATGTATAAAATCTGTGAATTTTTTAATTAATACATAATTCTGAAAATCTTTTTTGTTATTTTCATTTGTTTCAAATAATGTCTCTATTATTTTGTTATCAACCTTTTTAACTATTTTGTTAGCTGTTAATATAGCTTTAATAAAGTTATCAGTTGTTATTTTAAAATCAATAAGTCCTGCATCTTTTTTAAATGACTCATTCAATAAGTGAATTATTGTCTTAATTATTACTAAAGATAAATAACACAAGATAAAGTGACCTTTAATATGAGAATTGGTTCATACATATACAGGTCTTACTTTTAACGCTGTTTTTAATGTTCTAAAATTTTCTTCAATTCTTCATTGGTTTTGGTAAATTTGAACTACTTCTTGTGGTGTTAAATCAGTTCTATTTGTTTCATATACATAAATACCATCGAACTTTTTATCTTCTAAGACTTTTTCACAATTTAGTTCAAAATCACTACGGCCTATTTGTTTAAAAAACTTATATTTCTTTGAAGCAAACATTTGTTCACCTCTAACAATTCCGTCTTTATTTTGTCTTTTCTCAAAATTATTTATGAGTATTTTGCGATCTTCTCTATCTTTAATTGCTCTTAATTTTGAATAAGTAATAATTCTTCTTCTAGTTTTTCCGTTAAATCTTTTGTTGTTTCATAATGACTTATATTCAATTTCTTTATATCTAAATTCAGAATTACCAACATAACCGTTTTGATCTAAAATATAGTTCTTAAATTCAGCGCTTCCTGACTTTGCTCTATATGAAATAATAAAATTTATACCTAAATCTTCTAAAAAACGAATATTTCTATTTGTGGACATACCTTTATCAGAAATAATGGTTATGTTATTAATTTGATAAGTTTGTTTTAAGTCTAAAATAAAAGGGATAAAAGTATTTGGATCTGCTGTATTTCCTTTGAATAATTTCATATGAATTGGTATTCCATTAATATCAGTTGCCATACCCAAAACAACTTGGTCTTCTTTAAATTTTCCGTCTTTTGAATAACCAGGAAATCTCAATCCATCTCTTTGAAAAGTTTCAAAATAAACAGTTGACGAATCAAAGAAAACAAGTTCAATTTCTCTGTTAGTAATTTTACTTAATTTATTGTTTAAGTTCTTTAAAATACCTTTTTCATTTTCTACTAATACATCTAAAAGAGAATAAAATGCATCTTTTTGTGATTTTATTGTATTAATAAAGTTATCTTTAATTTCAAAATTTCTAATGATACTATTTGAATTAATTATTCTAGAAGCAATGCAATATTCTAAAATTGATTTTAAATCCTTATGCTTGGTTTTTGATATCGATTCAAAGATTTGTAGTTTGTCTATAAATTTATAAATAACTTCTATTCCATAGTTAATTGAATTAACTGTAATTTTTTGATTTTGAATAGAATTTAGTAATTCTTGTTTAACGAAATCTTTTTCCATATCTTCTGTAAGTTCTTTTGCTTTTGTTTTTAAAATAGAAATAACATCAGGATTAATTTGTTCTAATTGTTCTAACCAACCCAAACCAATTTGTTTCTTAGTACCAGCACCATAACCACCAGAAATTCCAGCAAAAATATATATTCCTTTTGCTCTTTTGCTTTTTCCAATTATGTAATTATTCACTTTCATATAATAATTATACATTGTAATCATAGTATTTAAAACAAAAAATAAAAATTTCTATATATGTATACATATATAGATTATAAAAAAATTTAAAAATTTGGTGTTCAACTCAGAAACTCAGGAGAAATATAAAAGAGTATATTAATTGATATAATTTTAAAAGAATTCGTTTGTAAAATCAAATTAAAAAAACCTAATAAAAGTTAAATTTTGACTTTAGTCAAAACTAACTTTATTAGGTTTAAACTGTCCGAAAAAAATTTCCCTGTTTACTTTATAGTGGGGGGAACACAGGAAATAAATAAATTTTATTCTGCATTAGAAACACAAATCTGTTTTTCGTTTTTAATTAAATTTTGATGAAAATCTATATAAATATTTTTGTTTTTCTTTAAAATTTTATTGCTTATTTTAAAGAGGAAACCATTTTTAAATGGATATGATTTATTTTTATCAGGGTTAGAATGAATATCACATATGTGTTCTATATCTTGATGAAATTCGAAATAAAGATCCTCATTATCTAATCTTTTAAATATTTTGTGAGTGACTATATGGTTAGTACCAAATTTATATTTTTTTCTATATCCTTGAAATATGAATTAGAGTAATAAAAATATTTGTTGTTTTTAAAATCAAGTTTTGTTATATTTAATTCATCAAAATAAATTGATACATTCTCTTTGGTAACTTCATTAAATATAATATTTTCTTGGTTTTGCTCTTTATCTATATTTACTAAATCTATTTCATTATTTTCTAATTCTTTTAATTCATTCTTTAAGAAATTAGAATAATTTTCTGGTTTCTTAACAAAAAATGCATCAGTAAAGTTTAATAAATAGTCGAATTTTCAAAAATGATATTTAAGTATTTCTATAGACTTTTCTGAACTCAGATAGGCAAATCCTTGTTCTTTATCTAAATAATCTATTTCAAAATTTTTTTTGATAAATTCAAAAGTTTCTCATTTATTTATATGTTTATTACCTTGTCTATCTCGATACTCTTTATCAAATGTAATATAAATATATTTTTTTAACTCATTATCTGAGGATTTTATTGTATGTGTGTCTCTATTTCCTGAATACCTAATGTTAGTGCTAAGTATTTTCTTATTTAAATAAGTTGGAAAATTTTCTTTTAATTTATTAGTTAATTCCTCATCTATACCAATCAATAAAGGATTTATGGAAAAATATTCAGTTACTGCTTCGTTGTTTTGTGAAACTTCTTCTTCATATTTTTTGTTAAAACCACAAGAAATTGATATTGGTAATATACTTGTTGAAATAGGAATTAATGAATATTTAATTCAAGTTAATAATTTCATAATTCTCCTCTCAATGAAAAATGTTATGGATGTCTTTTGAAACTAATGATGAAATAGATAATACATTATTTAAATAATTTTCTAAGTCTATATTTGAACTAGAATTTGTTTCGTTTAATTCAATAACTAATCTATAATTCACATTCTTTTGTGGTATAAATTTTATAATCTCAAGATTTGTATTTGTTACAATTGATCTTTCTATACAGTAACTCATTCATTATTTTCTTCATACTGTAAGTATAAGTCAAAATCATCTATATTATTGTATACATAGGAGTTAGTATTAAAACCATTTTTTCTTGATCAGAATAATGAAAATACAATTGGTGAATGATATGACTTTGAGAAACTAAACTTTTTAGATGCATAACTGAGATTCACTCTTGTTTCTCACCTATTTGGTTCTGTTTCATATTCTCAAACATCATTATGAAAATCTTTACTGTTAATTGTTAGTATTGTATTTTTTGCAGCATCGACCATTTTTTCGTAATTAAAAATTCCTACACCAGTATCACTTTTATATAATGGTTTATTTAAATCATCTTTTTTATATTTTTCCTTATCTATTTCTCCTGATAAAGATAATAATGATATTAATTCATAAAATTTTAGTTCTCTAGTTTGATTAGATAAAAATAATGCTATAGAACCTGAAATAATTGGTGCAGCAAAACTAGTACCACTAACTGAATATGAAGCATACCCATTTTTAGATTTATCTAACTTTAATCATTTGTTATGTCATTTTTCATCAGGATAAACAAAGTTTTCACCAGGCGCTAAAATTAAAGGCTTTGGCAAATTTTCATAAGAATAACTTGAATTTGTTTTATATGATGAAAAATTACTTGGTTTTAAATATGAATTTTTAGAATCATTTAATGATCCAACAATAATACTATTATAAGACATTCCTATTGATGTAATTTCATTTACATAATGTTCTTTTGGGAGGTTATTTCCATTTCCTGCTGCAACAACATTAATAATATTACCTTTTAAAGATAGATTATCTAAAGTACTTGAGTAAAATGAATATTTATATTCATCTAATTTAGGAAATAAATCTATTTCCTTTTTATTTTTGGGTGTCTTTAAAAAAGAATAACTATGATTAATAATTTTAACTCCTTTTCTTACCAATCATGAAAGTCTTTCTAACCATGATTGGATAAAGTTATGATCTTCTGTTGATGCTGAGAATATTTTTGAATTCTCATAAACTCCGTATTTTCCGCCTATAATAGATGCTACCATATTTGCATGTCTAGAAGTTTTTCATACATCTTTGTAATAAATTTCTCGTAACGGGAAAACTTCATCACTGTCTTCTATGACTCCCTCTACTTCTAAAACACCAACATTAATAATTTTTGAAGTGTCTAAAAATCTTTTTTTATATTTATATTCTGCAAACACATTTGAAGTCGCATACTTCTCTTCATAATTATTTCTTGTATTAGAAGAGTCTAAAATTTTATGTTTTTCAATTTCATTTTTTGGTGTACCAGGTACATAAAGAATATCATCTAATCTGGGTTCTATGCGACTGCTATTATTTATTAAAGTATTTTTATAATCTAGAAAATCAATTTTTTTAATAATTGAATTATATTTATTTAAGTAATTAATAATAGTGTTTAAATTATTATTTTTAATTTGTAAATGAATTATATTATTATATGGTACTGTAGTTTCTTTTAAAATAAGTGATGAAAAATCAATATTTCTTTCTTTGATTTTTTGAAATTCCTTTATAACTAAATTTTCATTAAAATTTGTTATTTTTTCTTTAAATTCAATAATAATTTCATCTCTTAGTTGTTTGGTTTCTTGTGAGTTTATATAATTAACTTCTAATGTATTTGCTTCAGTTAATGAGGCCGAAATTGTTGCGATAGGGATCATTGCACTCAAAAAAGTTAGTAATATTTTTTTAATTCTTTTCATAATTTTTCCAATTTATATTTTGCTTATATTTAAATTATATAAAAAGTTATTTCTGTGTTCTTATTTTATAAGAAAAATCTTGTGAAAATACAAAGAAATATGAAAATATTATGGAAAATAAACTATTTATATAAAATTAAATAAATTTACCAAGAAACTATAGTACTAATAAATACTCTTTATATTTATAGACAAGCAGATAATTTATCTTAAGTTTGATAACAAGTCTATAACAACCCTTAGTTTCCCAGTTAAAGAAAAAAATAAACGTTTTTCCCTATATTTAAGGGTGAAAACGTTTATTTTTTTCTTTAACTGGGAAACTCAGGTATTAGGAGTGTCCGAATATTTTTTTCCCGCTATAGGTATAAATCATATTTTTTTAATTTTTTTAACTAATTCATTCATATTTCTCGCCTCTTATATATTTTTATTTTATTCTATTTTTAATAATTAAATAAGTAAATTAATAAATTAAAGTACTGTTTTATAAAATTTTTGTATATATTTCCATTTTTATTTAAAATCTTAAATTAAAAAAACTTATACAAGTTTAATGATTGTATAAGTTTTTTTAATTTAAGATTTTATTATAATTCAACTACTTTTCCACCATTTTTTTCTACAGATTCAATTGCTGATTGTGAAGCTTTGTTAACTGTAATAGTTAGTTTTTTAGTTAAAGTTCCATTACCTAATAATTTAACGGGAAGATTTCTTTTGATTAAACCTTTTTCAAATAAAGATTCAATTGTTACTTCTTCATTATTTTTGTAATTTAATTCTAATTGACTTAAATTAACAATTTGATATTCGATATGATTTACATTATTAAATCCACGTTTTCCAATACGACGGAATCAAGGAGTTTGACCACCTTCAAAACCTAATCTGTGACCTTTACGTTTGTTTTGTCCTGATTGTCCTTTTCCGGCTTGTTTCCCTTTTCCAGCAGCATGCCCACGACCTTTACGGTGTTTTTCTGGTCTTGAACCTTCTGTAAATTTTAATGTATGTAATTTAATTGCCATATTATTTTAAATCCTTTACATCTTTATCTCTAATTTCAGCAATTTGCTCTGGAGTTCTTAATTGTTTTAAAGCTTCTACTGTGGCTTTAACAATATTTGTTTTTGAACGTGAACCATATGTTTTAGTAACAATATCAGTATAACCTGCTAATTCAGTAACAGCACGAACTGTACCTGAAGCAATAAGTCCTTTTCCTTTTGGTGCTGGTTTTAACATAACTTTTGATGCTAAGAATTTAGCATCTACTTGATGAAATATTGTTCCACTTTTTGGATCTAATGGTACTGAGATTAAGTTATTTTTTGCATCTTTAATAGCTTTTTTAATAGCATCAGGTACTTCGTTTGCTTTTCCATGACCATATCCAACACTACCTTTTTTATTTCCGATAACTACGAAAGCAGAAAAACTAAATCTTCTTCCACCTTTAACAACTTTAGTTACACGTGCTATATCAATAACTTTTTCTGTATATTCTGAAACTTCTCTTGGACGACGTTCTACAGATTTATTTGTTCTTCTTGGACGACGTTCTTGTTTTTGTGAATTTGATTGCTCTGAATTTTCAGTTAATTGTTTTCTTGGTCTTAAAGTTCTTTTTGCTGTTAATTCTTTTGTTCCATTTGTTTCTTTAACTGGTATTACTTTTTCTTTTGATGACATATTAGAATTTAACCCCTTTAGATCTTACAGCTTCTGCAAAAGCTTTAACACGACCATGGTATAAATAACCACCACGATCAAAAACGACTTCTTTTATATTTAATTTAACAATCTTTTCACCCATTAGTTCACCTAGTTTGCTTGCTGCTGCAATATTTCCACTGTATTCAGAATTTTTTAATGTTGAAACGCTAGCTAAAGTAATTCTTGCTTGATCATCTATTAATTGTGCATATAAGTTTTGGTGAGATTTAAAAACATTTAAACGTGGTTTAGCTGCTGTTCCATTAATATGGTAACGTGAACGATTATGTTTAATTTTTCTTGCTTTATTTCTTGATAAATTTGCCATAATTATTTTGTCAGCTTATTATTTAGAAGCTGTTTTCCCTTCTTTTCTTCTGATTTTTTCACCTTTATATGAAATACCTTTTCCTGAATATACACTTGGTGTTCTAACTGCACGAATTACTGATGCAAAATGACCTACACTTTGCTTGTCCATACCTGAAACTGAGACTTCAACTAATTTATTAACTGTTACTTTTAAATCTGATGGAATTTCTAATTTATGAGTGTGACTGTAACCGGCAAATATTTCTAAGATCGAACCATTTAATACTGCTTTATATCCAACACCCTTGATTTCTAAATCTTTTTTAAACCCTTTTGAAACACCAATTAACATATTTGAAATATGAGCATTAGTTGTTCCATGTAATTGTTTAGTGTGCTTTTCTTCATTTGCACGAGTAGTTGTAATTTGATTATTTTCTACATTTATTGAAATTAATGAACTAAATTCTCTTGATAAAGTTCCTAATGGACCTGTTATAGAAACTTTTGAACCTTCTACTGCTACTTTAGTACCAGCAGGAATAGTTAAAATACGATTTCCTACACGAGACATAAACTATACCTATCAAATGTAAGCGATGATTTCCCCACCTACATTTTCCTTTCTAGCTTCTTTACCTGTTATTAATCCTTTTGATGTAGAAATGATAACTGTTCCATAACCTGAGATTATAGAAGGAATTTCTTCTGATTTAACATAAACACGTAAACCAGGTTTAGAAACTCTTTTAATTCCAACAATAGCTGGTTGATTTTTTTTGTATTTTAATGTAACTACTAATTTTTTTTCTGTACCTTGACCTTCAACTGAATATGAAGCAATATATCCTTCATTTTCAATTAGCTTAATAATAGCTTCTTTTTTAACTGAATATGGGATTGAAACTGTTTTATGTTTTCTTGCATTAGCGTTTTTTATACGAACAACTAAATCTGAAATAGGATCTGTTATAAACATTATTATCAACTCGCTTTCTTCATACCTGGTATTTTACCTTCATGAGCAAGGTTTCTAAAACAGATACGACATATTTTATATTTTCTTAAAACAGCATGAGGACGTCCACACAATTCACAGCGTGTATAAGCACGTGTTGAGAATTTTGGATGACGTTTTGATTTAACTATTAAAGCTTTTCTCGCCATTATTTAGCTCCTTTTTTTTCAAATGGTACACCTAGTAATTCTAATAATGATTTTGCTTCTTTATCAGTTTTTGCTGTAGTTACAATTAATACATCCAATCCTTTAATACGACGGATTTTATCGAACTCGATTTCTGGGAAAATAATTTCTTCTTTAATTCCTAAAGCGAAATTTCCTCTTCCATCAAAAGCTTTAGGATTGGCACCACGGAAATCACGAATACGTGGCATTGCAACATTTATTAATTTTTCTAAAAAATCTCACATTCTGTCTCTACGTAGTGTTACTTTTCCGCCCATAGGCATACCTTCACGTAATTTTCACGAAGCATTTGATTTTTTAGCTTTAGTTTGAAATGGTTTTTGACCTGAAATAATTGTTAATTCATTTAAGACTTCTTCAATGGCTTTAGAGTTCGAAACTTCTTTACCGGCGGTCATATTTAAAACAACTTTTTCTATTCTAGGAACTTGCATTAAAGATGAGTAATTAAATTTTTCTTTTAAAGCAGGAACTGCTTTTTGTAAATAAACTTGTTTTAACATAATTAATTAATTTCCTTATTTGTTTTTTTGATTACTCTAACTTTTTTTCCATCTTTGTTAATTCTATATCCTAGTTTTGAAATTTGATTAGGAGTTGATTTTCCTGCTTTTTTAACTAAGTAAGCAACGTTTGATACATGAATTGGAGCAGGTTTTTCTGTTATTGAACCATCTTGGTTTTGTTGTGTAGGTTTATTGTGTTTTGTTACTATATTAATATCTTTAACTATAACTCTTTGTGAATCATGCAATACTTTTTCAATTGTTCCTATTTTTCCTTTTTCTCTTCCTGCTATAACAAGAACTTGATCGTTTTTCTTAAATTTAATTTTTGACATAATTTAAATTAATCTCCTTCTTTTTATAATACTTCAGGTGCAAGAGAAACAATTTTAGGGAATTTTTCACGTAATTCACGAGCTACTGGACCAAACACACGTGTTCCACGTGGTGTTAAGTCTTCTTTTAAAATAACAACAGCATTATCATCAAAACGAATGTATGAACCGTTTGAACGGTGAATACCATATTTTGAACGAACTACAACAGCTTTAACTACTTGACCTTCTTTAACAGCACCGTTTGGAATTGCTTTTTTAACTGAACATACAATAATATCACCTATTTTGGCAACTTTTTTCTTTGAACCACCTAATATACGAATTACACCAATTTCTTTTGCACCCGAATTGTCAGCAACAGCTGCTCTTGATAATTCTAAAATCATACTATTTATTTCCTTCAGTTGCTTTTTCTTTGATTGATACTAATCTAAAATGTTTAGTTTTTGATAGTGGTCTAGTTTCCATGATTGTTACAATATCATTTAAAGTTGCTATTTCTTTTTCATCGTGAACTGCAAATCTTTTTGTTGATTTATAACGTTTAGAATATAATGGGTGTTTTTTGTATGTGTCTACTGCTACAATAATTGTTTTTGCAGTTTTACCAGCCGAAACAACTGTACCAACAAGTGTTTTTCTTGTGTTTCTTTCCATAATTATTTAGCTCCCTTTAATGAATTTAGCGCAGTTAAAATTTTAGCAATATCAGTTCTTAAAACTTTAATTTTGTGAGTTTCTTTTAAATCACCAGTTACATTTCTGTATCTCAAAGTAAATAATTCCGCTTTAAGTTCAGTCACTAATTTTTCCAATTCTTCTTTTGGTTTATTTAATAAATCTTTATAAAGCATTATTTTTGTACTCCTTCATCTTTTTTAACTATTTTTCATTTTACTGGTAATTTGTGTCCTGCTAAACGTAAAGCATCACGTGCTATATCTTCTGAAACTCCACTAACTTCAAACATCATTGTGTTTACTTTAACAGCTGTATATCATAATTCTGGTGCTCCTTTACCAGAACCCATACGAACTCCTATTGGTTTAGAAGTTTTTGAAAAGTGAGGAAAAATTCTAATAATAACTTGTCCTTCACGTCCCATTCTTCTTGTTGCTGCAATACGTGCTGATTCAATTTGACGAGCAGTTACTCAAGCTGAAGTAACAGCTTGTAATCCATATTCTCCGAATGATACAGTATTACCCTTTGTTGCTTTACGCTTGTCATGTTTAACTAAGAAAGGTTTTCTATATTTAGTTCTTTTTGGTTGTAGCATTTTGTTTATCTCCTTCCAAAATTTCACCTAATGAAACTCAAACCTTAACTCCTATTGCTCCATAAGTTGTTCTAGCTGTTGCTGTAGCATAATCAACATTTTGTCTTAATGTGTGTAATCTCATTTCACCTTCAGAATAACCTTCTGAACGAGCCATATCTACACCATTTAAACGACCACTAACCATTGTTTTAATACCTTTAGCACCTGATTTCATTGCCAATCTCATAGCAATTTTTTGTGCTTGACGAAAACTTTCACGGTTTTCTAATTTTGTTGCAATCATTTCTGCAAGTAATCTTGCATTAAGATCAGGTTTTTTTAATTCTATTACTTGAATTCTTAATTCTAATTTTTTGTTTTTTATAAATTTTTGAACTTTTGTTGTAAGTTCTTGTATATTTTTACCTTCTTGTCCTAATATAGCAGCTGGTTTTGCTGTATGAACTAAAACAGTAACTTTGTTATTTTGGTTTCTTTTTACTTGTACTTGTCCTATTTGGTATTGACGAACTAACTTATCAAAGAATTTATAGATTTTTGCATCTTCTACTAAATAACTTCCAAATTGATCTTTATCAGCAAATCAAGTAGTATTGTGTGCTTTTGTAATTCCATAACGGAATCCATTTGGATTAACCTTTTGTCCCATTAGTTTCTCTCCTCTAGAATAATTGAAAAGTTAGATGTACGTTTTAAGATAGAATAAGCTCTACCTTGACTTCTTGGTTGGAATCTTTTTAGTGTTGGTCCTTCATTAACATAAACTTCTTTTACAAATAATTTAGATGCATTCATACCGTGGTTATTTGTTGCATTTGCAATTGCTGAATTTAATAATTTTACAAATATTGGAGCAGATTTTTTAGAAGTATTTTTAAGTATAGCTAATGCGATGTTAACGTCTTTACCTCTGAATAAGTTAGCAACTAATTTTGCTTTTGAACTACTTACTCTTTGTAATTTAACATATGCTTTTGCTTGTTGTGACATTATTTTTTCTTACCTTTATCTGCACCATGACCTGAGAAGGTTCTTGTAGGAGAAAATTCTCCTAATTTATGACCTACCATATCATCTGTTACATATACTTCTATAAATTGCTTACCATTGTGAACTGCAAATGTTAAACCTACGAAACTTGGGAAAATTGTTGACCTTCTAGATCATGTTTTAATAGGTTTTTTAGGTGCTTTACCTTCGATAATTGCATCTACTTTTTTTAATAAATGTTCATCTGCAAATGGTCCTTTTTTCAAACTACGAGCCATTATTTAGAATCCTTTCTTCTTCTTAAAATAAGTTTATTTGAAGATTTTTTAGTTTTTCTTGTTTTAACACCAAGAGCTTTTTTACCTCATGGAGTAAGAGGAGCTTTTCTACCAACTGGTTGTTTTCCTTCCCCTCCACCATGTGGGTGATCTACTGGGTTCATTACAGAACCACGAACTGTAGGTCTAATACCTTTATGTCTATTGATTCCTGCTTTTCCAACATTAACAAGTAAATGTTCTTCGTTTCCAACAACACCTATTGTAGCACGACATTTAGCTAATATACGACGTGTTTCACCTGATTTTAATTTTAAAACAACATATTTACCATCATCATCTTTACCCAAGATCTGAGCAGAAGTTCCTGCACTACGTGCTATGATTCCTCCACCACCTGGTTGCATTTCTATATTGTGAACAAATGTTCCCTCTGGAATATTAGATAAAGGTAAGGCATTACCCACAATAATATCTGCGCTAGGTCCAGAAACAATTTTTTGTCCCAATACTATTCCTTTAGGTGCTAAAATATATTTTTTTTCTCCATCTGCATAAACAACTAAACTAATGTTTGCTGATCTATTTGGATCATATTCAATTGTTTTTACAGTAGCTGGAATATTATCTTTATTACGTTTAAAGTCTACTAGTCTGTAAAATCTTTTTACACGTCCTCCGTGATGTCTTACAGTAATCTTTCCTTGATTATTACGCCCTGCATGATTTTTTAAATTTACTAATAATGATTTTTCGGGAGCGTGACCTGAAAGATTTTGTTTGAAATCAAGAGAAGACATATTTCTTCTACCGTTAGTAGTTGGCTTATAATATTTCATTGCCATATGTTTTTCTCCTTAGCTTAAAAATATTTATTTCTTTTAAGCAATTTACTTTATTTAAAATTCTTATTAATACTTAATGAATATAACTATTGCATTCATTATTTTTAAATTAAATTATTCTCCACCAACTTTACGTTTAGTACTTGTTTTTTTAACAGTTGATGTAGTTTTTGTTGCAACTGATTTTTTAGATGCTAGTTTTTTTGCAACTTTAGATTCAATTTCTTTAGATTTTTGAGTTTTTGCTAATTTTACTTCTTTTTCTTTTTGTTCTAATTCTGCTTCTTTCATTTTTGCTTTTTCTTCAGCAGGAAGGTAATTAATTTTTTGACCTTCTTTTAAGGTTACCATTGCTTTTTTATAACGATTTTGGAATCCATGGAAACGTCCTACACTTTTTGGTTTTTTACCTACTTTAATAGTGTTTACATCTTGAACTTTGACATTAAAAATAGTTTCTATTGCTTCTTTAATTTGAAATTTATTAGCAGCATAATCAACTTTAAAAACATATACTTGATTTTTCATTCTCAAAATATCTGTTTTTTCAGTTAAAATTGGTGATTTAATTACTTTTGTTAATTCCATAATTATTTTGCTCTACTTTCTAATAATTTTAAACTTTCGTTAGAAATAATCATTACATCAGCGCCAATTAATTCTTCAACCATTAATGAATTAGCTTTTGAAGTAGAAACATTTGGTAGGTTTTTAGCAGACTTAAATACTACTGTATTTTCTGTTACAACTAAAATACGTTTTAAATGATTTACTTTTAATTCAACTAACTTGTTTAATAAATCTTTAGTTTTAATGTTTTTTAACTCTAAATCATTAAGAATAACTGCATTATCTTTAGCTAATAATGTTAAAGCAGATATAAAAGCAGCTTGCTTTACTTTTTTATTTACTTTTAATGAATAGTTCTTGTTTGATTGAGGACCGAATGCTCTACCACCACCCACTCAAATTGGTGAACGTGTTGAACTATGACGAGCTCTACCTGTTCCTTTTTGTCTTCATGGTTTTTTACCACTTCCACTTACTTCAGCACGGTTTTTAACTTGGTGTGTACCTTGTCTTCTTGAAGCTCTTTCAGAAAGAATAGAATCAAAGATTGCTTGCTCATATATTTTTTCTGAAGCAAATAATTTTTTAGGTAAATCTGCTTTGAAAACTTCTTTTTGAACTTTTTCTTTTTTCACTGTTACTTTAACTGATTTTGGTTGTTCTTTTTTAGTAGTTGTTGTTTTAGTTGTAGCTGCTTTAGTTGTTTTTGCAGGGGTTTTCTTAGTAGCTGTTGTTTTAGTTGTAGCTGCTTTAGTTGTTTTTGCAGCTGTTGTAGTTTTTTTAACTTTTGTTTCAGCCATAATTATTTATCTCCTTCTTTTGCTTCTGCTTCTTGGATTAAAGCTTTTAATTCAGTTGAGTTCATTCCAACTGTAACTTCAATATTATATTTTTTAGCATGTTCAATTAATTCATTCATTAATCTAACTTCTTCAATATCAACTAATTTAACTTCTTTGTGGTCTGGTAAACCTTTAACAGCTTTCTTAACAACTACAAATGATTTTTTTGGTCCGGGAATTGAACCTTTTATTAGAAGTAAATTATTAACTAAATCTACTTTAACTACTTCTAAATTTTGAACAGTTGTTTTCACATGACCTAAATGCCCTGGCATTGTCATTCCTTTGAAAACTCTGTTACCTGAAATATCTCCAAGTGAACCAGTTTGTCTAATAGGTTGAGAACCTCCACCTCCACCATGTGATTTAGGTCCAATGGTTTGGTTGTGTCTTTTAATGGTTCCTGCAAATCCTTTACCTTTAGATGTTCCTGTAACATCTACAAGTTCTCCTGATTTAAATATATCAGCAGTTATAATTTGTCCAAGTTCATAACCTGACATATTACGAACTTCTTTTACGAAGCGCTTAGGTGTTGTATTTGCTTTTTTAAAATGACCAGTTTCAGGTTTATTTGCTCTATTTGTTTTTTTGTCAAAAACAGCAAGTTGAGTAGCTACATAACCATTTTTATCATTTGTTAAAACTTTTGATACAACATTTGGTTGAACTTCTATTACTGTAACTGGCATAATAGCACCTGTTTCAGTAAATATTTGAGTCATACCAACTTTACGTCCTAAGATTCCTTTCATATTATCTCCTTAAAAATTAAATATAATTATTTTACTTTTACTTGAATTGCAACACCTACTGGTAATTCAAGTCTATTAATTTTGTCTGTTAATTGAGCAGATGCACTGTTAATAACAACTAATCTTTGGTGTGTTCTGCTTTCAAATTGTTCACGACTTGTTTTGTTAACGTGAACTGATCTTAAAATTGTTACTTCATCTCTTTTTGTTGGAAGAGGAATAGGTCCACTAACTTTAGCTTTTTCTTCTTTAGCTGCTAAAAAGATTTTTTTTGCTGCTAAATCTACTAAAGAATGGTCAAAACCTTTTACTTTAATATTTAATTTACTCATTATTGTTGTCTCCTTTGTTCTTTTTGTTGAACATAACTCCCTATAAAAACCTAATTATATTGACAACTTATTTATAATTAGCAACCTTATAGTTCATAGTTATAGTTGCCTTTAAATTATATAGTAAAAATAAAATACAGAAAACGAAAATTCTGTATTTTATTTTTAACAACTAATTCCGGTGTATCAACTTACGAAATCCTATCATCTATTCAGCTAGATAGCACTTCCTCAGGAACATATTCATATGCTTTTTCTAGTATTTGATCACCTGATAATAACATCATAGTTGGAGCCTTTAAAACTTTTCATTTAGTTAATGGATTTCTAAATAACTTTGCTTCCTCTGCATCAACTTGTATAAATTCTATTTTTTGATTTTCATATTTCTTTGCTATGTTATTAAATGTTGGTAACATCATTTTACAATCACCACATCATTCAGTAGTAAAAATTAAAAAAGTTAATTGTGTTTTTTGTTTTTTATTTATGTGTTCTTCTGCATCTTTTCATAACATCTGATTAAACATATATACCTCTTATATTTATTATTATTTAAACATTTCATCTAGTATTTCTATATTATCTCTTTGTTCTCTGTTTTCTTGTGAATTAAAAGTTTCTTCTTGATTTAAATTAATTTGATGTTCTTCATCAGTAGTATTATTTGAATTTATATATGAATTTATGCAACTCAAAATTACTTCATCTTTTATTTTATTAAGAATTAATTTGTTTAATTTTAAAAATGGTAATTCCAAATAATTAATTTTAAAGTAATTGCAACTATGAATTAAAAATTTTAAATAAGTATCAAGATCATCTGTTAAGATAATTTTCAATGAATTAAATTTATTTTTTATTAAGGATTCGAAATCATATATATTCATTTTTTTTATTTTATATTTAATCTTAAAATTAGTTATTTTTAAAATAATTATTATTATTAAGATTATAGAAATTAACAATGGAAATAAAATTGTTAACATACTCAATACATTATAAAGAAAATCAATAATAAAACCAGTTGTTAAAAAAACATTTAAATGATTTGTTTCAATTTTATTGATATCAATAAAATTATTTCATCAGCCTTTAGTAAATAAATTGTATAAATAATTATTTCAATCATATTCAAAGAAGTTCCTTTTTTGAATAAAATAAAAAACAATATACAATCAAATACTCAAAATAATTGATATTTTAATTAACATTTTATTCAATTCTCTTTCAAAGTCTCATCACCTAAGTTTTATTAATCTCGAACCAAAAGAATAACATTTATTAATAAATAATTTATTAACTAATTGAAAAACTAAAAAAATACCAAACATTAAAAAGAATATGTATATAGAATTACCAAATATCAAACCATATGTATAAATATAAATATAATTCATTCATTGTGGTAACAAATTAATTAAAAATAAGATATTAAATATTAAACTAACTAAATAAATAAATCAACTAGAAATTAATAATGATAAATTAGTATTAATTGTTATAGTTTCATTATTTACTGGTTCGTTTTCGATAAATTTTATATTTAATTTATTTAGAAGTTGTCTTTGTTTCATTTTATACCATAGTCAATGTAAATGCAACCATTGGATCTTTATCAGTTAGTTTAAAAATTTTTTTTCTTATGGTTTTACGCACTTTTTCATTCATTTCACGCATTGTATTAAATTCATTAGAATCAATTATATTAATCAACGAATCTTTTATAAGTTTATTTATTTGTTCTTGTTCATTTTGGTCAATAACACCAATATAATTAATATGTAATTGCCCTACTATTTGTTTGGTTATAGGACTATATAGTGAATTAATTATAACTACTCCGTCTCTACCTAGAACTTCACGTTCAGCTAGTACTTCAGTAGAAATATCACCCACACCAAATCCATCAATAATAGTATCTCCAACTTCTTTTATTTTACCATTTTGACTTAATAGTTTACCATTTGCAAAATGTGCAATTTTTCCATTTTGTAAAATAATAGATTTAACTGTTTTACTTAATTCTTTATCTTGTTCAATGTAAGATATAGCATCAACTAAATATCTATATAGTCCTTGAACAGGGATTAAAACACTTGGTTTTAAGACTTTAGTTAAATTATATATATCCAATCTTGTTGGTCTACATATAAATAATTCACTTTCAAGGATTTCTGTTATATTTCTTGTTTTTTTTGCTATTTCATCTAAGGTAATTGCTGCAAGAGATTCCAAACCATTAACTGGTGGTGCCATCATTATAACTGCATCATTTCTTGATATTTTTAAATGCAAGTCTTCATTTTGACTAATTCTTAAAAATCTTTGATATAGTCTTTCAACAGAACCAGTAACAAGAACAACAGCGTTGTCATATTTAGAAATAGACTTATGGTCTTGAATTACAGGATATTTAAACTCAGGATTTAATTTTTCTTGAATTTGTTTTGTTAGAAATAATAAGTCCGAATAAGCTTTACCATAAGGAATAACAGGACGATTATACTTTGTTGCTAATTCTAGTATTTGATGCAAATTAACCATATCTTCAGAATAAGCACCAACTATGATTTTGTTATTCTTATTTGTTTGTTGAAATACTTTATTAATTGATTTAGGAATAAAATAACGATCAATTGACCTAGTTGGTTGTTTAGATTTACCAGCATCAGTTATTAAAGCATTTATTTTACGTTTATTAAATAATTTTGGTAAATGTATAAATCATGCTTTTCCAAAAATACCTAAATCGCCTTCAGAATAATTCATCATAAATACATAGTCACCATTTGGAGTAATAAAATCAAAACCTAAATTACCTGGAGCAGTTCCTGGTAAAGAAAAAGGTTGAACATAGAGGTTCCCAATTTTTTCTCTTTTTGTTATTGATTGAACTTTATATGATTGTGATTTAATGTTGTATTTACTTAGACGTTCATTAATTATTTGTTTATTTAAAAAAGAAGTATAAATTGTTATATTAGGAACTTTCATTATTAATCAAGGTAGTGCAGAAAAAGTTTCGTTTTTAATGTCTGTAATAAAAACTCCTTGAATCTTGTTTTTATTTTTTTCTAAAAAAGAAAAATCAGGAATTAAAGTATCAACTCCGTTACTCATATTAATCGGAATTTTCACACCTGCATTGACTATATATAATGAATCATCGTAATCTAAAACATAACAATTTTTACCATTTTCATCTTGACCACCTAATGCAAAAATATTGACTTTTTCCATTAAAACTCCTAGTTATTAATATATAAAAATTGTTTATAAATATTTTTTAATTATAACATATAAAAAAACTAAATAACCATTTAGATATTTAGTTTTTTTATATCGACATTATTTAAATATTGTTCTGTTAAACTTGAATTTCCTAATCATGATACAGTTACTGTTCCGATTGAACTTGCTGTAGCTTTTTGAAAGGAATCTATTGGATTACTTGTTTTAATATATTCAGCACTAAAAATAGAAATTAATGTATCACCAGCTCCTGTAGCTGATACTAAGTTAACCTTTTCTTTAATTTTAGATTGATATAATTCCTTATTTGAAGTTAATAAATAAGAACCATTTGAACCATCTGAAACAATAATATTTAAAGCACCATATTCTTGTAATAATAACATTGATTTAACGATTCATTCTTGAGATACTTCTTGTTTGTAATTAAAAATTTGTTTTAATTCATTAACATTAGGTTTAATTAAAAAAGGTTTAAATTTTAATAAATCAATGAATTTAGAACTTTCTATATCTAAAATTAACTTCACATTATTTTTTGATACTATATTAAGGATTTCAAACAATTGTTCTTCATTTCCAATCCCCATTAACATTAAAACATCATTTTTATTTAGTTTGCTTATTTGATCAATAACTTCTTGAAACTCGTTATTATTCAAATTAGTTCTAGGACCATTCAATTCAAAATTATTCTGTTTTCCATAATATTTAATATTAATTCTTGTCTTATCATGATAATTAATATTATGAACATTTAGATTTTCTTTGTTAAAGAAATTTGATAATAATTTATGTGTTTCATTATCAAACAGTGTTAAAGCTATGTTATCAAAACCATGTCTTTTGAGCATTATAGATGCATTTAAACCTTTGCCACCTGGTAATAATTCAAAATCACTATATCTATTAACGCTGTTTAATTCAAAATTATCAGAACTTATAAATAGATCTATTGAAGGAGATAAAGTTAATGTATAAATCATTTAACTTCTTAACTTTCTTCTCTTTTTAAATTGAAAAAGATTTGGGTATTTTTTATTTAAGAAAGTAATTAAATATATTGTTACTGCTTGAGCACATGCCCCCACTAATAAAGCAGTAATAAAGAATAAAATTCCTAAACCAATTGATGTCCCTAAATCTGCAAATAGTGTAGTTCTTGCTAAGAAAATAACAAATATACCGCCATGAGGAGCAACTATATTAACACCAAGAACAGCAGATACCAATCCTGCTACTGCTCCGCCTACTAAGTTTGCAGGAATTAAAACTTTTGGATTTTTACTTGTATATGGGATTGCACCTTCAGAAATAAATGAAAGTCCAAATAAGATATTTGAGATTTTCCCTGATTCTCTTTCTTCTTTTGATCATAGTTTTCTTGAAATAAACATAGATACTGAAATCCCAAGAGGTGGAACCATACCTGAAATCATTACAGCTGCCATTGATACTGTACTTGCTCCATTAGCTATAGTCAATGTTCCAAAAATATATGCAGCTTTATTGATTGGTCCACCTAAATCTGAGGCCATCATTAATCCTAAAATCAATCCTAACAATCAAGCTAGATATGGTTTACCTTCAAATAATTGTAAGAATAAAACTAGTCCTAAATTAATGAATATTAAAGCTATATTAACGAATCAGAATGTTATTGCGATTGTTATTGTTCCTAAAACTGGAATGAATAAAATATTTTTTACTCCGCTCAGGGTTTTCGGTAATTTTCCAAAAATATATTTAGAAAATACAATAACCATAGCAGCAGCAAAAAATGCTCCTAAAATTCCTCCTATAAATCCTGATCCTGTACCTAAGAATTTCTCTGGGTTAGAAATACCAGAACTTTCTATTGTTTTAGATAAAAATCCATATGTATGTGATAATTGACCACTCGCTATACCACCAACAACGAAACCAGGTAATAAACCTTGTCTTCCAATTAATGAAAAAGCAATGTAAGCAGATAACACAGGAACAGCTAAACCTAGAGCTATTTTACCTATATTAAAAATTATTTTAGATGCTCCAAAATTAAATCCAAAATTACTTAGGAAATAACTATTATTTAGGTCTACTCCGTTTGATGCACCTATTATCATATCAATGATAAATCCAAGTGCTATTAATATACCACCAAAAATAATAAATGGTAGCATATGGGAAATGCCTGACATTAATGATCTGTACATTTTTTTACCAAAACCATTAAATGACATTTGTGAATCTTCGTTTGTTTTTTCTGAAGATGAAGAAACTTGTAATTTTGTTCCTTCTTTATTTAAAACTTTTCTAATTTGCTCTCCAGGGTTATGAATAGCTTTTTGAGTTGAAATTTCTAAAACATTCTCTGCATTCGCAAATCTTGATTTTTCAATTTCTCTATCTACTGCTAAAATAACACCTTTTGCATTTTTAATTTCTTGTTCTGTTAGTTTATTTTCAATACCTTCTGCTCCTTGAGTTTCAACTTTAATTGAAATTCCCATATCTTGAGCTTCTTGATATAATTTGTCTTTAGCCATAAATGTGTGAGCTATACCGGTAGGACAAGCTGTTACTGCAACAACGTCATAACTATTTTCTTTACCTGAATTAACTTCATTACTAATTAATTGTTTTTCATACTTATTAATTAATGTTATGAATTCATTGTAATTAGATACTTTATCTAATTCATTAATAAATTCATTATTAATTAGTAAAGTTGATAAATTTTGCATTATTTTCATGTGTGATGTTCCACGGTCTGTTTTTGATAAAACAATACCAAAAATATATTTAACATTTTGACCATCTAATGAATTTCAATCTAAGTTGTTAACTCTTGCAAAAAATAGTGTGTTTTTTAACACAATATCATCACCAATATGTGGCATTGCTATTTGAGAACCAATACCTGTTGATGATTGATTTTCTCTTTCTCAAAAAAGTGTATTTGCTTTTTGAGAATCTGATACATATTTATTTAAATGTAAATCTTGGCAAAAAAAGTTTAAAGCGTCTTTTTTTGAAGCAAAATCTTTTTTTAAATAAAAAGTATTTTCACTAAATAAACTTGATATTTTCATACAATCCTTTCTTTAAAATATTTTGTATATTTATATTATCAAAATTTAATGAATTTTAAGAAAAATAAAAATCACAAAAGTGATTTTTATAAACCTAATTCTTCATCTGTAGGAATTTCAAAATTAGAACCTACATATTGGAAAATTTCTGGACTTTGTTTGATGTATTTACCTTCTAAAATTCTAATAACACTATCTACAGTATCTTCTAAAGAAACATATTGTCCCGGAGATTTTGTAAAGTGTTCTGTCATAAAGAAGTTTTGGGTAAAGAAGTTTTCAAGTTGTAAAGCTTTTTTAACAGTTATTTTACTCTCTTCATCAAGTTCATCAAAACCTAAAATTAAAATAACATCTTCTAAATCTTTATATGCTTTTAAAATTCTTTTTGTTTCTATGATGGCATCAAAGTGTTTTTTACCAAGTATTTTTTCATCAACTGAATTTGATTGTGATGCTAATGGGTCAAAAGCTGGGAAAATATTTTTAGCAGATTGTGCTCTAGATAGAACAAGTGAACCGTCTAAGTGGTTAAACACAGCTACAGCTGATGGGTCTGATAAATCATCCATTGGTAGGAACATTGTTTGGAATGAAGTAATTGAACCATTTTCATTTTTATATAATCTATCTTCTATGTTTGCAACATCTGATTCTAAAGTTGATTGATATCCACCAACTGATGGTTTTTTACCTAATGAAGCACTTGTTTCATTTTCAGCTTGTACGAAACGATAAATATTATCGATGAATAATAAAACATCTTGTTTTTCTTGATCTCTTAAGTATTCTGCTGCTGTTACACCAATTGGAACAATAGACATACGGGCACCAGGAGATTCATTCATTTTTGAAATATACATAGCTGAACGATCCATTAAGTTTGATCCTTCTAATTCATTTAAAAGTTCTATAGCTTCACGAGAACGTTCACCAGAACCTATGAAAATGTTAGAAGTATTAACACTTTGTTTATTAACATTAAAAATAATTTCTTTCATTAAAACAGTTTTACCAACTCCAGCACCACCAAAAATACCTAGTTTATAACCTTTAATAATTGGGATAAAGAAGTCTATTGCTTTAATTCCTGTTTCAACTATTTCTATTTCACTATTTAAAAATCTATTTTGATTAATTGTTGAATTCATTTCAACATATTTTGGTTTAGTTTCTCTATCGTCTAAAAGTGGTATACCTTTGAATGAGTACATATTATTTCTAGATTCTAAACCTACTGGAACCATAAAACTTTTTTTAGTGTTCTTTACTTGATCATTAATTGAAATTTCTTCAGAATTATAAATAATAATTGCTCTAACTGTTGTTTCATCTAAAACTCTTTTTACTAATAAGTAAGTTTGATCATTATGTAAGGTTAGTAAATGATTAACTTCAGGTAGATTTGATTTATCAAATTCTATTTCTATAACATCAGATCATAAATTAATAATTTTTCCGTACATTACATATCTCCTAATTCACTAGCAATTTTCATTAATTCTGCTTCTTCAAATGAAACAAATTCATGTTCTGTTTCTACTTCTCAACCTAAATTTAAGTAATCTGAGTATTGTTTTAATGCGTTAGCAAAATAAGCTTTAACTAATTCATCATCATAGTTTTCGCCACTCATTATAATCTCATATGCTCTTTTTGCTTCTTCGTTAACTTCAATTAATACATCTAGAAATTCTAGTGCTTTTTGTTCGTTTTTAATACCTTTTAAAATTGTTCATGAAATCAATTTTGACATAAATAAGACAAATTTTTGTGAATAAAGTGAGAAACCTTTTTGGTTAAACATTTTATCAATCATTTTACCTTTGTAAAGTAATAATGATGTTTCTTTGTTAAAATCATAATCTAATAAAGCTAATTTTAAGTGGCGTTTATATCCTTTATAAATTTTCCCTATTTCTGCAGCTACTTTTGTTACTAATCTACTTTGAACTGATGAACCAGTTCTAGATACAGATAAATTAATATTTATAGCTGGTAAAACACCTTGAGAAAATAAGTCAGCACTTGTAACAATTTGACCATCTGTAATTGAAATAATATTTGAAGAAATTAATGAAGTAATATCTCCATCTACTGTTTGTAAAATAGGTAAAGCTGTAATTGTTTTTCTACCAACAAAAGAACCTGAACGTTCTAGCAATTGAGAATGTGAGAAGAAGGTATCTCCAGGCATAGCTTCTTTACCAACTGGTCTATCAGTTAATAAAGCAATTTCACGAATGATATTAGCATGTTTTGTTAAATCATCAAATACTATTAAAACATCTTCAAAATTTGAAATGTTTTCTGCATGAGCCATACCAATGTATGGTGCTAAGTATTGTTCATATGCACTTGTTGATGGAGCATCTATTATAATAGTATTTTCTAATGCATTATATTCTTTTAATGTATTATAGATTCTTGAGATTGCTTCTCTTTTTTGACCAATAGCTACATAAATACATTTAACACCATTTCTTGCTTGGTTGATGATTGTATTTAAAGCAATATGAGTTTTCCCTGTTTGACGATCACCTATGATTAATTCACGTTGACCTTTACCAATTGGAATTAATAAGTCAATTGCAACTATTCCAGTAAATAATTGTTCATTTAATGTTTTAACAGTTGTTAAATCATGAGCAAGTTCAAAAATTTTAGCTCCAGATGCTTCTGTTTTTTCAAAATTTTCTTTTGTTGGTAAAATTACGTTTCCTTCTATATCAATAACTTTACCAAAGAAGTTTTCAAATGTATCTACTCTGGCATTATCATTTTCTAAAATGATTTCTGTATTAATTTTTAATTCATCAGTTTTTGTGTTAGCAATCAAGAAAGCTTTTTCTTTTGATGCATTAATTAACATTAATTTAACATTAGAATTTCCTTTTAATGTATAAAATTGTCTTTGCTTATAAGGAAATTCACCAGTTACTTCAACTATGTAATCAAAAATCGATGTAATTTTTGGGTTTTTCATATTAAATTCCTTTCATTCCTACGCCTAAAAATACTGCAGCAATAATAATTACCATTGCTAATGCTATACCCATAATTAAGTATAATCCTTTAACTTTTCTTGATTTATTTTTTAAGTTAATTAATGCAGCTAATGCGTTTATAATTGTTCCTATTGAACCTAATGCTAATAATACATATCCAAAAGTTTTTAAGGTATTATTATTAGTATTAACTTCATCTGTTACTTCTTTTTCCATTTTTGCATAAGCATTTTTAAATATATCTAGTTCAGATAGTTGTTTTGTTTCTGTATTTTCATCTGAATTAGGTTCTGTTTGACTTTTTGGTGTTTCAGAAGTAGTACTATCTTTTGTTTTATTTATTTCTTCAGTTAAATCTTTAGAATTAAATAATTCATAAAGTGTTTTCATATTATTTGATACAGTTGTTAGTTGACTAATATAATTTTCATATCAGTTTAAAACATTAAATGTTGCTTGTGATGGTTGTGCTAACTGTTTAAGTTTGAAAACATCAATTTCTAATTTATTGTAAAATGAATTTACTATACTTGTTTTAAAGTTTAATGATTCTAAATTCTTTTCTAATGTTGCCTTAATTTTTGAATCTTTGTTTTCTATACTTTCTTTAACTCTATCTAACATACTTTCATAACCATTAGCTAAATTAGCATAATAACCATAATTATTAATTCTAGAAGATTTTAAATTACTTGTTACATAAGCTAAAAAAGTGTTAATAGAACTTTCTACATTGCTATTACCTTCTTTTAATCTACCAATATCTTGTGAATCAGCATATATGTTTAGGATATTCTTTTGTGTTTCAATATATGTTTTTTCTTCATTTGAAAAATCCACACCTTTTGCTACCATTGCAAATAACGGATTGATTAGTTCTTGGTATCTTAAATCTTTATAATTAATTTTTTCATCCAAACCAACTGCTTTATAAAGTTTAATAAAGTGATTTTTTAAGCTTTTAACTTGAACTTCATATAAATATTGAAATTTAATTGATTTATCAGTACCTGCATATTCTTTGACTACAACTGAATAACTTCTATGCAAGTCATCTTGGTTAGAATCTTGAATTTTTACTACAGCTATTAATTGATTATTTTTAACTTCCAAACTTTGAACAGAATAAACATATCTGGTATTAATAGGATTATCAAAGAAAAATATTTTCTCTTTGCCTTCATTGTTTGAAGAATCAAATACATTTTTTAAATCCGTAATATTTTTATTTAAATAATTATATGTTGGTATCGGACTTAAGATTGGTAGTGATAAAATTTGTTCTTCTGGATCAACTGGTTCAGTTGGTTTAGTTTCATCTGGGTTTGTTAAAGGTGGTTTTGGTGGTTTTTCAGGATCATCTGGATTTGGTTGTTCTTCACTTTCTTCTTGAATTTCTATTTCTTGATTAGCACTTAAATCAAATGCAGTATATCTTGGTTTTATTTTGCTTATAAAATATTCATTTCAAGAACTAAAATCTTTAGGATTTGAAATTGTATAAACATATTTATCATTTATTTTTTCGAATATAACATTAAAGTCTTCTTCAATTAATGTTAAATCTTCTGGATTGTAGAATACAGAACCTAAATCAGAACGTAGTTTTTCTCCATATTTAGCTAACGCTTCTTTTAATTTATTTGGTGTAATTGCATTAACTTCTGGTTGTGATGAAGTTTTTCTTATGTTTCCATTACCCTCTACAGCTTTAACATAATCAGTTGGATCTTTTAATCCTAACTTAACATTTTGGAAATTTTCACCATTAAATGTTACTTCACCATAATTCAACTTAGTTTCTTCGGAAATAACTCTTGGGAAAATTGCATTAATTCCATATTTTAATGGATTTTTATTAATATCTGCTTCGTTTTCCTTAACAAATGAAATTAATTGGTTTAAATAAGTTAATCTACTAATTTTTTTCTTGTAATCATATGGGGCAGGTTCTCCATTTTCATCTTTTTCATTTACCTGATCTTTTTCAGAAACAACTTTATTTAGTTCATTTTCCAAATATGAAATAGCTGTTTTTAATGCTTGAGCTAAATTTGTTGCCGTTGCTTCTTGTGCTTGATCTTTAAATTTAGGAAAATCATTAGATAAAACAGGCGGAGCTGGTGGTTTATTTGTATTTGGTTGTGTATTAGTTGTTCCAGGTTCCATTGATAAGGCTATTATAGGAGAAGATAATACTCCTAATAAAGAAAGGTTTTTTATTCATTTATTTTTTTTATTCATAATTCTCCCTTTCTTTAATATTTAATAGTTGTTTTAATTCATATTCATATAATAAATCAGTATATTCTTCTAATTCAATAATATCATCAATAGATAAACCTAAATATAATGCAGTTTGTAATTTAGAAATTTCTTTTTTTAATTCTTTAATTTCTTGTTTATAGTTTTGTTTATGTTTTGAATGTTTATAAAAATGAATATCAGAAAATGATTTAACCAGAATTTCTTGTCCGGTATCAACTATATTTAAATTTTTTAAGAATAAATAAAAAGTGTTATCTTTTTCTTTATTATGCAACTTAATTAACATTCTAGAAAATGCACTGATAGATTTATCTGTAATTTTAATTCAATCTAATTCTTCATTATGATTTAAATATAATTCATAATTTTTTAATTTTAAAACTTTATTATCTAAGAAAGACATAATAATTTTTTTAGACATTATTTACCTTCCTCAAAAATTGTTTTCTTTTTCTTTGTTAGTAAAACAATTTCTTCTATTTGTTTTTCTTGTTTTACACGATTTATTTTTTTAGATACTTTAATGATTTCTTCATCTAACTGTTTGCTTTTTTGATTTGTTGAAACTAAAGCGTTTTTAGCATTATAAAACGATGATTCTACTATTAAAGCATTTATTGCATTTTCTAAAAAAATATGAATTTGATTTTCTATAAAACCTTCAATATTAGGATAGATTTTATATGTTTTAATAACAGAATCTAAACTATTAGTATGCTTAATATTTAATAATTTATCAACATCAAAATTATCTAAAGGTAATAAGGTAAATGGTTTTTTATAGTTTTTATTCGAATTGATTACAAAGTGTACTTTTTTATATGTACTATCTAAAAATAAGATTTTAGTTAATTGAGTAAGAATTTTTGCTAAACCTTTATGAGAACTGTTCTTGAATTCTTTAACTACACTTAATTTATTTTTTGCACCAAATTGAATGGCTCTTTCTCCAATTAAAATAAAATCAGCATTTTTGTTTTTTATATTCTCTAATATTGTTGTTTCATAACGTGTATATGAATCAGTACCGTATTTTTGTTCTTCAGTCAAATATATATAAAGTTCTTTGTCTTTGATTAGAATTTTTTGAAAATTGTTTATTAATTTACTATTTTGTGAACTAACAAAATTATTTTTAATACTATATTTATTTTTTAATGCATTAATTAATTGAATATTAAGTAATGAATTATCAAGGTAAAAAGATAATTTTTTAGTTAGTTTCATAATTGTTATCAAAAGAATATTTTTGTCATTATTGACTTTAACCCTAATGTTTTCTAGGTTATTTTTCTTTTGAATTATATCTTTTAAATGCATTAGATTTTAGCGGTCAATGATTTATCAAAGAATAATTTTAAAGAACCGGTTTGAGAAGATACAAATAAAATCATTTTAGGTAAAAATTCAACAAAATATGATTCACCTAATAATTTTCATATTTCTTTATTTAATTGTTCAACTATTACCTGAAAATCAGATGTTGTAGAACTTGTTAATAAAAAACCTTCGTTTGAACTTGATTCAGCTGAACTTAATGTTGGTACAAGTACATTTGTACTATACTTAGGAACTAAATTGAAATTAACTGTAAATTCATCAAATAAAATATCATACTTGTTTGCTATAGCATATTCAATTTGTTCAGATAGATTTTGAAATTCAGTTGAATTAAAACTTGAATTAATTCTTAACAAAATAGAAGCCAACAACTTTTTATAAGAAATAAATTTAGAATCTTTTTGTATTTTTTTATAATCAGCATACAAATCAAATAATTCTTGAGTTTCTGTTGTTAGTTCTTTCTTTTGATTACTCATTTTACTTTACTCCTTTTTTTACATAATTACTAAGCGATTCAATTTTTTGTAATGTAATAAATATATAAACAATAGAACACATAAAGAAACCTAATAATAATGCAAAGTTTATAATTGTAATAATTTTAATAATAGATATTGGTGTTGGTACAGAAACTAAAACAAAGTTATTTTGAGCAACTAGTACTTGATTTAATGCAAATGTAAACATTAATAATGTTTGTAATGAAATAGATAATCTTAAGAATCCTGAAATTCATTTATTAATCCCTTTATTTGAAACTATGAAATGAATATAAATTAATATTGAAACTATACCAACTACAAAAATATTATAAACATATTGATTTGAACTTTCAATAACAAAAACTGAGATAACCAATAAAGTTCATAATATTAATTGAGTTAAAGTCATATATATAGCAAATACTGTGGAATTTTTATTTACTCTTTTGTTAAAGTGAACAACAATAAAATAAATAATTCCTACTATAATTGCACTAAAAATAAATAATAAATAAAAATAATTATAAATTTCACTTTCTCCAATTACATTTGTTCTAATTTTAATGGTCATAACTTTAAAGAAAGCCAACAATAAGAATACAAATAAAGTTATGTTTAATACATATTTATCCTTTGAATTAGATTGTAATAAATTTTTCTCAGAAACTCTATAAACTTTTTTAATATTAGCACCAAATAACGAAATACCAATAAATAAAAAGATCGCTATAACTATAAACAGATTTGAAGTAGATTTTTGATTAAAAATATTTTCTAATCCTTCAAAATATTTGTTTTCATCGAATAAATAAGTATTAGGGTATTTATTAAATTCTGCATTTCCATTTCTTCATAAGAAGATATTAATTAAAATAAATGTCAATAAAATAAATTGTGATACTAGTTGAATAATTAAAGAAGAATATGAAGAATATAGAACTGGTTCAGATTTTCTTTTATAAATATGATTATAAATTTCAAATGATAAATTAACTAAAAATAAAGGAATTAAAATTAAGAATAAATACATCACATCTTTTGCTCCATAAGGAACAGAGGTGGTAATAGTATCAGTAAAAATTCCTGTGTTTGGATCTATTTTACTTGAATCTAATTGATTAAGTTGTTCTGGTGTTAATTTTTTTATATCAATGGTTCTTGTAGATTGAGATGAATAATCAATATAAAAGAATAATAAAAATAATGAAATTAATGCTAAAGCAAAATATAAAACATAAAAGCTTGCATATTTATTAATTTGTTCTTTTTGAGTATTTATGTTTTTATAATTTTTAAATATTGAATACAGAAAGACAAATATTAAAGGACTAAACCTTAAAATAATCGTTGCATTCATTTGTCTAAACTGTGTATTTTCAAAATTAAATAAAAATTCTAGTGGGTATTTAGCTACTTCAGATCTTAAAATTTTTGCATGGAACAATGACTTATCCATAAATAAAAATAACATCAATGAACCAATTGCTAAAAATCCGATTAATAATCATTTGTAAATAGAACTTAAGGTATTATATGATTTAGAACTTAATTGATTTCTATAATCAATATAAAACCTTCTATTTTCTAATGTAATAGAATTCATTTATCTCCTAACTTTCATTTGTTTTTTTAGTTGTTTCATATGTTAATATGTTTTCTGTAAAATTATATTCACTAGGTATATTTGTTTTTTCAAAACCATTTTTAAATAATCATGTTTTTGTTATACCACCACCATTTGTTTCTTTAGATAATTTTAACATTGCATCTCTATATGAATTTTTTTGGTCTTTTCCACCACCATAAATTAAGTCATATTGAGGTAAATTATAAGTTCCATATAATCCTTTATAATCATATCCTTCTGATCTAAAAGCAGCAGCTAAACCTGTTCTGGCACTAATATTTGATGCATGATATACACCGACTAATTCATTTCTTTGATTTCTTACACTAGAACCAGAAGCACCTCCTCCTGGAGCATATCATCTAGGTGTGTATTCTAAACCAAAATTAATATAATGTTTATTATCTTGAGTAGATATGTATAAGTTATCTAATGGATTACTTTTTGAACCAATAACAGGTGCAGATAAGAATGCATCTGTAATACCTGGTTTATCTATAAAAGTTCTATAACCAATGTTATATGATAAGAAATTACCTCTATTTAATTTATCTTTTTCTGATTTTTCTGGTTCATCTTCACCTAATTGTAATTTATAAAAATCTTGATCTGCATTAATTCAAATAGTGTTGTAATATTTTGCAACTCTATCTAGATTATCATCAATATGCATTTCAAGATAATAATCTCTTCATTTACCGGAATTTGCTAATGGATAACCTAAAATAAATAATTGATCCAATTTACTTCAATCATATGTTTGACTCTGTGTTTTATTTAATGCTAAAGGAAAATCTATTTTGGCATAATTTTTTAAATATGATTCTTTTAAGAACTTAACTTTTTTATCATCTGATAAATTTTTATAATCATTAGTTATGTGTTTTGCATAATCACTTGCAGTTGCATTTGGATGTGCATTTTTATATGAACTTAAATCTGCTTTAGAAAAATCTATTTCTAAGATAGCAAAATCAATGAATTCCTCTGCATCTTTATATAATTCTTTTTGTTTAGTTGCTAAATAATCTGCTGGTTTTTTATTTAGATAATCTCTTCCATCAAAAACTCTCCTAATTGTAGAACTATCTAAAATAAATGTTTCAAAATTATCATCTAAACCAACAAATTTAAGTTTATTCAAAACTGGATTAACATCTTTTTTCATTCTTGATATGTTATATCCTTTAAATAAACCAGGAATCATACCATCTGCTACGTGAAGATTTGTCCCGAAATAAAATTTGGTAGGATAATCTTCTCCATCTTTTATTTCATAATCCATCAATCACATAGTTCCTCTAACATCACTTTGTTGATTACCAAATAAAGCAAGTTGATCTAAATTAGGTTCTTTATCTATTTTTGCTTTTACTCTATCCTTGACATCTTGTGGTAATGATGATGCATCAACATCTTTTTTCATTTGATTTCTATATGTATTTATATAATCAGTATAAATTCTTGCTGCTGCATCTTCATTATTATTATTTTCAATTTTTAATTCATCGAATACTTCTAATTTAACTTTTTCTCTTCAATTTGCATCTGGATTATCTGTTAAGCGTTTTAAAAAGAAATCTCTTCTTTCAGTATTATTAATTTTCTTAATTAACTCTTTTAAATCTTCTTTATTAGTTAACAATCTCATTACTTCATTACGTTCACTTTCAACACTTGAAGCTAAATATGAACTAAAAGCTATTGAATATGATTGTTTAGCTATATCAACATAGGTTTTATTAGGTAATTTTCTTCCCAATCCTGTTGCACGATGCGGGTCTTTTTTACCGAATGCATCAACTCATGATGCTAAATTACCAGGATCAGTTTGAGAAATAACTAATCCATCTAATGTACCATCTGTTTTATAAGCAGGAACTCCAAAACCTTTGAAAACCGAATCTGAATATGAACTAACTCCTACTTCTTGAGCTTTTGTATTAAATTCTGTTACTTTGACATCTGTGGTATTTTTCAATTGTCCATTTCTTAATGATTTTCAATTTCCACCATCTCTTCTAGAAACAACTTCCACAAACTTATTGTTATCATACTTATAACGATCTAAATGATTTTTCTTTAAGTATTCAACTAATTCATTTCTTGGTGGTTCTGGTGATATAGTAATTATTCCGTCACTACCTGATTTAAATCCTGTAACTTTAAATGATTTGATTATTTCATTTATATCAGTGTTTGGATTGCTAAATCTAACAAATATTTCTACTTCACCTTTTGAATTGGCAAGATTTTTATCATTGTTTTCTAACCTTATATTTGATAATTGTGCTTTTATTTTTGAAGCATAATCTGAATTAACTCTAACTTCTCAATTCGCACTATCTTCTACAACTTCTGAAGGTAAGGTTTCTGATTTTGGTTTAGAAAAACCAAATCCTATTTGTACTAAATCAAATTCAACTGATTCTCTAGCATTATTAACTATGTTTTGAAATTCTTGATTGTTAACTTCTGCTTCTTCACCGGTTAATTTCTGTTGATTATTTAAATCATTTTTTATTAACTCAATTAATTGAGATAATTTTTCTTTATCAACTTCACTTTCTATTCTTGCTAAATAATCTTTTTTATCTCTTAAAAAAGATAATTCTTTTTTTGCTATTTCTTTTAATTGCTCAGGAGTAGAATTTTTGATTTCTTCTTTTCTTTGATCTTCAATTGCACCTTTTAACCTGTTTATAACTTGCTCTATTTCTTGTATAGAACTAGCAGTAGTAATATCAGCAGATAAAGCACCACTATTATTTTTTAATTTTCTTATTAATTCTCTTGCTTCATTTTTTTTATTTTCTAAAGCTACTGGATCATTTTCATTAGAATTTGGTTTTGGCCCAGGTCCTTGAGAATTATCACAAGCAGCAGATAAAACCATTAATGAAGTAATAGGAACACTACTTGCTCATAAAGTGATAAGTTTAAATTTCTTCATACTTTCCTTTCTATGTAATTACAAAATCATCTTCTGAATAATCAACAACAGTATAACCTTGACTTCTTAATTGTTGTTTTAATTCTGTTGCTCCAGGATCTACTTTAATTGTTGTTTTATCAAGTGATTGAGATAAATCCATTAATAAAGTTAAGTTGGTTAAACCAGAACCAAATAAAGTTCCTACACCTTTAATATAAAGATATCTAGTAGATTCCTTGTTTGAAAATTCAATTTTGGTTCTAGGTGGACCTGGTTCACCTATTGCCATATTTTCAAAACCCGCTGAATTTAATTCCGAGACATCAATATCAAAGTTTTCAGAATTATTGTAAAGCCATAAAGTTTTTAATTTTCTTGGTTTATTAGAAGGTTTAAACATATCAAAAAATTTTAAACCTTTAAGGGACCTTAGTGATGGTGCTCTCGATAAATCTAATGCAGTTGGATAACTATTATCACCCTCATTATGGTCTGGACTTAAACCTGGACCATGATTACCCTGGAAAATTCCTTCATTATTACGAGAAAAATATGCCAATCTCAAACCATCATTAATTCTTTTGTATGGATCTTCTTCACCTTTTAAATAATCAGATTCTTCAAATGCTAATGCATTAAAGGTTATACGTGTTGGTATATTTGTATTAGCTGGATTTTCCTTACTTACATTATAATCAATTGTATTAACTCAATTGGTGTTTCTTAAAGCTAGAGGATTTAAACTTCAATATTCTAAGAGTGAATTTCCTTCTGTGTATAATGAAAGTTCTTTAATTTTTTTATTTTCAAGGGCAATGAGTGCAGATGTATTAGCTGCAGATGCATCAAAAAATAGTTCTAATTGTCTTAATTCATTAGGTAAAACAGATAATATCTCTAAAAATTTTTGATTTGAAGACGTTTTACCCATATTGAAAATTCTATAAGAACTAATTTCAATTCCTTCTTTTTTAAAATCTTCTATTAAAGTTTTGGTTCTTTGGTATGCTTTTGGGTCTGCTGAATCTAACTCAACAACATAACCTCTATTAAAATCATTTGGAATTTTGGTATCCCTTGTTAACTCAAAAATTTGAATCCCTCTTATGTCTTGGATATTAAATTTATTGAACTTCTCTTGATTTTTAACATTAGTTTTAGTTCAACCATCATATCTACCTTCTTTAATATTAGAAGGTGATCTACCATATCATGTATCATAACCAAAAGCACGTTTGTGTTGATTATCTCTTATTCTAAGTGTTGTAACAGTATTAAATTCATCTGGCGGTGAATATGAATGCGATTCCCATTCTCCATTTTCTGTTATATATGCATTTCTTGGATCAAGAGTTTCACCTTTTTTCAAGAAATTCTCTGCTGCAGATGATAATTTAGTAAATAACGAAAAATCTAAATTATTAATTAATCAATATTCTCTATAAGTTTTATTAGGGTGATTTTTAATTTCTGGATACATTGGTTTTGCTTCTTCTTTTAAGAAATTAACTACATTATCAGAATTTATTAAACGTGAAAATTTATAAACATAATTAGTTCAATTATCAGGTTGCTGTCTTAAAAAAGCTTCTAATTGGTTTAAATCATTATTATAATGTTGTAAGACAGAAGTAGCTAAACCAAATGTATCATTTGGGTTACTTCTTTTGAATACAAATTCTTGAGCAGTATCAATAACTACTTTTCTTCTTAATTCATCTGTTACTTCTATACTATTTAATTTACCAGTTAATTCAGCTGTGTATGGTTCATTATTAGCAATATTATTAGCAACATCATAATCAAAAACTGTTCTTGGTCTACCCTTAGTAATACTTGCCTTAACACGAACACCTCTTATTAATATAGTTAATTCATTACCACTTTGTTTAGGTGGTTGAATAGGTTGAGGTTCAGGGATTGGATCTGGTTGAGGAACTGGTTCTGGTTCTGGTTGAGGAACTGGTTCTGGTTGAGGAACTGGTTCTGGTTCTAAAATAATAATAGGTGGTTCTGGTTTGGGTTCTGGTTTGGGTTCATCTACCAAAATGGGTTTTGGTTTAGGGATTTCTTTTAAACCAATATCTGTATTGAATTCTCTGGCTTTATTTAAATCCAAGTTGTCTTTATTGATTAATTCTGCTTTTAAAGAATCATCGATAACAAAATTCTTAGAATTTATTTCTCCCAGAGTTTTTTGTAAAAGTGTTCCGCTAATAGAAGCAATCACAACAGTAGATCCAAGAACTATTGTTAACATTCTTATTTTGCGTTTTTTGAATAAATTAATAATCACCTCCTAAAAAGTAGTTGAATATATATATATATATATATATATATATATATATTGATTAGAATTTCTCTTCCTTTTTATTTTACTATTTTTTTAAAATATGAAATAAAATAAAAAAAATTATTTGCTATTATATTTATAAGAAAAAATTTATTTTACGTATTTATATATATAATTTATTTATGAAAAAAGAAGAAATAAAAGAAATAAAAAAACCTAAAATAATTTTTATTGACTTAGATGGAACAACATTAGATGGACCAGGAGAAAAATTTTGACAAAAAGAAGCAACAGAATATACTAAAAATGTTATTAATAAATTACAAAAAAGTATTCCCGTTATAGTTTCAACTGGTCGTGGGGTTAATCCAAAAACACAAGCAATAGTTAATAGCTTTGGTTCATCTACATATATTGCTTGAAACGGTGCTAAAACTGTTATTAATGGAGAAGTTGCTCACTCTAATTCTATTCCAAAAGAAATAGCAAATGAGTTATTTGAAGAAATAAAAAAACATAAATGCTTTGTTGTGTATGATTCAAATCCTCGTGATAATGCTTATACAAAAAATAAAATATATAAATTATTTATGAGTTTTGGTAAAAAAACAGCAAAAAACTATTCTGAATATAATAAAAATTTTGAACCATTAAAAGCGTTAGTTTGATGTTTATCTAAAAATAAAATAATGAAACTATACCATGAGTGATCTAAAAAATTTGAAGGTAAATTAAATGTTTCTCTTAGTGGAAGTAATAATATTTTAGAAATAACAAATGTTGGAGTTTCCAAAGGTGATGAAGAAGTTAGATTATGTAAATTATGAGGAATTGACCCTATGGAGGCAATGCATATAGGTGATTCTAATAATGATGCAAGTACCAAAGGAAAAATAGGTACTTTAGTTGCTATGGCTAATTCACATCAAGATCTCAAAGATATAGCAGATGATTTTACTGAATTTACTTGTGATGAATCTGGTTTAGCTAGATATTTAGAACAATTTTTAGACTAAAAAAATAACAGAATTTGAAGTTCTGTTATTTTTAGTTTATTTGTCTATTCTATAAGTAAAACCTTTTTGTTTAGCAAAATCTGAAATAACTTGATTAAATTCCTTAGTTATTAAGGTAACATGATTGATTTGATTAAAAGCATATGGACTAATAGAAGTTATTGAATTCGGTAAATGTACTTCTCTTAGATTATTTAATTGATTAAATGTGCTTTCAGGAATGCTTGTAATTCCTTCTTCTAAAACTATTTTATTAACTCTATCTTTAAATGAAAACTCTTGACCTTGTAAATTAACTGTTCCTTTAACAAAATATTCTCTTAAACCGGCAGGAACTGAGATTATTTGTGTAAAATCATTATTGTATAAGATTCCTTTGTATGAAGCAAAAGAGTAGTTTCCAGATTCAACAACTATATTTGTTAAATTGGGTGTATTAAATATTTCTTTACCATCTCTTAAATCACTAGTTTCTTTAGGAATAACTATTTCGGTTCTTGGGTTTTGACCAGGAGTAGAAAGAATTTCAATGAAATTATTTCTATATAAAATTCCATCTCTTGCAGAAAAATTAGGATTTTCTGAATTAACTTCAAATGAAACTAAGTTGTGACTTCCACCCCTATAGCCTATACGATTAACATATCTACCTATTGATAATGTCTTTACTTTGTCATTATTGAATAAATCATTAAAAATAGATTCTACTTTAATATTTGAAACAGTATCTGGAACTATTGTATTAGGGTTTGTTGAATTAAAAACAGATAATCCGTGTCAATATCTATATTGAATACCTTCGTGATTTGTAGATAAATCAATTATGGTATCAACTCTATGATCTGGAGAAATTGCTTCTGAAGATAAATTGTAATATTTATTATTAACTGAACCTCAAGTAGCATCAGAGTGGAATCATTCATGTGTCTCAGGATCTTCAACTATATTCCACTGATGAGCACCTGCTGCAGATCAACCTGCAACCATAACATTTTTTATTCCAATAATATCTAGCATAGCTTTGTATAAAGTACTATAACCACCACATACAGCGACTAATCTTGTCATAACTTCATGAGGTTCAATAGCGGGATGTGAAGAACCTGTTGCATATTTAACATTACTTGTTATTCAATCAAAGATTGCTCTCATTTTTTCTTTTAAAGTCATATTAGAGTTTTTAATAATATGACTGTTAACAAACTGTCTAACTAACTCCTTTTTTTGGTCTGTATAGCCATTTTCTGTAACACCTGGTACTGAAACACTACCAGCAAATTTTGCAAATTGAATTGCTTGATTATTAATAAAAGCATTTGCAGCATTAATAGTTGTATTATTTGATTTTAAACTTCTATTAATTGCATCTAACTCTGGATAATTTTGTAGTGGATCTAAATCTGCAGCGTCTTTATCTACTTTCTGTGCATTTTTATCAAAGTTTCCAACTGCATATGTAGGTTTAGAATCACTAGTATTTTTTAAATTGTTGATTAATTCATCAATACGTTTAAATTCATCTATTGTATATGAATTTAAACTTTCTATTTCTTGTAAATTATCAAAGTTTAAATTAAAATACTTAAGTTTTTCCTCAAGTTTATCTAAATCATCTACAATTGCTTCATATTTATAAGTTGCTTCTTTTTTAATATCATTTCTCTTAGAAATTACAGTTTCTAGATTTTGGTGATAATTTCTAATTTGGGTTTCAAATCTTTGTTGATTTTTATTATCAATACTTGTTTCTGTTTTTTTGGGTTCCGATGGTTTTGGTTCTGATATTGGTTCTGAAGTTGAATCTGCAGGTTTTTCTGGTTCTTTTTTATCCTCTATTGATGGTTCTTGTATTTTTGCATCATGATTATTTGGTACTTTAGGGGTTTCTGATGGTTTTTCTGTTTCTGACTTAGCCGGTTCTTCTGGATTGTTAATGGGTTCAGTTGATTTTGGTTGCTCAGTTATTTTAGTTATCTTTTCTTCTGGTTTTTTTTCTTCTTCTGGTTCTTTGTTAATAGTTTGTTTAATTTCTTCTTTACAACTTGCAGTAAGTATAATTGGTAATGCTACTGATGTTAAAAATAAACCTTTAGTTATCTTGCAATATTTTTTAATCATAATATTAAATATTATCATTTTATTTTACTAATTAAATTAAAAATAATGATAAAAAAACATAAACTTTTGTTTATGCTTTATTAAATTTATTAATAATAAAATCAAAATCTAAATCAGAAGTAGAATTTAAAATTAAATCTGCTTTACTGAAATCTTCATTAGAACCATTTGTAATAGCTATTGCAAGCATTTGAGCATCCTTTATACCTTGTATTCCAGCTATTGCATCTTCAAAACCAATACACTCACTTGTTTTTAATCCAATTCCATTAGCACCTGCTATAAAGATATCTGGCGCAGGCTTACCGTTTTTAATGTCACCAGGATATACAATATAATCAAATAATTCAAATAATTCAAGTTTTTTTAATATATTCGGAGCATTAAAACTACTTGAAGCAATAGATAATTTAATGTTATGTGATTTTGCTTTTAATAAGAAATTTTTAATATTTGGTAAAACTGAATCTTTATTAATTTCTGTATTTAGTAATTCTTTATATAAATTATTTTTAATTTCACAAATATTTAATAATTCTTCTGTAGATAATTTTAATTCTGGTTTTTTTAATTTTATAATTTCTTTTAAGGTTTCTAATCTAGGTATACCACGAAGTTTTTCATTATCTGCTTCAGTATAATCTATACCTAATTTTTTGACAACTTCATTTCATGATTTATAGTGTAATACTGCTGTATCAGTAATAACACCATCTAGGTCAAAAACAAATCCTTTAATCATTTTTTACCTCAAATGTTTGTCATTCATGATTAATTTTTGTTTTTTGATTATTTATATAGATAAATCCTCTGAATTTTAAATCTGAAATTAATTTAATTTTAAAATGTGTTTGCTCAACTACTACTTCAAATAATGCACTTTGATATCTAAATCTGTATGTTAACTTATTTCATTCATTAGGTATTTTTGGATCTAAATATAACTTATCATTATGCCAATCTAAACCACCAAACCCAAATACAATCATTTGATAAATAGCTGCTAAAGAACCAGCATGAATTCCAGCATCTGAAGTATGCATAGCCGGACCTAAATCGATGTTAATTCCATATTTAAAAATTTTGTATGCTCTTTGTATCATTTTTAATCTTGCTGCTTCAATTACATATGTTGCAGGAGACAACGATGAATCATGGGTTGTAATTGGTTCATAATATTCAAAATTAGCTTTACGAACTTCTTTAGAATATAAATGAGGTAATATATTTAATAATAAAACTACGTCTGCTTGTTTTACAAGTTGAGCAGATAATAATTTATTACCTTCTTTGGTATTAAATAATTTTTTACCTGCATCTCCTAGCATTTGAAATTCAGAAACATTAAGTTTAGGTAATTTTAAGAATTGATCATTTTCAGCTATGATGAAATCCTTGTTTGGAACTTGTTGAATTAATTTTTCAGAAACTTCTTCTAGTTTAGATACATTAATTTTGTAAGGTATTTTCTTTTCAATTAAGTGTCATAAACCAACTTTGTGTTTTTTAAGATATCTAATATATTTCAATGCTAAATCTATATTATATTTTGCAAACATATTAATATATGCATTGTTGTCAATATTACCCTTATATTCATTTGGTCCCATTACGTCTAAAATTGCATATGACCCATCTTCTTGTAATTCTGCTCTATTTGAGTAAAAAATGGCAGTATCAATAATCATTTCATAACCCATTTGTTCCATAAATTTCTCATCACGAGTTACTTGGTAATATTGATTAATAGCATAAGCAACATCTGCAGAAACGTGAATTTCTTGTCTTCTAGAAGCAATTGGTACTTGTTTGCCTGTTACAACATCTGCTTGACCTCAATATGGACAAACTTCTCCATCTGTAGGTCAAGCCATTTCTCAAGGAAATTGTGCACCATGTAAATTACTTTCTTGTGGTCTTTCTTTAATTTCTTTTGCTTTTTCTCTGGCACCCTTGATACCTTTGTATCTATAAGTTAATAAATTACGTACTACTCTAGGATTGTTAAATAAATAAATTGGATTTATAAAGAATTCTGTATCTCAATATGTATGTCCTTGATATCCTTCACCTGATAAACCTTTTGCTCCAATATTCATATTTGTAGAGTGTCTAGGAACAAAACCATTTAAATGAAAAATTCCAAAGTCTAAAGCTAATGAGTCGTATTTACTATCTTGACCATTCCCTTCGATATTCACATAGAATTCTTTTCATACTCTTTGGTGCATTTTTAATATTGATGCATTTTTTAAAGAATCATAACTTTGTTTTAAGAGTTCATTGTGTTTTTTATCAGCATTTTCTTTAACTTGTGCTTTTCTTAATAAATATTTTTTTGAATCAACTGACGTATGAACTGACATTAACTTTTCAAGAACAATTACATCACCTGCAACTGCTTTAGTTTTAAGTTTAAAACCGACATATCTACGTTTCATTTCAACAACATAATGATCATTTCCGCCTTCTATCAGTTTTCCATTTACATAAAACTTAGTGATTAAGTTGTGAATTGCTCAACGTTTTGATGTTGTTGTTTGTTGCTCCATTTGTAATGATTCAGTTGTGGGACGACTTTTTAGTCCTTCTCCAAAATGTTGAGTTCCTGAATTTGTTACTTGTCCATTAATTGCTGGTTTTAAAACTATTTCTACAGGTTGATTTTCTGTTGTAGATAACACCTTAATTTCTATTTTTTGTGCATAAACATTAGCATCATCTCTAGAAACAAATCTTTCAAAAGTAAATAGATACTTTCCATGACTCCTTTCTACTTCAACTGTTCTTTTTAAATATCCATCACGAATAAATAATGTTTTATTATATGAATCTCTTTTTTTAACATCAAATGTAATACCATTAATTAAAATGGGGTTAGTCATTAAATCAGCTAAATTTCCTAACTCAGGCACATCATCTTTGGTATCTTTATTAAACATACCATTAACAAAAAAGTCTTCTTTGTTATATGAAGTTTTCTCTTCATCTGCACTACGTATTCCTAAATAACCATTACCTAAAGCAAATATACTCTCTGTTTTTGCAGTTACTGATTTATCGAACTTCACCTGGGAAATTCTTTTATTTTCTAAATCATATTTTAAAAAATCCATTATGCTCCTATTCTTTTATTAAAATACCTTCGTATGGTCTAAATACATTAACTACATTTTTTTGATCTTTATAAGTTGATAATAATTGAGTTCCTAAATTAATTTTTTGATGAACTTCTTTATCGGTTAAATTAATATATACAGTTAATTTAGTATCATTAAATGTTCTTGATATTTTAACCAAAGCATTTTCAGTTAAAGAAATTTCTGATTTACCTAAAACAAAAACATCTCTGTATTCATTTTTACGCATATCAATTAACTTTTTATAAAAGTGGAAAATACTTGTTTTGTCTTTTAATGCATTTTCTACATTAATATATTCTTTATTTTTACCTAAATTTAATCATGGTTTATTACCTGAATTAAATCCTGCATTAATTGTATTATTTCATTGCATTAATGATCTTCCAGCGTCTCTTGAATTAATATTTAAATATTTGATAAATTCTGATTCACTATATATTTTTTGTTCATCTACTAAAGATTTGAACCCATTATGAATATCAACATCTTTAAATTCGTTTCTTGAATTAAATTGAGTGTTTAGCAATCCAATTTCTTCACCATAGTATAAACATGGAATACCTTTTAAAGTTAACAACATTAAAGCGTGTGCTTTTGCACTTTCTTCTCTAAATATTCCTTCATTTCCTCAACGTGAAACACTACGCGAGGTATCGTGATTAGATAAAAAATTAGTAAACATATGTGGTTTTATATTTTCATTGTGTTGGAATGGTTGTTGTTGGTATACAAATTCTTTGTAATTTCAGTTTGCATCATAACCATTTCTTCCTGTTTTACCTCAACCTATTCATCATCAAGCAAAATTGAAGTAATTTTGTGAAACTTGATTTTGTCCTGAACCATATTCTAATAATTCTTCTGCAGTAATTCCTGAAGCTTCTCCTAACGTATATGCATCGGGTTTGTTTGAAAAAGCTAATTTATTAAATTCTTTAAGAAAATCTACTGCGCCATCACATCAAGCAAAATAAGGATTACCTTGAACATTATCAAATGTTTTTGCCACATGTTTGATAGCATCTAATCTAAATCCTCTAACACCTAATTCATATCAAAAATTAATAACATCAACCATTGCAGCGATTGTGTTCGGATGAGATCAATTAAGGTCAACTTGTTCTTTTGAAAATAAATGGAAATAGTATTTTTTAACACTGTTAACATATTCTCAAGCAGAACCACCAAAAATACTTTGTGCTTGTTTTTCTTGTTCTGTTAATTCTTTTCTTCAAATAAAATAACTATGTTCAATATTGTTTTCTGATTCAGAAGCTTTTTTAAATCATTCATGTTCATTTGATACGTGGTTTAAAACTATATCCATAATTATATCAATACCTAATTCAGATGCTTTTAAAGACATTTCTTTAAAATCTTGTAATGTACCAAATTGTTTTCACACAGACTTGTAATCTAATACATCATATCCTGCATCAACAAAATGTGTATCGTATGTAGGACATAATCAAATTCCGTTAATACCTAATTCTTTTAAATAAGGTAACTTTTCTGTAATACCTTTTAAATCACCATCTCCATCATTATTAGAATCATAAAATGATCTAGGAAAAATTTGATATAAAATTTTGTCTTCTAATTTAACTGTTTTCATTATTTTTTCTCCATTAAGATTGATGAATTAGGTAGCAATTCACCTTTTTTAAAATTAATTCTTGAACTAAATAAAATTTTATCTTTTGCAGTATATTCATATTCATAAGTTGAATTTGAGAAATTATGTAAAACTTGGAATAGTTTATTATCTTTTGAAACTTCAAAAATTAAAATACCATTCTTCACATCCACAGTCTTAAATTTTAAACTTTCAAATATTTCAGAATTCGTACCTAACCTAAAGTGCGGTGTTTTATTTCTAAATTTATTTAAATTTGAAACAAAATCAAAAACATATTCTTTAACTAATATATTGTCTAAGTGATTTCACTTTATCCCATTTACATAATCTGTTGTTTTATATGAATTTGGATGGAATGAATTTTTATATGGTTGTTCATTGAAATCATCAAATGGTGAGAACATACATTTTTCTGGTTCTTCACCTGAAACATCACAAGGTTTAGATTGTAATAATTCAGTACCTGCTAACATAAATTGTCTACCTTGAACTAAAACTGTCATCATTAAAGCCTGACGATACATTTCAATTCTTTCTAAAAAAGAAACATTTTTATTTGCAGTAATGTTTATTTTATCTCATAATGTAAATCCATCATGACAAGCAGAATATGCTAAATTAATTGATATATCGTTTGCAAATAATGAATAGTTATCACTTGCAAATTTAAATTCTTTAAAGTCAAAATCTTTTAAATTACCAGGAACAGATGTAACATATTTTTTAAATAAGTCTTTGTCATACTTAGTAATTAAACCAGGTTCTATACTATTGTGTTCAGGTCCTTTTATTGAATCTCTTAAAGTATCATTAAAATAACCGAATGCTATGTTATTATCTGTCACTCCTTTAACATAAGAACTTTTGTGGTTTAAATCTGTAAATTTTCATGCTTCACCATGTAAGATTATATTTGGATTAATTTCTCTTAGTTCTTTTGTTAATTCATCTATTGTTTCCTTGTGATGGAAACAAGATAAATCAAATCTAAATCCATCTATATTAAATTCAGTGGCAAAATATTTTAATGAATCGATTATCAATCTTTTAACCATAAATCTTTCATCTGCTAGTGGTGGATAGATAACAGGTTTATGTTTAGCATTATCACGATAATAATATCCGGGTATGATATTGTTAAATATATTATTGGTCATCATATGATTATAAACAACATCCATAATAATTCCCACACCCTTTTCATGTGCTTTATCAATTAATTCACGAAATTCTTTAATTCTATTATATGGATCTTTTGGATTGGAACTATAAATTCCATTTATAGAAAAATAATTATGTGGATCATATCCTCAATTATAATTAGTTGTTCATTTATCACCTTGATTTTTTAACAAAATACTGTTATTTAAATCATTTACTGTGTATGCTGAATGTATAGGTAGAAATTGAACATGTGTCATTCCTATTTTTTTAACATAATCAAATAAATTATTTTCTAGTAATGAATTAAATGTTCCTAATTGATTTTTTAATTCATTTTGGTTTTTTAAACTTGTAAAATCTCTAACATGTAATTCATAAATAAATGAATCTGTATGATTGTTTTTTGTTCATTTTAATTTTCTAGGTTTTTTTCCTGCTAACTTAGAATCAATATTAACTAAAGCACCAAAACCTACTTTTGTTTCATCTCCTTGCCAATTAAAAGGTGCTAAAGAAATAGCATAAGGGTCTAAACAAATTTTAAATTCATTATTTTCGTCTCATATTTTATATTGATAAAAATAACCTTCGTATTCTAATGGAATATTTGTTCTTCAAATTACATCAAGTTTTTGTGAAGTAAATTTATAAACTTCCTTCGATAAATCATCTGGACTATAAACTAATACTTCTACCCTTTTTGCTAATGGTTGTCATATTTTTAATTGAATAAAATCTTTTAAAAATTTAATTCCTAAATCTGGCTTTTTATATGCAAATTTTTCATCAAAATCTTTAAAAAATTGTTTGTTTTTTCCTTGAATATTCATATTTATAATTATAATGTTAAAAAGAGTATTTAATTAGGTCTTTTTCTATTTTCTTGATATATCAAAACAAAAAGAAAAAATAACTTTAAAAAGTTATTTTTTTGATTGATTTTTGACTTATTTTATTCTTTTTTGTGCTTGAAAATAGAATTAAAAGTTTTTTATTTATTTATTAGTGATTTAAAGAAAATTCTTGATGATAAAATTTAAAGAATTCAGGTTTAATATAATACTTACCAGCGATACTTACACTATTATTATCATAACCTCAAAAGGTAATAACAACTAATAACTCATCATTTAATTTTGAACATTTTTCATACTTTAATTCATAAACTATGTTTTTTAGTGCTTTACGGTCATTTAAACTTGCTACTAAAGGTTTGTTTAAGTTAAGTGGTTCATATAAATCTACTACTTTAAGTGAAATATATATTTCTGCTTGACCAATTATTTGTCCTTTTTTTTCTAATTGTTTTTCAAATGTTCTAAATCCATTAACAAAAATTATATTCTTTTCTTGGAATCAGTTGGGTTTAATAGATGTAACTTCATTGCCAAAAATTCTGTCTACATCTAACATAAATGGAATTGGTTTAATTAAATTATGAAAATTTTCTGCTACAAAGTGTCCCCTTTTAGAAATAGAATAAATAGCACCTATGGATTCTAATTTTTGATATGCAGATACAACAATACTTCTCGAACAGTCCATTTTTTCCATTACATAATGTTCTGAAGGCATTATCTTATTTACTGGTACTTTTTTTGAAACTATTAAATCAATTAAATAATCAACTACCATGTTTGTTTTGGTTTTGATTGCTGATTTTTCAGAAACTTTAACTATTTTCTTTCTTTGATTATTATTATTATTATTATTCTTTAACATAACTCTATATTTTACTAAAAATATTTTTATTTTGTTAATATAAGTAAAAAAACCAAGAATTAACTTGGTTTTATTGTTTTGAATTGTCTAGAATGTATTTAATTTCTTTTTTTAAATCTTCAGTTTCAGGAGGTAATGAATTTAAAATAATATCTTTTTGTATAAATCCAAAACTTTTCTTTGCAACAATAACTAGAATAATTGATATAAATGCTAAAATCATTGATATTCATGATGTTGTATAGTTCATTTTGTTGGAAATTTTTTCAGCAAAAATTATTCAATTACTTTCATTTTCAGAAAAAATGTATTTACCACGAGTTACTTCTGTTGGTTGTAATGCATTAATTAAAAACATTAATACAAAAACTAAAGGAATTAAATAAAATAATAATTTAAAATGTTTATCTCCATTACTTTTATTTGTATAAATTAAATATTGTATAAAACTTAAAATAAACAAAATCATAAAAGTAGTAAAAACAACTAATGAGTTTAATCAAGTAAATAATTCCTTTAATTTATATGCTGTAGATAAATTATAAATTTCTTGAATAGATAATCCTGCTGAAGATTCTCCTGAAGATATAAAATTATATTCAATTTCAATTCTTTCAGCAAATCTATTAAACATAGTAAATTGCAATATAAGAATAATGAAAAAGAAGAACGATAAAGTACCTAATAAAATTTTTCTTCTTAAATAATTGTATTTTGAATCAAAATATTTAAACTTATTCATTAGTTAATTCTATTTTCAGTTTCTTTATCAAATATATGAATTCTAGGAACAATAAATTCAACATATACATGTCCATATAATTCATATTCTTCATTATTAGAAGCATTTACTATAAATTCTATATCCTCATTAATTTTAACTGCTATTAGTTGGTCTTTACCTATTAATTCAATATTAGTAATCTTTCCTAAAACAGAATTAGGAACTGATTTATGATGAATACGTAAGTCCTCACTTCTAAATCCTATTTCTAATTTTTGATTTGGTTTTAATAGTTTTGTTGTTTCAGGTTCTAATTCAATTTCAACCTTACCTAAAGGACTAAATACTTTTCCTTCTTTGTAAATTGCTTCAAAAGTATTCATTGTTGGAGAACCAATAAATTTCGCAACAAAGATATTAGCAGGTCTGAAATATAAATCTTTTCCTTTTCCACTTTGTTGAATTTTACCATCATTAAATACAACTATTTGATCTCCCATAGTCATAGCTTCTAGTTGATCGTGTGTTACATAAATACTGGTTGTGTTTAACATACGGTGAATATTAACAATTTCTCTACGCATGTTTTCTCTAAGTTTAGCATCTAAGTTAGAAAGTGGTTCATCCATTAAGAATACTAATGGTTTTCTGGCTATTGCCCTACCTATTGCTACCCTTTGTCTTTGTCCACCTGATAAATCTTTTGGTTTCCTATAAAGTAGGTGGTCAATTTTTAAGATTTTAGCAACGTCTTTAACTCTTCGATCAATAACATCTTTTCTTTCGTTTGCTATTTTTAAACTGAATGCAATGTTATTATAAACATTCATATGTGGATATAGAGCATATGATTGGAAAACCATAGCTATATTACGTTCATTCGGTAAAAGGTTATTGTATCTTTTATTGTTAAATAATAAATCACCTTTAGTAATTGAGTTTAAACCAGCTATCATTCTTAGTAATGTTGTTTTACCACAACCTGATGGACCTAGAAAAATACAAAATGTTCCAGGTTTAATATCTAAATTAATGTTTTCTAATGTGTAATTTTCATTACCTTCGTATTTTTTTGAAAGATTTACTAGTTTAATTTCTGCACCATTATTAGATGAATAAACTTCACCAACTTCTGAAACTAATGCGTCAATATCAATTGTTTCAAAACCATTTTCTAAATCTTGTAATTTATTTGTATGTGGTAACAATTCTTTAACTTCTTTTTCTTTATTTATCGATTTTTCTTTATTAAATTTAAACATTTTATCCTTTCACTGCTCCATCACTTAAACCACCAACTATATATCTTTGTAAATACATAAATAATGCAAAAGCTGGAATTGAAGCTAATAATGAACCGGCTGCATATGCACCTGCATTAACATGTTTTGGTTCAGCATTAATAAATATATCTAATCCTACTGCAAGTGTTTTTTCATCATTGTTAACTAAAACGAATTTAGGTAAGATAACATCAGTGAATGGTGTTAAGAAAGATCAAAGAGCAACCATTATTAATGCTGGTCTGATAACTGGAACTAATATCTTAAAGAACAATCCTCAATTTGTACATCCATCAACTTTACCTGAATCATCTAATTCTGGTGAAACAGTATCTAAATATGATTTTAACATAAATGTGTTTCCTGCTACTGAACCACCTGAATATATTAGAACAAGCATAAAGATAGATGGAATACCTATATTGTTCCCCATACGAACTAATAAATATAAAGAAATTAATGCAGTTGTAGCTGGTATCATTTGTAACATCATAATAATAGTTAAAGAATGTTTTGAACCTGCAAATTTAAATCTAGAATAAGCATAACCATTTAATGCCACTGCAACTGTAGAAATAATCATTGTCAATCCAGCAATAATAATTGTATTTAAATATCATCTACCGAATAAACTACGTTCATTTTCAAATAAATATTTAAAGTTATCTAACCCAAAGTTAAAAGGTGTAATTGATATGATACGAGGGTTTGTTACATTGAAAGCAGCAAGCACCAACGATACAATTGGGAATAAGATTATAATAGATCAAAAGATTAATATTAAATAATTGAAGAACAATCATATTATTTCAAGTGTTGTTGGAGGTTTAGTGTCTGATTCGTTGAACTTTAATCTTTTTGGTGATAATTTTTGTTCTGAAACTTTGATTTTATCAAAAACATGTTGATAAAACCTATTTCTTAAAAATTTCTTAATCATCTTAATCTCTCCTTGACATTGATTTTATAAATCCTCTTGCACCTACTGCAATACTAAATATAGCTGCAAGTGTGGTTAACGCAGCAGCAAAGGCTTGATTTCCTTCAAAGTTTGCTGCTCCTGTAGTTAATTTATAAACTCATGAAATAATAATATCAGTTGAAGCTTCACCAAATATAGTAGATTCAGCAAAGTTTGGACCACCACCAGTAAAGATAGAAATTGTTGTAAAGTTATTAAATGCTCCAACAAATTGTCCTATTAGCATTGGTGAAATAGATAGTAATAATGATGGTAATGTTAAATATCAGAATAATTGTCTCCCTTTTGCCCCATCAACTGAACCTGCTTCATAAATATCTTTTGGTATTGATTGCAAGTTTCCTGTTACTAGCATAAATATAAATGCATAAGCAATTCAAGTTTGGACAATAATTACTAATACTCTTGCTGAATTTATTTCAGACAATCAATTCAATGGTCTTTCTATTAAATTAAGAGATAACATAATGGTATTAATATAACCATCACTTCCTTCTTTAAATGCTGTTTTTAGGAATGTTAAAGTAACAAAGGCAGGAATTGCTCAAGGTAAAATATAGATTAATCTAAATATTTTCTTAAATCTTATTCTTTGACTATTAGTTAAAACAGCAATAATAATACCAAAACTAATAGGTAAGAAAGTTGAAGCAACTGTTCAAATAGCAGTTCAGCCAAGAACTCTACCTAATGATAAAAACATTTTATTTTCACGAAATTCTCATCAATATCCTCAGTTTTTCAATCCAACTCAATCGACAGTTCTTCCAGGCGCTTCATGTAGATACCCATAATTTGTAAATGAAACTAAAACAGATGTAATAATAGGTGTAGCTACTATAAATAACATTAACACTCAACCAAGTATTGAAATAACTCAAGGGAAACCACTTGTATTTAGTCATCTTTTTGTGTGAGACCACTTACTTGGTCTTGAACCATATTCTAAGTATTTTGCAACTTTATAAGCACCTAGTCCTGAAACAATAAAATATATGAAAACAAATACCATTAATAATACTGAGATTACTCCACCAAATAAGTATAATCTAGCATCTGTTAATATACCTTTATTTATATCGTGTAAACTTTTTCCTAAATCACTAAATCCAGGTATTCCACCCATTTGTTCTCAGTAAAACCCGAAAGCAAACGGAATAATTAAAACTCAAGCAAAGATACTAAAAATAGACATAATAATACCTTTAACATATTGCTTAAATAATAAAACTTCTGATAAACCAGGGAAAATTATTCCTAAAAATAGTGATAATCATCTTAGATTTTTCATTGTTTCGATTGGAATAGATTTTTGTGCTTCTGTTATTTTACTTTCATAAACTTTTTTATTAACCTTTGTTTCTGCAAATTCTCTTCAGAAAATTGTCTTTAAGATTTCCTTATTTGCTAGAGATTTTGATTGTAATTTAACTTCATTAATTGATTCTTTTTTCTCTATTTTGTATTCATATAGTTTGTTTTTATAAGCTTGTTTTGAAATAACTTTCTCTTGAAGTTTTGCTTTTAATTCTTTTATATTTTGGTTATATTTATTTTTAATTTCACTAAATAAAATTGTATTTTTTTCTTTTTCTTTAGTTAACTCACCACTTTCTTTTAATTTAAATATTTTTGTTTTAGCTAATATTTTTTCTTCACGATATTTCAATCTTGTTAACCTATAATCAATAAATCTTTCTTTTAATGCTTTAGATTCTTCTAAATTAAACTTACCTTCATAGGTATAACTTTGTTTTGATTTACCAATTAAGTATTTTAATTGTGATTTTAATAGTAATGAAAATTCATATTGGTTTCTTAAAATATTAGTTTTTGAATAATAAGTTTCAAAAGATATTTTTACCAGAGGATTATTTGAATTATTTTTATAGTTTAATAATTCATTTGATATATTAACATTTTTCTGTGTTATTTCTTCTAAAGATAAATTATTAAAATCAAAATTAATTTTTGGTAAATCAGTTACTCTTTTACTTAAAAATCCGTATAAATCTTTATTTAATTGTAATTTTGCTCTTTGTTTATTAAAAAGTTTTTGCTCTTTATATTTTGATTTAATGTTTTGAACTTCTTGAACTGATTTTAGTTTGATTTTCTCAAAAAGTTCCTTGTTTTTTTGTTCTTTAGCTAAAATTAATTGTTTTTGTTCTTCTATTTTAGCTAACGATTCAATCTTCTTATGTTTATTTAAAGAATTTAATTCACTTACCTTGCTTTTATATTCATATTCTAACTGTAATATTTTTTGTTTTGATTCTAAAATAATTGCTTGTTTTTCTCTATGATAAAGTTCTTTTTCTTTTAAATAGGTTTGATTGTATTTTCTTTCAAGTTCATTTTTACGTCTTAATAATGACAATCTTTGTTCTTCAATTCCATCAAAGATTTCTTTAAAGAATTTACTTGATTTATTACCTAACTTATCTATTCAAACTTGTTCAATTGGTAATAACTTATCTTTTAATTTACTAATATTAAAATCAAAATCATTAAAAGTTGTTATATATAATTTTAAAATATTAAAAATTGTATATTTTTTGAATAATTCATTTTCTTCATTCTTAGTTGTTACTTGTAACTTCTTAATATTTTTTACTTTATCTTCTAAATCATCTGCAGATTTTGTGAGCGAATAAACAAATTCTTTTGCATAAGTTTGTGTATCTTTTAATGAGTGTTTGATTTTCTTTATTTCGAAATTTAATAATGAAACACTAGATTCACTAAAAGCTAGTTTTTTAATTGAATCTTTTAATACAGCAACCTTATTTTTATAAGCTACTTTATGACTATCTAAATTTCTTTTTAAATTATCTTGTAATTTTGTTCTAGCTCTTAAGAACAAGTCTTTATCTATATTTTCTTGATTTTTTATTTTAGTTGCTTGTCTTGAAAAAATGTTATAAACTTGTTTTTTATAAGCTTTTATATTACCTGAAGCAGCTGGTAATATATTATCGAACGTTTCGCCATATCAATTATAAAGTTTTAATTCTTCCATAATTATTTGCTCCGTCCTTTGTGTATTTTATATCATTCATAATAACTAAATTTTCTCTTTATATAATATTGAATTGCATAAACTATTAATGTTATTGTTATAATTCCAGAAACCAAGGAAACTAGTGAACCTAAAACTATTTGAAAATTAGTTAAATTATCTGTCCCTTGATAAAAGGGTAATGCAATTAATGTAACAAACACAATGATTCAAATGCTAAAAAAGAAGTACCCAGCAGTTAATTTATTTCTCAATAAAAGGATATAAATCATAAAAAAGATAATTATAAATGTGTTAGCAAAATATGAAACTAATGTTTTAATTGAAATATTTTTTGCTAATTCTGAGATTTCTTCTTTAGACAATTTTTTGATTTCATCTGTTTGTTTAATTCCATATCCAAAAGGAATTAAAACTCATATAAGAAGCACTGCTGTAAGCAGTGCTAATAATGTCATCAATATATAAAACTGTGATTTAGTTATATTTGTTTTGTATTTTTGATACATTTTATTTTGTTTCTATAATAACGCTTGTTGCAGTTGGGTCTGTAAATGTGCTTGCTCATTCTGAGAATAAACTTGATAAATTATCTTCAATTGCACTTACAAATTGTTCTTTTGTAGTTACACCTTTTCCTTTAAGTGTTTTATAAAATTCTGCATTTCCAAATGTTCTATCATTTCATCTTCCTCATACATGTGAGAATTGAGGGTTAGATGAGTCGAAACGTGTTGGTTGTGTAGTTAAAACACCAATACCATTATTTTTTAAATCTTTTGTTGATGTAACAACTTTTAATATTTTGTAAAAACTTAGCAATTTATCATATTTAGCTAATTCATCAATAACTTGTTGACCTTTATATTCTGAAGATGTATTATCTTTTTTAGGCATATTTTTATTTGCTAATTCTGATTTAACTAATGATGAAATACGCGCAGCATTTACGTAGTTTCCGAAATACGCTTTTGCTACTTTTTCAATTGTTGCATCATCTACTGTTGTTTTTGCTGCTTTATTCGAAAAGACTTTAGCTTTAGCAACAACTTTTGATTGTAATTCTTCTAATTTGTTTTCTTTAATTGCGTTTGAAATTTCTTCAATTAATGGTAAAACTTCTGATTCTTTATTATCTCCGTTTGCACCGAAAATAATTTTTTCCACTTTTCTCATATGGAATGAACCTTTATTTTCTCCATTTGCTGCTTCTTGAACAATATTATCTTTATATTCTTCTGATAATGCAGCAAATGCTCCGTCCTTAAGAATTTGCGCTCCTACTTGTCATGATTGGTTACCTTGCCCACCAACTAATTGATTACTTCAATCATTTGTAAGACCTAAAAGACTTGCAATTGTGTTTCTTAATGGTAATGTGGAAGTTAATGAAGAATTTAATGTATTGTATGATTCATCAGAAATAAATGTTGCTTTTTTATCACCTGTAATTTGCATTTCTGATGCAGGTATCATATTTTGTTCTGACATTGGACTTGTAGCATCAGTTGTTTTTTCTCAAGCATTTCAGTTAATTCCTGCTGTACTTATTGCAATTAATGGTTTTAAAAATTCACTTGTTGCTGTTTGTAATTCAGAAATTGATGAATAACCTAAATCTTTTGATAATTTATTGAATCTCTCAAATTCTCTTGAATTTTCTTGCTCAATACTTCTATTAATTTCAGTTTGTCTACTATCTGCAAATGGAACTTTTGAATCTGTTTTAAAGTATTCATAATATGATTTTGGTTGGAATGCTAATTTTAATACTTCAGTAATAGCTTTTTTTCTTCCTTCACTAGCACCATTGTTTCTTGAGTTAACCATATAAGCTCAAGAACCTTGTGCTTGTTTATATGGAACTGTTTCATTTACTTTAAGAACATTGAAGAATGATTTAGCTTTTCCTGCACGTTCTGAGTTTTGAACATCTCATGTTCCAATTAAAGCATATGATAATTTACCTTCTGACATAAATTGCATTAATGAATCATGAACATTACCCATATTACTTACATATAAACCTTGTAAGTCACCTTGCTTGAACCCTTTTCTACCTCATACAGTTTCAACGAATTCTGCTTCATTCTTAATGTAAGCAGCTTCAATAATTGGTCAAACTAAATCTGCAACTGCTTCAAGACCTTTTTTGTAAATTTCGTGATGCTTATCTGTTTTAATAAAACCAGAAGTTGTTTTTGTTCCATCATAATATAAAATTTTTGAAGCTAGAATATTTGCAAAATTCTTACCAAATGCTTCTTGCTCTTCTTCAGATAATGAGTTAAAGTATGTTTCCATACCTCCATAAAATACACCATTACCATATCAAAGGTCTTGTATTCTTAATACTGTTTCCCCTGCTTCAACTAATTCTTTTAATGTATCTGTGTTAGCGTTGTTAAAAATTGTTCTTGTTTCTTCTTCTGATTTATTTGAAGCTAAAATAATTCCTTCTTTATTGTGTCTTAAACCAACAAATTGTTCTACATTTCTTAAACCATCTGTTGATTTTCCAACAACTTTACCAAATGCTTCCATTTCTTGTCTTTGAACATCTGATAAATTTAAATTTGTTGCTAATTCACTAAATAGTGTAGGTGAAAATACACTTAAATCCACTAAAGCATTTTTTTGGACAAAATCAGTTAAACGATCTTGAGGTCCATAAAAAATATCTGGTACTAATGGATCATTTAATCCTTGAACACCAAAATCAAGTGCAGATCAAACATCCTTGGTTATTGTTTTAATACGGTAACCTTCTTTGTATGATTCTGTATTTTGGAATTTTTCAATAATTTCTTTATAGAAATTTTGTTGAACTCCATCTACTGCTACAACAATTTCTTTTGATTCACTAGATTCAGAACTACCACATGAAGCAGCAGCTAAAAATCCTGCAGTTGATAAAAGTGATGAACTTAATAAAAATAATTTTCTTTTTTTCATTTTTCCTCTTTAATTAATTAAATAATGGATTATCTATTCAAAAGCTAATTCATTTTTTTGATATGCAACTATGTTAAAAAGTATACTTAGTGGACTTAAAAGTAATATCCCTGTTATTCCACCAATAATTCCAATTCATTTGTGAAACTCAGTTTTAGATAAAATGTACATAATATGCATAAACATAAAAACTTGAACCAATCAAGATAAAATAAAAATCGATAATAATACTCTGAATTCAAATTTCTTTAATACTAATAAAATATTTACTGCATTTGAATTGTCATTTTTTTCATTTACTATTTTCAAATACATATACAAAAATACTATTTGAATAATTAAAATCAAAATATTAGAAAATATATTAAATAAATATTCTAAAATTTTTGGTTTATATTTTCTTTCTAACGGTAATTTTCCTAAAAAAAACCATCGTAATCGATCTTTAAACGATATTTTTTTGAATTTTAGCTGCCTTTCCATAATCCTAATTTAATTTTAATATTTTTTATTATTTTATTTATATATATTAATTATAAAAAGATGTTTTTTTATTTATAACTTGACATATCAAGATGTATTTATTTAATTAATTTGTAAACACCTACTTGAATATCGTTTGAACCAATTATTTCTTTTCCCTTAATTTCATAACCATATGAAATAAGTTGATTTATTTCTTTAAAATCTTCTTTGAATTTAACGTTTGTTTGTTTTAATGAATCATTATATATAACTAATATTAATGTGTTTTCATCTTCTTTTCTTACTGTTATATTATTTTCTGTTATATTAGATTGAGAAAAATCAATAATATCATTTGGGTTAACAATATATTTAATATCCTGTTCTCTAAGTGATTTATATTTTTTTCTTAACTTAATTAATTTTGAAACTAATAGATATGCTCCATTTTCTTTTGATACTAAATCTTCTACATAACCTTCACCTTTTGAAGTTAAAGTTTGTATTAAGTCATTTTGTGATTTTGCTTCTTTAAAATAAACTCTTTTGTTTTTATCTTTTCAATAAAACGCTTCTCTAACATTTATATCACCCTTCCTTTTATTTCCACCTTGCATTAATATTTCATTTCCATTATATAAAATAGGCATTCCTCCTCTTGATAATAATGAAAATAAAGCAGATAAATAACCAGCACGTTCTTGTAAATTAAGCTGGTGAGAATCTAAATCAAGTGATGTTTTTGTTTTGTGATTCTTATAATTTGCTATCCATCTATCTACATCATGGTTATCTAAAAAAGGAAGTCACTGTCTTTTAGTTCCATTTATAGAACTAAAAGAATTAATTAAGTTTACTTCATTATCATAATTAATAAACGGTTGAAGTGAGTATTTATAATTTTCTCCGTCTATAACTGTACCAAGAGCAGGTTCAAAATCTCTAGTAAATCAATATTTATTTGAATTAATTACACTTTGTCATCATTCACCAAACATAAATGCAGTATCAGATGAAACACTGTGTCCTTTATTTTTTAAATTATTTAATTCTTCTTCAACTACTTTTCTTCAGGAATTAAATAAACTTGTTGTTTTTCTATTATTTAAATCTGTTGACTTATTTTTATTTTCTGAACCGAAATAATGATAAAAAGCATCGTATCTAAATCCATCTACACCTTTTTTAGTTCAAAAGCGATGGATATTTTCTATTTCTTTTTGAACTTCTTTATTAGTTAAATTTAAATCAGGCATACCTGATCAAAACTGTGCAACATATTTTGCATTCGTATCATTTTGATGATATTTATCAATATTAATATTTTTGAATAATTTTCTAATATTTGTATCTACTCCTTGTCCTTTAGATTCATCATTTTCATAAAAATAATAATAATCTCTGTATTTTGTATCACCTTGCAGTGCTTTTAAAAATCAAGGATGTTCATATGAGGTATGGTTTAATACCATATCTATAACTACTTTAATTCCTTTTGAGTGTGCTTCTTTAATAAAATCATCAAATGCTTCCATACCACCTAATTCTGGTGCTATATTTGTATAATCTATAACATCATAACCATGATAACTTGATGCAGGATGAATAGGAGAAAGATATAATGTATCTATTCCTAAATTTACAAAGTAATCTAAATTATTTTTTAAACCAATAAAATCACCTATTCCATCACCATTTCCATCAGCAAATGAATAAACAGTTAGTTGGTACATCACATTAGAAGGTCTAAATTTTTGATTGAATTCTGCTTTAAATTCTTCTTTAGCAACTTCATCATCATAAGTTAAATTTTCTAAACTATTGATTCTATTTATATTATTAAATGATTCATCTCCCCAATCCTTCAGTGTTTTAATTTCTGATAATTCTTCATAATTACTTTTTATGTTTTTATTACAAGAACTAATAATTATTCCTGATAAGACAATAGGAATCATATTCATTAATTTATTCAAATGTTCTTTAATTTTCATAATATAAATTATATATTTACCTTTTTATAAAAATAAAAAATATCAAATAAAAGAACTTTATTTTATATAACAAGAAATTAAATCATAATAAATTGTATATATAAGTATATCGATATGAAAAAATAAGAATTAGATTTTAAAAAAAAGAAAGTTAAATCAAACAAATAATAAAAAAACTAAGTAATTTAAATTATTTAGTTTTTTTATTATTTGGATTTAATTGATTAGATCTATTATCCTTATTTTGCTTATAAGCAATATTATTTGAATTTTTGACATTTGATCTTTGATCATTAGGTCTATTATTCATAGTCTCCTCCTTTCTTTTTATTTAAAAATATTTGATTTTTAATGAGTTTTTTTATTTTTAGAATTGATTCTTTATAATCTTCATCAATAAAAATCTCTCATTTTTTCGAATATTTCTTTAACAAATAATTTAGTTCATTAGAAATATTATTATTATTCAAATATTTATTATTGATGTTTTTAAAAAATAAATCATTCTTTCCATCATTGATTTCTGCTGTTCTTCTTCTTTTTTGAAAGTCATCTGCAGATGTTTCGGAAGCACTTTTTCTATTTAACTTTATTAGCTCATAATTTTTAAGAACAACAAAAGTATAATCTACTTTAGGTTGAACTAAAAGCATTATTTTATAATAATGTTTGTATAAGTATTTTCAAAACAGAATTTGTTTTTTATTAAAGTATTTCATCTCAATCAAAGTATCTGGAAACAAGAAATCATCTATCATATGTCTATCTATTAGTGAATAAGAATAATCAGACATTTCATTGATTTGTTTTAGTCTATCTTTAAAAAACAAAATTTGTGTTTGATAGCCATTAGTTTTGAAATCTTCCATATATTTTAAAAAAACTTTTTCATCTGTTAATCTTTCATCAATAATCTTAATATTATTGGTTTTTAAAAACTCACTTAATTCTCTGATTATAGTTGATTTACCAGATGCACCCATACAAATAAAGGCAAATCTGATTTGTGATTCATTTTTTCTAACCAAAATAAGTAAATAGAAAAAGTCATATATATTGCATTGATTAAGATTAATGTAATATCTAAAAATCCTATACCTGAAAAGAATAAGATGCTTGCGATGTTTTTAAAACACCAAATAATTCAACTTGACTTAAAACCAATAGTCATTAAAATTAAAGCTATAACAGAAACACTATTTGATGTTGATAATAAAATGGAACCTCATATAAAATTATTAAAGTTATAAACAAACTCTTTATAATCTTTATAAATTAAATATTTAACTACTTTATTTATAAGAGGGTTTGTAAAATAAAAAACTAAAAATATACAAAGTCCTAAAATAAAGATAATTAATAATATTTCTCATGAAATAATATATTTAGGTATATTTTTTGTTTTTCCTCTTTTAACTTTTCAAAATGTAATAATCATTATTAAAATATATATAAAGTTTAAAGTAGCATCAATCAATAAACCACTGTAAACTAAATAAATAATCAAGAATATTGCATTTAATGTTGCAATTAAAAATCCTATTTGCTTTTTCTTTGCAAAAAGATATATTGATATAACACCTAAAAAACCAGATATTGCTGCAAATAAATTTATAAGATTTGCTAAATTATTTTTATTTTCATGTCAGAAAAAATCTTTAGTTTCGATATTATAAACAGATAAAAATACTAAAACAATTGAAAAAAATGCTATTAATGTGTAAGAAAGGGTATTTATTGAAATTAGTTTTATTTTATTTTTATAATATTTTAGCAAATAATATCCCTTCTTTTATCGTTTTATAAACTCTATTTTTTAAAAATTTAGGTCTTCACTTAATATCTGAATTAGTGGTTGGAGTTACTTTTTTAATAAAAATATTTTCTTGTTTCTTTTCAATTTTTTGTCTGTATTTCTTCTTCCTTATTTAAACTTTTATTTTCTACTATATAAAACATTAATAAAATGATAAAGAAAAACACCAAAAACATTGGTAATGCAAACATTAAGAATTGTAAAATAATAAATAAATTAGATTTATATAAATTATCAACTCATTTATTTCTTAATTGGTGATATAAAGTTAAATAAGATGTATAAAGAATAATAAATATATCTATATATGCAAATATTATTGATAAAGCAATTGTAGGTATAAGAGGACCCTTCTCAGAATTTAACAATAAAGAGTAAACTCCACCAATAATAACTCCTTGAACAATTACTAAAACAAAAATTGCTAAAAAACTTCAACCAAAGATTTTTGTAACTCTCTTGCTAGTTACTTCAATATTATTAATATTAAAGAATATGAATTGATTTTCTTCTTTTTTATTTGATAAAGCATTAAGGACATAAATTGTATAAGCAATCGGTATACTAAATAACGGGTTTCAAAAATTAAGAATATAAAGAATTTGTAAAATCAAAAATCAAGTCAATCTTCTCTTTTTATTTTTTTCTTCTGTATCATTATTCTCTAATATGTTTTAAATAATAATATGAAAGATAATACATATAAAGTTATCTGTATCATTCCATAAGTGGATAAAAATACTGAAAAAGTTATTAAATAATTTTTTTCTTGTGAAAAGCTATCGTAAGAACTAATAGACGAACTACCGTAATAACCAAAAAATCCTTAAAGTTTAATTTTGGAGTGGTGGTGTTAGGTAGGGATCGGCTAGGTACAGATAGAAAATTAAATATATATAAAACAAAAAATAAAATGGCTAGCATTAGGAAGAAAGTGCCAATTAAGAGTAAAATACCAAATATTTTGTTAACTTTTTTTGTTCAATCTAATTTCTATTCCATATTTCTATTTATATCTTTTCGGGTCATAAAGAACCTCTCTTGAATGGAAATTTATTATTCTTTTTTTGTTTATTTGAAGTGTAATTTCATCTCCATCAGCGTCATATGCATTTCATGATGTTTTGTCATCTTTTTCTTCATTTGTTTTTACATGACAAATTACTAGGTTATCTTTATTATTCCCCCCACCTCTAGAGATAGGTATTAGATGGTCTAAATTTCAAACATAATCACTTTCGATTTCGCTTCCTTCATAGTTTCCTTCATAATGGTCTCTTAAGATTCATTTACCTGTGTAATCTTGTATTTCTTTTTTATTACCATATCTCTCGTCTCACAAATTTAACGCTGTATGTTTATTTATTTTCATCATTCTCTCCTTTATAAAATAGAAATTAAAAATAAGTAGAATTTAATAAAAAACTTTACTTTTACTTTATGAATAATTTTTTCTAGTATTTTTATGTTTTTCTTTATTAACAGACAAACTATATTTTTGTTTATAATTATTATTTTTAAAAATATAAAAATAAGGACTACATAAAGTAAAATATAAATTTAAAGGTTGTATTTTAAGAAAATTTTAATTAACCTAAATAAATTAAAACAAAAAAACAAAGCAAATGTTAAAAAAGTAGTTAGTAATATTTCAAATAAATAAAATATTTGTTTTCCTTAGTTTCTGAGTTAATTAAGATAAAAAGACGAATAACCCTATGAAATAGGGAAATTCGTCTTTTTATATATCTAATTTACTATGTATAAAATCTGTGAATTTTTTAATTAATACATAATTCTGAAAATCTTTTTTGTTATTTTCATTTGTTTCAAATAATGTCTCTATTATTTTGTTATCAACCTTTTTAACTATTTTGTTAGCTGTTAATATAGCTTTAATAAAGTTATCAGTTGTTATTTTAAAATCAATAAGTCCTGCATCTTTTTTAAATGACTCATTCAATAAGTGAATTATTGTCTTAATTATTACTAAAGATAAATAACACAAGATAAAGTGACCTTTAATATGAGAATTGGTTCATACATATACAGGTCTTACTTTTAACGCTGTTTTTAATGTTCTAAAATTTTCTTCAATTCTTCATTGGTTTTGGTAAATTTGAACTACTTCTTGTGGTGTTAAATCAGTTCTATTTGTTTCATATACATAAATACCATCGAACTTTTTATCTTCTAAGACTTTTTCACAATTTAGTTCAAAATCACTACGACCTATTTGTTTAAAAAACTTATATTTTTTTGAAGCAAACATTTGTTCACCTCTAACAATTCCGTCTTTATTTTGTCTTTTCTCAAAATTATTTATGAGTATTTTACGATCTTCTCTATCTTTAATTGCTCTTGATTTTGAATAAGTAATAATTCTTCTTCTAGTTTTCCCGTTAAATCTTTTGTTGTTTCATAATGACTTATATTCAATTTCTTTATATCTAAATTCAGAATTACCAACATAACCGTTTTGATCTAAAATATAGTTCTTAAATTCAGCGCTTCCTGACTTTGCTCTATATGAAATAATAAAATTTATACCTAAATCTTCTAAAAAACGAATATTTCTATTTGTGGACATACCTTTATCAGAAATAATGGTTATGTTATTAATTTGATAAGTTTGTTTTAAGTCTAAAATAAAAGGGATAAAAGTATTTGGATCTGCTGTATTTCCTTTGAATAATTTCATATGAATTGGTATTCCATTAATATCAGTTGCCATACCCAAAACAACTTGGTCTTCTTTAAATTTTCCGTCTTTTGAATAACCAGGAAATCTCAATCCATCTCTTTGAAAAGTTTCAAAATAAACAGTTGACGAATCAAAGAAAACAAGTTCAATTTCTCTGTTAGTAATTTTACTTAATTTATTGTTTAAGTTCTTTAAAATACCTTTTTCATTTTCTACTAATACATCTAAAAGAGAATAAAATGCATCTTTTTGTGATTTTATTGTATTAATAAAGTTATCTTTAATTTCAAAATTTCTAATGATACTATTTGAATTAATTATTCTAGAAGCAATGCAATATTCTAAAATTGATTTTAAATCCTTATGCTTGGTTTTTGATATCGATTCAAAGATTTGTAGTTTGTCTATAAATTTATAAATAACTTCTATTCCATAGTTAATTGAATTAACTGTAATTTTTTGATTTTGAATAGAATTTAGTAATTCTTGTTTAACGAAATCTTTTTCCATATCTTCTGTAAGTTCTTTTGCTTTTGTTTTTAAAATAGAAATAACATCAGGATTAATTTGTTCTAATTGTTCTAACCAACCCAAACCAATTTGTTTCTTAGTACCAGCACCATAACCACCAGAAATTCCAGCAAAAATATATATTCCTTTTGCTCTTTTGCTTTTTCCAATTATGTAATTATTCACTTTCATATAATAATTATACATTGTAATCATAGTATTCAAAACAAAAAATAAAAATTTCTATATATGTATACATATATAGATTCTAAAAAAATTAAAAATTTGGTCTTCAACTCAGAAACTCAGGATATAAATTTAAACGTTGTATTTTAAGAAAATTTTAATTAACCTAAATAAATTAAAACAAAAAAAACAAAGCAAATGTTAAAAAAGTAGTTAGTAATATTTCAAATAAATAAAATATTTGTTTTTTCTTTTTAATAATTTAGATTCCTCGTATCGATTAATATATTTAATATTCTTTAATTTAAGGTTAAATTAATGAAAAAATTTTTGTTTTTCTTCTTTTGTTTTATAATACTATTACTTATATCTGTCAAGCAAAAGTGCTTGACACTAAGAAAGGAGCAAATATGGTAAAAATTAGATTAAGAAGAATGGGAAGTAAATTTAAACCTGTATACAAAATAGTTGTCGCTGATTCAAGAGCACCACGTGATGGTAAATTCATTGAAGCATTAGGACACTATAATCCTTTAACAAAAGAATTTGTTTTAAACAACGAAAGTGCTTTGAAATGATTAAATCAAGGTGCAAAACCCACTGATACTGTTGCAAATTTATTCAAAACACATAAAGTATCTAAATAAATAATGAAAATTAATTTCTTAACTTTATTTCCTAAATACTTTGAGCCATTTAAGAATGAAAGTATAATAAACAAAGCAATTCAAAAAAACTTATTAGAAGTTAATGTTATTGATTTTAGAGAATTTAGCAAAGATAAACATAGAAAAGTCGATGATGAAATTTATGGCGGAGGTCATGGTTTGTTATTACAAATTGAACCAATTGATTTAGCATTAAATTCACTAAATGATAATGGTGGGTATAAAATCCTTGTATCACCTCAAGGCAAGATATTCAATCAACAAATAGCTAATGAATTAGCTAACAAAGAACAAATAACACTAATTTCAGGAAGATATGAAGGTTTTGATGAAAGAATAGTTCAACTTGTGGATTTAGAATTATCTATTGGTGATTTTGTTTTAACTGGTGGTGAGTTACCATCTATGGTTATTGCAGATTCTATTGCTAGATTAGTTCCTGGTGTTATTAAATCGCAGTCACACATAAACGATTCTTTTCAAGGAATGGGATTGTTAGATTATCCACAATATACAAGACCAAGGGAATATAAAGGTATGAAGGTTCCAGAAGTTTTATTAAACGGGAATCATAAAGAAATAGAAATATGAAAACGGGAATCACAATTATTAAAAACTAAAAAAAATAGGCCCGATATTATTGAAAGGATAAAAAATAATGAGAAATAAATTATTAGAAGTAGTTGAAAAAGCACAGTTACGTAAAGATTTACCTGAATTTAAAACAGGAGATAATGTTAAAGTTTCAGTTCGTATCCGTGAAGGAGAAAAAGAACGTATTCAGGTTTTTGAAGGTTTAGTTATTTCTAAAAAAGAATCAGGAACAAGAGAAACATTTACTGTTAGAAAAATATCTTATGGTATAGGTGTTGAAAGAACCTTCCCTGTTTACTCACCATTAATAGCACACATTGAGGTTTTACGTTCTAATAAAGTTAGAAGAAAAAGATTATTCTACATGAGAGACCGTAAAGGTAAAAGTGCACGTCTTAAAGAAATTAAAAGATAGCAAAAATCATCCAAATCGGATGATTTTTGCTATTCAATAAATTAATAAATACACTAGTAATACTAATTATTGAGTTTAATAAATTGTTTTGCTATATATTCTATTACTTTTACATTTACTGAATTACCAAATTGTTTATAAGCTTGATAATCATTCACATTACATATAAAATTTTCTGAAAAACTTTGTAATCTGCTTGCCTCTTTTGGTTTATTCTTCTTTTGTATTTACCTATTATAGGTAGATGCACCATAGCTACAAGAACTGGGAAGAAATCTGGTTTTTTCACTCTTATTCCAGAAGGTCTAAATTGAATTATAGTGTCTCAAATAGATTTATAATCACTACCACATTGTCATTCTAATTTTTTTTCTGTTTTAGTGAATTCATTAAGATAATTTCATTTTTTAAATCAATTTGAAATAAATTCCTTATTATATTCGAATAATAATTTATTTTTTAAGATAAAATCATTTTTTCATTTTTTATTTGAATCTAAAAGATGTGAAGGACTTAAGAATTCTTCTGATCACACAGGAAATCCTAATGTACCTGTAAATTTTTCTTTTAAAAAAGCTCTTTCTGATTTTGATTTTTTAGGAATATATTTAATTCCATTTATAAAATGATTCCAACATTCTAATATTCTTTCTTCGTGATTAGTTATGTTATATTTTTTATCTACTTCTTTATCGAGAATAGTATCGATATCATTTTTATAGTCATCTTTTTTTGGTAATTCTATATTAAAGTTTTTATATTTGATGATTTGTGATAACGAGCAATTATTACTCTTTCTCTGATTTGAGGAATGCCAATGTGATGAGGACTTATAACTAATGGTGATGATGTTATGATATAACCTAGGTTTTCCAGTGTTTCTTTAATTGTTTTTCATGTTTTTCCTTGATGATGTGAAACTAAATTTCTTACATTTTCTAAAATGATAAAAGGGGTTTTATGATGTTTTAAAATTCTAGCTATATCAAAAAATAATGTTCCCTTAATTTTGTCTTCAAAACCAAGTCTATCACCCGCTTTCGAAAAAGGTTGACAAGGAAAACCAGCACATAAAACATCATCTTTTGGTATGGCTTGAGCATTTATTTTTGTTATACCATTATAAGGATTAATACCATAATTTTTTTATAAGTTTCAATTGCATATTTATCAATTTCACTAGCAAATACACATTCACCAGCTAAATTTTCCATTCCTTGATGAAATCCACCTATCCCTGCAAATAAATCTATAAATTTAAATTTTTTCATAACCATCCTTACTTATATATGTATAAACAATGCTATTATTCATGTTTTCTTTATTTAATAAAAATTTCGGTTCTCTTTTATTATGATTAGTACCTGAATTATGACCTTGTTTAAAATCTCATAATATGTATTTAAAATTACTTTCATTAATTTCAAATATCCTCATCTGTTTAAAAATTACAGAATGTTTCATTTTATTTGCATAAGAAATTTTACTATTATTAATTTTAAATAATTCCATTCTTGCCTTTGCCATTTCATTATTAAAATCCTTATCTTTTAAGGTTGTATGTTCATAAACTATGTATCATAGTTTTTTGTATTTCTTAAGTGCTTGTAGTGTATTTTTCTTGTCATTACCTGGTTTTGTTTCTTAGATAAATCTGAGCATTTTAAATCACCATAGAAATTTTCATCATTGAAAAATAAATCAAAATCTAAATCAAATTTATCTTTATAATCCTTGACAAAAATTAAATTATCTATATTTTGAGAATTAACAAATTGCTTAAATTTAAATTCTAAAACCGGTCAGGTCGTTCAACACCTTTTGCTTGATATAAATCATTTTCTTTCATTTCTTTAATACAATTTATTGCCATTAAAGTTTCATTAAAGTTAAATGTTTTTTTAAAATTAGAAAAAACAGAAAATAAATTTTGAAAGTCTTGATTGTCTTTGTTTATATATTTAAATAAATAATTAGATTTAATTACACAAATATGATTGTTTCTTAAATCAACTTTCTGGAAATATTATATGTTAAACCTTGATATAAGTCATTTATATAAACATGAGCAGAAGAAGAGTTTAATTTATTGTTAATATAATCAGTAATTTTAAAATCACAAAATAAAACATTATCATTATATTTGTAAATACCAAAAATGTATATTTTAGTTTCATTAGATTGATATTCATTTATGAACTCATTATATCAACTTTTTAATTGGATTCTTTTTTTAAAAATAGGATGAGGATTCCCAAGATAAGTGACTGAAGCACAAATAAAGTAATATTTAATGTTATTATTCATATAAAAGAATACAGTTTTATTTTTGTACTTAAATTCTTTAACGCCAAAATTCAGAGAATTATTTAATATTTCAAGAAAATTTAATCTCTTTGTTATCGGTTGGTCAAAATAAATAATTATTTTTCCATTTTTATCAATTTGTTCTGATTTATATTTATTATTCATATTTCTTCTAAATATAATACTTTTAAAAAATGAAAATTATCCTTAATAGAATATAAATTTTATATTCAACAAAAATTGTCTTTTTTATTAATAATAGAATGTAAGAATAAAAACCACTTTAAGTGGTTTTTATTCTATGTATACTTCTATTAAGGTCTCTGATTCTTTATTTTTATTTGTTTCTAATACCTTAAAACTTACTTTATCTTTAAGTGTGTATTTAGAAGTTTTATAAAGTTTTGGTTTATTTATTTTTTTAGCAAATCAGTGGTATAAAGTTAATTGTTCTTCATTTTCTTCTAATAAACTTGGATATAGTTCTAACTGTTTGAATAATTCTCCAATTAAAGTATCTCCTCGTACTCTGGATTTTTCTAATGATATTTCATAAATTTTTTCATCATCATCATATTCATCATAGATTTCACCTATAATTTCTTCGATAATGTCTTCAATTGTTATAATTCCTATAACGTCTGTACTATTATTATTTTCTACTACAAAACCCATTTGTGCTCTTGCTGCTCGCATTTTTTCTAAAGCACTAGATAAAATTGAGTTAGATGAAATTAAAGGAACTCTTTTTATATAATTAATAATTTTTCCTTTTTTAAGATGAAAGATATCTTTTAATAATAAAATACCTATTAATTGGCCGTTTTGTTCAACTGGTATCCGTGAATAGTTAGTTTCTTTAAATAAATGTATTGCTTCAGATACATTTGCTTTATAAGATAGAGTTGTTACATCTTTAAGTTTAATATAATGTGATAATACTTTTGTTGAATCTAAATCGAGAGCATTTTTTGCTAGTAAACTTTCTCCGGTTTGCAAAACACCTTCACTTTGAGCCAAATTTATTATTGATTTTAAATCTTCTTCTGAATTAGTTATATAAACATCTTTTGATAATTTATGTATCGGTCATGTTAAGATTCAAAATACTCAATAATTTAAATCAATTCATCAACTAAAAATTTGCAAGAATTTTTTTGGATTTTTTCTAGCTAATAGTTTTGGTGTAATTTCACCAAAGATAACTAGTAAAGGTGTAACAATTGCAGTTGAAATAATTATAATTAGTGTTTCATCAGTAAATAATTTACCTAAAAATACACCCATTAAAACAGAAGAAATAACATTAACTAAATTATTTCCTATTAAAATGGTTGTTAATATTCTATTATATTTATTATAGTGTTTACTTATGAGTTTATTTGAAGTTTCTTTATTTTCTACCATTTCATAAATCTTAGACTTCGGTAAAGTTGAATAGGCTGTTTCACAACCACTATATATTGAACTTAATAAAAACAAAATTATTAAAATTGGTATTATTACTAAATAATAAATAAAGGACATAATTCTCCTTTATAAACTATCTTACAACAGGAATATTCCATCATTCTCCTATTCTTCATTTATTGAAATGTCTCTTGGTGCATCGTTAAATGTTACTATTCGACCTTCATAAATTAATTCTGAATTCCCTGGTTGACCATTACGGTTTTTTGCAACAGAGACTTTTGTTAAGGTATATTCAGATGATTCATCTTTTGAATCATTATTATTTTTTGATTTTTTTTGACTATTTCTGCTTAAGAAAATAACTATATCAGCATCTTGTTCTATAGCACCCGATTCTCTTAAGTCATGTAGTTGCGGAGATTTATCTTCCCTGTTTTCTACACTACGTGATAATTGAGATAAAGCCATTATAGGGATTTTTAAGTCAAGTGCTAAAGTTTTTAAACTTCTAGAAATTAATGCTATTTCATTTTGTCTGTTTCCCGAGGCATTTGGTCCGCCTGAAATTAATTGTAAGTAATCTACAACTACAAAATGTAAACCATCTTTAAGATTTTTTGCTAATTGCTTAATTTTTCAAATTATGTCAGTGATTCTACTTGTTGTAGCATCATCAAAAAACAAGTGTGAATTTTCTTCTTCTATAATAAATTGACCTTGTAATTTAAATCATTCTTCATCATCTAGTTTTCTTGGATTTTGTATTTTTCATAAATCAATTTTAGCAAGTGAAGAATAATAACGAGCAATTAATTCATTTACAGGCATTTCAAGGGAAATAAAGGCTACATTTTTAACATAACTATCATCATATGGTTTTAATCTAGAAATATTTGACGCTATGTTTAAGGCTAGTGCTGTTTTACCAACTCCAGGTCTTGCTGCTAAAACTATTAGTTGTCCTGGTTTAAAACCTTTAACATAATAATCTATTGAATTAAAGTCTGTTAATAAAGTGTCTTTATCTATTGAATTATATGCTTTAATTTCACTTAATTTTTCTTGAAATTCCTGGGTTGCTTGACCAATTGAAACAAAAGAACTATTATTAATACCACTACCATTGTGTTCTGTAACAAACTTTTCAAAGTCAGCAAGAGAAAAATCTCATGAAATATCTTTTTTGTTTTTAAATGAATTTAATGATATTTCATAAAAAACTTCCAATGCTCTAAGTTTTGTTAATTCTCTTAATTTTTCAATGTAGAAATTAAAGTTATTTTCATTTTGGAATGATATAGATAAATCAGACAATAAAGAACTAGTTACTAAAGGAAATTTATTTCTTAATGAAGGTGATGTTTCAATATCATTAGATATATCATAGAAATTAAAAAAAGTAATTTTATCAATTCCTGTTTGTTTTTTCTTTTCACTAATTAAACTAAATAATTGTTTATATTCTTCACTAACAAAATCATCTAATGTTAAATAATCAATTCCCATTTGTTGTCTAGATTCATCAGAAATCATAATTGCTAAAATATTTTTTTCTATTAATGAATCTCTAAACAAAGTATTTTCAATATACTTTGTAGGTAAAAATTCGAAATTATGATATTGATTATCTTGTTTTTTATTTTTTGACATTAATTTTTATTTCTATCCTTAATTTAGCTATGATGTCTTTATACAAATTAACTTCAACATCATGATTACCTTCAGAAACTAAGTGAATTTTTTGTAAGGAGTGTTTTGGTAATTTAAAACCTAATTCTTTTAATGATTTATCTACATCTTTAGTAGATACAGAACCATGTACATTTAAATTATGATTACCATCGATATTTGCAGTTAATTGATATTTTAGAACTAATTCTTCTATTTTTTCTTTTTCCCTTAAGGCATTCGTTCTAGTTTCATGTTCATTTGCTACTAAATCATTAAGTGTTTTTTGTAATTGAGCATAGTTTTTTTCATTATATGGAACACCAAATCCTTTTTTAACTAAAAAATTTGTTCCATAACCTGATGCTACTTCTATAATTGTGTTTGCTTTTCCGTCTTTACAATCTTTTGTTAATATGATTTTCATAATTATCTCTTTTCTATTGTGTTTATTGCATGTTTAATATTATCTATAAAAGTATCTAAATCCTCATTTGTTTCTGCTGCTGCTGCTGAAAAGTGTCCTCCACCACCAACTGCTTCACATATTATTTGTACATTTGCATCTAGACCTCTTGCACTTAGTTTATATAAATTGCTGTTTTCTAATTTACCAACAACAAATGAAGCAATTCTTCCTTTTACTCTTAAAACTTCATTAGATGCAATAGATATTACATCGTTTGAATATTCTTGGTCTGAGTAAGCTAAATAATAACCTGTTTTTACTTCAGTTAAATTTTCTAATAATTTAGAAACCTTAATGGCTGTATCATTGTCTATTTTTAGTAAATCAGTACTTACTGATATACTTGCTCCCTTTGATTCTAGCAATGCACAAGCATCAAATGTCCTTTTTGAGGTTATTCGTGAAAATTGACTTGTATCCAGATATATTCCATTTAATAATAATTGTGCTATAAAAGGTTTTAAATAAATTTTATGTGTTAAGAACATATAAATTTCTGTGATTATTTCGCTTGCACTTGAGCAAGTAGTTTCTATATAAATATTTGATTTTGGAGCAAAATCTATGATTTTACCTTGTCTATGATGGTCAAAAACAAAAATATTATTTCTTTGTACATTAAGTAAACCATCACTATAATCAGATCTTAAAATATCTGAATTATCTACCATAACAACAAGCGTTCTTTCATTTATCAAACCGTCTACATATTTTGGGTGTATAAATTTATAATCCTTAAATTCTTTTTTTTGTATTAATAAATTTGTTGTACTGTCAAATGTATTCATACAAAGATATGGTTTTTTATTATAAGCTAATGCAATTTCATAAATTCCACAGGCAGAACCTAATGCATCTAAATCCGCATTTTTATGTCCATAAATAATTACATTTTCTATATTATCACTTGATAATTTATTAATTAAAATTTCTGTGATTGCTTTAATTTTTGTTCGATTATTATCTGATATCAATTCAGTATGTGAACCATAATATATAGGTTGTGAATGATTAGAAAAAATAGTTACTTGATCACCACCTCTGGATTGTGAATGAATTAAAGCTTTTTTTGCTTCCTCAAGTTTTTCCTTTAATGATGTCCAACCTGTAGCAAAACCCAAACTTAAAGAAAGTTTATTTATATCACTATATTCTATAAGTTTATTTATTTCAATAAAAATATTGAATTTGGTTTTTTTGAATTTTTCTAAAGTCTTTTCATCTAAAAATAGAATAAATTTACCATTAGTATACTGTCGATAAATAATGTTATATTTGTTTACACACTCATTTAAAACATCTATAACAACTTTGTTGATCATAAATAATTGTTCTTCAGATAAAATAGATTGATATAGGTTGTAATTATCTATTTCTAATTCTCCCACAACAGGTTTAAGATCTTTTACTTCTCTTTTTATTATATTTTCGGAAGTTATATCTTTAATAACAACAGTATTTTGAATGGGTAAAAATTGAGCTTGAAAAATTTGATTATCTTTAGTGAAATTTATATCAATATACTTATGAAAATTTGAAATATCACAATCATAATATTTAAAAAAGTCTGATATTTTTGTTCCAATTAAATCATTACTAAATGAAGTTTTAATTAATTTACTTGTCCAAATTATTTGAAATTCATTATCATAAATAATAAGTCCTAAATGATTATTAGAAATAACTTCTTCTATTAAATTATTAAAGGATTTTTTAACTAGTTCCCTAGAATTTGAAAAGTTAATTACTCCAAAATACAAAATGAAGGTTATCAAAATTAATAATAAAAAAATGCCTCAAATTAATAATAAATATAAATAAAAATTATATTCAATTTTTAAAAATACAATTAATGAAGTAAGTAATAATATAAATAATACTACTCCAGAAAATATAAATGTTCAAAATTTTTGTTTCGAGTTCATTATTCTCCATTTTAATTTAATAATTCAATTATACACTATTTAAATTTTGAAAATTTAAATAAAAAAATCAACTATTAGTTGATTTAAATTCCATGAGAATGAGTATGGAAAGAAAGAATAATAACTGCAAAAATAACTCCCATAAATAAGAAGATTAATGTTATTAATCATTTCTTCTTATTGAAAATCTCATGATAAAATTCAGGGAAAAATTCCACTAAAGAAGTAAATAAAAATACCCCACCTATTCCTGCGTATATAAAGCTTTTTAAAAATGAATTAATAAAATCTCCAACATAAATTCCAATCAACATAAAAGGTAAAAATAAAAATAATCCAATGAATGAAACAAATAAAGCTTTTCAAGGAGAAAGACCAGATTCTCTTAATCTAAGATAAAAAATTGTTTCTTCTGGTATTAAATGAAAAATTAATGAAAGAAAGTATGCAGTTGTTAAAGCACTATTTTGACTATAAATTACACCATCAACTGGAATATGTTGATTTAAACTATAACCAATTAATAATCCTTCTGGTATTCTGTGAGTTAATAATAATAATAAAGCAATTAATTTTAACTTACCTTCTACTTTTTCTTTTAATGTATCTTCTACTAAGGATAATTTATCATCTTTATTATTCATAAAATCTGAATGGCTATGTGTGTGAACGTGATCACTATGCTCATGTTGATGGATGAATATACTTAATTTTTTAGAAGACATTAATTTTTTATTAAGTTGAAATGATATTACAAATTTTAGAACAAAAGAAAAAATAATTCCAGTTAAGGTTCCCCCTGCTACTAATCCAATATTTGTCAAATATGTTTGTGTTGATGAATAACCATTTATTGCACCTTGAAAACTAGATACTTCTAGTGATTCCTTTAGAAAACCAAAAATAGATAGTATGATAAAAAATCCAGTAGAAAATGCATATAAATATACTTTAGATTTCCCTTTTAAGATATTTTTAAAAAAAGGTAAAACTAAGGATAAAATTATTGGTATTAATAATAAAGCAAATAAAAAAATGAAAACTAAAATTAATTTAGATGCTCATTGAATCTGAATATTATCATTTAAATAAACATATAAATCTGAAATTCACTGCATTTTATAAAACTTCTATATTATGATAAACATCTTGAACATCATCATCATCTTTTAATTTTTCAGCAAATTCTAGGAGTTTGTTTCTTTTTTCTTCATCGTATTCTACATACATATTAGGAATATATGTAACTTCACATTGGATAAAGTTTTCTATTTTTAAATTAGTTTCTAGAGCATTCTTTAATTCGCTGAAGTTTTCTGGTTTACAGAAAATTATAAATGAATCATCTAAAGTTTGAATATCATCTGCACCACTTTCTAGAGCTATCATCATTAAATCATCTTCTGTGGTTTCATTTTTAGAAATTTCTATAATTCCTTTTTTATCAAATACAAAAGGAATTTGACCTGTTTTACCTAAGGTAGCATTTTGCTTATTAAAATATGCTTGAATATTTGATTTTACTCTATTAACATTATCACTTAATGTGACAACAATAAATGTTGCTCCTCCACTTATAGTTGCATTAAATACCAACTCAGTGAATGAATCTGAACTTTTTGTTCCCTTTGCTTTTGCAATAGCTCTTTCTATGTTCTCTTTTGGCATATTTTTTGATTTAGCTTTAGAAATCGCTAATTTTAGAGTTGGATTCATATCTGGATCGGGTCCTAATGAAGCTGCTACAAATATTTCTTTTGACAACTTTTGAAATATTTTTCCTCTTGCTGCGTCTTGGGCACCTTTTCTGTGCGCTATGTTTGCTGAATGTGAGTGTCCTGCCATAATTTCTCCTTATTTAACTTTATTTGGTTTGTAAATTTTATCTCTTTTATGTTGTGTTATTTTATGTTTTAATTTTATTTTCTGAATAACTTCGGGTTTGAGTTTTTTATTTATTTCATTTTTATTAGTTAAATGATTTAAATAAAAATCAAGATCGTCATAAGAAAATCCTAATTCATTTTCATCGGTTTGTCCTTCTCATAAGCCTGCTGATGGTTTTTTATTAATAATTGAATCGGGAATTCCAACTAATTTTGCTAAATATTTAACTTCTGCTTTTGTTAATTGTGAAATAGGTAATAAATCTGCGCCACCATCTCCGAATTTAGTGAAATAGCCTATATATACCTCATCTGCATTGTCTGTACCTAATACTAAAGAATTTTTTTCTTGAGCAATTGCATATAAAGTTGTCATTCTTAATCTCGGTTTAATATTTGCTATTGCTAATAGATTACTTAATGTTAAATTATTAAGTAATTCATTGAAAGTTTTAGTCAAGTCTATTCTTTGAAATGAATCATTGAACCTTTTTTCTAGTTCATTGATATGTTCTAAATCACTAGTAGTCATTTTTTTTATAGGTAAAACTATACCATATGTATTCTTTGGGCATAATTTTTTAGCCAATGCATAAGTTAAAGCAGAATCAATACCACCGCTTATACCTATAACAAAACCATTTGCTTTTGCTTTTTTTAAATATTTTTGAAGAAAATTTAAAATTACTTCAATATAATTCAACGCTTTTTCTTTATCAAAATCTACTTTATTATTGCTATATTTTGTTATTATACTCATTTTTACCTTTGTATAATTATTATTATATAATCAATTTAATTATTTCTTTGCTTTATTAAGTAATATAAACCAATTAGTGCAGAATCATCACCTAGTTCATCAAAATATAAATTAATTCCATGGAAATGGTTAAAATCACTAATTTCCTTTGCTTCTTGGAATGCTTGTTTAACCATTTCTTTTTGTGCTAAACCTAAACTTCCGCCAATAAAGTAATTATGAGGTGCTAATATACCAGCACTTATAGCAAATATATCTCTAAGAGTATCTTTTGCTTGATTAACTATTTCTTGTGCTATTTTGTTTGTTTTCGATAATTCAAAAATTTCTTTTGCTGATTTATTTAAACCTAAAAATTTTGCTTTAGTTTCTATTCCAGTTCCTGAACAGTGTAATTCTAATGAATATGAATTTTTTAATCTAGATGACCCTTGAAATGAATGTTTTGAAACAGGAATTTGTGCTATTTCTTGAGCATAGTAATTATTACCATGATAAATTTGATCATTAATTATTAATCCTGCACCAAAACCAGTACTTAATGTAAAAAATTGACTAATTTCATTTTTAGTTTTATTAAAATTTTTATGATTTGCTAATGCCATAGCATTAGCATCATTTTCAAAAACTATATCTTTTAAAGAAGTATTTTTTAGTAAATAATTTTTTAAATCAAAATTTCTTCAAGTTCCTCCTAGGTTTGGACTATTAAGAATAATTCCATTTCCATAATCACTAGGTCCTGGAATACATAGTGCTAAATAATTTATATTATTTTTGTTTATTTGCTCAATAATTCAATCTGATGTTTCAAATGCATTTGTATAATTTGTTTTAGTTTTAATTTTGTGTATTATTTCACCATTTTTATTAAACAATGCAAAACGTGTATTCGTTCCACCAACATCTATTACTGCATAATTTTTAAAATCTTGATATTTCATAATAAAATTATATATAAGTTATGAATATAAAAAATTAAATTAAAATATAATATTACTTATTAGTAATATAAGGAGTTTTATGAAAAAAGTCTGAATAAACCTATTGCCTTTGTCTATTTTACCAATATCAATTATAAGTTGTAATAATAAAGAAACACAAAAAGATTACAAAAATGACTTAACTGTCAATGAAGTCTTAAAGAAATTTCAATTAAACATAGAATCTCAAGAACCAAAATTATCATTTGATAAGTTTAAAGAAGAATATCAAAAGTTAAATATTAATGATTCAGAATTTAATATTCAAGTTTCAAAATTATTAAGCAATAATTGAGTTTGATTTTTAAGTAATATCAAATTATTTGGTGCAGAACAAAAAAATAAAACAGATTGATTTTTATTTCCAGAAAAAAAAGAAGCAAAACACTCTAGATTGTTTAAGCATGCTTTAGGTTTAGATAAAATAGAAAATGAAAATAGTATTCCTCACTCACATATTTCATTCCCTAAAGTATTGAGAATTGATTTTTCTAAGTTCACCTCAATATCTGACGTTTTAATTGATACAAAAGATAATCAAAAAATTTTATTCATTACTTTCGGAAGAACTATAATCAAACTTAAATTAATTAATAATAAAATAATAGTAGATTCTGATTTTTATTTCATAATTAGACAAAACAAAGAAGGAAATAATATACCAAGTAATAAATTAATAGAAAATGAAATACTTCAAACTATATTCAATACAGATATTAATTTAATAGATCAAAAATTTATAGATCAATACGAAGATAAGATAACTGCTGAATATGGTATTCCTTCAAAAGTATATTTAGTAATAAGATAAAATGCATATATTATTTTTAATTGGTATATCAATCTTTCTTTTTTTATTTTTAGCATTATTTTTAATTTTAATATATTTGCTAATAAAAAAATCTATATTAAAAACCTCAGAAGAAATAAACATTAAAATTAGTAATTATAAATATGAAAATATAAGAAATATAAGTAAAGTAAGTAAAGTAAGGACGCATAGCGAAGAAAATGAAATTATATTTAATAACTTAAATAGGTTGAATAAAGAAATTAATTTATTTTTTGAAGAATTTAATTCATATAACATAAACAAAAAGCAATTTGGTTTATTTAAATCACTTTATCAAATAAAAAAAATCAAACAATTAAATTCTAAAATTCAATTTAAACAAAATGAATTTTGAAATTGATCAAATAAAATAATGAATGAATGAAATAATTTAGATAATTCTATTTATAAATATATACAACTAATTAACTCTTGAAAAAATAAATTAATTTCTACGGAAATTTCTAACTTTTTCTTTAAAGAAAAAGTTCATAATCTAATTGAAGAAACACTTATTTATATTTGAAAAATAGATATTTATAAAACTAAGAATCTAAGCGGTAATATAACTAAATTAAATGATTTAAAAAATAAAATATTTAATTTAGGTTATTTATTTTTATCTTGTCAGAAAATTGATTTTATGTTATTAGAAATTTATAATTTAAGGTCTGATATAAATATAAACGAAATATATTTAACCTTTATCAAAGAAATTAAAAACTTATCCTTATCAAAAAGTAATTGTAATATAATTAATTCAATTAAAAAAATAAAAAATATTTATAGTCAATTTTTAAATTATAAACAACAATCATATATAAATAATCAAATAAATAATTTTTTTGAGAAAAACAAAGATAAATTTATTTTGTTATCTAACAAGTTAAAAAATGAATTTAATAATATAAACATAAATAAAAATAAAAAAATAAATAATTTAATTCTTTTTACAAGCAGCATAAGTAAAAAACTTCATCTTTTTAATTCTTCAATTAATAAAATAGAAGAATTAATCAATCATTTAAAAGAATCTGAAAAAGAAATATCTCTCTTAAAGGGCAAAAGTATCTTAGAAGAAGATAAAAAAATTCAATTAAGTATAGAATTATTTATAAAATTAAAAAGTCATTTTTATTTATAAATTGACACTCAAAATAAGAAATTAGTGGAAAAAATAAATAATTTTTTTATAAAAAATATAGAGAATCAATCGAGCGAAATCAGTATTAAAACTTGAAATGAATGAATTTATTTATTGGAAAAATTAATTATTTCAATTCAATTAAACAATAAATATGACAACCTTTTTAGTAAATTAAATTTTTATTTTGAAAAAAATTCAGATAAATATAATAATCAAAAGAAAATAGATTTAGGTGCAATAAATAAGCATATTCATAAAAAGAGCTTTAAAAATGCTTTTTATTTGCTTAAAGACTTTTTTGAAAGGAGCAATAATGTTCAGTAAAATACTCATAAGATATGGTGAACTAGTTTTAAAGCATAAAAACAGAAAAACTTTTATTAATCAATTAAAAAATAATATAAAGAACATAGTAGGAACAAATCCTGAAGTAGAATTTGATAGAATGTATCTTCCTTATTCAGAACAAAATTTAAAACAATTAAATTATGTTTTTGGAATTAGTTCTTATTCGCCTGTAATTGTTGTTGAAAATAATATTGAACTTTTTAAAGAAAATATTTTGCAACTCATTAATCCATCATCTCAAACTTTTAAAATATCAGCAAGAAGAAATTACAAAAAATTTGGTCATAATTCAAATGAAATAAATAATATTCTTGGTGGACATATTTTAAAGAATTCAAATTTAAAAGTAGATGTTCATAATCCTGATCAAATATTTTATATCGAAATTCGTAGAAATAACACTTATATCTTTTCTAATTATATAAAGGGACTAGGCGGATTACCTGTTGGAGTTTCAGGAAAGGTTTTACACTTACTTTCTGGTGGTTTTGATTCACCCGTTGCTGCTTTTCAATTAATGAAAAGAGGTTTGAAAGTTGACTTTTTATCTTTTTTAACACCTCCACAAACAGATGAAAGAACTATAAAAAAGATTAATGATTTAGTTTCTGTTTTAACTAAATACCAAATTTCAAGTAATTTATTATTAGCTGACTATTCTCATTTGATGAATTATATTGCATTAACTTCTAAAGAATCATATAAAATCAATTTAATGAGAAGAAGTTTTTACCGTATTGCACAAAAAATAGCAGAAAAGTATAAGATTTTAGCAATATCAAATGGTGAAAACTTAGGTCAAGTTGCATCTCAAACTTTAGAATCAATTAATACAATTAATTCTGTAATTACAGTACCTGTTTTAAGACCATTAATTACTTATGATAAAAATGAAATAATTGATATTGCTAAAAAAATCAGTACACACGATATTTCTATTATTAAAGCTAATGAAACTTGTGAACTGTTTGCTCCTAAGGAACCAACAACAAAACCTAACATTCAACAAGCTTTACTATTAGAAAGTGAATTAAATATGATTAATGAATTAGAAGAAGAATTAATTCAATCTAAAATTGAATTAATTAAAATTGGTAATAAAAATGGATAAATTCGAGTTTTACATTGATTTTGAAGCAATAACTTTGGATTATATGCGTAAAATCATTAAGAAAAAATGATTAACTAATAGCAATATAGATGACAACCAATTAAAAAAACTAAAATCTGAAGATTTTATTTTTTGTTATACAATAGGGTATTTTAAGGAAACTAATTTTTCAAAATTTACCAAGAAAACTACATTCATTAAGTTCAAATCTTTTGGAAATAATAGAGATAATGAATTAAGTGTAAAAATATTAAATGATTTAAGGTTTCTAACAGGAATAAAAGATTTTATGCCAAACGAAAATAATTCGGTGTTTTATTCTTGAGGTGGTTTGTTAGAAGATAAGGTCTTAATGAAGATTTTTAATCTAAAAACAGATAATTTAACCAATAGACAAATTTCTATAGATAAATTAATACCTCAAAATTTGTTTGAAAAAAAATATATTTCTAATTGGGATTTATTAATAAAATCTTATCCCAATAACCCTATTTTAAATCTCAAGATTAGAAAAAAAACCACAAGAGAAGCAGATTCAACGGGTGAAAAAATGTGTGTGCTTGGTTCTGTTTTTTTATTGGATAAATGAAATGATGATACATTATATAAAATAAAAGAAAAAGATATAAAAATATTAATGAATGATATTAAAATTTATAATTCAGATGATGTTTGTAAATTAGCCTTAATTCATAAATACTGAGAAGTATCCAATGAAATAATAAATTTGATCAAAAATATAGAAAACGAAAGAAATTCAATTATTTCTGCTAAATCACAAAATATATGATTATTAAGAGGAATTGAGAAATATTTACATGATTTAAAACTCACTCCTATTGAATGCAGTAAATTAATAACACTTGAAAACAATGAAATAGAATCATCAGAAAATATTGAAAAAATAAAAGTAATAAACAAACTAACTAAAAAATTTGGAAACATAAAATTATTTGAAATCTTAGATTTATTAAATATAGAAATAAATAAACTTCAAAATGAAATAGAAAAATACAATTCTAAAATTTTATTAGTTGCTAGTCAAACATATAAGAAAAATAAAATAACACCCAAACTATAATCAATAAATAACTAATATCTTGATTAGTTATATTATTATTAAGATATTTAAATAACTTACTAAACTAACATAAAATTTTGTTATTTATATAAATTATTAAATTAACAATAAAATTTAACTTTATAATTAAATTTATAATATTTGTGGAAAATATTACATTTTTTCGTAAATATTATATTTTTTTATAGCAATTAAACTTATTTTTAAACTAAGGTTTTAAAAAAATATAAAATAAAGATATAAGGTTGAAATTATGAAAAAATATAAAAAGTTATTTATTTTATTTTCTTCTTGTTTTCTATTAAGTAATTCCGTATCTCTCGTGAGTTCAAATATAAATTATAAAGAAAAAGATACAGAGAATCTTTTAATTATCTCAGAACTAATGAGATTGAAAAGACTGCAAAATGTACAACAATTTTTTAAAAAGAAACTCTATATTAAAGATTTATATAATAGAAAACTACTAGTTATTGCAACTAAATCCGCATATTCTATTATAGATTTTAAAACACTTATAACTCTAGAAACTAGATTTGAAACTTTAGAATTAAATGATAATGTAAACTTTATATATATTCCCGGTTTGGGACTATATGAAGAAAAAGATAATAACTTAATAAACATAAGTAATAATGAAATATTTTACAAAAATCATTTTATAAAAAACGTCTTACCTATTAATATACCCAATGACAATCAATTTATAAATAAACAGAAAGAAAAAAGAGAAAAAGAAATTAATACTTTTTCTTTATATAAATCTAATGCTGAAAGACCTAATTTTCCAAAGTTAGATTACATCGGAAATAATAAATTTAATGTCTCTCATGTAGTATCTAATGCTTGATGATTTTCAACAAAAAATAACTATGAAAAATCTGGTTATATAGATTATGAGGATAATGGTTTGTGTGAATATGTTGCTTTATCACAATTACTTTTATATAATCATCTGTTTGTTGATTCGACTATTTTCTCAAAATTTGATTATGATAAATATTTTATATTAAAAGATTCAGAAAAAGACATAAATGATTCTTCTCCTGTCTTTAGATTCGCTAAACATAATCTAAATAATGAAAATTTAGATAATTCGCTAGTATTTACTTTGTTCAATAAAGGTGGTTATAATTATGATTTAAAGACTTCTTCTGTTTTGTGAAATACAACTGAGAAAATCCTAAAAAATAACATAAATAATTGGAAGTTAGACGGAAAATATGGTGGTTATTATAAAGCATGAGAATATGTTAAAAAAGGTATACCTAGTGTTTTAACTACCGCTTTAGGCAATGGATACGGACACTCTTATTTAGTTTATGGATATGATGATAATTCTGATATGTTTTTAGTTTCAGAATGTTTTCCAAACAAGTCATATACTACCACTTTGTATTCTTATTGAAACTTTGCTTGAGGTTCACATTTCTTTACAATAGAATCTACTAAAGAAAATAAAAGTTTAAAAAAATTGTTTAGTTATAAAAATAAATTATATGACGGCAAGGAAATAACCAAAATAGTAGAAGAGGTAAAATAATGAAAAAAATAGGAATCACTACTTTTGTTGCTTTATTTCTAATAATTATCTCGTTTGCTATTTTTATGCCATTGTATGTTTTTGTTTTTTTCCAAACGAAAAACCTATATTTTTCGAATTCATAAGATATAAACCAAGAATTTATGGATTTACTGCTTTATCAACTTTTTTAGTAAATTTTTTTAGTATTGTTTTATCTAGTACAGGAGTGTATATAATTGGTTTTCTATATTTATGAATAATAAATAGAAATAAGTTTTTTCACTTTTTGTTTCCTATTTTCTTTTTAGCAAAACTAAAAACAAGAAAATTTAATATAAATAATAAAAGTAAAAAAAATTTTAATTTATATAGTTAAACTTTTTTTCATTTCTTTTTGAATAGTATTTTTAGGAAATGATATTTTTTGAATGGTGTCAAAATATAATACCTACAACACACCAAGCACTCTATATTGATACCTTGTTTTAACTTTAATTAATTTAATTCAATTTAATATATTCTTTCTGTATTTATTATTTATTCAAAATAAAACATTTAACTTAAAAAAGTTAAAAAGAAAAACAAAATAAAATGATAACTACTATAAAATGTTTGAATATTCTATTTTTTAATTTTATGAGTTTATTATTATAATTAATATATTAATAATCAGGAGATTATATGGATAAAAATTTTGAAAATCAAAGAAAGATAGAAAAAATAATAAATGAATCATTAGATAAAATAATGTCAGAAAGATTTGGAAGGTATGCTAAATATGTAATTCAACAAAGAGCCCTCCCTGATATCAGAGATGGTCTAAAACCAGTTCAACGAAGAATTCTTTATTCTATGTATGACTTAGGTTTAGAATATGATAAACCATATAAAAAATCAGCAAGAGTAGTTGGTGATGTTATCGGTAAATATCATCCACATGGGGATAGTTCTGTTTATGAAGCAATGGTAAATTTAAGTCAATGATGAAAATCTAATATTCCTTTATTAGATATGCACGGTAATATTGGTTCAATAGATAATGATCCAGCAGCTGCTATGAGGTATACAGAAGTAAGAATGTCAAGAGTTTGTCAGTATATTCTTGGTGAGTTAAAGAAAAACACTGTAGTTTTTGTTCCAAACTTTGATGACAGTGAAAAAGAACCAACTGTATTACCTTCTATTTTTCCTACTTTATTAGTAAATGGTGCAATGGGTATTGCAGTTGGTATTGCAACTGACTTACCTCCGCACAACTTAGGTGAAATCATAGATGGAACTATTGCTAAAATAAAAAAACCTAATTTGAGTAATACTGAGTTAAATAAATATATTAAAGGTCCTGATTTTCCTACAGGCGGAATAATTAAAGGGACAAAAGGAATTATAGAAGCATTTGAATTTGGAAATAATTCAAAAGAAAGAATTCATTTATATAGCAAATGCTTTTTATATACTAAAGGTAATCAAAAATTTATTGAAATTACTGAAATACCCTATGGAATTAGTAAGTCATCTTTAGTATATGAAATTGACCTATTAATTAATGAAGGTAAATTAGATGGTGTTTTAGAAATAAAAGACCAATCAGATCGAAATGGTATCAAGATTGTGATAACAATGAATAATTCTGTAAATGAAAACAGTATATTATCATATTTATATCAAAAAACTAAATTAAAAATTACTTATTCATATAACAATACTGTTATAAAAAACAATCAACCTAAACTTTTGAATTTAAATCAAATGATTTCAAGTTATGTAGAACATGTGAGAGATATAAAAACTAAAACTATTATTTTTGATTTGGAAAAAAATAAATTACGTTTAGAAATAGTTTTAGGATTTATTAAGGTGTCTGAAATAACAGATGAAGTAATTAGAATTATTAGGCAATCAACAGAATCTAAATCGGGTGTTATTAGAGACTTAATGAAGCACTTTGATTTTAGTCAAATTCAATCAACTGCTATTGCTGAATTAAGATTATACCGTTTAAGCAAAACAGATAAAGAAGCATATTTAAAAGAAAAAGAAGAATTAGAAAAAGAAATCCAGAGATTAGAAGAATTATTAATCAATCCAAATAAATTTAATCAATATATTATTAATCAACTTGAGGAAATTAAAAAATTATTCTGCAGTCCAAGAAAAACACTAATTGAAGAAACTGAATTTGAATTTAATCATAAGGAAACAGATTTAATTAAAGAAGAAGAAGTTTATATTTCATTTACTAAAAATGGTTATATCAAAAGATTTAATGAAAAAACTTTTGAATCTAATAATTTAACTAACTATCATTTTAAAGAAGGTGATGAACTATTAGGTATAGCAAAAATGAATACTATGAATTACTTATTAGTGTTTACTTCTTTTGGTAATTATTCAATTATTCCAATTCATAAATTAACAGAAAATAAATGAAAAGATTTAGGTACATATTATAAAAACTTATATGATTTCAAAAGTGAAGAAAAAATCATTTCTTTTATCGAAATTAAGGATTTTAATAAAGATTTATTTATAGTAATTGGTACTAAAAATGGTTATTTTAAACGTATTAAATTAGCTGACTTATGAGTTCAAAGGTTAAATAAATCATATTCATTTATGCAATTAACAGATAATGATATTGTAATTGGTGTTTATTTGTCTAATAATCAAAATAATATTGTTATATTAACAGAACAAGGACTTATAACTAATTATTCAGAATTAGATATTAATTTATATGGAACTAAGGCAAAAGGAATCAAAGGAATATATTTATCGTTAAATGATAAAGTTAAATCATTTACAATTAATTCGAAAAATAAAGACCTTTTATTTATATGTGATAATAAACAAATAATTAAAGTAAAACAATCCAAAATACCCCAAATAACAAAGAATATTAAAGGTAAAAAAATAAATGAGTTAAAAGAATATAAAGTCATTTCTGATTTATATACTTTAAACAAAAATAATTCTTATTTCATATACAATAATGAAATTAATCTTAATAATAATTTATATGATTTAATTACAAAAGAAGAAAAATTACCATATACAAAAATAAAATCAATTTCATTCAATAAAATCCAAAAAGAATTTGAATTAAATCCATTAACTGATTTTGATGTAAAAACTATAAAAGAACATAATAAAACCTTTGAAGATGTGCAAGCTAATTTAAAAGAAAAAGAAGACAATATAGATGAATTATTAAAAAAACTTGACAAATTACTCGGTAAAAATTAAATAATTAGTTTTATTGAACTAATCATTTTTACTAAAAAATAAAAGAGATTGTTTTAAAATATAAAAAGAAAGTTTGGTTTATGAAAAATTAAATCAAATAAATATTCATAAAGGAGAAAAATGAAAAAAATATTATTTATTGTTGGTTCGCTAAGACAAAACTCATTTAATAAACAATTATCTGAATTTGTTGCTAAAGAACTAAAAGGAAAAGCAGAAGTGTCATATTTAGATTATAGTAAACTTCCATTAATGAATCAGGATATTGAAAGAGATGACTTACAAGTTATTCAAGAAATCAGAAAACAAATTAAAGAAGCAGATTTATTATGAGTATTTAGTCCTATTTATAACAAAAATATGCCAGGTGGTTTAAAAAACTTATTTGATTGATTAAGTAGATCTCTTGATAAAAACAACCCAAAAGGAGAATCTGCTATTCATAATAAAAAAGTCACTGTTTCTTCTGTTGGTGCTGGTGGATTTGATTATTTATTTAATAGTTTTACAGAATTATTAAAATTCATTAGAACAAATGTTGTTGGTGAATTTAGTGATATACCAATAAACCCAGAAGCTTGAAATACAGGAAATATAACTTTAAGTCCTGAAAGTATTCACAAAATAGAAAAACAAATTAGTGCAGTTTTAGAAAATTAAATATGAATAATATCTAAGGAAATAAATTAAAAAAAGATTAGTTGTTTATTAACTAATCTTTTTTAACTGTAATTTCATAATTTATTGTTTCTTCTGAAATAACAAGTTTTTCATCTGTTTTATCATTTGGATTTCTTCAGTAATAAACTAACTTAACAGGGATTGTTAAAACATTAGAAGAACTACTATATGTAGCAGATAAATTACCATTAGGCTTTGGTGATGAACCAATAACTTTTGATGGTTCTTTAACATTTGATAAAAATACATTTAATGTACTTAGTAAGTCCGATTTAACATCAAATATAAATTCCTTATCTGCTTTATATGTATCAGATAGTTGAAAGTTTTTATAATCAAAATTTAAGAACACAGTATTTGATTTTGCTAATTTGGTGTTTAGTTTACTTTTATATGATTCTTTAGAGAAATCAAATTTAACTAAATCATTACCATATGCTTTGACTAAAGCAAATTTAATTTGAACATCATCTGAATTCATAACTTCTTGTTTTAAGTTATTTAAGAATTCTTTTTTTAATTCATTTGTATTAGCGTTTTGAAATGCAGTTTTTAAATTTTGTTTTGTTGATTCATTTGTTAACAAATTAACAACAGATTCAAACGCAGAAATATTAAGTTCTGTTTGAATTGAAGTTGATAGTGTTGATGATTCAAGATTATTGTCTGCAGTTACTGTTCCAGATACTTCTACTGTTATTTTTGATTTTTCGGGTTCTGTTTGTTTGCAAGCAATACCAGATATAGGTAAAAGTGATGCAGAAACTATCATAAATAAATATTTAATTTTGTTTAATTTCATAAAAATTATTCCTTTTTTAAAGTTTAAATTCAATACTAAATAAATTTAGTATTGTTTCTAATGATACCATTAAATAAGTTAAAAGAAACTGTTTTTTTAAATTAATAAATTTATGTTTGAAGGATTTATTAATAAAAAGGATTATTTAATAATACTCAAAAACTAAAATATTAGATTTTAAACCAAAAAGTTTTATTAATTAATGAAAATATAGGTTCTAAATCAAATAGAAAACCTTTTAGCTGTATTAAATTATTTGAATCTAAAAAATAAATTTCTTGATTATTTAGAAATAATTTTCTTTATTAATTTCATTAATATTAATAATAATGAAAAAATATTTAAAAATTATTTTGAATTATTTAAATTTAGTGTATTATATTATCAGTGCCAATAGCAAGAGGGATCACCTGATACCATTCCGAACTCAGTAGTTAAGCCTCTTTACGCCGACGATAGCCTAAAGGTGAAAATAGGAAGGTGCTTTTTTTATTAAGTTAAATAAAAAAATAAAATATTTTGTTATTTTTTAAAAACTATGTTATAATAATAAAGCAAAAAGCAAGTGCGAGTATAGTTTAATGGCAGAACTTCAGCCTTCCAAGCTGACTATGAGGGTTCGATTCCCTTTACTCGCTCCATTTCATTTTATATGACCAAAAACAAGTAATTGCTTGTTTTTTATTTTTACTTTATTTCTCTGCTTTAATAATATAAGTGAATCAAAAAATACAATCATTACTGATTGTATTTTTAATTAATTATTATAAGTTTGCAAAGTAAACTACTGTTCTAACTAATTGAGAAACGTATGACATTTCATTGTCATATCATGAGAACAATTTATATAAGTTTCCATCTGCTGTTGGTTTAACAGAAGTTAAAGCAGAATCAAAGATAGAACCATATGTAGAGTTAATAATATCTGAAGAAACGATTTCTTCTGTTTCATATTTCATTGTTTCATTTGCTGCTTTTTGCATTGCTGCATTTAATTCTTCAACTGTTGGTTGTTTTTCTAAGAATACAGTTAAATCAACTAATGAACCTGTTAAAACTGGAACTCTAACTGCAACACCATCTAATTTTCCTGATGCTTGAGGAACAACTAGACCGATTGCTTTTGCTGCACCTGTTGATGTTGGAACCATATTTGAAGCTGCTGCACGTGCTCTACGTAAATCTTTATGTGGAGCATCTTGTAATCTTTGGTCTCCTGTGTAAGCATGAATTGTTGTCATGTATCCTGATTTTAAACCAAAATTATCAACCAATACTTTTACCATTGGAGCTAATGAGTTTGTTGTACATGAAGCTGCTGAAATTAAAACATCTTCTTTTGTTAAAACATCGTGGTTTACATTGTAAACGATTGTTTTAACATCTTTGTCTGATGGAGCAGAAACAACAACTTTTTTAGCACCTGCTTTTAAGTGTTTTTCAGCACCTTCTCTTTTTGTAAAGAATCCTGTTGATTCAACAACTAAGTCAATTCCTAATTGACCTCATGGTAAGTTTTCTGGATCTCTTTCTGCAAAAACTTTGATTTCTTTTCCATTTACTACAATAGCACCATCTTTTGCTGATACTTCTGCTTTTAATTGACCAAAAGCAGTATCGAATTTTAATAAATGAGCTAATGTTTTAGCATCTGTTAAGTCATTTACTGCTACAACTTCTAAATTTGAATTTGATTCAAATAATCTACGGAAGAATAATCTACCAATTCTTCCAAAACCATTTATTGCTACTTTTTTCATTTAATACCTTTCTGATTTAATATATATTATTTAATATAGCTTTTATATTATAAACTTTTTATTTTTTTAATAAATTATAATTTTTTTAATAATTACAAAACTTGGAAACATTTCTAATTTGAAATGTAATTCTTTATTATAAATTAAATGCAATTAAAATTCAATTTTTAATTTAAAATTATATTATTATGATTGAAGTTAAGAATATTGTTTTTAGTTATAAACCAGGAACACAAAAACCAGCTTTAAATAATGTGAGTTTTACAATAAAAAAAGGAGAATATGTTGCTATTTTAGGACATAATGGTAGTGGTAAAAGCACATTATCTAAGGTATTAGTTGGTTTATTGAAACCACAAGAAGGTTCTATTTTTATTGATAATATAGAATATCACAGAAGTACTTTATTAGAAATTAGAAAAAAAATAGGGATAATATTTCAAAATCCAGATAATCAATTTATCGGTTCATCAGTTGAAGATGATATAGCATTTGGTTTAGAAAACAGAAAAATACCTAGTCATTTAATGAAAGATATTATCTTGAAATGTGCAACTAGAGTAGGGATGGAAAAACACCTTGAAAGAGAACCTGAAAGTTTATCAGGAGGACAAAAACAAAGGGTTGCCATAGCTTCAATACTAGCATTAAATCCTGATGTTATTATATTTGATGAAGTTACATCAATGTTAGATCCAAAAGGTAAAAATGATATTCTTAATTTAATTAAAGAAATTAGAGATAATAGAGAAAAAACACTAATATCAATTACACATAATATGGATGAAGCAATACTTGCTGATAAATGTTTGGTATTTTCTAATGGACAATTAATTGCAGATGGTTCACCACAAGAAATTTTAAATAACAAAGAAATAATCGAATTAGCAAAAATAGATTCACCTTTTATATACAAATTAAGTGAAAATTTAAAAGGAATAAATCCAACATACAATGAACAGGAGTTAATTGATCAAATATGCAAATTAAAATAAATCATATCGGTCATATTTTTAATAGAAAAACACCTTGAGAATTTCATGGACTAAAAGATGTAAATTTAGAAATATCTGAAAATGAATATATAGGAATCATAGGTTCTACAGGTTCTGGTAAAACTACATTAATAGAACATTTAAATGTTCTATTAAATCCTACTTTTGGTTCAATCGAATGAATTTTCAATGCTGATATTTATAATAAGAAAACTAAAAAAATAGAGAATACTAATCTTCATATTACAAATGATTCTAAAAATTCTAAGAAGTTAAAGAATATTATTGATATAAGAAAAAAAATTGGGGTTGTCTTTCAATTTGCTGAATATCAATTGTTTAAAAATACAATAAGAGAAGATATTGCTTTTGGTCCTATTGCTTTTGGTATGGATAAAGAAAAAGCATATCAAAAAGCTTCTGAAGTAATTAAAATGGTTGGTTTAAGTGAAGAATATTTAGAAAGAAGTCCGTTTGAACTTTCAGGTGGTCAAAAAAGAAGAGTAGCAATAGCTGGTATTTTAGCTATGGACCCTGAAATAATGATTTTTGACGAACCAACTGCAGGTTTAGATCCTGTTGGTGTAAAAGAAGTGTTAGATATATTAACTAACTTACATAAAAATGGAAAAACTATCATTAATGTAACTCATGATTTAGATCATGTTCTCGAAAGAGCACAAAAAGTTATTATTCTCAAAGAAGGTTCTCTTGTTGCAAGTGGTAAACCTTATGAATTATTGAGTGATATTAATTTACTTGTTCAAAATCATTTACAACCACCTAAATTATTAGAATTTGTTGATAAATTAAGAAAACTTAATATTAATGTTCCTGAAGTTAAATCAATGCAAGAACTCATTGATTACTTAAATTCTTTAAAAGGAGGTAATTAATGAAAAGTATTTTTGGTCGTTTTATACCAGGTAAGGGTTTTTTATATAATTTTGATCCTAGATTAAAAGTATTATTAACTATTTTATATATCATCTTATTATTTTTATCAAGTAGTTTTATAGATTTACTTATCATCTTGTTTCCGTTAGTTATCTTATATATTATTTCTACTAAAAAAATTAGACCTTTAATTAAGTTATTAAAATTACCAATTTTTGTTTCTTTTGTTATATTAATAGTTAATTTATACATTGTAAATAGTCAAGTTATTTACAATGATAATTACCATAAAGAATTCTTTTGATCTTTTTATACTAATACTAATAAAGAATTAAAGGACGTTAATGGAAATCTATTAACGTGAAGTGAATTTTATGCAAATACTAATTACGATTTTTCATCCTTAGTTGAAAAATATGGAAATAATGCATATTTACAATACGGATTTTCTCTTAATTCTGTGAATAGGTCAATTAACTTATTCTTTAGAATTTATATAATGGTTTTAACTACATCATTATTAACAAATACTACGAGACCTATATTATTAAATAAAGCAATTGAAGATTTAATGTGACCATTAAAATTCCTATTTATTCCAACCCATATTATTGCAACAATTATTTCAATTGCTTTAAGATTTATACCTACCTTAGTAGATGAAGCTCAAAGAATAATGAAAGCACAATCATCACGTGGGGTTGATTTTAAACATGGTACACTTAAGAAAAAAATTATTGCATTTACTACCTTAATTATTCCTTTATTTGTTTCTTCTTTTCAAAAAGCTGATGATTTAGCTAATTCAATGGAAACCAGAGGGTATGATCCTTATGAAAAAAGAACTAAATATAGACAAATTAAACCTACTTGAAAAGATTTTATTGGATTGCTTATCTTTTTATCAATTGCTTCAATAATAATATTAAATACTATTTACTTTAGAAACATTGATAAGAATATTGAATATAGTTTAAATACATATTCTATAGGTTTATATAAACTTCCTGAAGTATTTTGAATTCTCAGGGTTGTAGGATAATTAAAAGACACAGAAAATGATTCTGTGTCTTTTTGATTATTTATAAGGCCACAATTATGTTATACAAATATTATACAAACATTTTTTGTAATAATGCTTCTTTAATTTGTTTGAGTTTGTTGAGTTTGGAATTGTAAAGATTGATTAGGGTATCAATCTTACTAAAGAAATCTCCGATTTTTTGTTGTTCAGAAAAATTTCTTGATATTAATATTATATTATCTTTTAACTGATTTGAATTCATACTTGGGATACCAGCTTGATTAAAAGAAAAATTAATTTGACTAACTGAAAGATTTAGAAAGTTAATATTCATGTTTTTATTATATGGTAATAGAGTTTTTAATCTTATTATAGGGGTGAAAAACATTTTTCTAACAACCGGGAAACCAATAGTACCAATTGAAGAAATTGTTATTGCTTCTGTGTTTATTGAATAATTGTCAGAAAAACCTCATATCGCATTAGCTTCTTGTCCATTTGAATATATAGGGTATTTATACATACCTACTGGATGTTTTGAGTTTTTATAGTTTTTAGGTGGTTCACCACCAGTAATAACTTTAAAAATATCATCCAATTTTTCCTCTTTTCACTCTCCTTCAAATCCTTTAAATCTTATTCTAGGTGTTTTTGAATTACCTTCCGGGAACATTTTTTGTAAGAGAGTTTCTTTAATTTGTTTGAGTTTATTGAGTTTAATTTCTTCTAGAGTTATTAGGTTGTCGATATGTTCTAAAAGTTTTCCGATTTTTTGTTGTTCAATTAATTCCTTTGGAAACATAATATCCATATCAGTTATTGTGTTCATTCTAATTGAATTAACTGTAGCAGTATATGACATTAATATAGCTCTTTTATAAAAGTTTTGAGAAAAATAATAATAAAAATACTTAGGTCATATATTTTGAAATTCATAAATAAGGTAACAACGTTGATGTAAATCAAATTTTCCATTAACATAGTGAAATATTTTTCCTATGTTACCATCTCCTACTGTAATAACACCTTCAACATCAAAAATATATTTATTACTTTTATAAATTTCTTCTGACCTTATATATAAGTTATATTGTCCTCATTTATTGTTATCAGATGTATTGCTTTTGCCATTTGTGACTTTGGCAATATATTCTAATCTCTCCTCTTTTCACTCTTCATCAAACCCTTTGAATCTAACTTTTGGAACTAAAACTTTTTTCATTATTACCTTTATTTATTTAATTATAACACCTTAAATTCCTTATAACTTGATTTATATAAAAGAGGTATAAATAATAACTTAATAATTAAAATCCAATCATTACACTTATTAATCAGGTGTAATTGATTGGATTAAATTCTTTATATTATTTTTCTAATTTATCTAATTCTGCTTGTTTATCTTTTATTGATTTTTTCAATTCTAAAATTCTTTCTTTTTTTGTTTTTCCAGATCCAGAAATCATTCCGACTATTATTCCTATTACTATTAAAATTGGTATTAATGGTATTGAAAAAATGATTAGAAAGGTTCATAAGTATCAACTTTCTTCTTCCTTACGAAGAATAATAGTAAATATCAATAACATAAAAAATATATCTATACACAATACTATTAAAGCAGCATATAAATAGTTTATTCATTTAATATCATTATTAATTAAGAAACTTGATTCAATTAAACCGACCGATCTTAGTCATATATCTGTTGCTATTAAATAATATAATACAGTCCAAATGATTAATAAAATAATTGTAAATATTTTTGTTTTTCTCATTAGTTATCACCTTTATTTATATCTAATTTACTTGTTAATTCATTATAGATAAATTCTGAAATAATTTTACTTCTGTCTTTGACATTTTCTATATATCAACTATTTAGGGTATTATTTTCTTGCATAAAATCATGTACAATTCCTATTTCAGATTTCTTATAATAATTAAACTTAAATTGAAGTATATTATCACTTGATAAGACATTTATCTTTTTTTCTAATGGTAACTTATTACCTATCATTTCAATAATCTTTTTATCTATATGATTCTCTTTTGTTCATCTTTGAGGAATTATATGTTCTATTTCTCAATCCTGAGGTAATAGTTTATTCTGTTTATTTGAACTGTATCCAATTAGTTTTAGAATAATTCTTGTTATATTATTTGGTGTATTAATTATTTTTTCTTTAATTTGATCATCAGTTATAGAAATTTCAATATCTATATTAGGTAGTTGTTGATTTTTAATATCTTTATTTAACTTTAACACATTACTTTTTATTGCATTTGATGTGGGAATTTCAATATATTTAAGTAATAATTTTCTTGATAAATTCTTAAGAAAAATACTAAAATTTCTTATAAAATCAGTATCTTTAAAATGATACATATAATAACAAACTACTGGATATTTTCAAAACTCATTTGGATAAGAACTAATGATGTCTAATTCCTTTAAGACATCAAAGTTTTCTGTTCATTCTTGTCCTTGAATTTTATTTCTTTTATTAATAACAGAAAAAAAGTCATTAATTTGTTTTAACTCACTTTGCATTTTATTGAAGTGTGTTTTGTTATTTTTAAGTAAAGGCATAAAATATCTTCTCAAACCTGGTGTTCTTATACTTATATCATCGTTTTGAGATCTTAAATAAAACATATAATAAGTTAGAATTCTTTCAAATGTTTCATTGTTTTCTTCTATTTCTGTAGATAATTCTTTTCAATTATTTATAAATTCTTCTTTTTCTTGCTCAGAATTAATTAAATTATAAATAGTAGATTTAAAAATATCAGAATCTGATAATTGTAATCCTCTATTATTTATTGTTTGAAAAACAGTTAGAGCAGTATCTAAATTATCTATTTCTATTTTTAAAATATTGACTTCTTCTAATATATAATAATAAAAATCTATTAATCCTGTTTGATTATTTTTAGAAGTATCTTGAATTAGTTTTATAAAAACATTGTAATTATTACAATAAATATTACCCTTTTCTGAACAAGTGCCTTGTTCAGATATTTCATTCAAGATATCAATTTTTTTATTATCTATACCTCTGATTTCTATTTTAAAAGAGGATTTATCATATATAGTTGACCTGCTTTGTTTGGTTCATAATATTCTTTTAAGTTTTTCTTTAAGATTTTTAACTTCTTCTGTTTCATATAACTTAGTTTCTGGACTATCTAATAAAAAATAAATAGATCTAAATAAAAGTAAAAGTGTTGTAATTCTTTGTTGACCATCTACTACTTCCAATTGACCTATATTGTTTTTAAAAACAATAGTATTTCCTATGAAATAACCGAGATTATCTTTGTTTTTAACATCATTTTCATAAGCTTCTCATAAATCTGTAAAAAAGGTTGTTATATTTTCTAAATTCCATGAATAAGGTCTTTGATATTCAGGTATTAGAAATTTTGATTCTTCTTCTAAAGATTCGAAGAATTTTAAAATAGAAAAACTGTGTGCTTTAATTTTGTTTTCCATAGTTTTTACCTCTAAATTATGATAATCAAAAAAAAAAAAAAAAAAGAAAATTATTAAAAATTTATGTTTAAAAGATTAAAGTAAGCCTTAATTTTCAAGTTTTTTTCATATTTTAAAAAAAGGAGTGAAAAGTTGTAAAAATTTCTTGGTTAAATCTGGAATATACAATTAATTAATCTAATAAAATTTTAATAATATGAAACGTTTGAATCAAAAAAAATCTACTTGATAGTAGATTTTTGTCATTAAACTAAATCAGAACCTTTGTTGGAAACTATTTGATTATTTATAGATTCTGCTTCTACACCGATTATTGCTTGATATGAAGTATCAGATACTTTTACAACACCAAATACACCTGCTTTTTTAAGTTCTTCTTCATTTACTTTAGAACCATCTTTAACAATGTATCTTAGTCTTGTTGAACAGTTATTAAATTCTACAATATTATCTCAACCACCAAATCCTGCAACAATTTGTCTTGCTTTATTTGAAAATCCAGAATTTAATACTTCTTCTGAAATGAAAGAATTCTTTTCTTCTTCAGATAAAATAATTCCATTTTTTCTTCCTGGAGTAGATAAATCAAAATATTTAATAATGAAACTTCCTGCAAAGAAATAAGCAACACCACAAACAAGACCAACTACTATAATTCAACCTGGATTTGCAAATACTCTTGCAGCACCTGTAATTCCTGATTCATTAATAATTCTTAATGATTTAGGAATTGATAAAATAAAGTCCATAAATCCTGCAGAAAATCCGAATCCTAATTGAATTCCCATTACACCGGTTATAAATGCAAATATACCTGTAAGAATAGTATGAACAATAAATAAAAGAGGAGAAATATATAAGAAAGCAAATTCAATAGGTTCAGTAATTCCTGTTAAGAAACTAATTAAGGCAGCTGAACCAAATAAGGAAATAACTTTTATTCTTTGTTCTTTAGATTCAGATTTATATATAAATGCACCAACTAATGCTGGTAATCCAAACATCATCATTGGAAAGAAACCTGATTGGAAAATTCCACCTGGGTTATTTTTAGCAACTCCATTTAAGAAAATAAATATATCACCATTAACTGATTCACCTTCTTTAATTTCACTTGGTCATGTACCAAGTTGGAATCAGAAAATATTATTTGGGATATGGTGTAAACCAAAAGGAATTAATAAACGATTAATAAATCCATAACCACCCATAATTCCTGCTCTTGTAAATCTTGCTGATAACGAAATTTGTCCTTCTTGTGCAGCAACTGCACTAGACATTGATTCAGAAATTTTAAAGATTACAAAAGCTATTCAGGGGAAAATAAATGCTCAAAAAATTGTAAATAAAACTGTTACAATAATTGATAAAGCAGGAATTAATCTTTTTCCTGAGAAAAATCCTAATACTTTAGGTAACTCCACATTTGTTGTTCTGTTATAAACATATGCAATAAATGAACCAATTATCATTCCATTTAAAACATTTGATCCAAAAACTGAATTAAATTTTGAACCAAATAAGGTTGAAAAACCTTGAACACCATTACCTAAATTTACTTTAGCATATAAAATATCAACTAAAGTTGGTAATAAACTTGACATTATAATAATCGAGATAAATCCAGCAAATGCTGCTTCTCCTCGCTTATCTTTTGTAAAAGCAAAAGAAACACCAATGGCAAATAAAATATGTAAATTATCAAAAATTGCTCCACCTGTTTTTAAAAACAAGGCATTCACAAATTTTGCAAAAGCTGTTTCAGTTGGTATTTCTGCTCCTATTCTCAATAAAATAGCAGCAACTGGTAAAACAGCTATTGGAAACATTAATGCAGCGCCTATTCTGCTTAATTTTTCCATCATTTTCTTCATGAAGGTAAGATTGTTTGATTTTTTTGCTATAGTTTGCATTATTTTTTACCTCCTGATTTAGAAATTGAATTCATTTTTGCTTTCTTAATCACAAAACCATGAATAACAACTGTAGCTATAATTGCACCAAAAAATACTAATAAGAAAAAGAAGGAGAAAATACTAATAATATTTGAGTGTGCAACTTTTGTTAGATTTTGTCCATCAACTTTTAAACCACCTAATAATCCAACTAATATCACAAGCATTACTGAAAATAAAAATCATAATGCAATGTAAATATATTGAGACCAATGTAGTTTAGAAATTAAGTTTTTGAAAAAAATATTAATTTTGTTCATTATAAAACACCACACCTTTCTTGTGCGTTTTCCACACATAATAAATGTTAAACTAATAATAGAAAAAAATACATATATGCAAAAAAGTTCTACTAAAAAACTAAAAATGTTATTTTAATTTAAAAATATGCAATATTTTTGCATATTTTATTGTTTAAGTTAGTTAATAATAAAATTAGTTTATTCAAGGAGGTATAATGCAAAATAAGAAATTAGACACTTTGTCTGACTCTGAATTAATTAATATCTTTGACCATTCACTGATTGATGTAGATCTTGCTTATAAAAATATGAGTAGCGAAATTATCAATGTAGTAAATAAATGCGTTGATTCAATAAAAAAAGGTGGAAGAATATTTTATGTAGGTGCTGGAAGCAGTGGAAGAATAGGGATGGTTGATGCACTTGATATTCTTCCTACTTTTGGGGAAGATAATTGATTTAAATATAGTATGGCAGGTGGAGACCAAGCTATATTAAAATCACTAGAAGGATATGAAGATGATTTTGATTTAGGGATGGTTGATGCACAAAATAATAAGATCAACGAAAATGATTTAATTATTGGATTATCTGCTTCTGGTAATACAAAATATGTGAATGGTTTTTTTGTTTATGCTAAACAAAAAAACGCTAAAACAGCTTTATTAACAAATCAAACTGATGGTACTTGTTTTGAAAATACAGATATTATTTTATATGGAAACACAGGAAGTGAAATAATTGATGGTTCTACTAGATTAAAAGCTGGTACTTTACAAAAAATTGTCTTAAACACAATTTCTAGCATGACAGCAATTAAATTAGGTAAAGTTTATAACAATTATATGATTGATTTAACTCCAATTAATGAAAAATTAGTTAAAAGAAGTATTCAAATTTTATCTGAAATAACAAAGTTAAATTATAATGATGCTTTAAATTTATATAATGAAGGAAATCAAAATATTAAACTTAGTGCTGTTATGTATTTAAAAAAAGTTGACAAAATAACAGCACAAAAGTTACTAAAAAAGTATAATTATAATCTAAGGGAATTAATTGAATAATGAATATTATTAAAAATGTCAAAATTATAAATTATAATGAAATTATAGAATGTGCAGATATATACATCCAAGATGATAAAATAACCCAGATAATAAGAAATAACAATAAAGCAAATGCTATTGCTGTGCCTGGTTTTATTGATACTCATATCCATGGTTTTAAAGGATATGATGTGATGGAAGGAACTAAAGCAGTTAAAAATATTTCAAAATATCTAGCTAAACATGGAACAACATCTTTTATGCCAACTGCAATGACAAATAACTGAAAAGTAATCCTTAAATCATTGAGAGAAATAGCAAATAATGAGGTTTGAGTTTCAAAAAATTTAGGTATTCATATTGAAGGACCTTTTATAGGATTAAGTAAAAAAGGCGCTCACAAACCTGAATATTTACAAAAATCTAATGCCCAAAAAATAAATACTTTATATAGTGCTAGTTTAAAACAACTTAAAAAAATTTCTTTTGATCCTTTGATGGTTAATATACAAACATTTAAATATCTACAAAATAAATTAAATATTATTGGATCAATAGGACATACAAATGCTAGTTTAAAAGTATGTGATAAATTTTTTGAAAATGGTTGTTTTTCTGTTTGTCATTTATGAAATGCTATGAGCGGAATAGATTCAAGAAACCCAGGATTATTACAAAGTTCATTTTTAAATAATAATAGTTATGCTGAATTGATTATTGATTTATTGCATGTTTCAAAAGAATCATTGGAACTAACTTTTTTAAATAAAGGTTATGACAAAATAATAGCTATATCAGATGCAATAAAACCCGCCTACACAAAAAATGGAGACAGTATATCTGGAGATATCCCTGTAACTAAAAACAAACTAAAAATTGTTCTAAAAGGAACTAATACAATAGCTGGTTCAGGAATAACTATTCATGATGCATTTAAAAACTTAATTAAAATAGGTGTATCAATGCAAAATGCAGTGAAATTAACTTCATATAATTCTGCTAAGTACTTAAAACTAGAAAATGAAATAGGAGTTATTAGTCCAAATTACTTTGCTGATATAGTTCTTTTGGATACTAAAAATCTTAAAATTAAAAATGTTTATATTAATGGTAATTTAATAAGATAGGATAAATTATGAATATAATAATAAAAGATAATGATGGTTTATTAGCAGATTTTGCAGCTGATTTAATAACTAGTCAAATACAGAAAAATCCAAGCATTAAAATTTGCTTTGCTACAGGTAATTCACCAATTAAAACTTATAAAAAGTTAATTCAAAAATATCAAAAAAATCAAATTTCTTTTGAAAATGTAGTATCTTTTAATTTAGATGAATACGTTGGTATACAACCTAAAAACCCTTGTTCATATCACTACTTTATGGATCAAAACTTATTTAATCATATTAATATTAAAAGAGAGAATATTCATTTACCAAACGGAATAGGTAATATACAACAAAATGCACAAAATTATGAAAACCTAATCAAAGAAAAAGGCGGAATAGATTTAATGATTTTAGGTATTGGTACAAATGGTCATATAGCATTTAATGAACCTGGTTCTTTATTAACCGATAGAACTAAAGAAGTTAGTTTAACCGAAAGTACTATACAGTCAAACAAAATTTATTTTAATAGTATTAATGATGTTCCTAAAACTGCTATTTCTATGGGTGTGGGAACTATTTTAGAAGCTAAGAAAATTATTTTATTAGCAAATGGTTCTTCTAAAGCGCAAGCAATATATGATGCTATTAAAGGAACTATAACTTCTAATGTACCTGCTAGTTTTTTACAAACTCATTCAGATGTTACATTTATATTAGACAAAGAGGCAGCAAAATTAATTTAAAACTTGGTTGTATAAACCAAGTTTTAAATTTTATTATAAAGATTCTACAATTCTATTAACTCAAATTTGTTTGGATTTTCTTTTATTTTTTCTTCAAGTTTTTTCTTAAATGAATTTGGATTATTATTTGTTTCATATCCAAAATAATCATAATCTAATGAAGATAATAAACCAAAACCATATTCATCATCACCTAAGTTTTGCATAAATAAAGCAACCATATTAAAATCTTCATCATATACAACACTACCTGAACCACCAGATATTAAATCATATTTAATACCAAAACCTTCCTTATCTTTTATAAAGAATGATCTGAAGTTTCCATATGTGGCAAATTCTCTTGCTTGATCACTTGGTCTAATATCTTCTAGTTTATTAATTATGTGTTCTCTATATCTTCTTCCAGAAAAACCTGCATGTGGGTCTTGAGGGAAACTTGAAAGATAAAACTTGACATAATTATCTTTTTCTAGATATTTAGTTTTTTTGCTTAATTTAAGAGGTTCTAAGTTATTTCAATTTTGGAAGTAATTAATAATTTTTGTATTATTTTCTGCAATTGCTTTGTCTAAAATTGGTTTAATATCAATTATATTAATTGATATATCAGCATCTTTAAAATTACGATTATTATCAATTGTTCCATTTCTTCTAGTTTGATCTTTTGCTTGTCAGAAGTTAAATTCAAATCAATTTTTCTGAACATCTACAGAAATATCACTTGCACTATTTCTTATTTTTTCATCTGAAAAATCTGGGATTAAAACTTTATTTAAGACTCTTGGATCATTTCATCTTGTTTCTAAGATATCAGAAACGTGTCTATTTGTAATGAAATAATATAAGGTACTATTTGGATCACTTGGCTTTACTTTTGACACCATTGTTGATGTTCCTCCACCAACAACAAAAACTCTTTGTCTGATTTTATCAAAAAAACTATTTGTATCTTTTGGTAAAACTCTTAAACCACTATATGCTTTTAAATTATTTTCATCTGAGTAAAAATTTTGATTAGTTGTTAATTTAGCATGAGAATCATTAATGAAAGGTTTTGAACTAATTGTGAATAGTTCATTATTTTCCTCTTTGGTTAGGTATGAAATTTCTGTTGTAATACCAAATTTTGAAAACACATCTTTAGTTTGATTGTCTGCAAAATCAAATGAAAATTCTTTATTTTCGTTATTTGTAAATTCAACTTTAATTTGACTATCTATAATAGTTGCACTAAATGAATAATTAGAATTTTCTATTCTTTCAGTAAGTGTTTTATTTGCTGAATTTAATAAACTTTCTAAATCAATATCAACAAATATTGGTGTTTTTGCTATACCACTTAAAAAGAATGTTGTTGGTTTTTGTTTTTCTAAAGTAAATCTAATTTTTCTTTTTGAAAAATCTTTATTTAAAAAATTAGTTAAATTCTTTTGTCAAACTAGTTTATTTTCTTTGATCGTTAATTCATCATCCTGAACAAGCGATGGGAATATTGAATGATTATAAGAATATAAATTATCATTTTCTTTTAATCTTACTATTAAGTCAGGGATATAAGAATAAAAATCAGGTTGTTCTTCTTGTGTGCTATAAATATTGAATCACCTTGGAATATCAGGTGTCTCTGCACCTTGACCTATAATGTATTGCAAGACTTTCTTCATTTCATTTCTAAAGTAGTTTTCAATTAAATTATCATTATGCGTATTTTTTTCTAATACTATTTCCTTAGGGAATTCTGTGTGATCGAAAACTGTTTTAGGATTTGAAATATTTCCTGGGTTTGTAATAGGGGTATTTACATCAAGTTTATTTAATTTTGGTAATACAAAATCCATTTCTTGATGTTTTCTATCTGGAGTATTTTCTGGAAGATTTGGTTCAGATGAACCTGGATTATGACCTGGTTTAGGTTCTGGTTTCGGTAGAGGTTGATTGCCACCTGCATCTATGTCACCTGACCCTCGATTTTCAGTGGGATTTTCTATTGGTTTTTCTGGTTCAGAAGGCACATTATTTATTTTATTTTCGAGTATAAATTCATAATTCAGGTCTGTTATGTTAAATCCATCAATAATTAAAGAAATTAACTTATATTTAGTGTTAGTTTTTAAATTATTTAACACAAAGATAATTCCATTAGATAAAGTTACATTATTTAGTTCTACATTCTGGATAATAGAATCGTTTTCTTTTTGGTAACCAAGTTCTACTTTTTGAACTGTTTTTTTTGAAAACTTACTAAAAGAAATCGATAAATTAATTGAATTATCATTTTGTTGTTTTTTTATTTGACTAATAACAAAATTAGTTTCTTTAGTTTCATTGTCATTCATTCCATTTTTTTTGCATGATATTATTGTCAAAGGTAAAGCAACAAGTGACATAGAACCTAATAATAAATATAATTTTTTAGTTGTTTTTCTCATAATTTTTCTCCTTATCTTTTTATGGTTGAAAAATAATAAGTATCTAATAGTGATTGTAATTTATCATTAACACCAGAAAGATTTTTATGATTAATTGTTTTCTTTTTATCTGTTATTTCATAAATATCAATAGCTTTTAAATCGTATGTATTATCATCATTTATAAAATAGTTTCTTCTAACTATACTATAATCAACTATATTAGCAGGAGTATAATTAATAAAATCAAAATTTACTAAATTTGGATAATCTTCATTTAATCTTTTTTCAAATGGTTCGTTTGCAAAATCTATATGTGAAAGTAAAAATGAAGTTTTTGCTTTTAATTCTTCTATATTATCTAAAGATATGTTCAAAATATTACTAAATACCAATTTAAGTTTATCATTAGTTAAAATTTCATCTTCTGTGAATTGTCTAAATAAATTTAAATCATCATCGTTTAAAGTCTCACTAATTGTTTTTTCATATAATTTTAATAATTTAGATTTAAATTCATTAAATTCAAGAACTCCATCAGAAAAATCATTAACAAATTCTTTAACTATTTTTTCTCTTAAAACATCTATTAAATACTCATCATATATTTTTAATAATGTGTGTTTTATATTTTTATTATTATATAAATAACCTAAGTTTTTAAAAATAGATTCAGTTAAATCATTATATAAAATATCTGTTGTAGATTCAGAAATCTCATTTGCTATAACCAAACCATCTACTAATAAAATATTCTCATTAAATTTAATTACCTCAACACTTCCATCAGGTAATTCAATAGTTTCATTTGTTTGTGGATCTTTAATGTTAAAACCATTTCCTTCTGAATAATAAGCATCTAATGCATCACCATTATACATTATAGCTACATTCACATCAACTCTATTAGGATCTAACAATGATGCTATTATTCCTTGACCATCACCATTAAATGATATATTTCTACTTTTTGTTAAATCTGATTGAGTTGATTCATTTATTAGTTTAACAAAACTATTAATGTGTTGTTGAAAGTTATTGTCAGTAACAACTCCTGTATGGTTTTCTGGATTATATTCATTATTTAAGTTAAATGATGAACCATATAGCATGTTAACTCTAACAGCATCTGTTATAACTAAATTTTTATAATCAAATTCTTTTACTACACTTAAAATATTGTATAAGGAATTATCTTTTAAGTATTTTTTGAATTCATCATTTTGACTTTGTGAAGTTAAACGCTTTTTATTTTCTATTAAATCTTGTTCTGTAATAACCTTCTTATAATTTTGACCTGTTTTGTTTCATGTATTATAAGCTACAACACCATCTTGAGCATAATAAGGAACAAAATATTCTCATAAATGTTTGATAGTTCCATCTTCTTCATAACCTAAATGACCATCATAACTTTCTAGATGTTTAAATACTATTGGAGTGTATATCCTAGATAATATATTTTTTAATTCTTCTTTTGATTTTATTTCTTTATCAATTTTTAATAATTTTTTAAAATCAATTTTTCTTATCAAGTTTTTTTGTATTAAACTTGCTGCTTGAAAATCACTTCCTATACCACCAACTGCTTTATTATTATTTAAAGCAATAGTAAATTCATTAATTTCATTGAATGTTTTATATTCAAAATTTTTATTCAGTATATCTTCATTTGATGGTGCTATATAAGACTTATAATTAAAAAAAGCCGGTCTAAAGTTATTGTTTATTTTTAATGAAACAATAATTATTGAAAAAATAAAAATTATTGTTGAAATAATTAATACAGTGATTTTTTTAATATTTTTTAATGTAAAGAAATTTTTCAATTTTTCCATTTTTCCCTTGTATTCGAATTTATAAATAAATCTACAAAATCTTATATTTTAATTATTATAACATTATATTATAAAAAATAAAAAATACTATTCATTAGAATAGTATTTATATCATAAGCCGTGTTCTGTTCCTAAAATAGGTGCTGATAATTTATCTAACATTGAAAATGTTCCAAAACTTAATTCATTTCTCGCGTTTTGGTTCCCCTACCAAATTTGGGTTTCTAGCTTGTGGAGTTTACCGCGTTTCACTTTACTCGTCTCTGTGGCACTAGTCGTCTAAGCTTAAACTTATTAGGTTTAACACAAACACTACCAACATCTCAGTTGGTGCTAGCACGGACTTTCCTCTACATTAAATTAATAACATAGCTATCAGCTGATATGATTAAATTATATTCAATAATTAAAAATTATAAATAATTTATTTTTCTAAAAAAAATATTATAATATAAAAGATTTTTCAACATAGAAAAAGGGAGGTTAATATGGCTAATATTAAATCTAAAATTAAAAGTATAGCAAAAATGGAAGCTGCACGTGTAAAAAATTCAGCAATGAAATCTCGTGTAAAAACTGCTATTCGCAAAGCTAGAGAAGCGGTTTTAGCAAAAGATGAAAAAGCACAAGTATTAGTTGCTCAAGCTCATAAAGTTATTGCTAAAGCAGTTTCAAAAGGAGTTTTCCATACAAACAAAGGTGCTAGAAAACACTCACGTTTAGATCAATTTGTTAACAAAGCTAAACAAGATTAAGAAAAAGACCTATTCAGGTCTTTTGTTTTTTTCATATTTATTAATTTTAACATGTTTGATTTTTGGGATATTTAAAACTAAAGTATACTCACCCTTAATACTATTTGAATCCAATTCTTTTATAATACTTTCTGGGGTTCCAAAATATCATTTTTCATATAATTTAGTTAATTCTTTAGCTAGACATAGTTTAACATTATTCCCAAATACTTCATAAATATCATTTAGTGTATTAATTAATTTATGAGGTGATACAAAATAAATATAAGTACCTATTGTTAGACTTGATAATTCATTTTTTCTTTGAATTGTTTTATCCTTCATAAAACCCAAAAATGAAAAAGTATTTGAAAAACCTGAACCAGTAAATGCCATTGTAGATGCAGAAACGCCTGGTATAACTTCAATATCAATATTATTTTCTTTAGCTAAATTTAAAATATCAAAACCTGGATCTGAAATTAATGGCATTCCTGCATCAGAAACTAGTGCAACAGTTTGTCCTTCTAAAAGATATTTTAAAATAATGTTACTTGTTTTTTTCTCTGTTTGCACATTATTTGTTATTAATTTCTTGTTTTTAATATCATACTTATCTAATAATTTATATGTAACTCTAGTATCTTCGCAAGCAATTATATTAACAGTACTTAAAGTTTCTAAAGCTCTTAATGTTATATCTTTTAAATTACCTATTGGAGTACCAACTATATATAACTTACTCATACATCTCCGTAAATTTTATTAATCAACTTGTTTTTTGTATTTGAAAATCTAAATTATAGTTTGAAATTTTGTCAAAAAAATCATAAAGCAATTCACAAAACTTTTGATAATGGTTCATTGATTTATCATTGTGTAAAATTATTTTTAGCTCTTGCATTTCTTTTATTTGGCTAAAAAATACATTAGAAACGTTAGATAAATAAATTAATGTTAATAATAAAAAATCATCTTTTTTATTTATGTTTGTCTTAATATAATAAGTTAATTCTATACAAGAATTTAGGTTTAATTTTTGGAAGTGATTTATAAATAGTTCTGAAAATTTGTTGAATATTTTTTCATTTGTTCTTAATATATCTTCTGGAACATCTTTTTGTTTAGTTATTGAATAATGAATATTAGTTCAATTATTGTTTGTTTCTTTTTTTGTATTAATGTTAATAACTTGTGCTCTTGAAATTATTGTAGGTAGAATCTTGTTTACTTTTTGAGTTGTACTAACAATCAATATATTTGGACTTGGTTCTTCTATAAATTTTAAAAAACTATTTAAAGTATTCGCTGTTGCATTTTCTATATTTTTGATAATAATTAAAACTAAATTACTATTTGATAACATTATAGAATTATAAAAAGATGTTTCGACTTCTTCTTTTTTAATTACTTTAGATGTTCCGTCTATTAAAATAATATTTGAACTAATGTTATTCAACTCAGTGTTATTGTCTAATTTTTTATCATATAATATATTGATTAAACTTAATAAAAAGTCATCTTCATTTTTTTCTTTAAAATTAAAGATATAAAAATGCGATAACTTTTTATTATTTTTTAATTCTTTTATTTTTTCTAATACTTGTTGCATTTATTTATATTGCTCTATAAATTTGATAAATTTTGGATTTTTATATAACTTAGACACAACTTCAGCGCACACAACTGCAGCACTTTGAGAACCATCTACAATTAAAAAGCGTTCTGGGTCTTCTTTAATTAACCGTTTATAACCATCATATACTTTGTGATGAAAATCCATTTTTTCTAGTTCTAAACGGTCTTCCACTAAACGAGTTTTATCTCTTCTTTCTTTGCTTTTTTCTGGTGTAATATCAAAGAAAATTGTAATATCTGGAATTGCATTATCAATAATTAAATTAGTTAATGTTTTAACAAAATCATAACCCAATCCTCTAGCAAAACCTTGATATGCATAAAAACTATCAATATATCTATCACATAAGACCATTTTATTTTCTTTAAGTGATGGTCAAATAACTTTTTCTAAGTGTATTCTTCGACTTGTAGAATATAACATAGCTTCTGCAACTGGTGATAAGTCACTTGATTTATCCAAGATTATCTCTCTTATTCTTTCAGCTTCTTTTAAATTTTTCCCACCTGGTTCTCTTGTTGCAATATATGGAATATTAGGCAGATTGTTTTTTAAATAATTGATAAATTCATTTAGGATTGTAGTTTTACCACTTCCATCTAGACCCTCAAATGTTATAAACATAAATGCTCCTTAATCTGTTTGTCTATTCTTTATAGACATTTTCAAAGTTGTTTCATCTATATAATCAACTGAAGCGCCAAGTGGTACCCCAATTGCTAAATGAGAAACTTTAATACTGTTTGTTTTCAGTATATCTTTTAAGATATTATTAAGAATTTCACCTTCTAGTGTTGGAGAAATTCCTAGAATAACTTCATCAAATTCCTTTGAATATTTAACAAAGTCATTAATATAATCTAAATTATTTTGGTAATCAGTATTAGATTTAATCTTTTTTTCAAAAATAAAATACTTACCATTGAAAATATTTGACTTTTCTATTTTATTTAAAATAGTTAAATTTTCTAACACTAATAAAACATTTTTCCTTGATTTATCATTACATATTTCACAATTGTTATTCTTATCTAGAAAAAATGAACACTTTGTACAGAATTTAGTTTCTTCTTTTATTCTTTGAATTTCATTAAATAATAAGTTCAATGTTAGAGAATCTTTTTCAAAGACTCAATACATAAATTTTTCTGCTGATTTTTTTGAAAAACCAGGTATTTTCGATATTTTTAATAATAATTCGGTTATTTCTTGTGATTTAAACATCTAGAAAGGGAACCCACCTGGCATATCTTTTGCTGCTATTTCATTTTGTGCTTCTTTTATATTATCTATTAATTCATTAAATGAAACAACTATTAAGTCTTCTAATAATTCAATGTCATCTGGGTCTACTAATGCTTCATCTATTGTTATTTTTTGAATAGACATATCACCTTTTGCAGAAATTGTAATACCTTGTTTTTCAACAACAAATTCTTTATCATTTAATTCATTTTGTTTTTTTTCCATTTCTTGTTGCATATTTTTTAATCTTTTAATTAATTCTGGATTCATATTCACTCCTCTATTTCTTAATATTTTAATCTTTCTTTCATGCTTTAAAATAAGTATGTTTTTTTGTTTTGATTATTTCTTCTTTTGAATCTGGTATCAAAGTAGTTAACAAAACAGGTTCATTAATTTTTTTCGGAAAATCTATATGATTTTTATCCTTTAAAATTTTATTTGAATGTACAAAATAATCATCGGAAAAGAAAAATAATCATTTATATTCTCCACCAAATACTTCAACTATAAAATCTTGTCAGCTTTTTAAATATCTAATTTCTTTTAACTTCTCTTTTAAATTTAAGTCAGAGACATAAAATATAATTGCTCTATCACATGCAAATTTTATTTCTGTTTGCGAAAGTCAATCAATGTATTGTTTGTATTCATCAAAATTATTATTAAATGCAAAATCATTAAATTTCTTTTTATATTGTTCTGTTTTTTTTCTATTTTGAGCATCTTCAAGTGCTCAATTTGTAATTTCAAGAGAGTACTTATTATCATCAACACCTTTTCATTGGTATTGTTCATCACTAAAAAATTCCTTGTGATGATTTTTATCTATTATTTCATCAATAAAATTAAATGTGGATTTTTGAAAATTATCAGAATTATTAATAATTTTAATTTCTTCTTTTACCAAAATATTATTTTGTTTGCTTTTTGAAAATAATTTTGTTTCTAAAAATTCATCACCTAAAAATGTTTTTTGATTTTGTATAATTGGTTCTTGTTTTTCTTTTTTAAATGAAATGGTTGTGGTTTCTTTATTTATTTTATTACTATCTTTATTTTCAATTTTTAAACATTTGATTAAGCCTAATTCAATTAAATTAAATGGTATTTCTGTTCTTTGAATTTTGGTTAAAATATCATAAAACTCTTTTGAGAGTTGAATTGATAAATTACTTGTTAATTTAATCTTTTCTATTTCTTCTTCATTTAATAAATTTAAAAAAGTCTTGTTTTTTGTTTTTCTATATAAAATTCACTCTTTAATGATATTTAAAAGTGAAATAACAAATTGCTTTGGATCTATTCCATTTCTTTCTAATGTATACAGATTTTCTATTAATTCATCTAAATTATTTTCATATATTAAGTTAATTATTTTAATTAAAGATCCATTTCTTAGAATACCGAAAATTTCATTAATACTTTCTTCTGTTATATTGTGATTATTAAAAGAAGAAACTTGTTCTAATAGTGATAATGCATCTCTTAAACCACCAGAAGATAAATAAGCAATACTTCTCAATGCATTGTCTTGATAATTAATCTGTTCTTTATTTAAAATAAATTTAAGGTGATTTACTATTTCAGGTATCGAAACTCTTTGAAAATTAAATCTTTGAACTCTAGAAAGTATGGTTAAAGGAATTTTTTGCGGGTCAGTGGTTGCTAAAATAAAAATAATGTGTTTGGGTGGTTCTTCTAAAGTTTTTAATAAAGCATTAAAAGCACTTTTTGTAAGCATATGAACTTCATCAATTATATAAATTTTATATTTACTTTGAATTGGAACTTGTTCTACTTTTTCCTTTAGAACTCTTATTTCATCTACACCATTATTAGAAGCTGCATCCATTTCTATAATATCAAAATTAGTATTGTAATTGTTTAAACAATTTATACATGACTTTGTTAACTCATTGTTATGATTGCAATTCAATACATTTGCAAATATTTTAGCAACTGATGTTTTCCCTGTTCCTTTAGGGCCTGCAAATAAATAAGCATGACTTATTTTTTGATTTATTAAAACATTTTTTAGAGTTTGTACAATGTGTTTTTGTCCAATAACATCATCAAATGTTTTAGGTCTATATTTTCTATACAAAGTTTGATAAGACATTGCACCTCCATATCTTGTAAATTTTATTATAAATTAATGATTATTTTCTTTATAATAAAATTCATCAAATATTTTCAATTTATCTTTTAATTTTGAACTCATAGCATCATTAAAATAAACAACTTTTATTCTAGATGGTTGGTTTTCTATTAATTCAAACTTATTTACATTTTTAATATTGAATCTAGCTTTATCTAAATTCTTTCCTGCTTTTAAAACCCTCGAGCCATAATGAGATTCTAGCAACCCGTTTGGCATACATTGGATTGCTATAACCAATATTTCTAGTGTTTCCCTGTTGTATAAAATACTTATGAAAAAAGTTAAACATAATTTTGTTTTTCCATTTGATTTTGTATAAAAATAAGGTAATGAAGGTATATAAATCCTTTTTTCATTATTTGATAAAACTATCTCACCTTTATAACTATTTTGATTTTTGCCCACAAAAATACTTGTTGTAAAATCACCTATATTTTCCTCTTGCACTGTTTTTAAATCAATGTGAATATATGCGTCTTCTACTTCAAAAAATAAATCTGAACCCACTGGACTTGAATTTGGTTGACCAATACCTTTTCCATTTAATAATGAATAAATAATTCTTTCTGCTCCAACAGAAAAATCACTTATTCCTTTCCCTTCATTTGTTCCATATAATCATAATCAATCATCTTTAATATCTTCTTTTGTTTTAAAACCTTCAAACATTTCATCTTCTGCGAACTTTAAAAAATGATAATACTTATTTAAATATTTTAATTCAAGTTTTTCTATTTTCTTAAGGTCATTTAAGCTTACTTTCTTCTCTAAGTTATTTTTCATTGTAAACCTCTAATTTTTCCTTAATTTTTAATGCTATCTTTTCTGCTAACAACGGGGGGACTGCATTCCCGATTTGCCTATACATTGAAGATAAATTTCCTGTAAAAATAAAATTATTGGGGAATGTTTGAAGTAAAGCACACTCTCTTACAGATAGTCTCCTCATTTTATTAATATGAATTTCAGGTATAGTTGCTGTTATAGTGTCACTTGCTCTATTTCAATTTGTTATTCTTAATGATTGCTCAAATTTAATGCTTTTTTCTTCATAAACCGTCACTGCTTCATCATACTTATCATCAAATCCTAAAAGTTTTTTTAATTCTCATCAATCTTTCGGATTTGGTATACTACCTGATTTATTATCTTTTCTAAATCAATGCCCCGCTGTATGTTTATAACCAAAGTGATTGTCAATTTCTCTTGTTGTTAAACCTTTTTTATCTCTTCATAATTTTAAATAATCACAAATTTCACTTTGATTTACATTATATTTTCTGCCTCAAAATTTATCTTTAACAGACATATTTGCAATATGGTTATAAATTTTTTCTTTTTTATGCACAATAAAATCATTTGCATTGTTGACTGTTTCTATATCTTTTAAAAAAGAAATTGTATCTTCAACGGTTTTATAAGGTTTATACTTACTATTAACATATTTAGGATTCAAATTATTATAGTTTTTTTCACCAGGAAATAAATCTGCATATTCTTCATCTGGAAAATTATTTTCTAAACCTAATCTATTACCTATAATTATTACACGTTCTCTTAATTGAGGGACACCATAATTAGCTGCATTTAAAAGTTTATAATCAACTTTATAACCTATTTTCTTAAAATCGTTAATTATTAATTCTATAACTTTACCTTTTTCAATATTTAATAATCCTTTAACATTTTCTGCTACAAAAAATTTTGGTTGTTTATCTTTTATTATTCTTAACATTTCTTTATACAAGAAATTTCTTTGATCATCTATACTTCTATTTTTATTTGCTATAGAAAAACCTTGACAAGGGAAACCACCTATAATAACATCAATTTCATTTATCTTACCCGGTATTGATTCATTTTTGATTTTTGTTATATCTTCTTTCACAATATGATTACCAATATTTGTTTTATATGTATTTACAGCATCTTCATCAGAATCATTTGCTCAAATTATTTTAAAACCGGATTTTATAAAACCTAGATCCATTCCCCCTGCACCCGAAAACAAACTAATTACTTTCATATAACCTCTTTTAAATAAATAATAAATAAAAAAGCCAACGAAATGGCTTTAATTATTAAGCAGAAGCTAATCTTTCTTGTCTTCTTAAATTTCTAGCATGTTCTTTAGAAAGTTTTTTAGCTCTTTTTTCTGCTATCATTTTATTTTTTAATCTAACAATTTTACGCATTATAATCCTTTGATTTATTTTAAAAATATATTTATTTATTTTACAATATTACAAAAAAAATTTACAAAAAAATAAAAAAATTAATTTTTATAAATTATTTTTGTTTTTGAATTTTTAGTGTATTATATATCTAGTGCCAATAGCAAGAGGGATCACCTGATACCATTCCGAACTCAGTAGTTAAGCCTCTTTACGCTGACGATAGCCTAAAGGTGAAAATAGGAAGGTGCTTTTTTTTATATCCTTTTATTTAGCAATTTAAACTAAAATGTGCTAAAATAATTCTATGAGTAATAAAAGAGATTATTATGAGGTTTTAGGAGTATCTAAAACAGCTACAGAAAAAGAAATAAAAACAGCATATAGAAATCTAGCTAAAAAATATCACCCAGATAAATTAAAAGATGGAACTAGTGATGCCAAAATGCAAGAATTAAATGAAGCTTATGAAGTTTTATCTGATTCTAACAAGAGATCAAATTATGATAATTTTGGTCATCAAGGTGCTAATGGCTTTGGAAATCATGGTTTTTCTGGAGAAAGTGGTTTTGGTGGTTTTGGAGATATATTTAAAGACTTCTTTGGTGGTTTCGGAGGATTCGGTTCTTCTAATTCACACAAGAAAAATGCACCAAGAAGAGGTGATGATTTAAAATATTATAAAAAGATTTCATTTAAGCAAATGTTATATGGTGATACTATCCAAGAAAAAATGTATAAACATGAAAGTTGTTTAAATTGCGGTGGAAGTGGAGCACAAAGTTCATCAGACATTATAAATTGTTCTAATTGTCATGGAAGTGGTGTGGTATATCAAACTGTTAATAGTATGTTTGGTAGAGTACAACAAGAAACAACATGTAGAACTTGTTCAGGTAAAGGTAAAATAATCCAAAAATCTTGTTCTATTTGTAAAGGTAAAGGACATGAAAAAGTATTGAAAACAATCAATATCCCTGTCCCTCAAGGCGCAAAAGAAGGAATGCAAGTGAAATTAGCAGGTTTTGGTAATCCTGGTAAAAATTCTGGACCTTCTGGTGATTTATACATTGAATTTAATATTGAAGAAAACAAATTTTTTAAAAGAGACGGAATGGATTTATATTTAGATTACCCTGTTTCTGTTTTTGATATTATGCAAGAAAAAGAAGTTCTTGTTCCTGGACCTTATGGTGAGTTTAAAATTAAATTAAGTAAAAATTATGAATCTGGACAAATTATTAAAATAATCGGAAAAGGTATAAAATCAAAATATGGTAGTGGTGATTTAAAACTATTATTAAAATTTATAATTCCTGATATATCTAGAAAAGAAACTAAAAAGATCTTAGAATCACTAGAAGGTTTAAGTGACAAAACAAGTATTGATTATATGGAAAAAGTTCAAAAGACCTTGAAGTAATTAAGGTCTTTTTATATTTAAATAAAATAAATTGATATAATTAGAAAAAGAGGTATATATGGGGTTTTTTACATGAAGATTTAATCAAATTTCATTTGATGATTCTAAAATATTATTCAATGTTATTTTGTCAATTATTTTATTATCAGTTGTAGTTTTATGAGTATATAAGTCTAAAATTACTTTGTTTTTTGCAAATAAGGATAAAAAATATTTATTTGCAAAGCTTTATTTAGATCAAGTATTACAAATTGTAGGAGTAATTACTCTTTTATTAAATTTTTCTAGAAGCATCTGGTTGTTTACTACTGATTATCCTTGAAAATGAGAACTAATACCAATACATTTGTGTAGACTTTCAATGACTATTATGGGGTTTTTATTTATTTTTAAGAAAAGTCACTGAATTAAATATTTCAGTATTATTTCAATAATTGGAGCAATTGCTGCATTATTATTTGCTAACTTAGGTTATGTTAAAGAATTAGTTGATCAAGATAGAATTTATAATAACTTAACACCTGGAACTATTAGATATGAAAAAGCGGGAGTCGATGTAGGTTATGACACAATCATCTTTTGAGATTTTTTAATTGCCCATTGATATGTTTTAATAGTACCAGTATTTATTCATATAATAAAACCTGAACAAACTAAATTAACAATAAAAACTCTACTTATTGGTATGTTATTAGCATTATCAACTACTATTTTAATATTTTTTACAAATTGAACTGTTTTTGGTATTACAAAAACTATTACTAACAATAACCAAAAAATATCTATTGCATGAAACTCTAATTGATTTTACTTGGGTCAAACTGGTATTAAAACACTTGGCCCACTGAGTAGATGACCTTGATCGGTATTTGGTTTTACTTTGGTGTTTTTAATTTTAATATTTGTTTTTTATGGACTATATATTTTATTAAGATGTATAGATATACAAATCAATAAATATTATTTACCGAATAAAATTATTTTTAAAAAAACTTCATTAATTAAATAAGCTAATTGCTTATTTTTTATTAGTTATAAAATAAAACAAAATAAAAAAGTAATATAATATAAAAACTTTCTAGGAGATATATGAAAAAACGCTTTTTAAGTGGTATTAAACCCACAGGAAACTTAACCTTAGGTAACTATATAGGTGCAATAAAAAGTTTTGTTAAATTACAAGATGAATATGAATCAATAGTTTTTGTTGCTGATTTACATGCTTTGACAACTGGTAAAATTAATCCAAAAGAATTATATGAAGCAAGAAAATCAATAATTGCAATGTATCTTTCTTGTGGACTAGACCCTAATAAAACTATTTTATTTTATCAGTCTGATGTTGTAGAACATACAATGTTACAGTGGTTGTGTGCTTCTGAAACTACAATTGGTGAATTATCGAGAATGACACAATTCAAAGATAAGTCTCAAAAATTAAAACAAAATAACGGTACAGAAAAAATTCCTACTGGTTTGTTAATGTACCCAACCCTTATGGCAGCAGATATTTTATTATATAACCCTGATTTAGTACCAATTGGAGAAGATCAAAAACAACATTTGGAATTAACTCGTAATATTGCACAACGTTTTAACAAGAACTATAAAACTAATTTTAAAATTCCTAATGGTTTTATCCCTGAAGTTGGTGCAAGAATTAAATCATTAACTAACCCTGAACAAAAAATGTCTAAATCAGAAAAATCTTCTGAAAAATCAGTTATCTATTTATTAGAAGATCCAAATTCTGCATATAACAAAATTATTAAATCAGTTACAGATTCGGAAAATAGAGTATATATTTCAAAAAATAAACCAGGCATTTTAAACTTATTAAATATTTATGCAGCTCTAAATGATTTATCACTAAAAGAAACAGAAAATAAATTTAAAGATGCAAATTATAAAGAATTTAAAGAAGCGGTTGCTTTATCTGTCAAAAATCTATTAGAAAAAATTCAAGAAAAATACAAATACACTTTAGAACAAGTAGATAATATCGCACAAGAAGGTGCATTAAAAGCTAAATCTATTGCACAACCTATTTTAAATTCATTATTATCAAAAATGGGTTTTAATGGAGGAAAAAATGAAAGCAAATAAATTATTAAATCATACAACAAGTCACTTATTAGGGGCAGCAGTTGAAAAATTATACCCTGGTGTAAAACTAGGTTTTGGCCCAGCTACAGACGAAGGATTTTACTATGATTTTGAATTTCCTAATCCTATTAGTGATACAGAATTATTAAAAATAGAAAAATTAATGAAAAAATTTGCTTCTAGAAATCTTGAAATGATACAGGTAGATGAATCTAAATATTCATTTAATAATAAACCATATAAAAAAGAATTATATGATGAGTTAAAAAGTCAAGGTAAAAATATAACTTTTTACTCACTTGTCGATCCATTAAATAAAGAAGTGATTTTTACTGATTTATGTGCTGGTGGACACATTGAAAATACTAAATCAATAAAAAATATAAAGTTATTAAATTTAGCCGGTGCATATTGAAGGGGTAATTCCGATAATATTCAATTAACTCGTATTTATGGTACTTCTTGAGAAACAAAAGAAGAACTAGATACATATTTAGATATTTTAAAAGACCGTAAAGAAAGAGATCATAGAAAAATTGGTAAAGAAATGAAATTATTTACCTTTAATAAACTAGGTGGTCAAGGTTTACCTTTTTGATTAGAAGATGGAATGTATATTCATAATGAAATTAAAAAGTTAATTTTATCTAAAGACCGTAAATTTGGTTTTACAGAAGTTTTAACCCCGCACTTTGGTGAAGAAGAATTGTATAAAACTTCTGGACACTTAGAGCATTATAAAGATGATATGTTTAAGCCAATAGTAGTTGAAAATGAAAGATTAATACCTAGACCTATGACTTGTCCGCATCATATCTTATGTTATAACACAGAAAAGCGTTCATATAGAGACTTGCCAATCCGTTATAGTGAACAATCTCAACTTTATAGATATGAAAAATCTGGTGCTTTAACTGGTTTAGAGCGTGTTAGAGGAATGCTATTAACAGAAGGTCATTTATTTGTAACAAAAGAACAAATTGAACAAGAATTCAAATCTATGTATCAATTAATTAAAGAAACATTAGATATTTTTAAAATAAAAATAGATTATGTTTCTCTTTCTTTAAGAGATTCAGAAAATAAAGATAAATATTATAAAGATGATGAAATGTGATTAGAAGCTGAATCTAAATTAAGAAACGTATTAAATGAACTTGATGTTAAATATGAAGAAAAAATTGGAGAAGCTGCTTTTTATGGACCTAAAATGGATATTCAAATCCAAACAGCATTAGGTCATGAAATAACTGTTTCTACTTTACAATTAGACTTCTTGCTCCCTAAGAAATTTAATATGTCATTTACAAACAAAGATGGTCAAGAAGAAACACCTGTCTTAATTCACCGTGGTTTAATTGGAACTTATGAACGTTTTGTTGCTATTTTAATTGAACAATATAAGGGAATATTACCGTTTTGACTTGCACCTAAACAAATTACTGTAATCCCTGCTACTAACAATGAAGATGACATTGAATATGCAAAAGAAATTAATCAAACATTATTTGATTATGAATTTAGGACTAAAATAGATTTACGAGAAGAAAGATTGAGTAAAAAAGTTCGTGATGCACAGACTTCAAAATCAAAAATTCAAGTAATTCTTGGCGAAAAAGAAAGAAACACAAATACCATTTCTTATCGTTTATACGGAAAACAAGAAACAACAAATACTACACTTGAAGAATTTTTATTAAACTTAATTAAAATCAGAAATAATTATGAATAACATTAAAAAACAACGAAATTATTATTCATTGTTTTTTAATGTTTATACATCAATCATTATAATAACAACTGTATTGATTTCGGGAAGAATTATTCCTTGAAAAATTCTTATTAATCCTAACTATAACATTTCACCTTTATTAAGAATTTTAATTAGTTTATTTGTTACTTTAATTATTTTAATCCCTTGCTTTGCATTAACCTTATATAAAAAGTACAAGGTTTATCACTTTACTTATATTTCTTTAGTAGTTGGTATTACAATAACAACAACTTGATTACCCTTAGTGTTGAAAGATAATAATGATGTAAATTATTTAGAGTGATGTTGATATAAATACGATGTTATTCCTGTATTAATTATTTACATCACAATTTATTTTGTTTCTTCTGTTTTTATTAATAATAAAAAGATCAAGAAATTTAGAGTTTTATTCAAAATAGAAAAAGATTCTTTTTTATCTTAGTAGAAAAACTTATACCGGTGGGTATAAGTTTTTTTACTAAGAAGCTGATGGTTGAGTAGTAGGTTCAGAAGATTAAGTATTATCTGGGTTTGCTGTTTTACCTGGTATAACAAAATTAGGAACTTGAGTTAAATCAACTATTTTTGTTTCACCTAAAAGTACTTCTTTTAAATTAATTGTTTTAGATTGATTTGAATTATTTGTTATAGTAAATATAATTTTTTTTGTAATAACCGAAGTATTAGTTCTTGGCATATCTGAATCTCCTTCAGTTTCAGAATCTTCTGGTGTTACAGACATTGGATTATTTTGAGGAATTTCTGTTGTTTCTCCTCCTTGAGAATTAGAAGAAATTGTATTATCGCTTTGTTCACCAGATCAAGTATTATAATCTATCTCTGTTATAGTTATATTCTCTTCATCTTGGTTAAGTTTTAGTTTTAAAGATTGATTTTCTTGTTCTTTTAGTTTATAAATAGTTAAATCCATTGATACTTCATAAGTATTATTCATATCAGTTTTTTCTTTTACCATAACTGTATCTGAATTTATACTTAATAAAGTTTCTGAATTCTTAATCATATTTGTAGAATTTTCAATTTCTTTAAATTTATTATTGACTTCTAAGACTTTATCAAATATTAATGTTTTTGTTTTATTCTCTGAATTAATAAATTGAACAAGCGAATCAAATAATTTATTTGCCTTGGTTATTTTTTCTTCTAATAAGTTAACGTTAGGTGTGTTTTTTAAGAATGTATAAATGTTATCTATGATTTCTCTAGCAGATTTTAAAGCTACTTCAATACCTTTGTCTTTTGTTGTATTTTGAGAATTCACTGACATTAATAATGTATTAAGTTCCTTGATTTTATCTAAATAAGGTTTTGTTTGTTCTTTAAATTTTTCACCATCTAATGCTTTAATAGATTCTTTGTTTGCATTAAAACTTGTTAATATATCATCAGCTTTTTGTTTGATTAAACTATATCTTTTTGAACTTACATCATCAATATTTTTAAATTTTTCAATTGAATTTGAAATATTTGTTAATATACTTTCTTTTTCATTTGTTTTATTAATATAAGTAGATTTTAATTCATCTAATTTCTTATTGTTTATGTCATAAAATTTAATTTCACCAATTTGTCATGCATAGTGTTTTTTGCTTTGTTCAGTAGAATTAGCTTTTTCTCTTGGTTTTCATTGCAATCTTATGAAATTAGCAAATGTTGGTTCAAATGAAATAGTTATTACTGAAGCATTATTATTTTGTTCATTTCTAAATCCGTTAGTTAAAACTTTATCATTATTTTCTGTACCAAAATCAGAATGTTTAATTTTATCTTGATGTTCTACTTCTTTGTAAGTTTGACCATCTTCTGAAACTAATATTCTAATTTCTTCAGGTAAAATTAGTTTTGCTTCTTGAGCACCTTTTAAAAATAATTCAACTGTGTTTATCAAAAAAGTTTGCTCATTTTGTTTTTTATTAAATGTAAAATGGTTAGTAAAATTACTTTGGTCTTTATCATAATCATTTCAGTTATGTCATCTAGAATTTGTGTTAGGTCTATTATCTATTAAAGTTGAAATATTTTGAGAAGTTTCATTATGTCTTTTTAATGCATCATTTGAATTTGCTTCATCAATATCTAATTTATTATTATATATGTGAGTTTTAGCTTCAACATTATAATCTACAAAACCAACTTTAAACATAACAGTTAATGAATTTGTATCACTGTTTTGTGGTTCATCTGTTTCTTGAGTTTCACTTAAAGTATAAACAACTGATAAATCTTTTTCATAGAATTTTTGTTGACTTACATCAGTAACTGCTAATGAAGTTTGATTTATATTAGTAGGTATGTTATATAACTTCCCGTCTTTTTTAATTTTCTTAGGTAAGTATTTGTCAACTTTTTCACCTTTAATTAAATATAAATAATATGTATTTGAACTTAATTCAACAACTTTATCATCACTCATTACAGGTGATAAACCTTCATGAACATTGTTTAAAGGTATTTCAATAGTATTTAAATTATTTTCAACAGTAACATTTTCTGGAACTTCCGGATCTTCTTGGAATCCTGACACTTGAATTGTTAATGGTGTAAATGATTTTAATTCATTACTTGTTTTGTATTGAATCCCTGAAATACTGTATGTTTTATTTTCAAAAACTTTAAATGATACAGTAATAACTTTCTTTTCTGCTTTATTTTTAAATGTTTTAGATTCAATACTTAATGCATTGTTGTCTACAACTACTTTAGTAATTGAATCTAATTCATCTAATGCTTCGCTACTTGTTAATTCAAATGAAACTAATTTATATTTAGGTTCACTTTGCTCAGTTGAACTAGGCTCTGCAACTGAAACATTAGTAGCACTAAAAGTTATACCTTCTGCATCTTTTGTATCTTTATCACTTTTAGCTTTAGTTAATGCACCATTTAGTTTAACTATTTCTGTATTAATTTCATTTGATGTTTTAGATACAATATTACTTTGAAATGTTTCTGCATTTGTTTTTGCTGTTGTTAATTCTGTTTTAATTTCACTATATTTATCATTTGTAAGTGTATTAAGAAATGTATTTACTTCACTTATTTTTGTTTTTAGTTCTTCTGTTTTTGTTGTTTTTGCTGTTTTTTCTTGATCAAAACTTTGTTTGCCTTGTTTTGCTTTAGTTAAAGCATCATTTAATTTATTTAATTTAGAATTTAATTCAGTAACTTCTACATTATTATTGTTAGTAACTAATGGTTCAACTTCAGAAATTACACTAGATAAAGCATCCTTAATCGATTTGTATTCTGAATTTTCTAATTCTGTTAAGTATTCTTTAGATTCAGTTACTTTTTTTGTTAATTTATCAACTAATTCTTGTTTATTACTTGTAAGAGCATTATCAATTGCTTGTTTACGTGCTTTTAATTTATTTAACTCTTGATTAAACTTGTCTAAATGATTTTTGTATTCTTGATCAGTTAAACTTTGAGTTAAGTATTTTGAATATGTTGATACTAATGCATCATAATCATTTTTAATTTCACTATATTTTGGTTCTGATAATGATTCTTTAAATGATTTTGAATTTTCTATATTAGTATTTAGTTTCTTTTTATTTTGAGATTCATTAGAATCCTTTTTAGAACTTAGAACTATTCCAGCAGTAATACCACCTGCTAAGATAGCACCACCTAGAACAGCTCCGATTATTAATTTAGTTTTTTTACTCATATATAAAACCTCTAATTTTATTTTTATAATTTTATTTATAATAAAATTACATCTATATCTAATCAAAAAAAAAAAAAAACAAAAGCATTTTATATAAAAAACTGCCTTTGTTGTATTATATTTTATAATATTTCCACAATTTTTTTAAATTAAATTAATTGCAGATAAATGTTAAATTACTTAACTTTATTAATTCCTTCTCATTTTCAGAATCTAACTTCATCTATGTCTATCCCTACTTCTTTAATATATTTATTGTGATAATCCACTTTATCTTGCATTAATTTTACAAATTCTTTTGACTTTTCATTTCCATATACTGCTTTTGCTGCTGTTTGAGACATATGGAATCTATCCATTTCTGACATTAAACGAATATCAAAAGAAGTTGTTATATCACCGTTTTCCCTATATCCATGAGTAAACAAATTATGGTTATGACGTAAAAAGAATATATCTCTTAATAAACCTTCAAATCCATGGAAAGCAAATAAGATTGGTTTGTTTTTTGTAAACACTGAATCAAATTCTTCATCAGATAATCCACGAGGATCAACACTTGGATGTCTTAATTTTAATAAATCTACTACATTAACAAATCTGATTTTTAAATCAGGGAATTGTTTGTTTAAAATTTGTACAGTTGCTAATGCTTCTAGTGTAGGTTCAGTTCCTGAAGCTACTACTACTAAATCAGGTTCTTGATTATTTGATACTGTAGAAGCTCAATCAATTACTTTATATCCTTTTTCAACTAATTCTTTTGCTTCTTGAACATTAAATCATTGTTCTCTTGGTTGTTTAGAAGCAACTATTAAATTAATAACATCTCTTTCTCTAAATGATTTATCTAAAACTGCTAGTAATGTATTTGAATCTGCAGGTAAGTATTCACGAATTAATTCTGGTCTTTTGTCTGCTAGATGTCCTAATATACCTGGGTCTTGATGTGTATAACCATTGTGATCTTGTTGGAAAGCTGTTGATGTTGCAATAACGTTTAATGATGGATAATCATTTCTTCAGTGAACTTTACGAGCTTTAACTACTCATTTCATATGTTGAGTCAACATAGAATCTACTACTCTTAAAAACGATTCATATGAAGCAAAGAATCCATGACGTCCAGTTAAAACATAACCTTCTAAAAATCCTTGAGCTTGGTGTTCAGATAATTGCGAATCAATTAATCTACCAGCAGGACTTAAAAATTCATCTAAGTCTGGTTCAATTCTTTCCATTCATTGTCTGTTTGTTACTTTAAAAATATCAAACATTCTGTTAGATTTAGTTTCATCTGGTCCAAATGCACGGAAGTTTGTAGGATTTCTTTTAATCATATCAGCAAATCATGAACCTGCTGTTGCCATATCCTGACCTTTGATTTCACCTGGTTTATCAAACTTAATTGCAAAATCTTCTCATTTACCAAAATTTAAAGTTTTTGGATTTACACCACCATTTGTAATCGGATGCATACCCATTCTTTTATTTCCTTTTGGAGCAATTTCTGCAAATTCTTCTTTAAACGAACCATCTTTATTAAATAGTTCATCAGGTCTATATGATAATAATCATTCTTTTAATTCTGCTAATGTATTAGGATTTTCTTGAGTTACTGGAAGTGGTACTTGGTGTGATCTAAAACTTCCTTCATATGTAAGTCCATTAATTTTGTTTGGACATGTTCATCCTTTTGGTGTTCTTACTATTAAAGCAGGTCAAATTGGTTTTTTAGCTTCTTCTGCTGATTTTTTACGAGCTTCAGTTTGAATTGCTTTAATTTTTTCTACAGCTAAATCGAATTTTTCTGCCATTTGTTTGTGAATACCAATTTGGTCATTAACATCAGCTTCAACAATTATTGCTTCTCAACCAAACCCTGCTAACATTTTCGTTAATTCATCATTTGATTTACGAGCAAAAATTGTAGGATTAGAAATTTTACCACCATTAACGTGAACAATAGGTAAAACTGCACCATCGTTTACAGGGTTAATGAATGACGAAGCAAATCAACCACCTGCTAAAGGACCTGTTTCTGCTTCTCCATCACCTATTACTGTAGCTGCTATAATTTGTGGGTTATCTAAAATAGATCCTGTTGCATGTGAAAGTGCATATCCTAATTCTCCTCCCTCATGTATTGAACCTGGTGTTTCAGGTGCAGCGTGAGATGCAGTTCCACCCGGGAACGAGAATCTTTTACACATTTTTGTTATTCCTTCAACATCTTTTGTTATTTCAGGGAATAACTCTGTATAACTTCCATCTAAGTATGAATTAGATATCATTAATTGTCCACCATGACCTGGACCAGAAATATAGAACATTTCTACATCGTATTTATTAATAACACGATTTAAATGTGCATAAATTAAGTTTTGTCCTGGTATTGTCCCTCAGTGACCAATTGGGTACTTTTTAACATGTTCTGCTTTTAATTCCTCATGTAAAAGTGGATTTTTGTGTAAGTACATTTGTGCAACTGATAAATAATTAGCTGCTCTTCATCACGCATGTACTTTGTCTAGGTATTTTTTGTCGTCAAATTGTGTTTTTTTCATTGACATACTCCTTAATTTTAAAATTTTAATAAGTTACATAACTAATTATTTTTCATTATCTGTAATAACTGAATATGTTTTTATATTATAATAAAAAATAATTTTATTAGTTATAAAACTTGTAAAAATTATTTTTTTTGGTTTCAAAATAGTGAAAATTTCCATATTTTAAATTTTGTATTATTATATTGTTTTGGTTTATTGTAATAGAATAATTTATATTTTAATAATCATTGTTTTTTGTTAAAATATAGAAGCTATACTAATGGACAGGACCTAGGTGAAAGACTAGGCATAGGTTGGTTTTAGCGCTAAAACATTTTTTATAAAATATAATATATATAATCTTAAAATTGAAAGGATTTACATAATATGGCAAAATTGGATTTTGACCGTTCAAAAGAACACGTTAATGTTGGTACAATCGGACACGTTGACCATGGTAAAACTACATTAACAGCTGCTATAGCTACAGTTTTAGCTAAAAAAGGTTTATCTGAAGCTCGTGATTATGCTTCTATTGATAATGCTCCAGAAGAAAGAGCACGTGGTATTACAATTAATACATCACACATTGAATATCAAACTGAAAAACGTCACTATGCTCACGTTGACTGTCCTGGTCACGCTGACTACGTTAAAAACATGATTACAGGGGCAGCTCAAATGGATGGTGCTATCTTAGTTGTTGCTGCAACAGATGGACCAATGCCTCAAACACGTGAACACATTCTTTTATCTAGACAAGTTGGTGTTCCTCGTATCGTTGTTTTCTTAAACAAATGTGATATGTTAGAAGGCGAAGAAGAGATGATTGAACTTGTTGAATTAGAAGTTCGTTCACTTCTTTCAGAATACGGATTTGATGGAGATAATGCTCCAATTATTCGTGGATCTGCTAAATTAGCTCTTGATGGTGTTCCTCAATGAGAAGAAAAAGTTATGGAATTAATGGATGCAGTTGATACATACATTGAAACTCCAGAAAAAGACTTTGAAAAACCATTCTTAATGGCTGTTGAAGACGTTTTCACAATTACAGGACGTGGAACTGTTGCTACAGGACGTGTTGAACGTGGAACATTAAGATTAAACGATGAAGTTGAAATAGTTGGATTACATGCTACTAAAAAAACAGTTGTTACAGGAATTGAAATGTTCCGTAAAAACCTTAAAGAAGCACTTGCGGGAGATAACGCTGGATTATTACTTCGTGGAGTAAACCGTGAAGATATTGAACGTGGACAAGTTTTAGCTAAACCAGGTTCAATTATCCCTCACACAGAATTCGAAGCTGCAATTTACGTTCTTAAAAAAGAAGAAGGTGGGCGTCACACACCATTCTTTAAAAACTATAAACCACAATTCTACTTTAGAACAACAGACGTTACTGGTGGAGTTGAATTTGAAGCTGGACGTGAAATGGTTATGCCTGGAGAAAATGTTAACTTAAAAGTTAAATTAATTGCTCCTATCGCTGTTGAAGTTGGAACCAAATTCTCTATCCGTGAAGGTGGACGTACAGTTGGTGCTGGTTCAGTAACAAAAATTGTTAAATAATAGTATTCAAACATATGGAAAAAGCTGACTTATGTCAGTTTTTTTGATATTTCTAGTTTATAATTAAATAACATTATTAATGTTATGAAGGAATTTATGAAAAGAAAAATGATAGATTTATTTGCTGGTGCAGGTGGTTTAACTTATGGTTTTTGAAAAGAAGGTTTCGACATAGTTGAAACTATTGAATTTTGGAAACCTGCAACTGAAACTTATAATTATAATTTTAAAACTAATATTATTCCGTTAGATATAACTAATCAGGAAACAAAAGATAATTTATATAATGACTGGACTAATAAAATTGATTTAATAATTGGCGGTTTTCCTTGTCAAGGTTTTTCGATGACAGGAAAAAGATAACAAGAAGATGATAGAAATAAATTGTACTTACACACAGTAGATATTATTAAAAATATCAAACCTGAAGTTTTTGTACTGCAAAACGTTAAAGGAATTTTATCTTATAAAGAATATGATGGAATTAAAGTTACTGAGAAAATAATAGAACTAGTAAATAAAAGTGGATATTATTGTAAATTTATATTATTCCTGAGTTTCTGAGTTAATTAAGATAAAAAGACGAATAACCCTATGAAATAGGGAAATTCGTCTTTTTATATATCTAATTTACTATGTATAAAATCTGTGAATTTTTTAATTAATACATAATTCTGAAAATCTTTTTTGTTATTTTCATTTGTTTCAAATAATGTCTCTATTATTTTGTTATCAACCTTTTTAACTATTTTGTTAGCTGTTAATATAGCTTTAATAAAGTTATCAGTTGTTATTTTAAAATCAATAAGTCCTGCATCTTTTTTAAATGACTCATTCAATAAGTGAATTATTGTCTTAATTATTACTAAAGATAAATAACACAAGATAAAGTGACCTTTAATATGAGAATTGGTTCATACATATACAGGTCTTACTTTTAACGCTGTTTTTAATGTTCTAAAATTTTGACACCGAAGAAAAGAAGGGAGTAATTAATTACAAACTAAGCAATAAATATTCCTAAATTCTTACAAAAATATTATAACACAAACCAATCAATCAATAAAGCATTTTCAAAAAAAGGATGACCAAAAAGATAATTCTAAATTTTTCAGAATTATTTATTTTTTTCTTAATTTCTTCATTTTCCAAAGGATTTTTATAATTGTTTTATCAAAGATAAAACAAACTTCTTATTCGCGCGCTCACACGTACGCGCTACTTTAAAGTGCAAGAGAACGACGTTTAAATTTCTAACGAAAACTCTTATTTTACTATTACATAGTAATAGTAAGTTTAAAAAAATTTAGTGTTTACATTTTTACTTAACTGTAAGACACTTAGTAAGACATTTAGTAAACATTAATTTATTATATATACTTAAGTATATATAAATTTTATTTTAAAAGATTACACAAAGCAAACAAAGTACATTTTTATAAATTTAGCCTAAAAATCAATGAATATTTATTGCTTTACTGTTTTCACTATTTTTTAACTTATAGTAATCATTTATTCTTTCCTTAATTACACCTCAAGAAAATAAAGAAAAACGTTTAAAAACAGGACTTTTAATATATTGATTTATATGATATTCACATTGCCCATTTTTAACATTTCTATTAGTAAAAGTTTCATAAATATACCCTTCATTTTTCTTAAAATATCTAATAAAACTTTTAATTTCACCAACCTTAAAACCTTCTATTTTCCTATCAATTACTAAATTTTTAATATAAAAAATTAAGCTTTTCATTAATCAGAAATTGTTATTTTTAACACTTTTTAAAAGTAAATTAACTTTATTTATCAATTCATTTTCAATAAAAAATTCTTTATTTTTCTTAAATTTCTTATTTGTAAAACCAAAAACTTTTCACATTTTTTGAACAAAATGGAACTTATCTAAAGACCTAATCCCCCCAATTTCATTAGCAATTTTTGTAAAAACCTTAGCAGCATCAGCATTAATTATTATGTTATTTCTATTAATTTTTTCATCTAAAAACGATTTAATTATTGAAGAAATTTCATTAGTTTTATATTTAGAAACATCAAATAAAAGCATAGTTTTATGTATATTTTTGCTTTCTAAAATCACCAACCTTAGACATATTTTCTTTTTGATTTTTCCAAAATTAACCTTAAAGTAAGTATCATCTATTCCGATATTTACTAAATTTTTATGCTTGTTTTTTTCATTATTTTCATTATTTTTTATTCGTAAATTTCCTTTTTTAATATGATATTTAATTACATCTAAAGGAATTTCTAAACCCTTACAACTACTTCTTCTTTTATAGTTTTTAGTTAAATATTGAACCACTAAATCATCAGGATAATATTTCAATTTCCCAATCTTTTTTACTTCTTCATTATGATAATAAGTAAACTTTTTTCCAGTTTTTTTATCTAAATATACACCTAATTTATATTGATAAACTTTCCCAGAAATTATTATTTTCCTTAATCTTATATATTGTTTTCTTCAATGAATATATTTCTTATTTTGCTTTAAAATTACTTTTCTAAAATATTCTTCTTCTTTATTTCATTGATTAATTTTCAAAGTATTTTTTTCAAAAAAATTATTTATAAAATTCATATCAAAATTATAAATAACCACTATCAAAACACCTTTATCATAAATTTAAAGCATTAAAAAACATACATATAAAAATGCTATGTATGTTTTTCTTTATTTAATTTTTGCTTTTGCTTTCTTTTTATTTTTTTTAAAAGAATTTATACCTAATTTAAACCCATATTTTATTGATAACGATTTAGCAAGAAAAACTATTCCTATTAATGAACTAATAACTCCAAGAATACCAGAAACTATGCTAATAACTTTTATAACTTTCTTCTTAGTTTCTTCCTTAGAATCAATTATATTTATTTCATCTTCTGTTTTTACATCATCATCTTTAATTAAATCTTCTATTTCTTTTATCTTATCTTCATTGAGTTTAATTTCTTCTAATTCATTTTCATTAATAGAATTGATAATACCACCATAAGCATAATTAAAACTTTTGTTTTCCTTAGGTAAGATAATAAATTGCTTATAAAGACCTATCTTATCATTAACTATCATATTTAATAATGCTTCTTTTTGATTATTTAATAAATGAATTTCAGTTTCAGTTTCAGGTATAAATTTGATTAATTGACCATTTCTTAAAGCATTATTCTTATTTAAGAATTCCTTAAATTGACTTATTTTTTCTTTTCATCTATCACTTAATGTTTCATCATTAATATCTATTATTAAATCTAATCAATATAAAAATGTATTAACTTCTGTTTCTCTATATGTGTTTAAATTATAATAGCAATTATTAAGTTCTATAATGTTTTTCTCAGTTTCTTTATTAGGTACCATATTTGAAATAAAAATTTGTTTATAAATTTCTTTCATTTTATGTGTTGTAATGCCGTAAACTATATCTGCAATAATTCCCATAATCACATCATCTGTGGTTCTCTTATAATAATTTAAATCATCAAAATATAAATATAACTGATTAGAATAACGTGTAATTCTGTATTTTTTTATAAGATACTCAACTAATTTTTTTAAGCGCACTGGATTGTTAACTTCTTCCTGTGTTATTTTAAAATCATCATTGAACATTTCAATATTTGAACCACTTAAACAATTCTGCACTTCACTTTCTGGTAATGGTTCAATAAATAAAACATCATTAATAACTTTTAAAAGATTGAAAATTCTTTGCTTAGTCCATCTGTTTTTTATTAAAGTGTAAACTCTGGAAAATAAGTTATTACGTCTACTCCCTTTTTGCAAATTGATCGGACTGTCGATTTCTTTAAACGCTTTATTACTAATCGGAGTTAATTCTAAAGGTAAATAATCTACCAAATCAAAAAACTGCAATCATTGTCTCATTACTCCGTCTTTTTTAATAACTACATATGAATTACGTTCTGCGCACTTAACATCTACCATAATTCCTACTGGAGTAATAACTTCGACCATATTTTTAATATCTTTTATGCTTGGTGCTTGAAATCATAGATGAATTCCACGGGTTGTTTTCATTATATTACACTGTCACCCGTATCTGTCTATTATATCAATCATTTTTTTTGCTGCTTCTGGATGGTCTTTACAATCTACATCAATAACAACTCATTGACCTTTCAATAAAAGACCAAGGTTGCTTTCGCTTATTACTTCATTAAGTTTATGAACATTTTGTCCATCTTTAAACGCTTTTAAGGGTTGTTTTTTATCGTTTAAAATAATATAATCACTCTCAGTTAAAAACGTTTTTAATGCTTCATTATTTAGCATATTAGTCCCCTTCTATTTTCTCTTGCTAAAATAACAATTTTTACATACTTCTAAATCTTGGAATTTTCTAACAACTAACTCATTTTCTAAACTCTCAGAACATATAGCGCACTCTAATGTTTCAACTGGGTAAATCATTTTTATTTTCTCTCTAACTGTATTATTTAAGAATAACCTTATCCGCTCATTTGCTAACTTCTCGTAATATTCGTAATCTAAATCTAAAAATTCAGTGGTCTTATTTAAAACAATATCATTATAAATTAAACAATTCTCTGAACTATTAGCAATCTTTTCTTTGTGCAAAACTCCGGAGTTATCTTTATAGCATTTAAATACCGGAGCTCCATTTTTTACATAAAATATTCTAAAAACTTTTAGATCTTCTTGCTCTTTATCACCTAAATAAACACTACTGTATTTTCCTTTTTTCTCAAAAATAAATTGAAATCTCACTAAATCTTTAATGCTTTTTAATGTATCAATAACTGGTCTGTTTTGTAAAAAGTAATATACAACCGCTTCATCTATTGCTGTAAGGTTGTTATTTTTGGTCCCTCTACTATCGTTAAAATCTAAATTATGGAATTGCTTATTTCAATATTTAACCATTGAACCTTTTGTCTTCCAGGTCTTAGGATCGTTTTTATCTTTTGCTATTATGTAATTATTAACATCTTTTTGTCATAAATATTTATAGTTATCTCACTCAATAATTAGACCTGTTTTAATCTCTCAGAATTTTGTAATTTCTTTTATTTGCTCTAATTCTTGCTCTGTTTCATACTTTACATAAACTCCATCTGTGTTAACTTGTAAAACCTTTGAAACTTTAGATAAAAGCATAGCATATAAAAATATTAATAACTGTCCGGTTATGCAAATACTCTTACGTTGTGTGGGACTCCATAGATCTTTATATTTGAATTTCTTTGCTCCAAACGGTGTGACTAGCAGCTCTTTTAAATATGCTGCTTTATTTGTATCTTTTTCTTTCTTTGCTTGTGCCCTTTGTTGTAATATTTCTTTAATCATTTGCTCCATCTTTGGAGCTCTTCTACTCCCGTAATTATATAGATGAATTAAATTAGGATAGTTAGAAAATATATCTAAGGTTAAAATATTCTCCTGTGTTTCTGAAATATAACTCGGGATTGCACTATGTAATCCACCTAAAGCAAAAACATAAATTAAATTATTAATTTTTAAATTGATCTCAAATTCTTTTTTTTCAGAATTATAAAATTCAGTATAAAAGGTCTCACTTTCGAATTTATCAATTAAATAATAATACTCCGGGATTAACTCTTTATATAGTTGTTTAATATTGTCTGGGGTTGTGTAATTATATGAACTATAAAAGGGGAGTAAATCCTTACGAGCTCCAAATATTGATGCGGTTAACTGTGCGGTTGTTTTCTTTAGATTAACCGGATTTAAATTGTAAGCATTTAATAATTTACATTTAATTAAAAAATTCTCATAGTATTTTAAAAATAATAATGTGGTCGCCTTTACATCGTGTTTATTATATTTAATTACTTCCTCTTGCTCTTGCTTGGTTAATTCTCTGTCTATATCAAAAGGTACGGTGGTTTCTCTTATATCAATACCTAAGAACGCTTCATATTTCTTTAATGGTATTCTACCTGTTCCTGGTAAACTCATAACATCAAAAGAAAAGAACGGTAAACTAATAGAATTCAAATCTCTATATTCTCATGGTTTTATATTATCAACAACGATTGCTTGCGATAACTCCCAGGGGTTCCTTTTTAGTAATAACTCCCTTATTATATCTGGTCAGGTTAAAGATTACATAGATTCAAAGTTTAATCGAGCAAACGGAAACATTGCAGCAAATTCAAGTCGCCTAAATTCTTTTAATTCAACGATAAATAATCATACATCTGAAATTTCAACACTGTGAAGTAATTACAACAATCAACAGCAGCAAATAAGAAATATAGAACGTTCTGTTAACAGCGCTCCAAGTTCAGCAAGTGTATCAAAAACAACAGCAACCATACGATATGTTAATGTTAATTCTGGTAATCTTTCGGTACCTTTAGTTGATTTCAACACAAACAATACTCCTAGTTCCGTGTATATTTCATTTAGTGAACCTAGATCACTTGTTATAAACGAGTTAATTCTTTACTATATTGTATCAATAAGAGTTTCAACTAATAACTCGTGAAATAATGCACACGTGTTGAGGTATATAGTGGAACCACAAGAGTTATCTAGATCGTCGGGAGCAATTAATTCTGACACAATGGAAAGTTATTCACAAACAGTTATATCAAGTAAAAATGGAACAGGTGCAACTATTTTAACAATTACAGTAAATCCAGAATCTCCTGGATTATCTATAAGAGCAACAGAACGCTCTATTTACAACGGGACTCTTTCAACTGGTAGTATTTCAATAGAGTATAGAGTGACCGCAAAAGTTATGAGAGCTGTTTACTAAATATTTAAGGAGGTATAATGATTTTATTATTAACGATTTGAATTTTAAACACAATAACAGCAAGTTCAGAAAGATTAGCAGAAATAATACCAAAGATAGAAAATTTAGAGCAATTAGAATTCTTACAAAATCTCGGGATTTATTCTTATTTTGATACATTAGGAAAATCAGCAAAGAGTGGTTTTTATGTAGCATTAGCAGTTGAAGTATTAATCGAGTTTACGCTATTCCTTAGATACTTTCCACAGTATTTAGCAAACAAATTTAAGCAAATCAGAAATAGATCAATTCATGAGGTAGAAATACTTAAAGCAATCAAATACAAAGTAGAGAATAACATTGAATTAAGTAAAAAAGAATTAAAGTTTTGAACTAAAAAACAAAAGAAAGGAGGTAATTATGAAAAAATCTAAAAAAATAATTTTAAGCATTGGAACAATTATTCCAGTATTAGTTGGAACCGTAGGAATTTCTGCAAGTTGCAAAAATAGAGCAAAAGATAAACTTTTAACATTAAAAGGGAAAATTTCAGGGACTAATAATCAAACAGAAACAAGCACAGAGGTAAAATAATAAAATGTTTAAGTGATTACAGTTAGTACCTAATTTTTGAAAGAGAATCCTTTTAATTCTTTCTATACTTTTATTTATGTTTTCTATTTCTTTACTAATAGCAGGACTGGTGCACGATGGTTATAATGAATTTGCTAAAGTTTTTTACTTTTATAAAGAAGTTCCAATCCAGGATGAAAGATGAAAAGAATTTCTAAGATATGCACAAGAGCAGAAGTTAGATCATATTCACATTGAAAAATTACGTGAAATATTCGGAGATACCTTATTAATTTCACAAGAAACACAAAATAACATTGGATACGGTTTCTTTATAGGTTGTATGTTTCTTATTTCATTTTTAGCATTTTCTATTGGAACATCTTTAACATTCATTAATATTCAAGCATCTAAACAGATAAGTATAAATCTATTTAGAGAGAAATTAATAAACGAGAAAGAATACAATAAAATGTTAGAGGTATTAGAAAATGCGCAAGAAAGATTACACAAAAAAGAACGCATCGGAATAAGCATTTCAGAATTAGAAAAAGAAATAAATAAAGCAGAGCAATTAGAAAGTGAAGATTAATGAGACACTTAACTGAATTTATAAATGTATTTGGAAAAGGGAAGTCCTTAAAGAAAAAACGTATTCTTTTAATTCTTTTTATTCTTTTATTTTTAATATTTGTATCCTTAGTTATTTTATTCTTACCATTTAAAGATGGTTCAACTATTGAAAACATAGTCCAGGAATTTAAAGAACAAAATAAATGAAATAGTAAAACTATAACATCTTTAATTATTTCAAGTTTAGCGTGAATTTTAATTATTTGGAAACTTACTCTATCTATATTAGATACAATGCTTTATTTTAAGCGCAAAAAGAAATTCGAAAATGAAATCAAACTAAACAACGAATTAAACCCGTATATACCTAATAAGGAGCAAAGAAAACAAATGCTAACATTCAAACAACAAGACAAATACGTTCACATTGTAATAAATGAATTATTACAAAGCATAAGCAATACAAATCAAAGACTTAGCGGCAGTGCAATAATAGAAATTAAAGAGATTCTTTATTCAGCAAATAAAAGCAGAAAAATAAAAATAAATGAAGTTAAAACAATATTAGAAAATAATTCAATTATTACAACAAATAAAGAAATTATTAAAGCATTAAAAAATATATAAATATTATACCACTATAAAAAGTGGTAATTTTACATCATACCTTAAATTATTAAAACCTCCGACTAATGCGTTTTTTAGTTTATATTTAACAAATTCTGAAAGTTGGAAATATGAATTGTTAATTGTATAACTCTGATTATTTTTTACATCATAAAAAGTTATACATCACCACTTCTTAAATACTTCAATATCATAAATAAATATATTGTTTTTTATTTCCTTTTTTAACTCTTGGCTTGCTCTTGTAATCATTTATAAATTCCTTAAATAAAAATACTTAAAAAAGAGTGAAACTTATTTATAAAGTGTTTTAGTCTTGTGATTTTTAATTTTACTTTTTGCTCTGGTATTTCTGCAAAAGTCTCTGAATAATACTCTTTAATTTTTTCTCATCTGCTTTGTAATTTAGAACTTTGTTTTTTTACTTTTATGTTTATATCATTAATTAGTTCATTAATATAAGCATTTAAAGAATTAAAATTATTATTTAATTCACTTTTAACAATGTTATTTTTATTTAGTTCTGTCAGTTTAGAAATCACATCGTATAAAACAACTAAAACATTAACTAAAATGCTATTCCCTGTCTGTCTATTTAATGTAGAAATAGAGTTATGTGTGTGCTCTTGGAATTCTTTTATTTTCTCATAATCTCTTTCTCTAAATCCTGTAAATATAAATCTCTCCCTCGGAGTTAAATTTCTATAATTGGAAAGATTCTCTGCTTTAAAGTCAATAAAATTTTGGAAAGATTTATCTAACTCTACGACATACTGCTTGTTTACATATTCTAAATCTGCTTTTTTTAATATTGTATTTATATAAAAGTTTTTGTTATACTCGGGATTTAACCTAACTATTTTTTTATCTAAAAAAACACTCTTCCCGTCTTTTTGTCTTTTGTCTTTAATTATTGCTCTCAACTGCTCATGGAAATGCTCTGTGCTTGTAAAAATAGCATTCTTATATTTTTGCTCTTGTTCTTCTGGTGTATTTTGATATTTTTTTGCTATTTCTAAAACGTAATTATTAAACTCCTCATTATTTGAAAATGGAACATTTAAGTCATTGCGAATTGATAACATAAACACACGTGATCTATGCTGAATGCTTCCAGATTCTAAACCATTAAGTTTTATATAAAAAGAATTATAACCGATCGAACTTAATTTTTCAATAAGTGAATTAAAATCATTTATATTTTGTTTATTAGTTATTGCCCTTACATTTCCATTAATAAAAATGCTGGTTTATGAATTTATGTTACCATTCTTCTCACTTCTCATACTAAGAATAATTAATTTTCTAAATTAAGTCCTTTATTGCTTGTTGATTCATAGTTGACAAATCTTTACGCGAGATAATAAGTTAATAAATCCGGTTTTCTTGCATCTATATCATACGAATTCATTTGCTTAATATCTGAAATATTTTTATTTAAGATACTGCTTGTTATTAATAACTTTTTATGATAATCACTTAGTCTTAGAATATGTTTTGCTGGTTTTTCTGTGTTAAATGAAAAAATGTTATTAGATAAATATTTGTTTATTTCTTGCACATAATTAAACCCGTAATACTCTAATAATAAAGGATTTGGTTCTTTTAAATCTTTGTGAATTATTGCGCTATTAATTATCTCATTAACTCCTCATTCACATGTTCCTACAAAATCAAAAGAAACAGGTGAATTTATATTTTTATTTTTAAATTCAATTGCTGCTCTTTTAGTTGCTTGAATACCAGAAAACAACTCCATAATATTTAAATTAGTAGTTGTTCTTCATGCATCAGGTTTTCTGCCCATTTAAGATACCCTCTGTATTTTTTAGAATTAAATTATGCAACTCGTTATTTTCTGCTTTTTCTCATACAATTGAATTCTTAAAAAATGGATTATGCGTTAGTTCTGAATATTTTACTTTATCAATCTTAAGGAACTTTTGTCATCTTTGAACCTTTCAGTCACTAAAGTAATTTATAACTGTTTTTTTAATTGTACTTATGTAATTATTTACACTATTTATGGAATTATTTTTATATAAATCTTGCTCTGGTTTAATATTCAAATTAAGGGTTACTGGTTTATTTATACACATCTCTCTATGCTTACTTCTAACCTTTGGAGCGCTCCTTGATTTTGTATAGTATGGACTCCATTTTGATTCAATTCACTTTCTATTCTTACTGCTTTCGTTTGTAATTGTTCAATAGAATTACCTAAATTTCGCTGGATTTCTTGTATATTTGTATTTATTTGTCTCTCTTTTTCTTGTATTGATTGTCTTATAGAATTACGATCGTTTTGATTGCTTTCTAAATCGCTATTTAATTGCGTTATATGATGCGATAAATTACTATTTAAAGAATTATAACTCTCTGCGTTTTCTTGCGCTTTCTGGTTGTTTATTTTATCGTTTTCAATTAAGTTGTTAACTGCTTCTGATATGTTGTTAACTTTTTCTTTTATTTCGTTGATATCTTCTGCACTAATTAATTTTATTTTATCTCTTTCTGTATATTGAATCCCGTTATTTAAATTTACTTTATTATCGAATGTTATTTTTTCGGTTCTGTTAATATTTTGTCTACTCATTATCTACCATCCTAATTATAAATTTTGCTAAATAATAAACATAAGGGGAACCTGGAGGAATTATTCACGGTTTAAATTCTGGCGTTCACCATGTGTTTGTCTCTTTATTTCCTAAAGATAAATTGCTATATGTTTGCACATATTCTCTTGTTTCATTAACTAAGGGAACTCATATAATTAAATCGTTTCCATCTATTGTGAAATTAATTTCAGGTATTTCTTCTATAACCTCTACTGGTTTACCGCTTGGAGAATTTCCATCATATAGAAATTTTATATGTGTTATTTTAAATTTTTCAATTTCTGAAATATCAGTAAATAATCTTGCGAATTGATTTGCTAATAGTGGATTGGGTGTATTGTCCTCGTATCAATTAAATGAAACGTGTAAATTTTGAATTAAATTATCATATTGCGATTTATTAAAAAGAGTATTAGTTGAAAAAGCGATATTTCCGTTATTATCGTAATAATTTATTTGGTTAACATTATCGAAATCATCTCCTAAGTTAAGAGAATAATTAGCAATGGAATTAGAAAATGAAACTGTATTATTATCAAATAAAACATCTGAAATTCTTGCACTACCTAATAAGTTGTTCGTTGTTGTATGTGTAATATTAAAATTCTCTGTTATAGTGTTCCATCTTGATTCATTAGCAAATAAATACGGTATTTATTATTAATTTCATCATAAAAGATCTCCCCCTTTAGTGTTAAATTAATCTCCATTATACTTCTCCTGTTAAATTAAAATCATTATTAAACATCTCTAATGTATAGTCAATGCTCTTTTCTAATGTTTTATATATCTTATTTTCAATGCTGTTTTTATTAAATAAATAGTAATAATTAACTTTTTGATTTTGTCCGATTCTGTGTATCCTCTTTTTGCTTTGCTTGAATAATTCTCCAGATAAAGTTAAAGAATAATAAATCTGGTTAAAAATCTTATGCTGCAATCCATCTATTCCTCTTGCTCCACTCTGATATTGAATTAATACAATCATCCTTTTTTGTTCACTAATTGCTAAATTAAGTTGGTCATTTTGTCCGTTTATCTCGTATATAACAATTTCTGGATGGTTTTCTTTTATAAACTCCTTAATTGTGTTTAACTCTCCAACATAGTTATAAAATAATGTAAAACTATATGTGCTGTTTTCTATTAATGAATTTAACTCACTAAGTTTTGAATCATTTAAATTTATCGTGCTCTTAGTTTTATCATCAATAAAATAACCCGAACACAATTGTCTCAATGTATGCAATAACTTTATAGACGTATCACATAAAATGCTACACTTGTCTTTAATAATTCCCTTATCTTTTAAAACATCTAAATATTCTTTCGGTATTTCTGTATTAATAAAAAAATCTCTTTGTTCTGGTAATTCAATTGCTTGTTCTGTTTTCAAAAAATAAGATTTTAAATACAAGGTTTCCAGTAAATCCTCAGTATTCTTATAACCATTTATGATTTGAAAATGCTTTCCAGTCGGTATGTAATATCTGCAATAATCATTAATAAAATTTTTATACTTGTATTTTTTATCAAATAAATTTAAGAGCATCATTTGTGAATAAAGATTCTGATAACCTTTAGAAATCGGATCTCCACTTAAAAGCAATAATTTAGCATATTTAAAACTTCACCATCTTATTAAATTCGTTAATTTACTTTTAGGGTTCTTCAAAACCTGTGATTCATCAATAACTAAATTAATAGGGTTAAGAAATTGAAATCCACTATTTAATAAATT